>CAKVEP010000014.1 GCA_934729465.1 uncultured Eubacteriales bacterium | reverse complement strand
CGCTGTTGCATGGTTTGTTGGCTTCCATGTAGCAGCGGTTTTTGCTGGGATTATTCAGTTGAATTTTTAGAACGACACTGGAAGTTGTTTATCCAAAATGAAATGGAATAACCATATCAAGTAAAACTGCAAGAACTATACTAATTGTTCCCATTAGCACAGAACTTTTCAATGTGTCCCTCCTCAAAACAGTAAGTCCGATGATAAAGACTATCAATTCTAAAACAGAGCGTGCTTCGAAATATCCCCATCCATATACGAAAGTCATGTTAAACAATACTGCTAAAATCAATACTGATAGCATAAATGCAGGTCTGCTTTTTCCTTTCGCATACCAACAGACAAATGCCAAGAACGGAGAAATCATGGTAAAGCCAAACCAAATCATAGCGTAGCTTCTTGGGAAAAATCCTGCGACATAGTTTGAATACAAATAGTAACTTGCAACCATGCCAGCAAAAAACGCAAAAACATTAACACTTGCTCTTGTTGCAGAATTACTATAAATAGAAATACACAGTGCAATCAATACCCAAATTTCAAAACGCCCAAGGAAATTATGAACATCTAATGCCCCATCTATTGCCATAAGCACACTTGGCAGTTCAGTTTGACGAAAATCCAAAAATTTTGAAAAAGTCCCCAAAGCTATTCCAAGGAACAATACAGCTATGGTATTTATAATTTTTCTATTACCAGATATAGGATTTTCGGCACTCCTTATATCATTCAAAAACTTGTTCATAGGCATCTCCCAATTCTAATTTAACAGTAATCATTCTATCATACCGTTATGAATAAATCATCTCATGCAAAACAATTTCTTCTGCCCGGTTGTGAATGTTATTGCAACGCTGCACCCATTCCATTTGAGAAGTGCGCTTTAATTCCTCTGTCACGCCCTCGACAGCTTTCATCTGCTCCATGATGGTGGCTAACCGTTCCTGTGCTTGTTCGTTCAGGTCTGCAAGGTATGTCCATAACTCCCCGGTCAGTGTCAATGTGTTCAATCTGGCTGGGTGGGCTTCTCTTAAATATTCCCGGTGTAGCCGTCCATACTTTCCAATGGGGCGGTGTTCCTCCGGCAGTTTCAAGTCTGGGATGTAGTAATCCCCAACAAGGATATAATCAATTCCGTTTTCCGTTATTCTTGATTTCAATTCGCCCATGTTTTAATCTCCTCATTCTGGCTCATTTTTTTGCAAGTCTGGCTCTCCAGAAATATTGGTAAATCTTTGGTAAATTTGAGACTGAAACACAAAAAACGCTTAAAAACGGGGCTTATGAGACGATTTGAGATTTTTCATCATGCCCGGTAAATCCTGCCGTGACAGATGAATAATATTTTAATCATAAAATCCTCCTGTTCTGAAATGCCCTGTATAGCCGAGTTTCGCGTTGTTTTATCGACTCTTGCGGGCATCGTATTTTTCTTCTCTAAAACTACACTTTTTGCAAAATAATGCAAAACAGAGCAAATCAATGACTTGTGTAGTAGTCAAATCGTAGTCAGTTAAGGGGGGGACAGACTACTGATGGGGGTGTGCATTATTTAATCATGACCACCAGCTCAGCTGGTGGTTTGCTCTGCGGCTATAAGCCTGTGGTACTAGCCGGCTCTAAAGAGCCATTGAAGATTCGCCATCTGCTAGCTACCACAGGCAAGCCCTAAAGGGCTTTAACTTATGCCTTATTTACCGGCTCACCCGTAAACGGGTCAATGTATTCCTTCAGTGACATCTGATCATATTCCAGATCTTCCTGCATCTGATTTTTTACATACTCTTCAATTTTCTTTGCATTCTTACCTACTGTGTCGACATAATATCCTCTGCACCAGAAATGTCTATTGCCATACTTATACTTTAAATTTGCATGTCTATCGAATATCATCAAAGAGCTCTTTCCTTTCAAATATCCCATTATTTCCGATACAATAAAAGGGTGTGCAGAAATCATCTGCATACCCTTTTGTTATCTTCGATGAGAGGATACAAACCTTATCCTTCGATTCATAAAATCTATAATTAGGCTTCATTTAAAACTTTACTTTTCTAAATCAAACCATTCATTATAAACTTTCACTGTCGCTTTATATGATGTAGATTGAGTATCATACTTCTGCTTAAAGCTCTCGTTTTTTACAATACTTTGTATCTCAGTGAAATAAGATTTTTTAAATCGTTCTTTATCCACCTTCTTATCAAGATATTTTTGGCATGCCTCATCATAAGCATTGAGGAATTCTTCTTTCGTAGATTCATATACATTTTTTATCAATTCATCATTAAGTTCATCCTTATGATTAATAATCAAATCTTCATATCGTATTCTTGCATTTGTAATGCGTTCCCTTATTTGCATTTCAACTTGACCCTGTACTAATTTATTATACCTAAATGACAATAGTATTGTACCACAAGCTGTTATTGTAGATGCAACTCCTAAAATAAGTGTTATTATATCACCCGTTTCCATTACTTACTTCCCCCTGCCTGAGAATTGTTCTGTGATTTTATCTTTGCCTCCACTTGATTAACAAGCGCTAGAAAAGCACTTACATCTTCAAATAATCCTTTTTTGGCATGAATTTCTCTAATAAGATTAACAATCTGTAGTTGCTCATCTACACTAAGTTTTTTGCCATTACTTTTTACATTTTTTATAGAATCTACAACCTTTTGTACATCTTGTTTTTCTTCTAATTCATTCAATAACTTTGTAGCGAATTCACGTTTCGTCATATAATCTCCTCCTATGATAAAATCTTGCAAATTTTTATCTTCTAAGTTTAATTTATTTTACCACATTAATCAATTTACACCAGTCAAAAAGGCCCCCAAGGTAGCGTAAATTTACTGTAGGAATTAAAAAGGTAGAAGTCACCTATAAGATTTTCAGACTTGTTAACTGACCTTATTTTAATTCTTTTTTTCTGTTTTTACAAACCCCAGATATGATTTTTTAATGCTGAAATCTTTTTAATCTGTGGATATGGTATTGAGTAAACCTGTATATCAGCTATGTTTCCGAGTTTCTGCTTGTTTCGGTTCTCCATTGCAATCATTTCTCTGGCAGAATAAATAACTTCTTCCGCGCCTGCCACCATTGGCAGTTCCTATTTCTGGTATCTTACAAGTTCAAGCATATTTCCTCTATTTTTCTGATACACACGCAGACGCGCCATTTTATCGCATCCTATTCTGCTCCAACCAAGCGGTCTGGAACTCATTCTGTCCGAAAACACATGGCTTACATGGCCTTCTGCACTGCATTGGATGTTCTTATCTTTTCCTTTCATGCTTATCTGTATTCCGCTCCAGTTGCTTAAAATGTATCCTTTTGTTGTCTCTACAGATTTTCTTTTCGTTTCGCTTTCTGTGGAATATATAATTCTGTCAAATACATCTTCACATGCTTTTTCCCTGTTTTATGAATCGCTCTATATATTTCACTTATGGCATCTTCTGCACTGTCTGCCAAATGTGATGTCGCTGCTATAATGTACTTATGCATATGAAACTTATCAAGTATAAATTTAGCCTTAGGCAACACTTTTATACCTGCTTTTATCCAAGCTGCTCCGTCCCCATTCAGATTGATACGCTTGAACGATAAGTACTATCAACTGCCTCTTCAAGCATACGGGCAACAGCATCCTCTGACATTCTTGTGTGAGGCTCTATTTCCAGTAGTTTATCAAGAAGATAACAACTATTACCTGTCTTTGTATTCTTAAACAGAGTCCTGTTATAAGTAACATCTCCAAGACTTGTTGTAATAGTTGTTTCATCCTTACGGACAATATACCATCCTTTTCGCAAATCTTTTCTTTTTCTCAGGATCTCATCATAAGATTCCCATTCCTCAGCAATCATGGAACATCCTAAATTTGTCACCTCTTTGGTGACTCCATAGACCATCTCAGCCATCTTCGTTATGTCTTTTCCGTATTCCTCAAAAATTTTTATTAATCTTTTTACCCCATCCTGTTGAAAATGTTGTATACTGTTAATCATAGAAGCACCTCTTTCTTTGGATTTTGTCGGTTAACTTATCCTAACATAGAAACAGGTGCTTCTTCTTTATTTTATTTAATTTTCCTACAAAAATTTTACCCTAGCTGAAGTTTGCAAATCTCAAAAGTTTTTTAACCAAAGATAAAACTTTAACCAAAACAAATACACTGTGACAGCATACACCTAAAATTCCTTTATATTTTGTTGTTATTGTGTTAATATAGGTGACAAATATATTATTTATTATAAATAGTGTCGTGTGACATATTAGGAGACAAGCAGAAATGAATCGTATTGAAATTTTATTAAAACAATATGGCCCTATGCTTTCTGGGGATTTAGCAAAAAAATATGAA
>CAKVEP010000013.1 GCA_934729465.1 uncultured Eubacteriales bacterium | reverse complement strand
CGGATAAGAGGACTTGAACCTCCATGAAATTGCTTTCACATGGACCTGAACCATGCGCGTCTGCCAATTCCGCCATACCCGCATATTAATAATTTAATTTTATCATTGCCAAGTTAAAATGTCAATACAGTTCGTGATAAATGTTGACATATATTTTTTATTGTGATATAATACTTAAGTATTCTTGGGGGCGTAGCTCAGCTGGGAGAGCGTACGGTTCGCATCCGTAAGGTCGAGAGTTCGATCCTCTTCGTCTCCACCATGTTTCCATTAGACGAACACTTAAATTTGTCTAATGGAGTTTTAATTTTATTATGTACGATGATGTTGGTATTTGGGGTAATATGCTCCACCAACAATTTATAGATTAGTAATAAAACAAGGTCCGGAGTTGCCGAGCCTTGTTTTTATGTATAGTTAAGTATCTATATCGTGGATTAGAAATACATTAAAGTTTTTTAGTTAACCTTGGGTTAATTAGTTTACCTTTATTTAAACAAGAGGCTCCAGGTTCATTATCTATCGATAGTTTTTCTTCAGCAACGCCATCAAGCTATTTATCGTTTAACTTAGTATCGTTTTTGTTATCATTTTGTGAAATCAAAGGGGTGGTAAGAAATTCATTTATCTTATCTACAGGGAGTTTGCCTCCGGCAACGCTATCAAGCTGCTTATCTTTTAATTTAGTATCGTCTTTTTTATCTTTCGTTTGATTCGTAGATTCCGTTAGTAACATTGGTTTTAGTGTTGGTGGGAATTTTAATGGGACGTAGCCTGTCTTAAGGTTTTCTCCTCCAGCCACGCCGTCAACTTGTTTATCGTTTAGTTTAGCATTCTTTTCAATATCTTTCATAAAATTTACCTCCTTAACATATCGAATAATTTAATACGACTAATTTATCTGTTAAAAACCATTTTGTAGCTACAGATATAAAAACTGTGTTCAAGAAAATGTTATTTAATATTATTTTATAAAAAACCCTCTTTTCTGACAATTATTATATACAATAAACATGTAAATGCCAATAGATTTAGTTATATTTTTGGAATTTTTATAACAATTTTATTAAAATATGTATAAAAAATCCCACTACAATTTTAGCAGTAGGATTTTGGATAATAGCCTATTTTAAATTTTGTAATTTTGAAACAATCGAGTTAGCACATTTATATATATTTCCCCCGCCCATTGTGAGGACTAAATCTCCACTTGAAACGTTTTTCAAAATAAAATCGGTAATTTCATCGAAAGTTTTCAAACAAACGCAGCCAGGAATTTTTTTAGCTAAATCCTCAGAGTAAATGTTGTAGGTGTTAACTTCCCTAACGGGAAGAATTTCAGACAACACCACTCTATCGGCGATAGACAAAACCTCCGCAAATTGGTCTAAGAATAAAAATGTCCTTGAGAAGGTGTGAGGCTGAAACACAACCCAAACTCTTTTAAAACCCATATTCATAGCGGTAGACAAAATATTTTTAATTTCTGTGGGATGATGAGCAAAATCATCAGCAACAACGATACCGTCTTTGTTAAACAAAATTTCAAAACGTCTGTGAGCCCCCCTGAAGTTTTTCAAAGAAGAAGCCACAGTTTGATAGTCCACCCCTGAGTTGATAGCCACAATTGCAGCAGCTAATGCGTTGTAAATATTGTGCCTTCCCGGGACGCTTAAACACACATCAAAAAGAGGTTCACCATTTTTAACGATAGTGAAAGAAGGGAATTGTCTTTTATCAAACGTCAAATTATCAATGTAGTATTCGTTGTCCTTAGAAAAACCATAAAATATTTTTTCAGCCGTACTCTCTTTAACAACCTCTCTGGCGTTAACATCGTCTCCGTTAACAACTAATAATTTACTTGTTTGATTAGCGAACTTCCTAAAGGAATTTTTGAAATTTTCAAAAGTTTTAAAATAATCAAGGTGGTCAGCCTCAACGTTTTGAATAACAGAAATTGTTGGATGTAACTTTAAAAAGCTGTCAACATATTCGCAAGCTTCACAAACTATTGTGTCAGACTTTCCAATACAGCTATTTCCGTTAATCTTAGGAAGGGTACCGCCTATTATTGCGGTTGGAGATTTCTGAGCATCTATTAAAATACTTGTAATCATAGACGTTGTTGAGGTTTTACCGTGAGTTCCGGAAACGGCAATTGAATTAGGGTAAGAAGAGGTGATAATACCCAGCATAACACTTCTTTCGATTGTTTTGATATTAAGTTCTTGAGCAGCCACTATTTCGGGGTTAGACTGTTTAATAGCAGCTGAATAAACAACAATGTCGGCACCTTTAACGTTTTGGGCATCGTGTCCAACGAAAACCTTTATTCCTAAATCTCTTACCTTTTGCAGAGTGTCGGACTCATAAACGTCGGACCCTGTAATATTAAACCCCTTACATTTAAGTATAGATGCCATAGGAAACATTCCCGAGCCGCCTATACCTATAAAATGAATATTTTTTACATTTTCTAAACCTTTGATAGAACAAATCAATTAATACATCTCCCAATTATTTTCTACGAATATTTTTACCATAATTTCTTGAATTTTTCAATTTAGATTTTAAATCATGTTTACCCTCAAACAAAGGCAAAGAGTCCTTAGGAATTTTTCTGTTTGACCATATAACAAATCCGATAATAGCAATTCCTATTGCAATAAAAACCCACGCTATAACGCCCTTAACAAAGCTGTTTTGTTGTTGCTCGGTGTCATATGTAGAAGATTGTGTATTGCTTGGAGGCAAAACCTCTTCAGGGAGAACCTCGGGCAAAATAACTTTATTTTCTTTTTTGTCTTCTTTTTCTTTGACAGCGTCTTTGTTTTCGGATTCCTGCTTTTGGACGGTCTCCTTTTTTGGCTGCTGAGTACTTTTTTTAGCCGGGACTTTCTTAGATTTAACAGAAGGATTTTCATTTTGTACAGCAGGAGGAGGCGGTTGCTGAGGAGGTTGCTCTGGCGACTGTTCAGCCGGAGCGGGGGCATTGTTTTCTGTATTGGCTTGAGAATTTTCGCCCTCTGAAGGGGTGTTTTGAGGAGCTTGTGTAGTTGGAGGGTTGTTTTGGGGAGCCGCTTGTTCGGCATAGTAGTTATAGGGGAAAGAAAGCTGAGCTGAAATCAAAAGAATGAAAATACAAATTTTTTTAAAAATCTTGCCACGTTCTTGATAATACAAAATATAGCCCCCTTATTTATAGTAATATTTAATAAATATTATATCACTTAAAGATTATAAATCAACGGCAAGTTGGATTTTAAACAGATATTTTATAATCGTTGCCCATGAAGTGTACCGATAAAGAAAAGAGCTTATTTTGTTCGTTACAACTGTAAGAAAAAAAGGGGGAAGTATCACCAAAGGCAATGTATCTGGTGTTTTTTTCAACAATAATAAACCCCGAAAGTAAAATGAGCAACAGTAAGGTACATATCATAGATACCAAAAAATATTTATACTTCCTTAAACAATGTTTCATTAAATCTCCCCAATCATTTTAATTCCTTAAGAACTTCAGAAAGAGAATCACCAAGCAAAGAGCCGGAATATACGGCTTCATCTATAGTGTTGACGTCTGTGCCAACTTCTATTAAAACGGAACCATGAGTTAAATTCATGTTGTATTTAACAGAATTAAAATTAAGAGGTCTTGTCATGCCGGGGAACATACTTTCAGTTTTTTGATGAAGTCTGAGAGCGAATCGTAAATTTGTTTCCCAGTCTGGAAATCCGATAGAACCATCTTTGTCGCATCCGGCAATAATCATAACTTGAGCGCCTTTTTTACCGTTATATTTAAATGTGGGCTTTATTTTTCCAGTCTCACGATTTCCCATACTGTCTCTGTGAATGTCGAGAACAACCTGAATAGAAGGGTACTTTTGAAGATTAGACTTAACGGTTTCTCTTGACCTTGAGTAAGAGCCGTTATATGACGGCATATCGTGATAAGTAATATCGTGGATAGTGTTTATACCGTTTTGATTAAGTTTTTGAGCAATCGCATCTCCAACGCTTGTAACGTTTTGTTTGTTGTCGGTGGAACGGGGATAGTAGCTTTCATAAAAGAAACCGTTGTCACGTTTCATGTAAGCTTCCGAGGTGTGGGTGTGCATTATTAAAACCTGAGGTTCGTTTGTTGGTTTAATTTTCACGTCGGGTCGTTTAGAAAGCTCTGAGGCGATGTTTATATCGTAGTTTGCAGAATTTTTAACATAGAAATTCTCATATTTTGTTCCGCCGGCTGTGATTTGACTTTCAATTACTTTATAAGTATTTTCATTTTCGCCGTGAGGTTCGTCATCGACTTGGCTTTCGGACGAAGACGGCTGAGGCTGAGGTTCGGTATTTTCTGGACTTTGTACAACTTGATTATTAGAGTTTGTTTGTTTCTGAGGTAAATCATTTATAGTTGAACTTTGGCTTTTTTGTTCAGTAAAGTCTTGTTTAAAAGCATTGGAAACTTTTCCCCAAAGAGAGCTTCCTCTTGGAAAAATGAACTCAGCGGATAACACATCAATACTGTCATAAGGCATGTGAAATTTTTGAGCTGTACTTATAGAAAAGCAAGCAACAGAAGCCAAAGTGGAAAGATAAGCTAAAGGGGTGATACAAGATTTTAAAATTCTTTTTTTTTGTAAAATATTCAAAATATTTAAACCTCCTTGTAGTGACAAAGCACACACATTCATTCTTTAAGTTTTATGACACGGAGATTTAAAATATTACAAAATTAAGATATAAGTGAATATAGGTCGTCAGGAGAGAAGTCAGGGTGTAAAGAACAGTTTATAGCCATACCGATTAAAAGTGCCGCCCTTGAAATAAGGATGTCTATTTCCTTGGGGGTGACAATCATAGTTTCGCCCCTTGGCGAGGTTTTTTGCTTTAAAGTTTGCTGGTTAAAAAATTTATTTTCGTTTAAGCTGAGTAAATCTGCAACAAGAGTGTCAGCATCAACAACGGTTGGAACGCCTATTCCAATAACGGGTATGCCTAAATTATCTTTGCTTATAAGAGGTCTTTTATTTCCGATGCCAGAACCCGGGGAAATACCACTGTCATTTATTTGAATAGTACACCCAAGCCTGTTAAGACTTCTTGAGGCGAGAGCATCAATGACTATCATACAGCAAGGATTAATCTGTTTTATAATGCTGTGAAGTATTTCTTTAGCCTCGATGCCGGTTTGACCCAATACTCCCGGAGCGACAGCTGCCACAGAGCGTAATTTTTCAAGACCGGTAGATTTAGCTATTTCTCCGGAAATGTGTCTTGTAGCGAGAACGTTATGAATACATTTAGGACCGAGAGCATCGGGAGTAATGTTTAGATTCCCAAGTCCTGCGACAAGTACGAGTCCTTCAGTAGGGATAAACTTTTTAATTTCATCCGATAATATAGAAATACGTTCGTCAGTAGCATCGAAATGGTCTGTTAAAGCAGGGACTTCAATAGTAACGTATTTACCTATAGGCTTACCGATTTTATGACTTGCTGAATTATTAATTATTTGCATTCTGTTTATTTTTGTATTGCCAATTTGTTCGTTTGAATATTGTACGCCCTCAATATTGTTGCCAATTTGTTCTCTTAGTTCTAAAGCAAGGTCTGTGCGAAAAAACATATAAATGCCTCCAATCATTAATGTATTATTACAAAAACACGTGGTTAGTATTCATACATTATTTTCTTGACTTAATTTAATTTATAATGTTAACTATGTACTATACAGTAAATTATAAATGTAATATAAATAAATATAAAAAGGGATGGTATAAAATGGGAGTCATAATTGACGGAAAAAAAATATCTGAAGAAGTGTTGTGCGAAGTTAAAGCTGAAACGGAAAAAATGAAAAACGAAGGCTTAGTCCCTTGTTTGGCGGTTGTCCTAGTTGGAGATGACGCAGCATCAAAAATATATGTAAATAATAAGAAAAAAGCGTGTGAGAAAGTGGGGATTAAATCCGAGGAGTATCTTTTGGATAAGAGCACGTCTGAAAAGGAGCTTATTAGCTTAATAAATGAATTAAATAACAAAGAAAGCGTGAGCGGAATATTAGTACAGCTCCCATTACCAGAACATATAAATGAAGACGCCGTAATAAACGCCATATCAAGTGAAAAGGATGTGGATTCATTTAATAGTGTAAATGTGGGAAAGCTTATGCAAGGAACAGCTAAAATTTTACCATGTACACCAGCAGGAATAGTAAGGATTTTAGACAGGGAAAATATAGAAATACAAGGAAAAAATTGTGTTGTTGTAGGACGCAGTAATATAGTAGGAAAGCCGATATCTATGCTATTGCTGCAAAGAAACGGAACCGTAACGATTTGTCACAGCAAAACTAAAAATTTAAAAGATATATGTAGAACAGCGGATATACTGATAGTAGCAGTGGGTAAAGAAAAGTTCATAAAAGAAGACATGATAAAAGAAAATGCCGTTGTTATAGATGTGGGAATAAACAGAATGAGTAACGGTAAACTTTGCGGTGACGTTGATTTTGAAGCGGTTAAAAATAAATGTAGCTATATAACGCCGGTGCCCGGAGGGGTGGGACCAATGACTATAGCTATGCTGATGAAAAATACTGTAATTTGTTGTCGAAAATAAAAGAAAAATGAAAATTTCTGAGGGAATTTTTTTGTTGTATGTAGAAAACCACGCGATAGTCGAGTGGTTCAGTGATAGCTTAAGCGATGTAAGAAGGACGTAAAAA
>CAKVEP010000012.1 GCA_934729465.1 uncultured Eubacteriales bacterium | reverse complement strand
CTCCTTTAGAGGCGGCTAGTAGTACAGGGCTTCGCCCGTTAAAGAAATACCCCCAGCTAGGCTGGGGGATGCTTATTATGGAAAATTGAAACACTGTGGGTTATTATAAAAATAATTATCGTACATAAACAATGAAACTTAATAAAAAATAAACATATATAAAAACAAAATAATCAGTATTTTCCACAAAAACACTTGACTTATTTTCGAAAAAATATTATTATAATATACATCTAAAAATAAATGAGGTGTTTTTGAATGAATTTTAAATTAAAGCAAGCAACAGCAGTGCTTACGGTTTTCGGCATGATTTTTACCATGAATCCGAGCAAAATTTTTGCTGAAGATTTTGGAAGCGGAAGTTATGAATTTTCTATTGATTGTAATTCGTATAATCCCGAGATTACGGTTGATGATGTAATAGTCAATGGAGACAACTGGACCGGAAGTGACAAAGACCGCTTTTTTACTGATGATGGACAATATAATATTGAAGTTAAACTTTTGTCAGAAAATAAAAATGTGTCGTTAAGGGCGAACGGTGATACTCCGGCAGACATTTCTTTGAGCGAGCATGTTGAAAATAATTACAAGTTCAATGTTAAGTTTGACATGGCTGTAAATAGCGGCTACAATCATCTTTCGTTAACCCCTCAGCTGACTGCAGGCGGAAATGATGAAGATTATTCAAGATTTAATGGAAGCGTTTATTTTGTTTGGACAGATGAAAATTCAGGCTTTTATTATCATAAAATCGATGGATTAACCGGAAGAAACAGTGACGGAAGCTATGATATAAATTATGTTAAATCGTCAACTTTGATTGATGACACAGACAATAAAACAAAATACGACATAACAAAACAGACCGGCTCAAATAATTCTGAAAATTATTATTTTTGCTGGACTAAAGATTTTGAATCCATAAAGGAAACTCAAGAGTTTCAAGAATCAAAAGATAAAATGAAATATTTGTTTGAAAAGAGAGTAACTGTTGACCCAACTGGAGCAGTTAGCGGAAAAAATTCAATTTCAACAAACGGAGATAGAGAATTTAGACTAACAATTTATAATGACGAATTAAATTCTTATCAAGACATAACTGTGGGAGTTGCAGATGGATACAAATATTTTCCAATGTTTTGGGACCCAACTTTCTTTAGTAACACGAAAGATATTTCAGGAAGCACATTAGAAAATCCAACTGTTTTTGAAACGTATTTACTTGAAGATAAGATATCCATTAAAAGTAGTGCTTATTCATCTGAGTTTAAATCGGTGGAAGCAGTTGATGTTCCGAGGAAAGCCGTGACTATTGATAAGGTAGAGTCAGGACAATACAACGTTAAATTTAATTCTAATTTCTACGACAAAGTAAAATTAAAAATAACAGACATTAATAATAATGTGTATTACGTTTTAATTTCAAGAATAACATTACAAGTGAGAGATAATTTTGGTCCGAATACTTCTGCAGAAGATGAAAAATTAACAGTTAGTCTGCTTTACCCATCTGACAAAAATTATAACGAGTATCAATTAGTTGCCAAGGTCAATTATAAGAATGGTAAAACAGAAACGAAAATTCTTAACAATAGTTTTATAAAGGATGAACAAAACAATTATACTACTGAATATGAAGGAGAAGGCGGAACAAATTTAAAATTCTGTGAATATGAAATACCTTGTCCTAATAAAAGCGTAAAAAATGTTGAGCTTACTGTAATTAAAAAAGGAGCTTTAGGAGGCGCTGCATATGGCGGAACGTTTGCGGGGTCTAATGCAGGAATAAATTATGATGTTGATTCAAGACAAATTTTATATTAACAGGAGGGACGCATTATGAAAAAATTAATAAGACTGATTATACCGATTATATTATTGACGTTTATAATTTTTCCCGGCAGACAGCAAGTTAAAGCCTTTGAAATTACCTCATTAAACGTGACGGAAAAAACTGATGGTATTTCAGTAAGCGGAACAGCACAAGAAGGTACTTTGGCAGTAGTGATTGCGGTTTACGACGAAGCGGGTCAAAACCTTGTAAAAATGGTAACGACATCGGTAGATGACCTAAACGCCTATTCAGACACTATTTTAATGGATGAAGGAAAATACATAGTTAAAGTTGCGGATTATGAAGGTGGTAATTTTGTAACTAAATCTGTAACTGTGGGTTCAACAGAAAACAAAGATGAAGGAAATAATAATCAAGGCAATAATAAAAATGATGATGAAAACACATCAGAAGATACAGGCTCTGATAATAAAGACAGCACCTCAGATGACAAAAATACAGTTTCTTCAAATTCAGAATCACAAGTTAAAGAAGAGTCAAACGATACAGAATCGGTTGTAAGCGACAGCCAATCAAATGCTTTGATTAATCCTAACACAGAAGATAATATTTCATTATTTTTTATAATGCTTGTATCTCTGGGCTTGGGAATGTTTACAATCTTTAAAATAAATCAATTTAAAAAAAGCATAAAAGACCATAAAGTTATGTGATATAATAAAGACCGGCAAATAAAATTGCCGGTTTTTGTTTAGTTAGAGGTGAGTATTATGAGTAAAGGCAGAAGGTTTAATTTGGAAAAGAAAAGTAAAAATAATATTTTGTTTGTTGCTATTGAAATATTGTTAGCGGGAGTAATGCTTTATTCAGGCGGAAAAATCTATAATTGGTATAAAGACAATCAACACAACGACCGGGTTATGGGGGACATATCTCAAGCTAGTCTTACTAACGAAGCCGAAAATAAAGGTGAAAATGAAAGTATGGCAGAGAGTAAAGTTGAAACCAAGATAGATTTTAAAAAGTTAAAAGAGCAGAATAAGGATACCGTAGGCTGGATAAAAATTAACGGAACTAATATAGATTATCCGGTTGTGAAGGGGGAGGACAACAGTTATTATCTGACGCATAGTTTTGATAAAAGTGTTAATAATGCCGGATGGGTATTTGCGGATTACAGAAATAAGTTTGACACAACAGACAAAAACATAATTATTTACGCTCATAATCGTAAAGACAAAAGTATGTTTGGAACTTTGAGAAATGTGTTAAAAAAAGAGTGGTATGAGAACCCTGAAAACTTAAAAGCAAAGTTTACAACAGAAAATCAGGTATACGACTATGAAGTGTTTTCGATTTACAGAATTGAAGCAGAAGATTATTACATACAAACTAATTTTGACCATAATAGTTTTTTAGAATTTTTAAATACAATAAAAAAGAGGAGTATAAAAGACTTTGGCGGAACAATAAGTGGTAATGAAGAAATTTTAACTTTATCAACGTGTGATGTTAAAAATAATTATAGAGTAGTTTTGCATTTAAAAAAATGTTAGCAGTATGATATAACAAAATAACACCAAAAGAGGAAAAGTAACTTTGCAATTAGTAAATGTGGATAAAATTGGTTGAAATAATTTTTAAAAAATAGTTGTAAAAGAAAAAATAATATGATATAATTAATATTATCCAACGGAGATAATCTAAAAAATTATCAATATTTAAATTAAAGGAGGAATTATGATGTCGAAAGAGGACAACAATAAAAAACAAATTAGTAAAAAGATGCTATCGGTGATAATGGCCGGAAGTATGGCTATGTGGAATATACCGGTAAAAAATTATGGTATTGTAAAGGCGGATGACGCACTCTCTGCGACTCAAGGAGAAGATAACAGTGAAGATGTCGTCGAAGATGAAGTTGTAAAGGAAGATACTGTTAATGATGATGTTACGAATGAGGAAAATGAAATTTCAAAAGAAGATTCAGAGGAAGACAAAAAAGATGACGAAGTAATTAAAAGTCTTCAGGAGAGAATAGACAAATTACCAACATCTGAAGAGTTTGAGGCAAAGAGTAAAGATGAGCAAGAAAAAGCATACAACGAGGCTATAAAAGTTTACGAGATTTATAGTAATACTTTAACAGACGAGCAAAGAGAAAAAATTAATGCGGAAAAATTGAATAGTCTTCTGGAGTATTTTAATAACCAGATAGCACTGTTAGATGAAGGAAATGATTATCCTGAAAATTCAAACGCTATTTCAGGAACTATCTCAGGAACTCTCTCAGGTTCTGGGAATGAATTTACTTTAAGTGATGATGCGGAAGTTCCTCAGGGAGAAACACTAACGATTGCAGAAGGTCAAACCTTGACAATTCCCTCAGGCAAAACACTTACTGTTAATGGAACGTTGATTAATAACGGAACATTAGATAATCAAACTGGTGGAATATTAACTAATAACGGGATACTGTTAACTAAAAGTACATTGACTAATAATGGTCAATTAACTAATAATGGTACATTAACGGTAGAAGATACAGACGGAGAATTAGATGCGTCTTATTCGAGCGCTATTACAGGTTCGGGGACACTTTCGGGTAGTGGACAATTTAAAATTTCAAATGTAACGAGTGGCGTGACCCAAGGCGACATTACTTTACCGCAAGATTTAAGCTATGATGGTCAAGATAAAACCCAGCAAGTTAAAGACACCATAAAAATTACAAAAGAATTACAAGGAAAAACATTTACTGTTGAGGCGGAATACAATATATCTCCTGAAATTGTAAAAAATGCAGGGACATATCAAATAAGCTCTCCTACCCTGGGTCAAAATATAGCTTCATTTGAAGTTTCTCAAAAATCTATAAGTGACGTAACTGTTGAAGGAGTGGAGAGTGAATATGCATATAGCGGAAGTAAAATAGAGCCTATAGTAACTGCTGTAAAGGATGGAAACACGACTCTTGAAAAAGAGACAGACTACACTATTTCTTACGGCGGTAACATTTGGAATTCAGGAGTAAATGAGCAACAAGGAAAAGTTATAATATTAGGTAAAGGTAATTATAGCGGTTCAAAAGAAGTAACGTTTAAGATGCTTCCAACCGGTTCGATTGAAATAACTAACATTAGCGACGGTGGCTTTAAAAGCTTTATAAATAAGATAACATTTGGTTACTTCTTTAAAGAGGAACAGACGGTAACTATAAATGTTAGCAGCGATATGCAGTCTTCAGTGACAATAAAATATCACGTTGCAAACGAAGACTTATTTGGTGAAGACAAAACATATACCTCTGAAGAAATAGAGGAAAAAATAACCTCGTGGAATGAGTATGAAAATCCATTTACACTGCAAAAGGACAATAAATATGTTGTCTACGCTAAAATAACAGATAAAGCAGATAATTCAACATACATAAGTTCAAACGGAATAGTAATATACACGGATTCTCAAAGAGACACTGAAAGCGTAAACTATACAAAGTTTTCAAACGAAAGTAAAGAAGTAAAAGTAACTTTAAACAGTAACGAAATAGCTAAAATAAACGATGATTCAAAAGACCTGATAAAGGGTACAGATTACACTGTTTCAGACGGAACAATCACTTTAACATATCAGTATCTGAATACTCTCTCGGTAGGAAATCATACATTAACAGTAAGCTATAACCCTCTAGGGGAAGAGTACAAAGATGGAGTTGCTCCGAATAATACAACCTTTGAGGTAAATGTTGAAAGAGCTACACCAAGAGAAAATGATTTTACTTTCACAAAACCTTCCGATTTAAAATATAACGGCAGCGGCAAAGAAGCAAAAGTAACTGCTAAACAAGGAATCGAAGGAATGGGAGATATAACCGTAAAATATTATGACTCTAAGGGTGATAAATTAGAGAGTGTCCCTGTAGATATTGGGGAATACACCGTTAAAATAGACGTTGCTGAGGGAGTCAATTATGAATCAGCAACAGACATAACTGATGAAACATGGAAGTTTAATATAGAAAAAGCTACACCAAGTGAAAATAATTTTAATTTCAAAAAACCTTCCGATTTAAAATATAACGGTAGCAGCAAAGAGGTAACAGTAACCGCTAAAGAAGGAATCGAAGGAATGGGAGATATAACCGTAAAATATTATGATTCCACAGGTTCTAAGTTAGAAAGTCCTCCAGTAGACGCAGGAGAATATACCGTTAAAATAGATGTTACAGAGGGAAATATATACGAATCAGCAACAGACGTAACCGGTGATTCTTGGAAGTTTGAAATAACTAAAGCGTCTCATGATGTACTTGAAGAGCCAACAGCAGGTGAAATAGTTTATGGAAGCAAACTGTCTGAATCCACGTTACCATCGGGCTGGAAATGGGCAGATGAAAACTTAATTCCTTCTGTGGGACAATCTGTTCAGTATATGGCATATTACACAGTTGATGATGCAAACTATGACTGGAGCGGATATGAAGGTTATAACTCAGAAAAACATAGGGTAGAAAAAATGGTAAACGTAAAGGTTACGCCATATGATGTAAGTAACGATGAGAATGTTAAAGTAAGTTCAGACTCTGATGAATATATATATGACGCAAAAGTATGGAGTCCGGAGATAACCGTTAAAAAAGATGAAAATGTTTTATTAAAAGATACGGATTATCAGGTAACATTACCGTCAGATATGACGTCAGTTGGAGAAAAGAATATAAGCGTAAATTTCAAAGGTAATTATACAGGAGTTAAAAACATTAAATTAAATGTAAAATATTTAGAAGCGCCGAGCAATCCATACACGATTGAGGGAGACTATAAAAGTAACGGAACAGTGTTTATTAAAGACGGAAATAAAGCTACAATCAAGCCTGAAACTGGATACAGTATTTCTGGAATCTTGAACGGAGATTATAGTGAAAAATTAGAAATATCCGAAAGCAAAGAATCCGGTACAGTTAAAATATACTTAAAAAATACGAGCGGTCAAATGACAGATGCAATAAACGTTTCTGAATCAGTTAAAAAGGATGTAACCCCGCCTAGTGGAAGTATTTCAATAAGCAGTTTAGAGCAAAATGCTTTTGAGAAGTTTATGAACAAGATAACATTTGGATACTTCTATAAAGAAGCTCAAGAAGTAACAATATCGGCAAGCGACGCAGAAAGTGGAGTAAAACAAATAGAATACTATGTTTCAAACGAAGACTTATTCACCGAAGATAAAACATACACCTCTGAAGAAATAGAGACAAAAATAACTTCGTGGAGTAAGTATGAAAACCCGGTTAAATTGGCAAAAGACAATAAATATGTTGTGTATGCTAAAATAACGGATAACATAGGTTATACTTCGTATATAAACTCACAAGGCATAGTAATATACACTGATGCAGTTTCAAAGACAACAAATGTAAATTACACTAAGCTGTCAAAAGAAGATAAACAGGCAGAAGTTGTTTTAAACGGTAACGAAATAGCTAAAATAAACGATGGCTCCAAAAACCTAGTAAAGGATACCGATTACACTGTTTCAGACGGAACAATCACTTTGAAAAACAGCTATTTGGAAACACTTACAGTTGGTGACCACACATTAACAGTAAGCTATAAAGTTCAAGGAGAAGAATTTGTAAACGGAGTAAGTGTTGGTAATGCGCCTAGCGATACAACCATCACTGTAACTGTAGACGTAAACAAATCAACATGGGGAAAAGAAGTTAATAATAATGGCGTTGTAAACTATATTTCTGACGATGGCACGACGAGTGCGGAAATATCAGACAACGATATTACATGGTTAAAAGAAGAATCTGACGGAACAAGTGCTTGGTATGCAATAGACAACTCTGAAGGAGTGTTTGAAAAGGGTTCACGTTTCTCTGTGCGCTGGGTGAAGAATAGCGAATCGAAATCTGATTGGGACAAATATTATGCCTTAATGGATGAAGAACACAAAAACAAAGTTGATTCAGAAAGACTATGGATATTCCTAGCTGAAGTTACAGCTCCAAACGGAAATAAATATACTCAATTTTCAAAGAGCGTACCGTTTTATATTGAGTTAGGAGAAGACTGGGATAAAGATGAAGTAAAAGCTATATTTATCAAAGAAGGAGAAGATGAAATTATATCGCTAGAAAGTTTAAGTGGGTTTGCTTATCCTGCAGGACAAGGCGAATTTGCAAAACTAAAGCTAAATCATTTTTCACCTTACGCTATTTACGATAATTTAACTGACGAAGAAAAGAAAGCTTTAGATTCAGCTAAAGGCGGAAGTTCAGAGGAGGACGAAAGTGGTTTAAATATTTCAACTGTTTCCGCAAATACTTCTTCAAAAGATGTCACACAGCAATCAAGCAGTAGCTCTGAAAGCAATGTGGTTTCTAAGTCTTCCGAGAGCGAAAGCTCGACTGAGGAGAACGCTACTTCTTCAGAAAATTCTCAGTCAGAGTCAAGCGATAAAAATGAAACTTCGCAATCATCTAAAACCGGAGTTGAAGATTCACAAAAAACAGACAACAAAAAATTACCTTGGATAATATCATCTTTAGCAGCCTTGGCAGCCATAATAGGCGGAGTAATCTATGCGCTGAAGAAAAAAGGTAAGAAATAAAGCTAAAACAAATCCACTCGCTTAGCGGGTGGATTATTTAATTTTTACTATTAAATTTATGAAAATGAGTTGGATAAATTAAAATGTAATAAATGTATTTGTTTAAAGGTTTAAATAATTTAATATTAAGTATAACATAAGACGAAACCTTAACACATTAAATGTGTTAAGGCTTATTGTATGTAGAAAACCACGCGATAGTCGAGTGGTTCAGTGATAGCTTAAGCGATGTAAGAAGGACGTAAAAACT
>CAKVEP010000011.1 GCA_934729465.1 uncultured Eubacteriales bacterium | reverse complement strand
TGTGGTAACACATTTAGCTTGGCAGTACTAATTGGTCGAGGGCTTGACCCTTTTGATTTGGTTTTTCCTTCCTGATTTTTTCTTTATTCAGTTTTTAGGGTGTTTTGGAAATTTAAGTTGGTTACCATTTAATGGTAACCAATTTTGCAATTAGACAACTATATATTATTTTTTATAATTAAATTAAAATTCAGTGCATTTAGACAGAAATTTTTATTTATTAGACTTTTTGAGCAATTAGGACTTGCAAAAAAAACATTAATTATGTATAATAGATAATGTACACAGTAAATTATTTAGCTATGCTTTTTAATTTTGTTCATTATAGTTGAAAGATGAGGGATTTTATGTCTAATAGGTTGTTTCAAGGTATAATTAATCAAATGAGAGATTCTATCGACAGAGTTATTGGCGTTGTTGATGAGTCTTCTTTAGTAGTTGCATGTAGTGACATGAGTAAGGTTGGCGAGGTTAACCAATCTATAAATTCAGAGGTTCTTCTTGCTTCTGACACTTTTGTTATTAACGGTGTTACTTATAAATCTTTTGGTAGCAGTGTGCATCCGGAGCATGCAGTTTTCGTTTCGGGTAACGACGATTCTGCTAAAAAATATGCTTCAATTTTAGCTGTTACTATGGGTAATGTTAAGCAATATTATGATGAAAAATATGATAAATCTAACTTTGTTAAAAATGTATTGCTAGACAATGTTTTGCCGGGCGACATTTACTTAAAGGCTAGAGAATTACGCTTTAATTCTGATGTTAGCAGAGTTTGTATGCTAGTTAAGGTTACTTCGAAGTCTGACGCTTCTGCATATGAAGTTGTTCAATCTTTGTTCCCTGACAAAACTAAGGATTTCGTTATCAACATTAGCGAAACCGACGTTGCTTTAGTTAAAGAAATTCGTCAAGATACTGACATCAAAGATTTGGAAAAACTTGCTGCTTCAATCTTAGACACGCTTGTTGGAGAGTATTATACTCGTTGCGTAATTGGTATCGGTACGGCTGTTAATGGAATAAAAGAATTAGCAAGGTCTTTTAAAGAGGCTCAAGTTGCAATTGAAGTTGCTAAGGTTTTCGAGACAGAGAAAAATGTTATTAGTTACGACAATTTGGGAATTGCAAGGCTTGTTTATCAATTGCCAACAACTTTGTGTGAAGCTTTCTTGAAAGAAGTATTTAAGAAGGGTTCTGTTGAAGCTATGGACCAAGAAACTTTATTCACAATCCAAAAGTTTTTCGAGAACAGCTTAAATGTTTCTGAAACATCAAGAAAATTATTTGTTCACAGAAACACCCTGGTTTACAGGCTTGAAAAAATTAAAAAAGTTACGGGTTTAGACCTCAGAGAGTTTGAAGATGCTATAGTATTTAAAGTGGCGTTGATGGTTAAGAAATATTTGATGGCAAATCCAATGAAATATTAAAATTTTAATTTAAATTAATGTGCCGTCTTTTTATAAGGCGGCACAATGATTTAAGTGAGGTGAGTGCAAAATATGATAGATTTTATAGGTGTAAACAAGGTTTATGATAAAAATATAGTTGCACTGGAAGACTTAAATCTTTCTATATCAAGTGGGGAATTTGTTTTTATTGTTGGAGCTTCGGGGGCTGGTAAGAGTACATTTTTAAAACTTATAATGTGTGAGGAAAAGCCCACTTCCGGCAAAATTATTGTTGACGGCACTGACTTATCAACCTTGAAAAAGAGAGATATTCCTTATTTGAGGCGAACGATGGGGGTTGTGTTTCAGGATTTCAGAGTAATTGAAAAAATGACGGTGTATGATAATGTTGCATTTGCTATGCACATAACAGGCGCAAGGGAAAGAGACATCAGAAAAAGAGTCCCTTATGTGTTGGGTCTTGTTGGACTTGAAGACAAAGCTAGAAGACTTCCTTCAGAGTTGTCGGGCGGCGAAAAACAAAGAATTGGTCTTGCAAGGGCGCTCGTTAATAATCCTCACACCATAATAGCAGATGAACCAACTGGTAATATTGACCCATCTATGTCTTTTGAGATAGTTGACCTGCTTGCCGAAATAAATAAATGTGGGACAACCATTATTATGGTTACTCACGATTTATCAATTGTTAAAAAATTTCCGTTTAGAACCGTTGAATTGTTTAAAGGTAAAATTAAAAACGATACCGGTTTGAGGAGGCAGGATGATGAGAATTAGTTCAATAGGATACTTTTTAAAAGAAGGGTTTAAAAATGTGTGGAATAATAGGATGATGTCTTTTGCGTCGGTGCTTGTTATGATATGCTGTTTTATCCTTACTGGCGGGGCAATGCTGTTGTCTGTGAATATTAGCCGTGTGCTAAAGTCTATAGAGGACCAAAATGTTATAAATGTTTACCTTGATTATAACATCACTTCTGCTGAGGCTCGCAATATTGGGGAGAAGATAGAGAAAATTCCGAATGTGCTTGAATGTAGATATTATCCAAAGGAAGAAGCCGTTAAGGAATATCAGGAAATGCTTGGCTCTTTATTTGATGTGCTTAAGGAAAACGAAAACCCTTTGCCAGATGCTTACCATGTTACGATGGAAGATTTATCGCTTTACGATATGACAGCATCTGAGATTAAAAAAATTAGTGGAGTAGACACTGTGAGCGACAGGAGTGACACAGCTTCTAAGCTTACGAGTTTGAACAATCTGGTTACTAATGCCGGAATATGGACTATTATTGCACTTGGAGCAGTTTCGTTGTTTATTATTTCTAACACTATAAAGGTTACGATGTATAGCAGAAGGTTCGAGATAAGTATAATGAAGTCTGTTGGGGCGACAAATTGGTTTATACGTATTCCCTTTATAATTGAAGGTATTGTAATAGGACTCATTTCTGCGGCTATTTCCACGGTGGTTTTAAAGTTCGTTTACGATGAACTTATGATGGTTATTAATAAAATCGTACCGTTCCAAGGCATACCCTTTAGCAGTTTAGTTTACTATATTGCAGGAAGCTTTACTGTTGCGGGAATATTATTTGGATTAATTGGAGGGATTATATCAATTAGTCGTTATTTAAAGAAAGAAGGTGGCGACGTTGTCGTATGGTAATTATGGTAGGAAAAAGTTAAAAGGAGTTGCTTTGCTCACTGCTATATCAATAGTGGCTTTCCCCGGAATTATGAAAATTCAGGGGGTTGTTGGTACGGATATAAAAGCAAGTCAAAATGCTAAAAAGCAACTTCAGGAAAAAAGTGAACAATTAGCTAAGAAACTTGCAGATGCAAAAAACGAAATTGCAAATGAGGTTAACAGGAAAGATGCTCTCGACAAACAAATAAGTATCGTTAAAGAGCAAATAGATGTTTCGAATAAATACATAGACAGCTTGAACAAAGAAATAGAAGAAAGCGAAAAAAATATTAAGTCTTTAGAAGCTGACAAAGTGAAAAAAATGGATTCTTTGAAGGTTAGCTTGAGGTCTATATACATTGCCGGCGACACCTCAACTATCGACATAGTGTTGGGTGCAAAAACTTTTGAAGAATTTTTAGATAAAGCTCAAATGGTTAAAACAGTTAGTACCACAATTTCAAGTCTTATAGATGAATTAAATCAGTGTATAGAGAGTATTTCTGAGCAGAAAGGTATAATCGAGGAAAACCGTAAGCAGGCTGAGGCAGAGTATGCTTCTCTTTCAAGCAAGCAGGAAGAGTTGCAGGGGTTGATAGATGAAAGCGAAGTTATTTTGTCGGGATTGCATCAACAGGAATCTAATGCTAAAGATGAACTCGATGAAAATGATTCTGAATTAAAACAAATTGAGGCTGAGATTAATGCGTATTATGAGGAACAGAAACGCAAAGCTGAGCAGGAGGCTAGACGTAAAGCTGCAGAGGAAGAACAACGTCGCAAACAACAGCAACAGCAACAGCAGCAACAACAAGCAAACAACAACAGCAATAATAATAACAGTAATGGTAATAGCAATAGTAATAACAATAATAATAATACGCCTGTATCCACAGGAAATTATTTGTGGCCTGTTCCGGGGTATAAATACATATCTTCCGACTTCTTCGATAGAGAAGGACGTACTTCTATGCATGGGGCTATAGATATTGCGGGCGCAAAAATTTATGGAGCTAAGATAGTTGCAGTCGCAGACGGCAAGGTAATTCAATCCAATGCTAGTGGCTGGGGAGGCGGTTATGGGACTTACCTCACCATAGACCACGGTAACGGAAGGTCAACTTTGTACGCCCACATGAGCGGAATAACCGTTGAAAAAGGCGACAGTGTTAAAAAGGGACAAGTTATCGGTTATGTTGGAAGTACCGGTCACTCAACAGGACCTCACTTGCATTTTGAAACCAGACTTTACGGGGTAAAATATAATCCCATGATAGAATTTGGAAATTAAGGTTTAGGGGGAAGTGTCATGAAAAGATTATTAAATATTGCTAACAAAAAAATCCCCCTTGGAATATGTGTGTCGGCGGTGTTTGTTTCTGCCGCTTTGGCGTATTCTGTGAGCTACACTTTGGCAATGCGTAAGTTTAATAAGGTCGTTTCTTATAATTATGAAAAACAACAAATGTATTCAAAACTAAGCGAAGTGGACCATGCTATAAGACAAGAATATTTCGGTGATATAAATGAGGACGATTTAATTAACAATATATGTAACGGCTACATTCATGGACTGAATCAAGGCGATTGTAAATATCTTTCGAGCGAGGAATATAAGGAATTTATTTCCGGCAAGGAAGACAAAAATGAAGCTGTAAAAACTCAGAGGATTGATGACATAGGCTATTTGAAACTTCAAGGACTTAGCGCTGAGGCGGGAAATTTATTTGTTAGTAATTTTCAGTCATTACAGGCAGATGGCGTGAATAAATTTATAATAGACGTTAGAGGGCTCAAAGGCGGAAGTAGCGACCAGTTAGCTAAGATTGTAAACTTTTTATTTCCTGCGGGTGATATTGTTAGTTACGTTGAGAAAAGTGGCGAGAAGGGAGTGGAGTTTAAATCTACTTCTTCTGGTGTGAGTTGTAATATATCCGTTGTGTGCAACGAAGAAACCGCCGGCTTATCTGAGGTTTTAGTTAGCGCTTTGAAGGATTTTAGTAATGCAAAGGTTGTTGGTCAGAAAACTGCCGGAACCGCTCTGAAAATGAAGACTTTGCAGCTTTCAGACGGCTCTGTTATAATGTTCCCCACGGCTCACTACATTACTAAAGATGGTAATTCATTATACGGTATGGGAGTGAATCCTGATGAGGATGTTGCTCTTGATGAAGACAAAAGCAGGTTATTAAACAATTCTCAGCTTAGCTTGGAAGATGATGACCAAGTTTTAAAGGCTATGGAGATGTTGGGCTAAATTTTAATATAATGAGGTGTAACTGTGTTTAAGTCAATTTGGAAGGCTGCGATTGCGGCTGTTTATCCAGTGAGATGTCCATATTGTCAAGATGTTATATCGCATGACAAAACGTGTTGCGATAACTGTAACCGCTCGATTACCAGACATTTAGAAAGAGTTAAAGTGTTTGATGAAGATGAAAATAATTTTAAATCTTATTGTTTTACACCTTTGAGGTATGATGGCGCAGTTAAGCAAGCTATTTGGAGATTTAAATTTAGAGGTTGTAAGTGTTATTGCGAACATTTTTCAGATGAGATTATAAAAGGTTTGAAGGATACTTATTATAATTTAGATTTTGATGTTATAACGTTTGTTCCGATGTCTAAAATTAAGAAATCTGAGAGAGGCTATAATCAATCCGAGGCTTTGGCTAAAAAGATAGGCGAAAAATTAAATGTGGATTGTAAATCACTGCTGATTAAGGCTAGAAATAACAAGCCTCAACACGATTTGGACGCTTTGGAAAGAGTTAGTAATGTTAAGGGCGCTTACAGTGTTGACGATACTTTAGATGTTAAAGGAAAGAAAATTCTTCTTTGCGATGACGTATTTACCACAGGAAACACTCTTAAAGAATGTTGCAGAGTACTGTATGAAGCCGGAGCTACGTGTGTTGAATGCGTAGCCATTGCTCACACCGAATTAAATTGAAAAAACACCACGTAAACCGTTAAAGGTCGGTCTGCGTGGTGTTAATTTTTGGACGGGAATTATTGTTGTTGTTCTTCTTTTTTTATTTTAAAGATTTTCCTTAAGAAAAAGCCGAAGAACTTTGGACTTTTTATTACAACTACTTTCATTTAATAAAGCCTCCTAACCCAAAAATTTAGCATTTAATCAAGGATATTGCTAACACGACAATTATTATAGATATTAAGGTAATGATGAACCTTTCGGGGAAGAAAAATGAAAGTGTAAGTCCCAGTCCAAAAACGAGAGCTAAGCAACCTTGTTGACGGTAACTGCACATATCTTCACCCACTTTTCACTATAAGCTACTAGATAATAGTCGATTGGAGTCCTTATTTACATTATATACATATAATTAAAAAGTGTTATTCTGTTAATTTTCAGAGTTGTTTTGTTCGATGTCCCTAATAGAAAGTTTACTGGCAAGCTTTAGGGCGTTTGCGATATGCTTTCTGTCGGTTTTATCAATGGGTTGTCCGTTAAACATTAAATTTTCTTTGTTCTCTATAAATTGAATAAAGTCTGAGATAACGTTGTCAACATCCAAATTGTTAAATTTAGCGTATTTTTTTATTCCAAGAAGATAATCAACGCTTGTGTTTAATTCAGCACATAGTTTAGTCAGGGTATCGTTATCCGGCTCACGCCTTCCTTGCTCATACATTCCTATTGTTGAAGATGAAATATTTAATTTATCTGCTAACTGAGCCTGAGTTAATCCGGCTTCTAGGCGCAGTTCTTTTAATCTGTTACCGAAGATATTGTCATTCATAAATACTAACCTCCTGATTGGAAGCAATTAAATTATATGCATATTATATTTATACACTATAAAGCTTGAAGTTAATAAAAAAGTGTGTCGAATTAATATTACAATATAATCACGGTGTACCACACACACATTTCGTGTAGATGATGTGGTAAAATATGGTATATTTGTACACGATGTAGAAAACGGTCGGAAAACGCATCAAATTGCCAAATGCATATTGACTAATTAATATCAACATGATACACTCTTAGAGTGAATAATGTTTTATATTAAAATATTTTTACAAATATATCGGTGATACATTAAAATTTAAAGTTTATTTTGTACTTTACTACACGATTCGTGGTGAGGAGGATTTTATGGATTATAGGATTTTAGCTAAACAATATTTTAGCGAAGCTGATACTTTAAAAAGCTATATAAAAAACCTGAAAAAATTTGAAAATAAAAACCCCGAAGACTTAAATTTAAAATATAGAATTAAGATGCTTTATGAAATGTACCTTGAATTGAAGAACACGGGCGAATATCTTATGCATAAATCTGAGGTGACAACCAATGAGCAAAGGTAAGCTGTGTTTGGATAATTTTACAGAATCCTTAGCCGGCATGGAATTGTTTAAAAAAGATTTAGTAGGCAACAGTGCCCAGCACCAGAAAATGCTGAAACTACTTAAAAAGGTGATTGAGGGAGAGCTTACTGACCGTCAAAAAATATGTGTGTCGCTTTATTACGGAAGTAAAATGAAGATGAGCGAGATTTCTAAGGTGCTTGATATAGATGTGTCGTGCGTTTCCAGACACATCAAAAAAGCCAGAGAAAGAATAGAACATACTATGAAATATTATTTTCAATTGTAATAGAATTTTCCGAAGAGCTGAATATACTATTTAAAGAAGGTAATATGAATATTAGGGTTAGTCTTGGTGAAGATATAGTGTGAAATGAAATATTTGACAATGTTGTAACATATTGTTATAATTACAAGTGTTTATTTTATATTATTGTGCAACATAAATCGATGAAATTTGACTCTATTATTTAGGAGGTAATTTTTAATGTCTGAAATAAAAAACAATAAAGAAGCCCCGAAACCAGACGTAAAAAATATGATAGACGGTTTAGTGAATAAAGCTCAGAAGGCTTTGAGCGAATACATGAAGATCGACCAAGAACAAATAAATAATATTGTACATGAAATGGCTCTTGCCGGTCTTGAGCATCACATGGACCTTGCAAAATTAGCTGTTGAAGAAACCGGGAGGGGAATTGTTGAAGACAAAATTATAAAAAATATGTTTTCAACTGAATATATCTGGCACTCAATTAAATATGAAAAGACAGTTGGCGTTATAGAAAAAAACGACATGGAAGGTTATGTTGAAGTCGCGGAGCCTGTTGGTGTTGTTGCGGCTGCGACTCCTGTTACAAATCCTACCTCAACAACAATGTTTAAATGTTTGATATGTGCCAAAACGAGAAATCCTATAATATTTGGATTTCATCCGTCGGCTCAGAAGTCATCGGTTGAGGCGGCGAAAATTCTCAGAGATGCTGCAATAAAAGCCGGTGCTCCTGAGGATTGTATACAGTGGATAGAGTACCCGTCTATACAAGCCACTAACGCTTTGATGATGCACCCCGGTGTGGCGCTTGTTTTGGCAACGGGCGGAGCTTCGATGGTGCGTTCTGCTTATTCAACGGGTAAACCTGCTTTGGGGGTTGGACCGGGAAATGTACCGTGTTATATAGAGAAAAGTGCCGATGTTGAGAGAGCTTGTACTGATTTGATGCTTTCCAAGACGTTTGACAATGGTATGATATGTGCATCAGAGCAAGCTGTTATCGTTGATAAGGACATATCCTTAAAGTTTGAAAAAATAATGAAAGACAACGGTTGTTATTTTCTTGACGGTGAGGAGACAGAGAAGGTATCAAATTATGTTGTAAATCGTGAAAAAAATTCTCTTAATCCTGACGTTGTTGGAAAGACGGCTCACTGGATTGCTGAAAGGGCGGGAGTAGACGTTCCTAAAGATACAAAAATATTAATAGCTAAGCTTGATGGCGTTGGAGTAGATTATCCTTTGTCGAGGGAAAAACTTTCACCTGTTCTCGCTTACTATGTTGTTGAAGATTTTGAAGAGGGGTTCGACATAGCTAAGCAGACTCTTGAAATGGGAGGTTTGGGACATTCCGCTGTTATTCACAGTGGCAATGCGGAAATAATAAATGAATTTGGAAATCAAATGAAGGTTGGGCGTGTTATATCAAATTCTCCGTCTTCGCAAGGGGCTATCGGGGACATATACAACACTAATACTCCTTCTTTAACGCTTGGCTGCGGTTCTTACGGACATAATTCAACAACATCTAATGTGTCGTCTGTGAACCTTATAAACAAAAAGAGAATAGCAAAAAGGAGGGTGAATATGCAGTGGTTCAAAATTCCGCCTAAGATATACTTTGAAAATGACTCTATTCAGTACCTTGAGAAGATGGAAAATATCGAAAGGGCATTTATCGTCACAGACGAAACTATGGTTAAACTTGGAAACGTGGATAAGGTTATTTATTATTTGAATAAAAGGAAAATGCCTTGTCACACAGAGGTTTACTACGACGTTGAGCCTGACCCAGACGTTGACACGATATCAAGAGGCGTACAGATAATGAACCAATTTAAGCCTGATGTTATAATCGCTTTAGGCGGTGGTTCGGCGATAGATGCAGCTAAGGGAATGTGGCTGTTTTACGAGCACCCTGACGCCACTTTTGACGGAATGAAACTTAAATTTATGGATATAAGAAAACGTGCTTACAAATTTCCAAGGCTCGGACAAAAAGCAAAGCTAGTTGCTATTCCAACCACTTCCGGTACAGGTTCAGAAGTAACGTCGTTTTCGGTTATAACAGATAAAAAATCCGGAAATATAAAATATCCGTTAGCCGACTACGCATTAACTCCTGATGTTGCGATAATAGACCCGCAATTTGTTATGACTCTTCCAAAGTCTGCAACTGCGGATACGGGTCTTGATGTACTGACACACGCAATAGAGGCTTATGTTTCGGTTATGGCGAGCGATTATACCGATGGTTTGGCACTTCAAGCTGCAGGAATGGTTTTTGAATATCTTGTTCGCTCTTACAAAAACGGCGACACAGACTCTCAGGCTAGAGAAAAAATGCATAATGCGTCGTGTATAGCCGGAATGGCGTTTACTAATGCTTTTCTGGGTCTTAACCACTCTATGGCGCATAAGCTCGGCGGAGAATACCATATACCTCATGGACGTGCAAACGCAATTTTACTGCCTTATGTTATAGAGTATAACGCTTCTAAGCCAACTAAATTTACAACGTTTCCTAAGTATGAAAAGTTTGTCGCAGATAAAAAGTATGCTAAGATTGCACAGTTTATTGGTGTTGGCGGGAAAAACACCGAAGAAAGCGTGAGAAATCTCATAGAGGCAATTAAAAAGCTGGAAAGAGAGTTATCCATGCCGATGAGTATAAAAGAATGTGGCGTTGATGAAGAACAATTTTTCAGTAATTTACAAAGACTTTCCGAAAATGCCCACGAAGACCAGTGTACAACCGCAAACCCACGCTACCCTCTCATAGACGAGATAAAACAGATATACACAAGAGCTTACTATGGAAAATAAATAAAAATGCAGAGAGCTTATTTAGCTCTCTGTTTTTATGCATCTGTGACTATATTTTTGCTTAGTTGCCAAGCCACCTCTAATATGTCTTTGAGATTTGTTGGTTTCAAGTATATTTTTAACGTCTTTATATAACTGTATGTTTATGTATTTTAATCGTTCCGAAACATCTTTATGAACTGTTGATTTTGACACTCCGAATTTTTGAGCAGCTTTTCTAACTGTCGCTTTATTTTCTATGATGTATTCTCCGAGTATTACAGCTCTTTCTTCTACTTTCTCTTTCACATATCAGCCCCCCTAAATTAAGTATCTTTGTCATTTATATGTCCATTTAAAGGGAAATATGAGGAGTTACAAACAATTATGAATGGTAAAAACAATTTATTTAAAATGCATATTTAATTTTGTATAAAAATAAAATTATATAATTTAATAAAAATTTAAAATAATTATACATATTTTTAATTGACTATAAAAATAATATATGTTATAATTACACAGTAATGATTAAACACAATTTATTAGGAGGGTTTATAGTCATGGATATAAATAATATGAGCGAGGAAATTAAAAAGAAATTATCAGATGATGGAATAGTTATTCCCGAGGAGTACAAAACTGCTGTTATTGAAAAAGTTCAGCAAGAGATAAATCATCCGGCTGAAATAAATGAAAATTCTCTTAATGTGGTGTCGGGAGGAGCAAGCAACTGGTTAAAAGAAAATTGGGGTAAAATTGCATCGGCCGTGTAAAAATTTCGCCGCAAATTATAAAATGAAAGGAAGATCAAAATGAAGGTAATGAATCAAGAATTATTTGATGAAGTATGCAAAGACAAGCAATTTTTAGAATATGTAGTATCCCTCGAAACTGATGAGCAAGTTAGGAAAGCCTTTTTTGAAAAAGGAATAGAAATGTCTGAAGACGAAATTAAAGAGTTTAAAAAATCTGTTATCACTACAATACAGAGTGGAAATTTATGTGACTTTGAACTTGAACAAATTTCAGGAGGTTCTGTCAAGACATGGCTTGGAAATAATTGGAATAAACTGATTTATGCAACGTGTGCTGTGACTGCCACCGGAGCGGTTGTTTATATAGCGAAAAATTTTAAAACAATCTCTCAATCTGTGGAAAATGTTGAAGCAAATATTAGTGACTCATGTAATAACTTAAATAGAACTGCTAATGTTGCAACTGAGTTGGCTACAAATGCCAACGAAAGGGTTAGAAGTTTGGGCACCGGATGGGTTGGGAGAGCATTTTTCGGGTCCCGAAGATAGATTTTTTTAACTTAATTAAGAGTATAATTTATGTAATAAAACACACTCATTTAGACCAATACTTATCTTATAGAATTTTATCTGTGATAAGGAGGGTCTATTTTTTATGTTTAAAAGAACTTTAGTGGTTTTTGGTTTACTTATGTTTTTTATTTGCTTGTGCATCATCAGGCTCGACGACATATCAAGCGGAAGTGACCTTTACGATGCAGCGTTATGTCAGCAATCTTATAAAATAAAAGTATGTGACATTAGAGGAAATATATATGATTGTAGAAATTACCCTTTGGTTAATCAAGACAACAAATTTGCAACCGTAGTAGTTCCGAGTGTACAGAGTATAAATGATGTGTATAAGTTTATAAGCGAGGACAATGTTTCCAAGGTTTGCGAGCAGTTTAAATTTGGACGTCCTTTTGTGGTTGAGATTAGTAAGAGAGATAACGTACCTAACATAGATATGTTTAAAATTCCCGTAAGGTATTCAAGCGTTACTCTCGCTCCTCACGTTATAGGCTACATTGATGGTGACAAAAATGGAGTTTATGGTATTGAAAAAGCTTATAATGAGTTTTTGAAAGACAAAGATAATGCTGTGTATGTTAAGTATAACGTCGACGCTGCTAATAAGATAATTACTGGGAATAATAAGTTTATAGACGACAAATCTTATATGATGTCTAAAGGAGTGGTGCTTAATATCGACGCAAGAATACAAAAATTAGCAGAAGAGGTTTCCAACAAATATATAGAAAAAGGAGCGGTTTTAATAACCGAGGTTCCGAATTGTGAGATAAGAGCTAGCGTAAGTTTGCCGTCGTTTTCACCACGAAATGTGTCGGATTATTTGAATGATAAAAATTCACCTCTTTTAAACAGGGTTATGTGTAAATACAATGTTGGTTCAATTTTTAAGCTTATTACTGCCGCTACTGCATTAGAATCGGGAGTTAGCGAAGACTACAGCTACGAATGCTCGGGTGGGATAGACATTCAAGACAAAGTATTTCACTGTTTTAACGGTAAACCTCACGGAACGGTCGATATGGAGAAAGCCATAGCTTATTCTTGTAACACATATTTTATTGAACTCTTAAAAAGTATCGACATTACAGATATGCTGAAACTTTCCAAGGAACTTAACTTTGGAAAGTCGCAAGAATTAGCTCCCGGAATAATTTCTTCGAGCGGCTATCTTCCAAGCGACGAAGAGCTTAAATCCGAAAAAAACAGAGCAAATTTTTCTTTTGGTCAGGGGAGTCTTTTGGCAACCCCACTTCAAATTTCGGGGTTAATAAACATGATAGCCTCCAAGGGAGAATACTCAGAGCCAAAGTTAGTTAAGGGACTAGTGAATGAAAATTTAAAGTTTATAAATTCTTGCGATAAGGCAAAGAAGAAAAGAGTTTTAAGTGAGCAGACTGCCGAAAAATTAAAAAAATACATGAAAGCTTCGATAGATTACGGCACAAGTTTAAAGGGTAGACCTGAAAATATGGAGGCGTGTGCGAAAACGTCTACCGCAGAAACAGGAATAAAAGATGGAGATAGGAGTATTATACAAGCTTGGTATGCGGGATTTTTTCCTTTAGATAAACCTAAATATTGTATTGTGATACTGTCGGAAGATGCTGTGAGGGGAGGGGGAGATAGCTGTGGACCGGTTTTTAAGGAGATTGTAGACAAAATGCAGAGTGATTTAAAAGAGCTATTTTTGGATTAGGATTAGTGTGTAAATTGTGAAAATATTGTCGTCTGAAAAATTATAAATGACATTGTCGATTAATTATATTATAATGGTATGTATGAGTTTAAATTCGTTTATTAGAAAGGGAGATAATATTGAAAGTAGTGTTGATTTCGCATACACCTAATCCCGAGAGATTAGTGGCTTCTGCGGCCAGACTTTGCTATTCGCCATCGTCTATAGAGGACACAGCTAAAAGTTTATCTGATGAAAAAATACAGTCTTTTGTTAAAATGTTAGCCGGAATAGGTCATGAAAGTCCGCTTGAACACATTAGCTTTACTTTCGGAATAGAGGGTGTGTCGAGGGCTTTTCTTGCTCAAATCACACGTCACAGAATAGCGTCATACAGCGTTCAAAGTCAGAGATATGTTAAAGAAGATATGTTTGAATTTGTTGTTCCGCCTGCTGTGGAGGGTGTGGCTGAGGCAAAAGAGGAATTTTTAAAGGCTATGCAAAAAGACCAAGAGCATTATAATAAAATTTGTGATGTTTTGATGTGTAAATACAAAAAGGAGTTTATTGAGAGAGGAATAGAGGAGAAAAGTGCAGAAAAAATGGCGGAGAAAAAGGCTATAGAAGACGCTAGGTTTGTACTTCCGAATGCGTGCGAAACAAAGATGATTTGTACATTTAACGCTCGTAGTCTTCTAAACTTTTTTAAACACAGATGTTGTAACAGGGCTCAGTGGGAAATAAGAGAGGTTGCAACGGAAATGTTAAGACTTTGCAAAGGAGTTGCTCCGAATATTTTTAGTAAAGCAGGACCGTCGTGTTTAAGAGGAGCGTGTTCAGAGGGCAAGATGTCATGTGGAGAATTTCAGCAGGTTCGCAAAAAATTTTCTGAGTTAGAGGGTAAAAATAATGAAGGGTAAATTGATAGTGATTGAAGGACTCGACGGCAGCGGAAAAGCAACACAGTCTATACTGCTCAAAAAATCTCTTGAACAAAAGAAACAAAATGTTACTCATATATCTTTTCCTGATTATAAGGAGCCTTCTTCTGCTTTGGTTAAGATGTACTTGAACTCAGAATTTGGTAGTGACCCATCGGATGTAAACGCTTATGCTGCTTCGTCTTTTTTCGCTGTCGACAGGTATGCAAGTTACAAAAAATTTTGGCAGAAAAATTATGATAACAACGGTATAATAATATGCGACAGATATGTTACTTCAAATGCTGTTTACCAGATGGCGAAGATGGAAGAGGAATTATGGGAAGGTTACTTAAACTGGCTTTATGATTATGAATACGATAAATTGGGCTTGCCAAGACCTGATTATGTGATTTATCTGCGTGTTCCGATTGAGGTTTCTCAGGTTCTTATGAATGGCAGATATGGTAATAACTCAGACGAAAAAGACTTGCATGAAAAAAATACAGTCTTTTTAAAAAAATGTCAGAGAGCGGCTGAGTATGTGTGTAATCGTGACGGTTGGACTGTTATAAATTGTAGCGAGAGCTCCACCATAAGGAGTATCGACCACATACATAATGATATAATTAAAACCCTTGAAAGTAAGGATATATATAAATAGATAATCATTAAATGAAAGGTAATGATAAAAATGATATATATTTTTTTGGCAGACGGATTTGAAGAAATAGAAGCAATTTCGGTTATAGATATTTTGAGAAGAGCGGGAGTTGACATAAAGACAGTTGGAATTGAAGGGGACTGTGTTAAAGGGACTCACGGTATAGAGCTTAGGTGCGATTGCTGTTTAAATGAAATCTCAAGTAGCGAAGCTGAGGGGGTAGTTCTTCCGGGGGGAATGCCGGGTACGACGAATTTACTAAAAAGTGAAAAGGTTTGCGACGCTATAAGAGACGCTTACTCAAAAGGAAAGCTTATTGGAGCGATTTGTGCTGCACCGTCAATTTTAGGCGAAATTGGAATCCTTAGCGGCAAAAATGTATGCTGTTATCCGGGATTTGAAAGTAAGCTGAAGTTAGCGAATATAAGCTTAGAAAACGTTTGTGTTGACGGAAATATAATTACATCTAAAGGTCCCGGAACGGCTATTGAATTTTCCTTGGAAATTGTTAAATATTTAAAGGGGACAAATGTTAAAGACAAAATTCAGGAGCAACTTCAATGGAAAATGTAGATAAAATATCTCAGATGAAAAATCAACTGAGAAAATTTTACTCTCAAAAAAGACTAAGTCTTCAAAGTCAAAATAAGTTTAAAATGGATGAGTTAATATATAATAAATTTATAAATTTACAAGAGTATCAAGAAAGCCAGAAAATATTTATTTATGTTTCTAAAGTTTCTGAGGTTGACTCTTGGAAGATAATAAAACACTCACTTCAAAATAAAAAAATTGTTTGCGTTCCGAGATGTGATACAAGTCAAAATACGATGAATTTTTATAAAATTAATTCCATAAAAGACCTAAAGATAGGCGCTTATGGGATATATGAACCCGTTGTTAGTGATAAAAGTAAGGCAGAAGAAAGCTTTTTAAAAGATTTATGCGTGGTTCCGGGGTTGTGTTATGACAAGCGTGGATACAGAGTCGGATATGGCAAGGGATATTATGATAAATTTTTAGAAAATTTTAATGGCGTGAAAATTGGACTGTGTTATAGCGAATTTACTCAAGATGAACTTTTACACGATGATTTTGATAATAATGTTGATGTACTTTTAACCGAGCGTTACTCTTTATACACTGCAAAGCAAACATTTTATTTTTACTCTTAATTTAAGGAGATTTTTATGGATAATCAAAATAATATGGATAATGAAAACGGTTTTTTAAACGCAGACCAAAATAAATACGATATGGAAAATATCGACACCGGAAGGTTAGATGAAGACTTTAGTGTTAAAAAGAAGATTGTAAAAACACGAAAAAATGGATGTATGTTTAACATTATTTGGGGAGTATTGATTATTTTTATTTCGGTACTTATAACTAGGTATGCGCTTTCGGGAATAAACGATATGCTTGCAATTGGAAGAGAGGAAAACACTGTTAGTGTGGAAATCCCCGAAGAGGCTAATTTAGACACAGTTGCAGAGGCACTTGAAAAAAGCGGAGTGATTTATGAAAAAACGTTTTTCAAAATGTATGCAACGGTCACGAAGGCGAGAAGAGGTTTTTCTCAGGGCACGTATGAAATGAAAACCAACATGGATTACCAAGCTATTTTGAATTATATTAGAAACCAATCCAACAGAAAAGATGTAGTTGAAGTAACATTCAGAGAGGGTTTGAGTGTGCTTGAGTGCGCAGACATATTAGAACAAAACGAGGTTTGTGATAAAGAAGAATTTTTGAAAAAATGTAATTCAGACGAGTTCGATAAAAGCTATCAATTTTTAGCTTCGATAACCAATAAAGACAGTCGTTATTACAAGCTTGAAGGGTATCTCTTCCCAGACACCTATCAATTTTATAAGGGTGCTAGTGCCACGGATGCAATAAAAAGATTTTTGAATAATTATCAAAAGAGGGTTGTAAAACCGAGTAACATAGAGGGATTTAGCGAAAACGTTAGTATTCAGGACATGGCAGTTCAATCCGGTAAAAATATGGAAGAGCTAGTAACGATTGCGTCTATAATCCAGGCTGAGGCGGCAAACAAAGAGGATATGTATAAAACTTCTTCGGTTATATATAACAGGCTCAAGACTCTTGAAACAGACGGAAGAAACGTTCATGGAGAATTTGGCTTAAAATGTTTAAAGGTGGATTCAACCATTTGGTACCCATACAGGACGAAGGCAATGGTTCCCGATAATAAAGTTGATAAATTTAAAAGTACTTACAACACGTATAGTATAGAAGGCTTGCCCCCCGGACCAATATGTAATCCGGGAATAGATGCTTTTAAAGCAGCTATTAATCCTATGGATACAGATTATTATTATTTTTGTCATAGCGATTCTGGAGATGCTTATTACGCCAGAACAAATGACGTACACGAATTAAATTTGAAAAAAGCCGGTCTTAAATGATAAGATAAAATTCAATTTTTAGGTGGGTTAAAATGATTAATAACGAAAATTTACAGTTTATTATGGACTACTACGAACTTACCATGGCAAATGGCTTTATGAAGAGCGGTATATACGATAAGACGGTTTATTTTGATATGTTTTACCGCAATGTCCCCGATAATGGCGGCTATGTTATAATGGCGGGACTTGAACAGGTTGTAAATTTTTTTAAGATGTTAAAGTTTTCTGCTGACGAAATAGATTTTCTGAGAGCGAGAGGTATTTTTAGGGAAGATTTCTTGAATTATCTTAAAAATTTTGAATTTCAATGTGATGTTTGGGCGGTACCTGAAGGAACGCCTGTTTTTCCAAACGAACCTATAATCACGATAAAAGGTCCGGCAATTCAGGTACAGATGCTTGAAACGATGGTACTTTTGACAATAAACCATCAAAGCTTAATAGCAACAAAAGCAAGCAGGATAGTAAGGGCGGCTATGGGAAAATATGTGTCTGAATTCGGCTCCAGAAGGGCTCACAGCTACGCAGCTGCTCTTTACGGGGCGAGGGCTGCTTACATAGGTGGGGCTGATAGTACGGCTTGTACGCTAGCGGGCAAAAACTTTGGTATTCCTGTTGTTGGCACCATGGCTCACAGCTGGGTACAGATTTTTCCTTCTGAACTCGAAGCTTTTAGAGTGTATGCAAGGCAATACCCTGAAAATTGTGTTCTGCTGATTGATACATTTAGTACGCTTAAATCAGGACTTCCCAATGCTATAAAGGTGTTTAAAGAAGAAATCCTGCCAAGGGGGTTCAGACCTGCCGGGGTAAGGATTGACAGCGGAGATATAACGTATTTATCGAAGAGAGTCAGACAAATTTTAGATGATGAAGGATTTTATGATTGTAAGATAATCGTGTCTAACTCTTTGGATGAATACATAATAAGAGATATGCTTCTCCAAGGAGCCAAGGTTGATGGATTCGGAGTTGGCGAAAGACTTATTACTGCTTCTTCTTGTCCGATTCTTGACGGCGTTTATAAGTTGTGTGCAGTTGAGGAGAATGGCGAAATTTTACCTAAAATAAAAATAAGTAATAATGTCAATAAGATAAATATTCCCGGAGTTAAAGAGCTATGGCGGTTATATGACAATGCAACAGGCAAGGCTTTAGCAGACGTTTTAACGCTTGTTGATGAGGTTATAGACGACTCCGGAGAATACACGATATTTGACCCTCAGAATCCATGGAAGAGAAAGACGATTAAAAATTTTAAGGCTGTTAAATTGAGAAAGAAAATTTTTGAAAAAGGTAAATTGTGCTATAATATGCCCAAGGTTAGCCAAATAAGACAATACTGTGGTAAACAGTTAAGCTTTTTATGGGACGAAGTTAAGAGATTTGAAAATCCTCATTGTTATTATGTGGATTTATCTGAAAAATTGTGGACTCAAAAACAAAAATTATTATCTGAATGTGCAATTTAAGAGAAAATGTGATAAAATAATTAAAGACGTAAAATAAAAATTCCGGAGTTGAAATTATGAAAGAAAAAATTGTATTGAGCGCCGATAGTACATGCGACTTAGGCGAAGAGTTGGGGAAGCGATATAATGTTAATTATTATCCGTTTCATATAATTGTTGGCGATAAGGAGTACCGTGACGGGGTGGACATTACTCCAAATGACATATACAAAGCTTATCGTAATGAAAAAATTCTCCCTAAGACCGCTGCAATAGGGGTTGGAGAGTATGTGGAATATTTTCGACCGTTTGTTGAACAAGGATATAAGGTTATTCATCTTAATTTAGGTGGAGCTTTATCTTCTGCTTATCAAAATTGCTGTTTGGCAGCTGAGGAACTTGGTGGAAATGTTTATCCGATAAATTCTTGTAGTTTGTCGACGGGCGTTGGTCTGCTTGTTATAGAAGCAGCCGACATGATTAAAAAAGGAATGTGCGCTGAAGAAATCCAGAGCGAAATTAAAAATTTGATACCAAAAGTTCATGCCAGCTTTGTTTTAGACACACTTGAATTTTTAAAAGCTGGGGGAAGATGTTCGGCTCTCACATCTTTCGGGGCAAGCTTGCTAAAGATAAAGCCGTGTATAGAAGTTGATAACACCTCCGGAAATATGCATGTTGGAAAGAAGTACAGAGGAAATATAAATAAGGTTTTGATGGAATATACGTCTGACATCCTTGATAAAGTTGATGAGATTAGAAAAAACAGAATTTTTATTGTGCATTCAGGAATAGAAAATGATTTAGTTAGTATGGTTTACAAACGCATAGAAGAGACGAAAAGGTTTAATGAGATACATATTACTTGTGCGAGCTGTACGATATCGTCGCACTGCGGTCCAAACACAATCGGGATAATGTATATGAATATTTAGTGTTGTTAGAAACGTCGGGTAGCCGACGCTTTTTTTGTATGTGTAAATAATTGGCGATATTTAAAATAAAATATTAAATAATTTGCTCCATTTTGTTCTTGCTAGGACAAAAAATGGAGTTTTTTTATTGTTTATTGAAAATAAGTGATGGTAAGGAGATGAACTGAAAATGAAAACCAACAAAAGACAAGACTTAACAGAACGAGAATACAGTTTTTGCTACCACTACATAAACACAGGTAATGCCAGAGATGCAGCTATTCTCGCAGGATATACAACCGAGCCGGAACGTAAAGGTATGAAGCTGCTTGCGAATAAAAATATTAAAAGCAAGATAGACGAGCTTTACTCAGAAAAAAAGAAAAATCTTTGCTATAAAGCGTGTATCGGCTATGAGAGACTCGCCTTCGGAAATATTTCAGACGCAGTAAAACTATTGTGCAGCGACAATGTCAACGATTTGCCTCTTGACAAAATGGATTTATTTAGTGTTTCAGAGATTAAAAAGCCAAAAGATGGCGCTATGGAAATAAAATTTTTCGACAGACTCAAAGCTTTAGAAAGATTAGAACAATCTAATTTAGACGTAAAAAATGATGTTAACCCTTTTTACTATGCTCTTGAACAGGGATTAAAGTCTTTGAAGTCTGAGGAAAGGCAGGATTGATAAATTGGAGTTAGTGCCTTTTTCAAGAAAACAAATTATAGCGCTTACATGGTGGTGTAAAAACAGTAAGTATGAAAAGTTTGATGCCATTATTTGTGACGGCTCGATAAGAAGCGGTAAAACAATGAGTATGTCTATATCCTTTGTTCTTTGGGCTTTTTACAGATTTAATAATTCTTCTTTTGCTATGTGCGGCAAGACTATACGCTCCCTTAGAAGAAATGTTGTTACGCCTATTTTACCAACTTTAGCTAAGCTTGGATTTTTGTGTAAACAAAAATTATCTGAAAACTTGCTTGAAATAGAGTACCAAGGGCGGACAAACAGGTTCTATTTATTTGGCGGAAAAGATGAATCTTCGGCTTCTCTAATTCAAGGAATGACGCTGTCAGGCGTTATGTTTGACGAAGTTGCTTTAATGCCACGCTCGTTTGTTGAGCAAGCATTGGCTAGGTGCTCCGAAAGACACTCTAAGTATTGGTTTAACTGTAATCCCGAGCACCCTCAGCACTGGTTTTATAAAGAGTGGATTTTAAAGAAAAACGAAAGGAATGTGTTTTATCTTCATTTTACAATGTCGGATAATCCGTCGCTTTCGACTAAGGTTAAGGAGCGCTACAAAAGGCTTTACACAGGTTCGTTTTATCAGCGCTTTATAGAGGGTCGCTGGGTGGCTGTGGAGGGACTTATATATCCTTATATGACTGAGGATAAATCGTTTTGTGATGTTCCGAATGCTAATTTTACAAATTATGCGGTTTCTTGCGACTACGGAATAGTTAATCCAACTTCGTGTGGGCTTTGGGGAGAGTACGGCGGAGTGTGGTATCGAATAGATGAATACTACTATGATTCACGCAGAGAGGGTGAAACGAGGACTGATGAAGAACATTATAAAAGTCTTTGTGAGCTGATAGGTGACAGACATATTAAATGTATAACCGTGGACCCTTCGGCAGCGAGTTTTATAACTCTTATAAGACGTCATGGGAGGTATCGGGTTATTCCGGCTAAAAATAACGTGATTGACGGAATTCGAGAGGTATCCACAGCGCTTAAAAAAGGAAATATAAAAATTTGTAAATCGTGCGTAAATTCTATTAGAGAGTTTAGTCTTTACAGATGGATGGAAGGAGGGAGTAAAGATGTGCCGATAAAAGAAAACGACCATGCTATGGACGATATTAGATATTTTGTATCTACAATAATGGCAGAGTGTGAAGACGATTTTTTCGCAATAGCTGCCGAAAGATAAGGAAGTGTAAAATTGAAATTTTTTGGAAGAAAAGAAAAGCATCATAAAGCGGCTGTTCAGACCGTCGAAAATACAAATGTAAATAGTCACCCGTTTAGTATGCTTAGCCACTACAGACCTCTTTCAGATACTGAAATTAAGCTTTATTCCACTTTAAAAGAAGCTGTGCCGATAATAGACGCAGCTATATCTAAAATTGTTAGGCTTGTTGGAGAGTTTAGCATAAAATGTGAAGACCGCGAAATTGAATATATGATTAACAAGTTTATAACTAACGTTCAGATTAATTCTTGCGGACAAGGAGTAAATTCGTTTATAACCTCTCATTTAAATCAGCTTTTGACTTACGGTACTGCCATTGGTGAAATTGTCATTGACGGCAACGGCGAAAACATTAAAGCGCTGTACAATTCATCTTTAAAAAACGTTGAGCTTAAAATAGACGACAGTCCATTAAAGGTCAAGGTGTTTAGAAAGGACGACAAAGGTAACACCTACCCCGTTAAATATCCCGAGCTTATTTTAATATCTGCTTTGTCGCCGGAACCGGGAAGTATTTATGGTAGCTCAATTATGAAAGGGTTACCGTTTGTTAGCAATATACTCCTTAATATTTATTCAAGTATAGGCGCTAACTGGGAAAGAGTTGGCAACGTGAGATTTGCCGTTACATATAAGCCGTCGTCAGACGCAGGAGAAAAAGCTTATGCAAAGGAAAGAGCCACTCAGATAGCCAATGAATGGAGCAAGACCATGAAACATGGAGGGATTCCAAGCGACTTTATAGCGGTTGGCGATGTGGATATAAAAGTAATAGGAGCGGATAACCAGATATTAGACAGTCAAGTTCCTGTTAGACAAATGCTTGAACAAATCGTTAGCAAGCTTTCAATCCCGCCATTCTTACTAGGACTTTCATGGTCAACAACCGAAAGAATGTCTTCTCAGCAGGCAGACATATTAACAAGTGAGCTAGAGGCATACAGAAGAATGCTTAACCCTGTTATATTTAAAATTTGTAGTATGTGGATGAGACTTAATGGTTATCAGTGTGACTTTGAAGTGGTTTGGGACAACATAAATTTACAAGATGAAGTTCAGCTTGCCAATGCCCGTTTGATGGACGCAAAGGCAAGAGAGATTGAAAAGAAACTTGAAAGACAAAGTATGTAAAAACAAAAAGGAGGTACGTGTTGGTGAAAGATGGATACATATTAAAAAGCCACGACAGTGGACAACCCCAAAACGGAGAGATGGATTTAATAAACAATTATACCAGACGTAAATTAAAAAGTGAGGAGGTGTATGTTTTTACAGTAGTCCTGTGCGATAACGACATAGACCGTGAATATGAAAGGTTCTCAGACGAAGCTTTAAACGAGCTTTCTAAACTGTTTGTTGGAAAGACCGGTATTATGGACCACGAAACAACAAGCGAAAATCAGATGGCTAGAATATTTGACTGTAAGGTTGAGGAAGTTGAAGGGAAAGTAAATCAGGTTAACATGCCTTACAGAAGACTTGTTGCAAGAGCTTATATGCCTCGCTGTTCTAAAAATGAAGATTTCATCTTGGAATTAGACAGCGGAATAAAAAAGGAAGTAAGCGTTGGATGTTCTGTCGACAGTATAAAATGCAGTATTTGTGGGGAAGACGTTAAATCGTCCTTGTGTGACCACATAAAGGGCAGAGAATACAAAACAAGTGTTGGAAATCAAGTTTGTCATATGGTGCTTGACAATCCCAAAGACGCTTATGAATGGTCGTTTGTTGCTGTTCCGGCACAAAGAGAAGCCGGCGTTATAAAATCGTTTGGTAAATCTTTTGAGGGAGGTGAGATTGGAATGAATGAAGTAATGAAAAAATTGAGCCTTGGAGAAACAGTAAATCTGAGCAAGAGTCAAACTAGGGAGCTTTATAAATACATTTCTGAACTTGAAGAAAAGGCAACCGTTGGCAACGCTTATGTTGACGAGTTAAAAAGTGAAGTTTTAAAGCTTTCGGCGATGGTCCAGCCGGACATTGATTTAGCTGTTATGAAAAGCATTACAAATAAGATGAGTATAACCGAGCTTAAATCATTTAAAAAGTCGTATAAAGCGAAGGTGTCGAGCGTGGTACCGGTAAGTCCACAGCTTGTTTCTGAGAAATCAGAACCCCAGGATAGCGTTAATCTACAGTTTAAAATATAAAAATTTATAAATATACAGGAGGAATTTTAAATGGCATTTTGTGATTCAATAAAATTAGAAAAAGGTATGTATAAAGTTGGTGGAAAGAGTTTTACAAAAGTACTTGAAGACTTAGACCCATCTGAAAATTATAAAGGAACGGCTCTTGAGGGCTTAGACGCTTATCAAAGACAGCTAAAACGTTTCGACATAAAAGTTAGCGGACCGGGTTGTGATATGGTTGAAAAATTTTTCAGCTCAACTGACGCAGCAGTTCTTTTCCCTGAATACATAGCAAGGTCTGTGAAACAAGGCTTGGAGTCTGCAGATGTGTTGTCATCAATAGTTGCGACTAAAACCAACATTGACGGTATTGACTACAGAGCAATATCTTCAACAACAGAAACTTCAAGCACAAATTCAGTTAGCGAGGCTTCAGCTTTACGCAATGTAAATATTCGCACAAAGTCTAATTTAATCTCATTAATAAAACACGGCAGAATTATTAATTCATCATACGAAGCATTAAGATTCCAAAATATTGATGTGTTAAGTGTAATATTAAGGCAAATCGGAGCAGACATTGCAAACGAACAATTAGCAGATGCAGTTAGCGTGCTAATAGGCGGAGATGGAAATAGTAATGTAGCTTCTGAGATTGATGCAGCATACGGTTCAACAAAGCCAAGTACACCAACTTTGTCATATGCCTATCTATTACAATTGTGGGAAGGCGTTTCACCTCATGAATTAAACGTAATGTTAGCGTCAACCAAGACCATGAAAGACATTTTAAGTTTATCTGAAATGAAAGATGCAACAGCAGGTCTTGACTTCCAAGGAACAGGAAAAATCGTGACACCAATGGGTGCAAAATTAATTCACGCTCCGAGTGTTACTGATTACAAAATCTTAGGATTTGATAAGAATTGTACACTACAAATGGTACAAGCCGGCGACGTTAACATCGACTACGACAAGGTTATCGACAGACAACTAGAAAGAGCCGGAATAAGCGTTATGGCAGGATTTGCAAAAATATTCAACTCAGGCGTTAAGGTTCTTGATTACACTATATCACAATAAGCGAGGAGACGATTTACTTGAATATTCAAGAAATTCTCGAAAGATTTGCAATAATAGCAAACCTAACACTAGAAGAAGCATCACCTTGGTATAGAACATGTGAAGATGCGATGTATGAAATAGAGAGTAAATTAAAACCTAACGTTGACAAGGAGACTAACGGCAGGCGACTTAACATAGCCGCCGCCGCACTTGGATTTTATAAATACGTTTTGTATAGAGCATCGGGGTGTGGGATGGATTCATTTTCCGCCGGAGATATAAATATAAAAAGCGATAAAAAAACAAGCGTCGACATGGCATATAAAGTGTGGCAGGATGCTAAAAGGAATGTTGCGGATATTTTAGAGGACGACAATTTCCTTTTTGAAAGGATTGAAGAAATATGAAGTCCATATCGGCGAAGATTCTTATAAAAGAATATGGAGAAACCGTGAAAATACAGAAATATAATGAAACTAAAAAAGAAACAACAAAAGCTTTTATACAGCCGCTTAAACACAATGACAATAAAAATATTTGCGGAAACTATATGGATATAGGCTTTGAAAACGATGGTTTATATTTGTATATCGGCGACCCGAGAGTTAGGTTAGACACCTACCCGTTCGACAGTAAAATTGAAACCGGTATGGATAATTATGTGTTAAAAAACGCAGAAAAGATTTGTGTTGGAAATGAAATTATATATATAAGAGCAATATTAAAAAAATGTTCTTAACCAAGAAATAAGCCGTTTTGCACACGGCTTATAAATTTATAAGGAGCTTTAAAAATGAATTGTTTTAACTATATAATCAACGAAATAACTGAGGGGTTGTCTTCGAGCGAAAATCTGTCGGATATAAGCTTTATAAAGTCGTATCCTTTGACGCAGCGACCAAGCCCAATAGATAAAGTTTACGTTACGATTGGATTTATAGGAATAGATATTCTAAAAAGGACATTTAGTGACTACATTGAACAGCTTTCAAGCTCTAAGATTTACGGAAGAGAAGTAAATATAAGCCTAAGAGTGAAGATATACAGTCCGAAAAGACGTGGGGGAGAAGGATGTATAGAAGCGTTTGAAAGAGTGTGCGATTGGCTTATATTTGGTCAGAAAGACTACTCAATAAAAAGTATCGAGAACACGAAGATAGACTACGACCCAAACTTAACCTCAATGACATTATCCAGCGTTGTAAAGATGAGTGCGTTTGTGAAAAACGAGTAACCTTTAACGTCTGAAAAATAAAATTAAGGGAGGCGGTTAAGATAGAACTTGTTTTTTTGCCTGAAGACGGCACGAGTATAGAAATAAACGGAGAAAAAGTTGGAAGTGTGGAAAAATACAAAGAGCAGATATATAGAAAAAATGTGGTAATAGAGGCAATCGGAGAAGATGAACCGGTTGCTAATTTATATGGAAAAATAAGATACTGCATTGAACTTTCTAAAATTTATATTTACACTTTGTTAATGGGAGGTGAAGAAGATATTAAAAATATTTCTGATTTTGAATTGACAGTTGGAACAAAAGATAAAAAAATAATATATTCCGGCTGTGAGTGGTTAGAAATAAATAGAAATATAGGTTTAGATGCTTATGCATATGAAAGTGTTAAAATATCGGCAACACATAGGAGAGAAATTAAATGTTAATTATTGAGAGTGTTTGGGAGGGCAATAAATAATGATTGATAACAGCACAAATAAATTTCTGGGTGGAGTTGGAATGATTGAACCTATAATAGCGTCGGGTAAGAGCCTGGGAATTAAACTTTTGTCTGTGTATGATTTTTTACGGTGTGAAGTTATGTATAAAAATCTGGTGATAAGACTTGTGGAGCAAGGGATGGACAAAAAAATTTGCGAAAATGTGTGTGAAAAAGCGTGTGTAGTATCGATGTGCTTATATAACGAGAAAAACGAGAGGGTGTTTACAGACGGCTTATCGGTTTTAAGGGGAATGACACCGGAAGAGCTTCAAAAAATTTACAATGAATACACAAGGTTAAATAAAAAAGTGATTCATTTTAATTCAATAACCTCAGGAATATTAGAAAAAGTTAGAACCAATGAATATATAAAGATGAGCAAAACCGGAAAAACTAAAGAGAGAAGTGAGAATAATGCCAAAAGATTATAACTCTGACAACGAACTCACAGAAATAGATTTTTTGAACGATACGCATATAGACACTTCAATAGAAATGTTAAAAGTGGATATATCTGAGATATCAGACTACTTTGAAACAGACTCAAGAAGATATTCACGAAACATATCGTTAGATTAGAAAGAGGGGAGGGTTCGCATGAATTTAGAACCAATACGTTATAAAAACTATGTGTGGAAAAACAATCCCAAAGAAATAAAAGTAACGTATAATAGGAATGTAAAAGAAACGTCGGTGCCGTATTCATACGGTATAGTAAGGGACTACGGGGAAAAAATGAGGATAGTTACGGGAGTCGGAGAATTTTTTGGCGACAAGTATATAGAAGAATTTGAGGAGTTAAAAAATTTACATAAGCAAGGTACGCTAGGCTATTTAACACTTCCAAAGGAGAAGCCTTTTTTAGCGATATTTAAATCTCTAAAAATGAAGCAAACTCCAACCCCGAGGCTTCTTGAATACAGCTTTGAATTTGTTGAATACACCCATGGGTGTAGCTCTAAAAGTTGCTATGAGAAAAGTTATCACGTTGTAAAAACAGATGAGAGCTTGTGGGATATAGCGAATAAATATGATAAAAGTATAGATGAACTAATAGAGCTTAATCCCTTTATAAAAAGACCGGATACTCTTAGAGTTGGGGAGAGGGTGAAAATTTTATGACGGTTGTTGCAACAAAAATAAACAACGAAGAAATTTATCTTGACAGTCCTGCATTTATGGTTATGGAGTGTGAAGAAGATGTGCCGGCTGATATGCTTACTTTAGTATTCTTTACGGATAAAAAGTTAGATGAATTTAAATACATAAAGCTTTACCATGATGAAAATTTGATATTTAACGGTATTGTAGACAATCAAATATTTACACTTGATGAAAATGGTAAATATGTAAAGCTAAACGTGAGGAGTATGGCGGGCTTGCTTTTAGATAACGAAGCCATGCCACAGGTGTATAATTTACCGTCAATAACAACGATTTTTAACAGGCACATTAAACCTTACGGCTTTTTGGGACTTATCGGAGCAGACTCCACTACCGCTAAAGAATATACTGTGTTAAAAGGGATGAGCGAGTGGGAAGCTCTTTATAAGTTTTGTACGGAGATTTTAAACACAGTCCCAATCGTTACTCCCGAAAATTATATAGACATCAGAAAAAATAAATTTGATTTAAATTCGCCCTTAAAAATATCTTCGAAGGGCAAAAACTACTGCTATAGCTATTCTCTGGAAGAAAATATTAATAGATATAATCAGGTGTCGCATGTATATGTGAGAGTAAAAAATGAGGGGCTTTACAGCGAAGTTTTAGAGGACGAGGATGCTCTTAAAAGGGGTATACAAAGAAAAAGGTATTTAAATTTGGTTGGCGACAGTAATCCTACTCTCTCGAACGGAGAAGCAAAAATAAGTTCATTTAAAAAGCAGTCATATAGAATAAAGCTTAAAGTGGACGGGTATGTAGACGCTAAGGTGGGAATGCAGGTTGAGCTGGACGACGACGATTTAGGACAGTTAAAAAATTTAGTAATTAGCAAGATAAAGTATAAGCTAAATTCAAGCAAAGACGTGACTGAAATTACACTTAGAAGGGAGAAATAAAAAATGTGGCTTTCTGAAGAAATAGCAACGTATGGAAAGGATATGTTTCAGCCAAGGCTCGGGCACGTTGTTAAGACAAACAAAGACAAAGTAACCGTTAAGGCAGACGGGGATTACAATGATGTAGCGGTAATAAACGTGAATAATATAGAAAGTATGCCGACTGTCGGGGACGAAGTCGTGGTATTTCCTGTGGGAGATAGTGCAGTATGCAGTACCTTAACAAGCAAACATTCAAGCGTTCAGGAAGGCGAAATATATATCAGCAACGACAACGGGGCTTACATATGGCTTAAAAATGACGGGACGATTGTTATTAACGGACAAGTCTTTAATAAGGAGGAGTAATTTAATTGGACACAGCTATAAATAACGGAGATTTCCAAGTTGACAGCAGAGGCAAACCTATTGTTTTGAGCGGATTTGAAGAAGTTTTGCAAAGGGTAATGATTAGAGTAAAAACGAAGCTTGGGAGTTTTGTGTATGATAAAAATTTAGGAAGCGAAATATACACTTTAAAAGATGTCACGGAAAATTTGAATGATAAAGCCTTGGCGATAGTAAGAAGAGCGATAGTTGATATGTGTGGCGTGACGGCAGATTCAGCTAAGGTTTCCAGGGTGGAAGACAAAATTATCATAAAAATATGCGTGTCGTCAGGAGAAGAAAGCGGAGAGGTGGAATTAACAATCTAATGGAAAGTTATGAAAGCATATTAAAGAGAATGCAAACAAAATTTGAAGAAGAAGCGGGTTTTTCGGCAGACGATGCATCAGATGTGGGGATAAGACTTAAAGTGTTATCAGGAGAAATATATTCAGCTATGAGTAATTTGGAGTGGATAAAAAGAGAAATGTTTCCTCAAACGGCAAGCTTAGGTCAGCTTGACAAACACGCAGAACAAAGAGGTTTAAAAAGGAAATCGGCGGTAAACTCTAAAGGGAAGTTGAAATTTTCGATAAATGAGGCAAGCGATAGCGACATAAGTATTCCTAAGGGTACGATTTGTGCAACTTCAGGAGTAAATAGTATAAGGTTTATAACTTTGGACGACGCAGTAATTTCAGCGGGGAATTTATATGCGGAGGTTACCGCACAATCCGAAGAAGCGGGAAAAGCGAGTAATGCTAACAGTGGGACAGTAACGATAATGGTGACGTTTGTTCAAGGGGTGGACAGTGTAACAAACGCATCGGCTTTCACAGGAGGAGCTGACGAAGAAACAGACGAAGAGTTAAGAAAAAGACTTATTGAAAGCTATAGGAACGTTTCTAACGGGACGAATGTTGCGTTTTACAAAGACTTCGTATTACAATACGACGGCGTAAATTCAGCAAGCGTAGAAAAGCTTGCAAGAGGTACCGGAACTTTAGATGTGTATGTTTGCGGAAAAGGCGCTCAGGTTTCAGCTTCTTTGCTGTCTCAAATAAACAGCGACATTCAAAAAGCAAGAGAGATAAATATTGATGTGGATGTTGTGAATGCAGAATTAGTGAGTGTAAATGTATATTTCAGTTTGGCGGTAGAGTCGGGCTATGATAAAACAAGCGTTCAAAATGCTTGTAAGCAAGCCATAAAAGATTATTTCCTGACTTTGGGTATTGGCGACGGAGTTTATTTGTCGGCTGTTTCAAATGTTATATATGGTGTTGAAGGGGTAAAAAATTACAGATTTAGTGCATCAGGCAATGCAGATGTAACAATACCAAGCAACAAACAAGCGATATGTGGAACGATAACAATAACAGATATGTAGAAGAGAAAGGGGGAGTAAAATGGGAACGCTAGAACGCATTAAAGCAGCGCTAACTCCCACAGGACTATATAATATTGAAAAAGGAAGCCTAATATATGCCGAGCTGAGCGCATATGCCGAGGGGTTAGATTTATTAAACGAAGAAATAAAGATAGTTGAAAGAGAATGTTTTGTGTCAACATCGGAAACCTACGGTTTACTGATGAGAGAACATTTAATTGGAGTTTTAAAAAACACGCTTCCGACTGAAAATCGAAGAGAGATGATAATGTATCAAAGCGGAATTTCGAAAAAGGACTTTACAAAGGAAAGTATGGAAAAAGTATTGGTGGCGTGTGGGATAGTGGGGACTATATCCGAATACCCGTCGGAGCAAAAAATACATATTAACTGTATAAAAATTCTTGATAACATACTAACAAGAGAGCAAATTAAAAGCGAAGCATACAAATATTTACCGCCGCATCTTGATGTTACCTTTGATTTCAGAAACTTCAGCTGGAGTATTATAGAAGACAAAAACATGACTTTTAGTCAGATGGACAACAAAAATATGACATGGTCTGAAATAGACACATACGAGGAGGAATAAAAATGCCATCGAGCAACAAAACAACATATTATAACTTAAATAAATGGATAAGTACGGATAAACCGATAATGTCTGACTTCAACAGCGACAACGAAATATTAGACAGCGTGATAAATTCACATATATCAAATACGTCTTTACACCTGACATCAGATGAAAAAAGTAGAGCAACAAAGCCCTACGCAATATCGCTAATAGCCGGCGACGGACAAGCAACTAAAGAAATAACATTTTCATTTGAGCCAAAGCTTGTTATATATTGTTTAAGTTCAGCGCCGTTTTCGACGTATGACAGCAATAATAAATATAATGTTGTAAATGCAGGAGTGGCTTTGGGTAATTATCTGGGAGGCAGCGAGGGAATATCCTTATATGAAGCCAAGCTGACAGTAACGCAGACAAGCACAGTTTCAACAGGCAAAAATTTTATAAATCTAAACAACGCTAACGGACAATATTTATGTATTGCTTTTAAATAGTAAATTACATATTGACAGAAGTCTTATATTAGGTTATAATAATAGTGGTAATTTTAGAGTGAAGGAAGAGTGGGAAAAATCCCGCTCTTTTGTTTGTATGTGGAGGCGTTTTATTTGAAGGAAGGTAAAAAAGGCAGAACCACGGTTCAAGTGATTCATGAAATCGCAGAACCTATAGCCGAAAAATTGGGACTTTCAATATGGGATATAAAATTTTTAAAAGAAGGTTCACAGTGGTATCTGAGAGTGTTTATAGACAAGGACGGCGGAATATCAATAGATGACTGCGAAGCAATGAGCAGAGCGCTAGACGAGCCGCTTGACGAATTAGACCCAATTTCTCAATCTTATTGTCTGGAAGTGTGCTCCCCGGGAATAGAGAGAGAATTGGTAACCGACGAACATTTTGAATGTTTTAAGGGTCACACCGTCAGATTAAAATTAATAAGACCAAACGAAACCGGTAAAAGAGAATTTATCGGAGAGCTTTTGGGAATAGAAAATGAAGAAGTAGTTTTAAAAATGGAAGAAGAAATAAATAAATTTAAACGTAAAGAAATAGCAAATGTCAAACTTGCAGACGACTTAATAGATAATAATTAATTTTGGAGGATAATAAAATGAGTGTAGAGATATTTGAAGCGCTTAGAACGCTTGAAAAAGAACGTGGAATATCAATGGAGTTTATGCTGGAAAAGATAAAGAAAGCAATTATAACAGCGTGTAAAAACAGCTATAACGGCAATGAAGACGTAGTTATAAACATAGATGAAGACGAAGGAAAATTTGATGTTTACCTTATGAAAGAAGTAGTTGAGCAGGTGGAGTACACCGGAAGGGAAATTTCATTTGACGATGCAAGAAAAATCAATGTTAACACTCAATTGGGAGAAAAAGTAGCGGTTAAGCTAGACACAAAGGAATTTGGAAGAATAGCCGCTCAAACAGCGAGAAATATAATAAGACAAGGCATAAAAGATGGTGAAAGAAGTCAGATAACTCAAGAATTTCAGCATAAGCAACATGAGATAGTAAGAGCACTAATCGAAAGGCTAGACAGCAAAACAGGAGCAATGACATTAAGAATAGGTAAAGCAGAATCCACGCTTCCTAAAGGAGAACAAATAGGAACGGAAAACGCAAAAGAAGGGGAATATATAAGCGTGTATGTTTCAGATGTCAGGGAGGGCGACAAAGGTCCAAAGGTTATGCTTTCAAGAACACATCCAAATTTCGTAAGGAAGCTGTTTGAAATGGAAGTTCCAGAAATAAACAGCGGAGTAGTTGAAATAAAATCTGTGTCAAGAGAAGCAGGCTCAAGAACGAAAATATCCGTTTTCAGTAACGACAGCAACGTTGATGCAATAGGTTCGTGTATAGGCTCTCACGGAGTAAGGGTTAACACGATTGTTAATGAACTTGGCGGCGAAAAGATAGACATAATAGAATATAGCGAAGACCCTGAAAAATATATTTCATCATCACTTGCACCGTCAGATGTAACGAGAGTAGAAATAAGCTCAGAAAATCCAAACTCATGTATAGCGGTTGTGCCGGATAATCAGCTTTCGCTTGCAATAGGTAATAGAGGACAAAACGTAAGATTAGCGGCAAGACTTACCGGTTGGAAGATAGACATAAGACCAGAGAGTCAATTTAAAGAGGAAGAGCAAAAGGAATTTTAAGAGGAGTCAGTTTGAAAAATGAGTAGCAAACATATTCCAATAAGAAAATGTATGGGTTGTTGTAAAAGGAGAGCCAAAGAAGAATTTATAAGAATAGTAAGCGAAGGGGAAGGCAAAACCAAGGAGCTTTTAATTGATAAAACTTATAAAAAAGACGGCAGAGGAATATATGTATGTAAGGAAGAAGAGTGCTTGAAAAAAGCCAGGAAGGCAAGGAGACTTGAAAGAACGTTTTCTTGTAAGGTTAGCGACGAATTTTATGACGAGCTTGAAAGGATGATTTTAGAAGTTGAATGATAAAACATTATCATTTATAGGGTTGTGTAAAAAAGCAGGATGCTTGGCGCTTGGAAGAACTGTTGTTCAAGAAAACATTGAAAAAGGCAAGGTGGAGCTTGTTTTGATGAGCAGTGATTTGTCGGAGCGCTCGAAAAAAAATATAGAAAAAATTTGCTATGAAAGTAATGTAGAATTATTGAAAACAGAAGCTTCAATGAAGGATTTAGCAAAGGTTTTAGGCAAAGAGTTTGGAATAATGGGAATTTTTAATATGGAAATGGCAAAGAAAATCAATGAACTTGTAGTAGCAGAAAGTGAGGAGAAATGTAGTTTATGATTAAATATAGAGTACATGAAGTGGCTAAAGATTTAGGTGTAGCCAGCAAAGAGGTGTTGGCGCTTTTAAAAGAGCGTCTTGGCGTTGAGAAAAAACACATGACAGCCTTAAACGAAGAGGAACTCAATTTTATATTTGAGTATTACACACAGAAAAATCAAGTTGAAAATCTTGATAAATATTTGTCGGGTCAAGGCAAAGCGGAGGAAAAAGCAGAAGAAAAACCAGCAGAAAAATCAGAGACTCCGAAAACCGAAAATAAGGAAAAAGAAGTTTCTAAGCCTAAGACTTCAACTGAGAAAAAGGTAGATAAAAAGCCAAATACTAAAACTGTAATAAATAGTAAGGCAGAAAATCTAAAAGGGTTAAAAAACGAAGAGGCTAAAATCACGGTGTCTGACGAACAAACAGTGAGTTCAGATGCGCGTGTTGTTAACACAAGAACAGTTGACGTTAACATAGATAAATACAATGAAAAATATGACAGAATAGCATCTGAGAGAGTACATACCGACCACGTAGTTCAAAAGCAAAAAATAAATCAGCGCTCTCAAAACAGAGGTAAAATAAGAAGTGCGAAAAGAGAAACAGAATCAGAAAGACTAAAGCGTATAGCTCAAGAAAGAAAGAACAAGCCTCTTACTGTTTCAATCCCTGAAGAAATAACAGTTGGAGAACTAGCCTCTCGTCTTAAAGCGACAGCTGCGGAGGTTATAAAAAAATTGTTTATGATGGGAGTAATGGCGTCTATAAACGATGTTATAGACTTTGACACCGCAAGTTTGGTTGCTATGGAATTTCATGCGAAAATAGAAAAAGAAGTTACAGTTACGATAGAAGAAATGATTATTGACGACAGCGAAGACGATGATACTAATTTAGTTCCAAGAGCCCCTGTTGTAGTGGTAATGGGTCACGTTGACCATGGAAAAACATCGCTTCTTGACGCTATAAGAAGTGAAAATGTTGTTGTTACCGAGGCAGGAGGAATAACGCAACACATAGGAGCTTACAGAGTAAAGCTTGGCGACAGAGAGATAACATTCTTAGACACTCCTGGTCATGAGGCATTCACAACGATGAGAGCAAGAGGAGCACAGGTAACAGACGTTGCGATATTAGTAGTTGCGGCGGACGACGGAATAATGCCTCAAACAGTAGAAGCTATAAATCACGCAAAAGCAGCAGGAGTTTCAATAGTAGTGGCAATAAACAAGATGGATAAAGAAGGAGCAAATCCAGACAGAGTAAAACAACAATTAATGGAGCATGAATTAGTACCTGAAGAGTGGGGCGGGGATGTGCCATGTGTTCCTGTGTCAGCGAAGACGAAGAAAGGAATAGAAGACTTGCTTGAGATGGTTCTTCTTGTTTCAGATATGAAAGAGCTTAAAGCTAACCCAGACAGAGCCGCAAAAGGAACCGTGATTGAAGCAAGACTAGACAAAGGTCGTGGACCAATAGCAACGGTTCTTGTTCAAAACGGTACTTTAAGAGTTGGAAATATCTTAGTGGCAGGAACGTGTGTTGGAAGAGTAAGGGCAATGCTTAACGACCAAGGAAGAAGAGTAAAAGAGGCAGGACCTTCTGTGCCTGTAGAGATAACGGGTCTTGACAGCGTTCCAACAGGCGGAGACACCTTTAATGCAGTGTCTGACGAAAAGCTTGCAAGACAGCTCGTTGAACAAAGGAAAAATAAGCAAAAGGAAGAAAGATTTAACAGTCAAACGAAGGTAACTCTTGACAATCTCTTTGAACAAATGCGTCAAGGCGAGATAAAAGAATTAAAGGTAATAGTTAAAGCAGACGTTCAAGGTTCAGTGGAGGCAGTAAGACAATCGCTTGAAAAGCTAAGTAACCAAGAGGTTAGAGTAAATGTAATCCACGGAGCGGTAGGAGCTATAAACGAATCAGACGTAATGCTAGCAAATGCTTCAAATGCAATAATAGTAGGATTTAATGTTAGACCAGACCCAATCGCAGCAGAAAACGCAGAGCGTGACGGGGTAGACATGAGGCTTTACAGAATAATATATGATTGTATAGAAGAAATAACAGCGGCTATGAAAGGTATGCTTGCGCCGAAGTTTAGAGAAGTTCAGCTTGGAAGAGCAGAATGTAGGCAGGTATATAAAATATCTAATGTTGGGGTTATATCAGGAAGCTATGTTTTATCCGGAAAAATAACAAGAAACGCTGAAATCAGAGTGGTTAGAGATGGAATAGTAATAGCAGAAGATAAGATGTCGTCGCTTAGAAGGTTTAAAGACGATGTTAAAGAAGTTGCCCAAGGTTATGAATGCGGAATAGGTCTAGAACATTTTAACGACATAAAAGAAGGAGACATATTTGAAGCGTTTATAATGGAGGAATACAGGGAAGACTAAAAAGAAAAGGAATAAAAATGGAGGTTGACTTGTATGTCTAGCCATAAAGGACAACACAGCATAGAAAGTATAAAAAGGGAAATATACGCAATAATGAGAGAGCTGAAAGACCCGAGAGTTCAAAATGGATTTATAAGTATAGTAAAGATAGATATGTCGAAAGATAAATCTAGTTGTAGGGTGTATGTTAGCGCTATGGAAGGACTAGAGGTAGCAAAGCAGGCTGTTGAGGGTTTACAATCAGCCTGTGGATACATTAAAAGAGAAATAGGAAATAGGTTAAGGCTTAGGTATGTGCCATCTATAACGTTTCAAGCTACAGATTCAATAGAATATGCGGCGAGCATTTCGGAAACGCTAAATAAGCTGAAAGAGAGAAATGAAAATGAAATCATTAAATGAGATTGCCGATATATTAAAAAGTAAGAATTGTGTTTACATCTTAACTCATCAATACCCGGACGGCGACACCTTAGGTTCGGCATACGGGCTATGTAGAGCACTACAGGCTTTAGGAAAAAAAGCCAAGGTTATGTATAGTGGAGAAATAGCTGATAAATATAAATTTATGCAGGAGTATGTTGATGAAGAGGAGTTTACTCCGGAGTATATAATGAGCGTTGATGTGGCAGCACTGAAGCTGATAGGGGACAATTTAAGTGAATATAAAGACAACATATCTCTTTGTATAGACCATCATGTGTCTAACGAGAACTACGCCGATGTGACTTTCGTTGATGCAATGGCGTCAGCCACGGCGGAGGTAATATATAATCTTATACTTGAATTTGGGTTAGAGATAGATAAAAAAATAGCAGAATGTCTTTATGTTGGCATAGCAACAGACACCGGATGTTTTAAACATTCAAACGTTACAGCTAGAACTCATCTGATAACCGCAGAGCTTATAGGTAAAAATATAGACCTAGAAAGATTAAATAAAAATCTGTTTGTAATGAAAAGTAAAAAAATGCTAAACCTTGAAAGAATGATATATGATAATTTACAATATCATTTTGATGATAGGTGTGCTTTAATAAAGATTACAAAAGAAATGCTTGATAAATGCGGTCTCTCAGACGGAAATATAGATGGAGTGTCTTCAATTCCGAAGTGTATAGAAGGAGTGGAAATAGGCTTAACGTTTAGAGAGAAAAGCGAGAATCTTTATAAGGTTTCGGTTAGAACGGTTGGCGAAATAAACGCAATGAATATTTGTAAACAGCACGGAGGCGGCGGACATATTCATGCTGCGGGATGTGAAGTAACCGGGAGCTTTGAAGAAGCAAAAGAAAAGATTTTAAACACGATAAAGAGGCAACTGGGGTGGTAGATTATGGACGGAGTAGTGGTTATCGACAAGCCTGAGGGCTACACCTCATTTGACGTGGTTGCGAAAGTAAGGAAAATATTTGGCGAAAGAAAAGTGGGTCACACAGGCACATTAGACCCACTTGCAACAGGTGTTTTAGTAGTGCTTCTGGGGAAGGCGGCTAAAGCACAGGTATTTATGGAAAACAGTTTCAAGGAATATTTGGCAGGGTTTAAGCTAGGGGTACGAACCGATACTCAAGATATAACCGGAACTGTCATCAAAGAAACAGATGTAAAGGTAAGCAGAGAAGATGTGGAAAAAGCAGCACTGAGTTTTACGGGCGATATAAAACAAATTCCACCTATGTATTCAGCTCTAAAAAGGAATGGAGTAAAGCTTTACGACATGGCTCGCAGGGGAGTTGAAGTTGAGCGAGAGGCAAGGGATATAACAATACATAATATAGAATTACTGGATTACGACGAAACCACAAAAGAAGGAAAATTAAAAGTAAAATGTTCAAAGGGGACATATATAAGAACTCTGTGTGCGGATATAGGTGACAAGCTCAAGTGCGGGGGGATTATGACGAGTCTGAGAAGGAATTATACAGATGGTTTTGGAATAGAGGAAAGTAAATCTTTGGATGAGCTTTTTGAGCTGAGCGAAAGAAATGAGCTTGAGAAAGCCCTGCTTAACACGGACGTTCTGTTTAAAAATTTACAAAAAATTGATATAACGCCATCTCAGAAAACAAGATTTTTAAATGGCGGAAGTTTAATGACATCACGAATTAATGTAAGGAAATGCGAAAACGGGAAAACGAAGGTGTATTCAGAAGGAAGCTTTCTTGGTTTAGGAGAAATAGATTTGGAAAAAGGCGAGATGTCGGTTTTGAAAATACTTAGCGGTGGAAATTAATTATGGAAGTATTTTACAAATTTCATAAAGAGAATTTAGAAACATCAATAGCTTTGGGATATTTTGATGGAGTACATATCGGTCATGAAAAGGTTATAAGCCAGGCGGTATCTTACAAAAAAGAGGGATTAAAGCCTATTGTTATGACATTTAGAAGTAGTCCCAGATGCGAGATTATGGGCAACGAAGAAATAAGACTTACACCTGAAAGTAAGAAAATAAAAATCTTTTCAGATTTGGGAGTAGAAACACTGTATATAATAGATTTTTTAAAGATAAAATATTTAACAGCGGAAGAATTTGTAAAAAAAGTGTTGATGGAAACACTTAATGTTAAAAGAGCGGTTTGCGGGTTTAATTATACATTTGGTTCAGGCGGTGAAAGTAGCGCAGAAGATTTAAAAATACAATGTTTTAAGTTTGGAATAAATGTTGAAGTTGTAAGTGCTGTTAAGTATAAAGATGAGATAGTTAGTTCAACGAGGATAAGAAAAGCTATTGCTGATAATGAGTTCTCGGACATAGAAAACATGACGCATAATCTTTAAAGATAAGAAAAGGGTGATTAAATGAGTTCTAAAAAGAAACTGGACGATAATTTGCTTGAAAAGGTTACAGGTGGTTTGGATAATAACTTTTACGTAAATCTAGGAAATGGTAAACAGTTTGAAACACAGCACGATGACAAATGGATAGATATGGTTAGAAAAGCAGCGCAAAAATTTGATAGAGAGTTAACTCATTTCTGTGTGTGCGGAACCTGCCCGGGGTGCGGAGCAACGGTTGGGATTGAAGGAGACGTATGTAAAGATTGTAGGGAAAAAGCTAAATGTTTAAAATAATGCTTTTTTGAGATAAATAGGTTCGTAGGAAATTTTATTAAGAAACGGGGGTAAAAGATTTTGGTAGAGTTTGATGAAATAAAGCAGTCGTTAACCAATATGAAACCTAAAATAAATTCTTTGTCGGAGGCTGTGAACGTTGAAGAGCTAAAAGGGAAAATTAAAAATCTTGAGGAAAAAACGTCAATGCCAAACTTTTGGGATGACACTAAAGAGTCACAAAAAATTTTAAGCGAGATAAGCAGTTTAAAAGCGAAGGTGTCCAATTTTGAGGGACTGTATAATGCTTATTGTGATTTGTGTACTTTAGTCGATATGGCGAATCAAGAGGAGGATATATCCTTGTTAGATGACGTGAAGAGTGAGTACAGACAAATTAAAAAGGAACTTCAATCACAAACGTTGTCAACGCTTTTGACGGGAGAGTATGACAAAAATAACGCAATACTTACTTTCCACGCAGGAGCCGGTGGGACAGAAGCTCAAGATTGGGTTGAAATGCTTTATAGAATGTATTGTAAATGGAGCGAGTCGCATAAATATAAGGTGAAGATGCTAGACTTTTTAGACGGAGAAGAGGCAGGTTTAAAAAGTGCATCTATATTGATAGAAGGTGAGAACGCCTATGGCTTTCTAAAAGGCGAGGCAGGGGTTCACAGACTTGTTAGAATATCGCCGTTTGATTCTTCGGGGAGAAGACATACCTCTTTTGCATCTATTGAAGTTATGCCGGAAATCAGTGATGAAATAAATGTAGAGATTTCGGCAGACGACATAAAAATGGACGTGTTTAGAGCCAGCGGAGCGGGTGGACAGCACGTTAATAAAACATCTTCAGCCGTAAGATTAACCCACATTCCAACTGGGATAGTAGTGGCGTGTCAAAATGAAAGAAGCCAACATCAAAATAGAGAAATGGCAATGAAAATGTTGAAATCGAAGCTCATAGAAATAAAAGAAAGAGAACACCTTGAAAAAATAGAAGATATAAAAGGTGTTCAAAAAGAAATTGCATGGGGTTCACAGATAAGGTCGTATGTTTTCATGCCGTATACGCTTGTTAAGGACCACAGGACAGGATTTGAAATGGGAAATGTTTCAGCGGTGATGGACGGCGATTTAGACGGTTTTATAACAGCGTATTTAAAATCTACTATAAGTTAATTATAGTAGATTTGTTTTTGGTGGAGAGAAAGGTTTTATTATAAGAAAAATAAAATAGTTAAAAATTTGAAAACTTGGGATAATTATATTGACATATGGAAAAAATAGTGTTAATATACTAGTATCGTTGCGGAATTGTGTAATGGTAGCACGACAGACTCTGACTCTGTTTGTCTGGGTTCGAATCCTAGTTCCGCAGCCATTTTTACATAATTTATTTTAATATCGAGGTGTGGCTCAGTTTGGTAGAGCGCTACGTTCGGGACGTAGATGCCGCAGGTTCAAATCCTGTCACCTCGACCAGATAGCACCTGTAGGCAGTTCGCGTATGAAGCTAAAAGTAAATTGTTTTCTTTTACGCTCGCGTTTTCATCTTTCAGGTCCTTATTGGTTATTCGTATCAGCCAGAAACTCTAGCACGAATTTTCGTGTTTGGGGTTATTTTTATTTAAGCTTAATTAAAATTTTCAGCTGTTTGCAATCACAATAGATGTTTGCAAACAGCTTTTTGTTTTTTGTCAAACATTAGTTTTTTTTGTCAACTGTTTGACCATTTATTAAAGTAAGATTTGAAAACCGGTTATTTGAGGCTATTTTTACTAATAAAGGAATAAATTTTTCTTTTTATTAGAAAATTGATTAAGTAAATATTATTTATTGATAAACAACAAATGAAAAATTTAAAATGTGAAATTTTCTACAAAATCGCACAAAAAATATTAATTTCTAAGTAAAATTATATATAATACTAAATATATGTGAGAGGTGAAAATGTATAATTTGATTTATTTTTTCATATCACCGCTAAAATAGCTATAAAAAATAAGAAATAATGAAAAAAGGATTATCAAAAAATAATGAAATGCGTACATTGCATCGCAAACATATAAAAATTAAAAGGAGAGTGTGAAAATGAAAATGTTTAAGACTGTTAAATTTAACAGTAAAAAAGTGGCGGCTGTAGCAGTTTCGGCTACATTGGCGATGTGTAATGCATCAATGGGAGTTTTGGCTGGTACACTAGATTTCACTGAAACTGGCACTGGAAGCGGTGCAGGCGACATTACAGGTTACCAGACAACGTGGGAAGACTACTATGCAGTAAACGTAACGTGGGGCAACCTAGAGTTTGCGTACGATAAGGGTAACTACGATACGCAAGGCGGCGGATTAGTAAGAGCGTCTGACAAAGACAAATTTAACGGAATAGAAGCCGGTAAAGATGCAGAAGGTACAATCAACCGTTGGTACGGATTCGACGGAACGAACAACAAAGTTGAGATTGAAAACGTGTCAACAGCGAAAGTAGACGTAACGACAGCATTGAGCTACTCTGAGAAATCGGGAGCAACCAAGTTTACGGTTTACTATGCAGAAGGTACAAACGGTGACTGGAAGTCAACAGAGGAGAGTGCAACAGCTACAGATATAAACGTGTCGCATAGTGCAACTGGTTAACTAATCCTACATATTGGTCTATAAATATACTAATAGATTTAGATTTATTTAATGTATCGTGGTCATAATTGCCGCTCATTAAATCATTAGACGTTGGAATAATAAGCTCTTTACTAATTGCATTTGCGGATAAAAACGGGCTAACACACGAAATAATTATACCGAATGTAAAAATTTTATAAATTAATTTTTTAATCATAATTTTCCTCTTTAATAAAAAAGTAACATTTTCATTTTAGTAGTTTAACATATACAATAAATTAAGTCAACAATAATATAAGGTAAATGATGTATATTAAAAAATTAGGGTTTAATCGAAAAAATAAAAGAGCCTATGATTGATAGACTCCGAAGTGAATTTAAATATAAGAATAAAAATTGGTGCGGATAAGAGGACTTGAACCTCCATGAAATTGCTTTCACATGGACCTGAACCATGCGCGTCTGCCAATTCCGCCATA
>CAKVEP010000010.1 GCA_934729465.1 uncultured Eubacteriales bacterium | reverse complement strand
TGCAGCCTCTTTTATAATTTCCTTAGCTTTTTCTTTAGATTCAGCACCCAATACCTTCTCTACTACCTCTTCATTACCAAATACTTTTGATACAGCTGCCATTTTCAACACTCCTTTTTTAAAATACAAATAATTTTTTTAATCACAATATTTATTTTGCATCCGGTGCTACTGGTTCAGCTGGTACTGGAGCACCTAAATCATTATTATTTTTACCTACTTATTTCTTAATTTTACCTAGTGATTTCTTAATTTTACCAAACCAATCATTACTACCAGCGTAGTATCCTCCTCCTGCTAACGCTACGCCACCAACGCCTATTGCAACTTTAGCTATTGTGCTCATTCCACCTGCTGCAGCTTCTAAATCAGCATCTGACAACTCTGGTGCAGCCTCTTTTATAATTTCCTTAGCTTTTTCTTTAGATTCAGCACCCAATACCTTCTCTACTACCTCTTCATTACTAAATACTTTTGATACATCTGCCATTTTCAACACTCCTTTTTTAAAATACAAATAATTTTTTTAATCACAATATTTATTTTTCATCCAGTGCTACTGGTTCAGCTGGTACTGGAGCATCTAAATCATTTTTTGGTGCCCCTTGTACAATCTCCTTTGCATTCTTTTATAAATATCGCCGAAGTTTTTAACATCACCTTTGATATCTTTTCTATGTGCTAACCTTAAACTATTTCCACTTCATCATCTGGATCATCTGGTCGTAAAAAAGGATCCTGTTCAGTTGGATCTGGAGAATTTCCCCACCAACCTCTTTTATTACCCGTTAAGATTAAACCTGTTCCTAATAACGCTGCGCTGCCAACGCCTATTGCAACTTTAGCTATTTTGCTCATTCCACCTGCTACAGCTTCTAAATCAGCATCTGACAACTCTGGTGCAGCCTCTTTTATAATTTCCTTAGCTTTTTCTTTAGATTCAGCACCCAATACCTTCTCTACTACCTCTTCATTACTAAATACTTTTGATACATCTGCCATTTTCAACACTCCTTTTCTAAAAAATAAATAATTTTCAACCACATTTATTTGTGGTTGGTTATATTATATATAATAGTATTTGTGTTGTCAACAATTTTATTGTTATTTTTATATTAAATTTATTATTTGTATTTATTTTTCACAAATTTTTCCCACACGCCGCATTCTAAACAAATTTAATAATATTAGTGGTATTAAAAAATTTTATTTTATGTTCATACTTTTTTCCTAAGCCTCATAGTATGGAAATAGGTGGTGATATAATGTCAAACAATATAGACAACGATCAATTACAAAAATTATTAAACACAGTATCAAAACGCCTCGGTACGAACCCTCAACAGCTTCGTAACGCCGCAGAAACGGGAAAAATACAAGAATCGATTGGAAACATAAGCAAAAAAGACGCCGATAAAATACAAAAAATTCTTTCCGACAAAGACGCTACCTCAAAATTACTCTCCACTCCGAAAGCACAGCAACTTCTGAAAAAACTTATGGGGGAAAAATAATCTATGGACGACCTAGCAGGTAAACTTTCTGAAATTTTAAACAATCCCGAAATAATGCAGCAGGTTCAGGGATTAACCGGCCTGCTTGGTCAACCGCAGCCTGAAGAAGGAGAATATTCGCAGCCGCAGCAAGAAAAAGAGTCATCTAAAAGCAGTTTTCCGAGCGGCGATACTACTCAAATGCTTCTTAAACTGGCTCCGATTATTTCATCTATCAACACCGATGATAAATATACGCGGTTTCTTCAAGCCTTAAGACCCCTTCTTCACGAACCTCGTCAAAAGAAACTAGATGAAGCCTCTAAAATTTTACAGTTAATAAAAATACTCCCTATCCTAAAAAATCAGGGATTAATTTAAAAATACAGGTTACAACCTTAATAGTTGTAACCTGTATAGTTAAATATGTTACTTTAAATCATCTCTAAGTTTCGTAAGCTTCTCAACCGCAACGGTGGCTCCCTTTTTCTTAAAAAATTCTATTCCCTCTTCTAAGATACGTATAGCCTCATGTGTTTTAACATTTTTAAGCTTTAAGTAAAGCTCGTCCATGTACCTAATACACTCTTTTACATCATCAATAGGAATAGATTGTGCATCTTCTTTTTTATAGTAGTTTTCTCTTTCCTTGTAAGCGGCGAAGCCACCAGCAATCGGAGCATTCAAGTGATTTCTACCTATACGTGAAAGTGTCCAAGACAATGCCGAAACAATGGTTGTTGCAAAGATACCAAAGAATAACATTTGCTTCATGCTCATCACTTTAACCACATCCTTTATTAGTATTATATCACAAAATTAACAAAACCGCAACATAAATATACAAAGGAGGCATAAAATGACGCCCTCTAACGAAGACATGCTAAGAATGCAGCAAGATGCCATAAAAAGAGTACAAGAAATGCATAAAAGAGCGAAAATGTCTATAAACGGTACTAGCGTTCCAGAAAAAAGTATTCACCCCGCCGAGCATAATAACAATAATCCCCCCGAACAAAACATTTGTAAACCAGCTCCAGCTAAGCGTCCACCCCACAAAAATAATAGTCTTAAATTTTTTGACTCTCTCCTTAAAGACGAAGAAAGATGTTTAATTTTAATTCTTTTAATCTTACTCATGGGCGAAGAGGATAACACAAGCATCGTTTTAGCACTGATTTATTTATTGATTTAAATTCCACAGCGGAGAGTAAAAATGTTGAAAATCATTCTTGTTTATTAAAATTATCACCTGTCAACATGCAAAGGAGCGTGTAAGGAAGGTGATTTTTTTCTATTTCGTCAATATCGTTGTTAATAAGATGTGCCGTGAGCGCAACAAGACCAACGCACAAAATTACTATAAACACCGTCAGAAGTACCCTGAAGCTCACCCTTATTAATTTAAACATATCAACTAGCAACTGATATTTTTCATCATCGTCTTCGTAAACAGAATTCTCGTTTTCAAGGGTCGGAATTTCCTCACTTTGAGGTTCATTTTTTATTTCTTTTTTAGTGGTTGTTATGTAACTGTAATCTTCGTCTTTTTTTTCATAAATATCTCTGTAGTCTACTTTGTATTCATTTAAATCTTCTTCGTTAAACATATCTTTCATAATCTCATAAACACTGTTAAATTTTTACTATTAACAGTATTTCTTCACCCCTTGCAGCAAGCATTAGACTATCTAAATGTTACCACACTCAATATTAAAAATTTGTCATAATAAATCACGAAGAGGGCAAAACTTTAAAAGTTCTACCCTCTTTATACCTTAATATTATTGCACAACATCTATGTAAATGATGAATTAATCATTTAAACTCATTTTTAACTTAGTGTTTAAATACGAGCCTACGAAACTTACTCCTCCGGCAACCGTACTATATATAATAACTCTAAAAAAATCTGATGCCATTCTCTTTAAAAAAGTCATTTAAAAAGCCACCCTTTCATTAACTATTTCTTAAACCAAAAAACTTCGAAAGATTAATGATATTTTTTTTCTGCCTGTTTTTTTCCAAGATTAATTCCCACAACTACACCCACAACTACACCTGTAGCAGTTAATGTAAAAGCAATAGCATCCCAAATATGAGGCATTATATGCGATATTATCTTACCCATGAATCTCGCTCCTTTTCAAATTTAATGATTCACAATTCACATTTTACAAACTTTACTTTTCAATAGCAAACTCTAATTGTTTACTACATTTATATTTTAACATTTAATTAACAAGAAGTCAATACGTGATTTTGTTTTTTATCTTTGTTGGATTTAGCAAATTTTACTAAAAAATACACTCCACCTATTAAAAGAGTATTTTCTATAACCGTCACAATAGCATTAGCTAAAACATCTTTAATAAAATTCATCTGCTTTGCTTCTTATATTTTTCGCCCCATTCACACCTTTTACGATGTATTCATCAACATAAGGTTTAAAACGCCAATATAAAAATCCATAAGTTATCAGGTTTCCTATAAAGCATCTCAAATACCTTGCTAAATTGTAACTTATTAAAACCAACCTCGTTTCTTTAAAATAAATTTCTGATATCTAAATTGCTAATTATACTCATTATTAAAGCATATGCTAACACAAAAGCAATTAAAAATTCAACTCATATACTTTAATATTTATTAAACATGAATTAAATTTTAATAAAAATAAAAAGTCAGCCTTTGCTAGCTGACTTTCAACTTTATTCAATATATGCATTTATAAATCAAATTATTTCTTTTCTTGCCTCTTGTTAGGCGGTAGCACTTGAGTATTTTTATTTAATTCATTTCTTATTTTAATTGAAATCGAAACTAAATATTTGCTAAAATTATCAAACAAAGCTCTTCCAGTTAATTTCATTTGAATTCCTCCTTTACTTTTGTTAATTCAATTAAAACATAGATTCAACTCAAAGTCAACTATTTTTAAAATAAATTTAAAACTTATTTTTGCTCCTTAATAAAAAAAACTAGCTGTTACCAGCTAGCCTTTCTCATAGCATAAACTTAGGAAAATGCACTTATTAACTAAGCCAATCTGTTTTCGTACAAATTAATATTTCTATTCCTCTAACAGTTGCTAAACTTAGAACATTAGCTGTATAAATCATCAATATTTTTTTAAAAGTTTTCATTTGAATTCCTCCTTTACTTTTGTTAATTCAATTAAAACATAGATTCAACTCAAAGTCAACTATTTTTAAAATAAATTTAAAACTTATTTTTGCTCCTTAATAAAAAAAACTAGCTGTTACCAGCTAGCCTTTCTCATAGCATAAACTTAGGAAAATGCACTTATTAACTAAGCCAATCTGTTTTCGTACAAATTAATATTTCTATTCCTCTAACAGTTGCTAAACTTAGAACATTAGCTGTATAAATCATCAATATTTTTTTAAAAGTTTTCATTTGAATTCCTCCTTTGTTTTATTCTCGCTTTAATTATAACATTAACTTAATAAAATGTCAACTGTTTTTTTAATTTTTAGTTCAACTTAACTATTTCCATTAATAACTTCTCTAATCATCTGTATAGCTTCATTTTCCATTGCATTTACTTTACTATTCAAAATTATAATCATCGGAACTGCAACAGCAGCTGTACCTAATAAATTACCTACAGAAATTATCAAAAACTTTTTTAAAAAATCTATCATTTAAAATTCTCCTTCTAATATATTAAATTGCACCATTATATTTTCAATTAAACATATTACGAAATTTTTTAGTAATATATAAAACCTATCACCTTGCAACAACTATAAATATTCCGCCTAAATCTATCTTCCTGCCAAAGCAGCTTCTTCAACACAAGCATTCATTACATTACGTGTGGCAGAAACAACCTTTTTCTTCATAGCCCAAACAGTTACCCATACTACCCCTACAGAAACACCAATAGTTACTGCTCTACTCAAAGCAACTAATAATACTGTTTTTAAAATTTGCATTTAAATTTCCCCTTTACCTTTATTAATTTAATTATAACATGAACACAACTTAATGTCAACTGTTTTTTAATTTTTAGTTCAACTTAACTATTTTTATTAATAGCTTTTCTGACTCCATCTCTAATTATCTGTGTAGCTTCATTTTCCATTGCATTTACTTTACTATTCCAAATTATAATCGTCGGAACTGCAACAGCAGCTGCACCTAATAAATTACCTACAGAAATTATCAAAAACTTTTTTAAATTCCCTCCTTTGTTTTAATTATAATATTAATTTAATAAAATGTCAATTATTTATTATAAAATTTTAATTTATTGTGTATCACCAAAAGGAAAGCCGACCGTTAGCGACCGACTCTCGTTTTAATTTATGTGTTTTTCTTTTATCATACGTTCTTTTAAGGTATTCATCGCAACAGATATTTTACGGGTAAGCCACCGCTCAATAACACTGCCGCATACGATAGTCCCGAAAGCGCTCAGCAATACTGTTTTAATAAGTCCCATTTAAAGCCTCATCGCCCTTAAATATAACATTCATGTGCCACCACTAAAAGTTTTATTCTACTTGGATTTCGTCTTCCTCGTGAGGAATACAAGTAGCTGCAACAACCTTGTTGTCTTCTGCTGTCCTCATCACTCTAACGCCCTTAGAAGGTCTTGCACATTCACGTATAGAGCTTCCAACGATTCTAATAATAACACCGTTTTCAGAAATTATAATAACGTCTTCGTCGGGCTTAACGTTTCCTATAGCAGCAACATCGCCATACTTCTCGAAATGATAATTAGTTACACCTCTTCCGCCTCTGGACTGAAGTCTGTAATCCTCAACGTCAGAAAGTCTTCCGTAGCCCGTCTCGGATATGGTAAGAACCTTACTTTCCTTGTCAACCACTATCATTCCGGTAACAATATCGCCTTCGTCCAAACGCATGGCAAATACTCCTCTTGCCTTTCTGCTCATACACCTAACATCTGTTTCGTGGAACCTGATAGCCTTTCCCTTCTTCGTTGCGACAATCAATTCATCGTTGCCACCCGTCAAGCGAACCCAAGAAAGCTCATCGCCGTCGTCGAGAACCAACGCAACTATTCCGCCCTTTCTCGTCGTGCTGAAAGCGTTTAGTTCCGTACGCTTGATTATTCCGAATTTTGTAACCATATCAAGATATTTGCCGTCTTCAAACTCCGGAACCCTTATCATAGAGGTTACTCTTTCATCACCGGAAATCGGAATTAGATTTGCAACATTTATACCCTTTGAGGTTCTGGAGCCTTCGGGAATTTCATAACATTTTATTTTGTAAACCTTTCCGAGATTAGTAAAGAACATTAAATAGTCGTGACTATTTGCTATCGACATTTCCCAAACAACGTCTTCTTCACGACGAGTCATGCCCGAAACGCCTCTTCCACCTCTCTTTTGGAGTTTATAGTTATCCATTTTTTGTCTTTTAACGTATCCAAAACGTGTTATAGTCACAACGCACTCTTCTTTAGGAATCAAATCCTCTATGTCAACCTCGCCGCTAACTGCGACAATTTCAGTACGTCTTTCGTCTTTAAAGCGTTCCTTTATCGCCATAAGCTCTTCTTTAACTATACCTTGCAGTCTCTCAGGAGTTGCTAATATGTCTTTAAAATCCTTGATTTTATCAGCAAGAACAGCTAATTCATTCTCTATTTTTTCTCTTTCAAGACCAGTAAGCCTTCCAAGAGGCATCTGAACTATCGCCTGAGTTTGAACATCGTCAAGCCCGAATCTTTGGGAAAGTCTTTCCTTGCCCTCCGCAACAGACTTTGAAGACCTTAAAATTGCTATAACTTCGTCTATATAGTCAAGAGCGACCTTTAAGCCTTCTAAAATATGAGCTCTCTCTTCGGCCTTTCTGAGTTCAAATTTGGTGCGCCTAGTAACAACCTCTATCTGGAATTTTATGTAATGCTCAAGCATCTGTTTGAGAGTTAAAATTTTAGGTTCGCCGCCCACAATCGCAAGCATGATAGCCCCGAATGTTATCTGGAGCTGAGAGTATGAATACAACTGATTTAAAACAATCTGTGGTGAAGCGTCTCTTTTAACGTCTATTTCGATGTGCATACCATTTCTGTCTGAGTGGTCGTCTATATTTGATATACCCTCGATTTTTTTATCCTTGACCATGTCGGCAATACTCTCAATAAGCCTTGCCTTATTCACCTGATACGGCAACTCTGTAACGATTATTTTGAACCTACCGTTTTTCCCCTCAACGATTTCGGTTTTAGCCCTGACCGTTATCTTACCTCTACCGGTTGCATACGCCGCCCTTATACCGGAGTGACCCATAATAATTCCACCAGTCGGGAAGTCCGGACCCTTAATGTATTCCATAAGCTCAGAAAGCTCAGCATCGGGATTGTCGATTAAAAAGCTTACCGCATTAACCACCTCATTCATGTTGTGAGGCGGAATGTTCGTTGCCATTCCAACAGCTATACCCGTTGAGCCGTTAACCAGAAGGTTCGGGAACCTTGACGGCAACACAACAGGTTCTTTGAGTCTGTCGTCGTAGTTAGACATAAAATCAACAGTTTCTTTTTCTATGTCAGTTAGCATTTCAACCGCAATCTTGCTCATTCTGGACTCCGTGTACCTGTAAGCAGCCGGAGGGTCACCGTCAACCGAACCGAAGTTTCCGTGACCGTCAACAAGCATATACCTCATTGAAAAGTCTTGCGCTAGCCTTACTAAAGCGTCATACACAGACGCATCTCCGTGAGGGTGGTACCTTCCCAACACAGAACCTACCGTGTTTGCACATTTTCTATACGCCTTATCAGGACCGAGTCCATCTTCAAAAAGCGTGTATAAAATCCTCCTGTGCACAGGCTTAAGTCCATCTCTAACATCCGGCAGCGCCCTTGAAACTATTACCGACATTGAATAATCCAAAAAAGATTTTTTCATTTCTTTTTCTATATCAACGTCAATAACCTTTTGTTCCACAATTTCATTTTCTTGGTCCAACTCCATCTAATTTACACCCTTTCACCGTCTAGGTTAATCCTCTTTCCTCGGCAGCGTCCCCGAAACAATCATAGCCTGCACATCCGGAAGAAATTCCGGTTCAATAGACCTTACCGGTATTATCAAACTCGAGCCTTTCGACGGGTTTAAAATTATTAATCCGTCAAACTCCTCGCATTCACACTCGCCATCCAAAAGGATTTCACTTTTTACTCCGTTCACGTCAACTTCTATAACATCAGGAAAAATCTCAATGCTGACGTTTTTGTCTTTACACATATCCCTCGATAATTTTTTTATGCTTACAATCGGTAAAATCCATATTCCAATAATCGACACCAACGGAACCATAGCCGTGTAAGCATACACACGATTTTTCATAATAACCGAAGCAATTATAAGCAGTAAAATTAAAATAACCTGAACAACCGTATGCTTAACCTGCATAGATACGTTTTTCTTATAAATTTTGCTGTGTTTCAAGCTTTTGTAAATTTCCTCTTTTTCGAGCTTATAAGTAATTCTTACTCCGGTTGTGTTTTCCTCATAATCTTCGGCGTCTTTGTCCTCCACTCGGAAAGCCTCAGAGCCATCCCATTCAACAGCCTGTTCTTCTTCATCTTTTTCACTGTCTTCTTTTTCTGCTTGCTTTAAATCTTCTTCAATTTTTCTTTCCTCGTTTAGAATGGAACACTCTCGATCTTCTTCAGACAAATCCATATTACTATCTACTCCCCCATAATCGTCATCATTGCGCACATTTTTATTATCCATAAATTTCTCCTCTTTACTAAAATTTAGACATTCATATTTATTATATCTTTTATGTAAAAATTTTCAAGACGCCCCAAGTTCAGCACTCACCCCTCTCGGAGCAATCAATATTAAATATCCAAATTCTGTACATACCTTGCATTTTTTTCAATAAAATCACGTCTAGGATCAACCTTGTCTCCCATCAATATGGTAAACACTTCATCAGCCGCAGCTGCGTCTTCAAGCGTGACCCTAAGCATAATTCTTGTTTCGGGATTCATAGTCGTTTCCCAAAGCTGCTCGGAGTCCATCTCACCAAGACCTTTATATCTCTGAATATCAGCACTTCCCCCAAGGTCTGCAATTATCTTATCTCTCTCTTCGTCGGAGAAAGCGTAGTAATGTTTTTTAGCCTTAGTCAGCCTGTAAAGCGGAGGTTGAGCTATGTAAACATGTTTTTGCTCTATCAAAGGCTTCATAAACCTAAAGAAAAACGTAAGAAGTAAGGTGCGTATGTGAGAACCGTCAACATCGGCATCCGCCATTATAATTACTTTACCATAGCGAAGTTTTTCAAGATTAAACTCCTCTCCGATTCCGCAGCCTAGCGCCGTTATTACAGGCATTAATTTATCGTTACCATAAACTTTGTCTAGCCTCGCCTTTTCAACGTTAAGCATCTTACCCCAAAGAGGTAAAATTGCCTGAAACTTTCTGTCTCTACCGCTCTTTGCAGAGCCTCCTGCAGAGTCACCCTCAACTATGTATATCTCTGTCTCTTGGGCGTTTTTCGATTGACAATCAGCAAGTTTTCCGGGTAAAGCCGCCGACTCAAGCGCAGATTTTCTCCTGACTAAATCCCTAGCCTTTCTGGCAGCGTCCCTTGCTCTGGAGGCAGACAACGCCTTTTCTAAGATAGCCTTAGCCGTTGCGGGATTTTCCTCTAAATACGTTTTAAGTTTTTCACTTATAAGATTGTCAACAAGCGTCCTTATCTGAGTGTTTCCGAGCTTTGCCTTGGTCTGACCTTCAAATTGAGCGTCTTTAAGCTTAACGCTTACTATAGCTGTTAGACCTTCTCTGACGTCTTCACCGGAAAAATTCTTGTCGTTGTCCTTCAAAATATTGTAATTTCTGGCGTAGTCGTTCATAACACGTGTGAGCGCTCTTTTAAAACCTTCTTCATGAGTACCGCCGTCGGTAGTGTGAATATTATTTGCAAAAGACAATATCAATTCATTGTAGCTGTCGTTATATTGTAAAGCGATTTCAGCACTTGCCGAACCGTCGGGAAGCTTACCAGAAACGTCTATAATATCGTCATGCACAACCGTTAAGCCTTTCTTTTTGTGAATATAATCCACAAAACTTGAAACTCCTCCCTCATACAAGAAGTCACCCTTAACAATATTATTTTCATCTCTGCTGTCAGTTAAAATAATGTGAACTCCGGCGTTCAAAAAGGCTTGTTCCCTAAGTCTAGTTTCAAGCACACTATAATCATACACAGTTGTTTCTTTAAAAATTTTAGGGTCTGCCTTAAAAGTAACGCAAGAACCACGTTTATCTGTGTCGCCAATAATCTGAAGCTCCGTAACAGCCGGACCGCTTTCAAATCTTTGTTTGTATATATGCTTGCCGTCGCAAACCTCAACCTCGAGCCACTCCGAAAGAGCATTTACAACCGATGACCCCACCCCGTGAAGTCCACCGGAAACCTTGTAACCGCTGCCGCCGAACTTTCCTCCGGCGTGGAGTATAGTAAACACAACCGTCACAGCAGGAATCCCCATTTTAGGGTGTATTCCAACAGGAATACCTCTTCCGTTGTCCCTTACCCTGATGATGTCTCCGGGGAGTATGTCAACATCGATAGTGTCGCAATACCCCGCTAAAGCCTCGTCTATAGCGTTATCAACAATCTCATATACCAAGTGATGAAGTCCCCTAGGACCCGTTGACCCTATATACATCCCAGGTCTTTTTCTGACAGCCTCAAGTCCCTCAAGAACCTGTATTTCCCCGGCGCCATACTCTCCGCCGTCAAGATTTAATTCGTTATTATCCAACACCATAACCTCCATAAAAAATCTTTGGTTCTGCTTTTTAACCCACTCTACCTGTTAATTACTAAATATGTCTTTGTCTTTTTCGAAATCACCTGCGTTTTCCGTCTTAACGTCGTGTAAAACATCTTTAGTTTGTTTAATTTTTTTCGTTTTTTGGAATTTTTTCTTTTTTTCCTGTTTTTCGGTGGCTCTTTTTAGGATGACCATGTAAGGTGTAACCGAGTAAAACCCTAAGAACACAAGTAAAATTACAGCCAATCCAAACAAAACAAACCCTCCGCCCGCAGCAAGTGAAAACGCAAATATCACCACGCAAATCACAGCCACAACAGACAAAACATTATAAAACACATATTTTAAATCAACGCAAGATTTCTTTCCGCAACTCCTGCATTTGTAAAGCGACCTGTTCTTAACAACAAAAGATTGTAAATATCCAAGCCTTGCCCCACAATATGGGCAGTCCGGCAACACAGCCCTGTTTTTTATAACAACCACCTCAAATCATTTTATTTTATCTCAAACAGAAAATTCCTGATTTCGCTTGTTGAGCGTTAAAGGCGACATCTGACTTATATAAACTTTATCTTCGCCGCCATACACGCTTACCAAAAACGACTTTGGCAATTTTTCAGACACATTAATTACCTTTCCCTTTTTCTCCATACACTCCAAAAAATTCCTGCTGACTTTAGAAACAGTGGTATTATCCAAATCAAATATACCAATAATGTCAGTGTCTTTCAAGACCACATTTTCGCCTAAATGAAGAAACATTTCTCACACCATCTTCTCTTCTGCTAAATTACCCTGCTCTATCCTTAACAGTTTACCCGCCCTGAGCTTTTCCATAACCGACACCTCGCAACACGTAATTATAACCTGCCACCCATTTATACAGTTCATAATATAATTCTGGCGTCCTAAGTCAAGCTCACTCATAACGTCGTCAAATAAAATCACGGGCTTTTCCCCCGACATCTCTTCCATAACGCTCGCCTCAGCAAGTTTTACAGCCAGAACACAAGACCTCTGTTGTCCCTGAGAAGCAAATTTTTTAACAGGTTTACCGTCCAAAAAGAATTCAATGTCGTCCCTGTGAGGACCTTTTGAAGTGTATCCTATCTTAGAATCGTAGTCTCTGCTGTCGGAAAGCCTCTCTTTAAGTTTTTGTACGACCTCTTCAATTTTAAAATCTTCCGAAATAGGAAGCACCGTACTGTACTTTAAGCTTAAATTTTCTCTGCCCCCGGATATTCCTTGATAGATAGTCTTAGCCTTTTCTTCAATCATTTTAACATATTTTACTCTTTCCTTAACTATAAAAGCGCCGTATTCTGCGAGTTTTTTGTCCCACACCTCTAAAACAAAAGGGTCGAACTTCTTTGTAAACATTTCTTTAAGCAAAGCGTTTCTCTGCCTTAATACCTGATTATACCTTGAAAGAACAGAAATGTATGTCGGTTTTAGTTGACATATTATAGTATCGATTAAACGTCTTCTGTTGTCGGGCCCCCCCTTAATAAGCTGAAGGTGCGACGGAGAAAAAATAACAGCTCTAAACGTTCCAACAATCTGTGAAGCTCTGCCTCTGTCCACCTCATTCAAAAACGCCTTTCGAGCTCCGTCTTTTATCTTAATCTCTATAGATTGGTTTCTTTCTTCTGAAAAGAACTCCCCTTTTATACTCGCCGTATCTGCTCCGAATTTTATTAAATCTGAATCTTTAGTTCCCCTGAAAGAACGACCTCCCGCTAATAACCACACGGTTTCGAGGAAATTTGTCTTACCCTGAGCATTTTCGCCGTAAATAATATTAACTCCGCTGTCGAGTTCTATTTGACTGTCGGAAAGATTTCTGTAGCCCTTGTACGACATTCTTGTTACGTACAACTCGCCTGCACCCCGTATTCTTTGCCTTCTACTTTAACAACATTTCCTTCTCTTATTTTTTTCCCTCTCATAGTACACACTTCGCCATCAACACTAACCTCGCCCGAAGTTATCAAAATTTTTGCAGTTCCGCCGGTTTGGACTGCACCCACAAATTTTAAAAGAGAATCTAATCTTATATACTCGCCTTTTATATTAACTTTTTTCATAAATTCATCCCCTTACTCTGATTTTAAACGAACCGGAAGAACTAAAAACAAGAAACAATCCCCATCTTTCGGGACAATCTTTATAGGACTTAACGGACCATTCATTTGTATTTCGACTTCATCAGTATTAGTATTTTTCAAAGCATCTATCATGTATTTATTATTAAAACCTATTTCAATAGAGTCGCCGATACCCAAAACATTAATTTCATCAACAGCCTTGCCTATGGACGTATTACAAGAGAGTCTTAATCTGTTATCAGACATAACGCAGCGAACAGGACTTTTTAATCTGTCTGTAATCATAAGAGAAACTCTTTCCACACTGTCTATTAAATCTCTTGTTCCCGAAATAATCTTAGTTGAGCTTAACTCGGGGATAGTAGACTGATAATCAAGGAACTCACCTTCTAAAAGTCTTGAAATAACGCAATATTTCTCTATTATAAACGTTATGTGACGCATTCCAACGAGAATTTCAACGGTTTTTTCTTCATCATCCGGAAGAAGCTTCAAGATTTCATTTAACGTTTTCCCTGGAACTACGAATCTTAATTCAAAATCTTCTTTTATCTGCTCACTTCTCACAGCAAGACGATAACCGTCAACAGATACCAGCTTAATTTTTTTATCTCTAATGTCAAACAAAGTACCTGTATGTATAGGCTTAGAATCAGTTTCCGCAACAGCAAATATGGTTTGTTTAATCATACTTTTAAGTACAGATGCTTGAATTTTTATAGTGTTAGGATTATCGACTTTTGGAAGTTCCGGAAATTCTGATGGTTCTACTCCAATTAAGGAAAATTCACTTTCTCCGGAAGTTATTTTAACAGTTAAATTTTTGTCGACTTCCATAACCACAGTATCCTGAGGTAATTTTCTTGTTATGTCGGTTAATAATCTAGCATTAACTATAATTGCACCTGGTTCTTCAATTTTTGCTTCAACTGTTGTTTTTATTCCGAGTTCCATGTTATATCCGCAAAGCTGTATTGTATTTTCGTTAGTTGTTATTAATATACCTTCTAAAACTGGCATATTTGATTTTGCTGAAACTGCTCTTTGTACATTTGACAATGATTCAACAAGTGTTGAATTTTTACACGATATTTTCATTAAAAAAAGTCCTTTCTTATTTTTGAGAGTAAGATATGTATATAATTTTAGTAATAGTAGTAGGGAATGTCCAAAAGTTGAAAATATGATAAAACTCTGATTTTATGGGAAATGAAAGATATTTTACATTTGTTAACAAGTTGTCCAATATAAATGAGTTTTAAAGGCCTTTTAATTTTAGTTGTGGAAATTAGTGGAGTATTGTGTGTTAAATGTTGACAGTTGGTGGAAAAATAAAAAGGTAAAAAATTACGATTTCAACACCTTTTGTGGATAAGTTGAAATCGTTTCAACATTATTGTTTCTCTTTTATAAACAATATATTTTATCTGTCTCTTATATTTTTTATTATATCTTCCACCATTGCCTTTAATTTAGAATCCTTATTTATATTCTTTTCAACTTGTTGTAATGCGTAAACTATCGTTGAATGGTCTCTTCCACCGTATTCTTCTCCGATTGCAGCGAGAGGAAGCTGAGTTATTTCCCTTACTACATACATTGAAATTTGTCTAGCATTAGATATTGTTGAAGACCTTTTTGATGACCTTATATCTGCAGCTGTGACTCCGAAAGTACGTGCTACTTCTTCTATGATTTTTTCGACAGTCATTGGTGGTGGCTGGTCGTTATTCAGTATATCGGAAATAGCGATTTGAGCTGTGTGGATTCCCATAGGTTCTCCGCCTAGAAGATGGTGAGCTTTCATCTTTTTTACGGCTCCTTCGAGCTGTCTAATGTTTGTTTTTAATTTTTTAGCTATGTATTCGCATACTTCGTTAGGTATTTTTATATCTAAACTTTCAGCCTTCCTTTTGACTATTGCTATACGTGTTTCAAAATCCGGAGGCTGAATATCTGCAATTAGACCCCATTCAAACCTGGTACGAAGCCTGTCTTCAAGGGTCTGAATTTCTTTTGGGGGTCTGTCTGACGTTAAAACTATTTGTTTTTTGGCTTCATACAGAGAATTAAAGGTATGGAAAAATTCTTCTTGAGTAGAGTCTTTTCCGGCTATAAACTGGATGTCGTCCACAAGGAGAATATCTGTTCTTCTGTATTTTTGATGAAATTCGCTTGTTGTGTTTTTCCTTATAGAGTCGATAAGTTCGTTTGTGAAATCATCGCCTTTTATATAAAGGGTAGTCATGTCGGGACGATTTTTCTTTATATCATTACAAATTGCATAAAGAAGGTGAGTTTTTCCCAGTCCGGAATTTCCGTATATAAACAGAGGATTGTAAGCCCCCGCAGGGTTTGCGGCAACAGCCAATGCAGCAGCGTGAGCGAATTTATTTGAAGACCCAACGATATATGTGTCGAAAGTGAATTCGTATTCAGAGTCTATTGCAAGATTCTGGTCATTTTTCTTGTTGTTTGTGTTTACTTCATCAGGAACAGTCAAGCAAATATCGAAGCCAGCTCCGAAGATTTCGCTGAAAGCACTGTTTAAAAGATTCATGTAGCTCCTGTTTAGAAGCTGCCTGTGAAATTCATTCGGCACCATTAATATAGCAGTGCCATTATCGAAATCGAGTTTTATAGGTTCGATTCGACTAATCCAAGTTTTGTAGGCAACATCGGTAATACGTGATTTACAAAAATCACAAATTAACTCCCACGCCTCGTTAAAAGATTCCATAAAAATAAAAACCTCCGAGTTAAAATGAGTCTTTAATACGATTAAAGGACATATTTATCCAACATTATTATACCATAAAAACTATTAAATTACAAATCTAATTTACATTATAAAAAATTTTACCTCTTAAAATAAACGTAAAGTTCGGTGTTGACATGTTTTATATAAAAGTATATAATTTTAAAGGGAATTTTTGTTTTGCGAGAGGAGGAGTTGTCGTGTTAAGAACGTATCAACCGAAGAAGTTACATAGAAAAAAAGAACATGGCTTTAGAAAAAGAATGTCGGACCGTAATGGAAGAAAGGTTATCGCACGTCGTAGAGCTAAGGGTAGAAAACGCTTAACTTACTAGAATTAAACTGGATTTGCGTTTAGTACTATGGGTTTAATAAAATTGTGCTGAGTGCTTCCGTCGAGCGGGACCACTGTTTTTTAGTGGTCTCTTTTTGTTTAAGTATTGTTTTTTTTATTAAGTCAGAAATAGGGCTGGTTTTTTTTATGGATAAATTATTAACTTTGTGCGAAAACAGGGACTTCAGGAGGGCTTACAATAAAGGAAGCTCTTATGTGTCGCCGCTACTTATTACTTATGTTGTCAAAAACCGAAATCATCAAAAAAGAGTAGGGGTAACAACAAGTAAAAAAATAGGTAATGCTGTGCAGCGAAACAGGGCGAGGAGACTTATTAAAACCTCTTTTAGAGAAATTTATCCTAAGATAAAAGGAAAGTGTGACTTTGTTTTCGTAGCAAGAAGTAAAACGTATAAAGCTAAAATGCAGGATGTGCTTAGGGAAATGACTGCTCACATGAAAAAAGCCGGGGTTATCTGATGAAAAAACTGCTTATAAGAATTATTAAATTTTATCAGAGAGAGATTTCGCCTTGCAAAGACACGAAACCTTGGTGTAGGTTTGTGCCGACGTGCTCGGAATACGCTATCGAAGCTATAGAGAGGTTTGGTGTTTTAAAAGGGTTAGCTCTCTCTTTGTTTAGGATTTTAAGGTGTAACCCCCTGTTCAGAGGGGGCTATGACCCTGTTCCTGAAAAAAAGAAAAAATAAAGGTTTATTAGTTGGGAGAGCTTCATTTTGGGATTTATATTTGATTTCTTAGGAAGTTTATTTGGTTATGTATTGTGGTTTTTCTTTGATGCAGTTAGTAATTACGGAGTTGCGATATTTTTATTTACGCTGTTTATAAATATTTTGATGTTTCCGCTTATGCTTAAACAACAAAAGTCTATGGCGGCGAACTCAAGGCTTGCTGCGAAGCAGGAGGAACTAAAGAAAAAATTTGGAAAGAATCCGCAGAAATACAACGAGGAGCTAGCTAAGCTTTACGAACAAGAAGGTAACCCGATGAAAGGGTGCCTGACGATGTTTTTGCCACTTATACTCATGATGGGGGTTCTGGGAGCAGTAAATAAGCCGCTTCAAAACACTCTTCACATTCCGGCTCAAACGGTTTCACAGGCTGTGCAAAAATTATCAACAATCCCTGGAATAGGCGAGTCGGTGACGGCTAAGTATCCGGAACTTGAGATTGTTAGAAGATTTTCAGACGTTAAAAGTGAGCTTACTATGCTATCGGAAGAACAGCTCGCAGATGTCGAGGAGTTTAGCAGTGGATTTAATTTTATGGGCTTGAATTTGCTAGACACGCCAAGTAATAGTTCGTTTAAGAGTATGATGTGGCTTATTCCTGTTGCTTATGTTGCGATAGGTGTACTGTCTACGTACGTCAGAAACAAAGTCAGCGGCAAGCAAATGGAAATGCCCGGTTGCGGAAAGATAGGACCGTATATTTTACCGCTATTTTTTACGTGGGTTCTCTATACTACCCCCGGTGCAGTTGGAATATACTGGATAATAAATTCAATTATCGCAATGATTCAAAGTGTTATATTCGGGAAGTATTGTAATGAATACACAATCAACGCAAAATCCGAGGCAAAGAGGCTTGCGCTTTTAGAGATTAACGAAAGTAAAATTCAGATGATAAAATCTCTAAAAGAAGTGGTTTTGCCGGAGAACAAAGAAAATCTTAGAGATAACGGAAAAAAAGAAAAGAAAAAATAGAATGAAAATGTATTGCAAGGAGTAGATTGACTTGGTAAAAGAAGCGTTTGCATCAGAAGAAACAGTCGTATTAGCAAAGAAAAAGGCTTGTGATATACTAGGTGTGCCAGAAGAAATGGTGGAATTTGAAATTTTGCAAATGCCCGAAAGAAAAAAATTAGGTCTTTTTGGCGGGAAACTTGCTCAAGTTAGAGCCTACGTTAAGGTGTCGCAAGAGGAAAAAGCTAAAGAATTTTTGAAAGAAGTACTTTATTACATGGGTCTTGAAAATCTTAACGTTAATGTTGGGGAAAGAAAAGACGGAGAATGTGCGATAAATATAACCGGAGACGACATAAAATTTATAGTGGGGCGTCACGGCGAGACGTTAGACGCACTTCAATATTTAAGCTCTGTTGTGGCAAATAATAATAATGAGGATAATGAGTTTTGTAAAATCAGGGTGAACGCCGGGGATTACAGGGAAAGAAGAAAACGTGCGCTTGAGGCGCTTGGCAGACGTATGGCATACAGAGCCGAGGAAACAGGAATGAAGATAGAGCTTGAGCCAATGAGGGCTTATGAGAGAAAAATTATTCATTCTGTGGTGTGTACGATGGATGGGGTTTATTCGTGGTCGGAGGGGTTTGATGGCGACAGACACGTTGTAATAGCTCCCGGGAATAATGGTAGATATGAAGTAAGACGTATGTATGATAAGGAATTTTCTGATAGAGTTACTAATAAATCTACATTTTCAGATGATTACAATGAAGAAGAATAGACAGAAATATTTAAAATTATATTGATATTTTATTAAAAGTGGGAGCTTCGAGGTTAAATACAAACCTAAAAATTTGTATTTTTCGGGGTTGCCACTTTCGTTTTTGGTTAGAAAAAAGAAGTGTATGTGAGAAAAAGGAGGGGTAGTGGGCGTGATGGTTATACACACGCTCACATTTTTATGGATACGATAGCAGCAATTTCAACTGCACAGGGAATAGGCGGAATTGGAGTGGTGAGAGTGTCTGGGGAAGACGCAATCGCCATTGCCGACAAAGTTTTTGAAAGCTTTGATAATAGTAAATTAAGCGAGCTAAAGGGGTATAGAGCCAAATATGGGAAGGTGAAGGACGGCGATGTTTACATAGATGACGCTATAGCTTTGGTGTATAGGGCGCCGCACAGCTTTACGGGCGAAAATACGGTTGAAATATCTTGTCACGGTGGACTTTATATCACGAGACGTGTTTTGCGAGTACTTATGAATGCGGGTGCAAAGCTTGCAAAGGCGGGCGAATTTACAAAGAGGGCGTTTCTAAACGGAAAAATTGACCTGACTCAGGCCGAGGCGATAATGGACATTATCTCTTCAAAAAGTGCAAGGGAAAACGAGCTGGCCTTTTCAACAAGGGACGGCGTAGTTGTTGAAAAAATAAACGAGATGAGAAATAGTATCGTGAAAATAGTTTCACATTTGTGTGCATGGGCCGACTATCCCGAGGACGATATTCCACAAATAAGCGTAGATTTGTTGAAAAAACAGTTGGCCGAAACTCAAGACACTTTGAAAAAACTTATCAACAGTTATGATGTTGGGTGTGTAATAAAAAACGGGATAAAGACTGTGATTATAGGCAGACCAAATGTTGGAAAGTCTACTCTCATGAATATGCTTTCGGGGTGCGAGAGGTCGATTGTTACAGACATTCCGGGAACAACTCGTGATATTATCGAAGAAACCGTTATGCTTGGGGACGTGCCGCTTGTTATATCAGACACTGCGGGGATACGTCAAACCGACAATCTAATTGAAAAAATAGGCGTAAATAAAGCCAAAGATAGCGTTAGAACGGCAGGACTTGTGTTTTTGGTGGTCGACGGCTCTGAAGATATTTCCCCAGAGGACGAGCAGATACTCCAGCTTATTGACAAAAATAATACAATTGTCATAATAAACAAGGAGGATAAAGCCCAGAAAATCGACAAAGAAAAGATAAAAAAATTTACGCAAAATATAGTTAGTTTGTCTGCGAAGAACCAAAAAGGTCTGGAAAAACTTAGCGATATGGTGTATGAAATGGTTGGTATGAGCAAATTTGATGCGTCTGAAACGGTGATATCCAACGAAAGACAGTTAAACATTTTAAAAAGAGCGTTGGAGTGTGTAAACGAGGCGGCGGAGTCTGTTGAGCTTAATATGACTCTTGACGCAACGACTGTTTCGCTTCAAGACGCCGTGCAGGAACTTATGGAATTAACGGGTGAGCGTGCGAGCGAAAAGGTTGTTGACGAGATTTTTTCGAGATTTTGCGTTGGAAAATAAATATATTTAGGAGAGGTTTTTTTAATGGATTTTGAAGCAGAAAAGTATGAAGTTGCGGTTATTGGAGGAGGTCATGCGGGAATTGAGGCAGGGTTAGCCGCCGCAAGACTTGGATGTAAAACGGTTGTTTTTACTATAAATTTAGATGCAGTTGGAAATTGTCCGTGTAATCCGTCTATAGGCGGCACGGCTAAGGGACATTTAGTTAGAGAGATAGACGCACTTGGCGGTGAAATGGGCAAGACTACCGACGAATGTTTTTTGCAGAGCAGAATGCTTAATAGGGGCAAAGGACCGGCAGTACACTCTCTTAGGGCGCAAATTGACAGGGCTAAGTACAAAGACGTGATGAAGCACAAGTTAGAATTACAGAAAAATTTAGATTTACGCCAGGCTGAAATCGTGGAGATAAAAAACGTCGATGGAGTTTGGAAGCTTAAAACTCGTATTGGAGCTGTGTATAGCGCAAAGGCTGTGGTTATCGCCACGGGCACGTACCTCGGAGGCAAGGTTTTTATTGGCGAAGTGTCTTATGAAAGCGGTCCTGATGGGATATTTCCATCCAAATTTTTGGGGAATTCGCTTAAGGAATTGGGAGTAAAATTAAGAAGATTTAAAACGGGAACTCCTGCGAGAGTTTTGAAGTCCAGTATAGACTTTTCGGGACTTGAAGAGCAGCTGGGTGATGAAAAAATCGTACCGTTTTCTTACGACACCGAAAATATCGGACAAAACAAGGTTATGTGTCATATTAGCTGGACAAATGAGAATACTAAAAAGGTTATTATGGATAATTTACATCGTTCACCGATGTATAGCGGTAAAATCGAGGGGGTTGGTCCTAGATATTGTCCGAGTCTGGAGGATAAGATTGTCAGGTTTGCAGACAAAGAAAGACATCAGTTGTTCATCGAGCCTTGCGGACTAAACACAGAAGAGATGTATTTACAAGGAATGTCGTCGTCTTTGCCGGAGGATGTACAAATTGAATTTTATCACACTATTAAAGGTCTCGAAAACGCCATGATAATGCGCCCTGCATACGCTATAGAATATGACTGTATAGACCCGTTACAGCTTTATGCGACGCTCGAATTTAAAGAATTTCCGGGTCTTTACGGTGCCGGACAATTTAATGGTAGCTCGGGCTACGAGGAGGCAGCGGCTCAGGGACTAATTGCGGGTATAAACGCCGCTTTGAAGGTTAAGGGCAAAAAGTCGCTGGTTTTGGACAGGGCAAGCTCATACATCGGCACTCTTATAGATGATTTGGTCACTAAGGGCGTAAATGACCCTTATCGTATGATGACTTCGAGGTCGGAGTACAGATTAGTTTTACGTCAGGATAACGCAGACGTAAGATTAACGCCAATCGGAAGAGAAATAGGCTTGATTTCAGACAAAAGATGGGAAAAATTCCAAGCAAAGCAGGAATTGAAAAACAAAGAATTAAATCGCATAAAAACTACGGTTATAGCGCCAAGCGAAAGGTTGAATGACATACTTGTTTCACGTGAAACATCGCCGATAAACACAGGAATTAAGCTAGTAGACCTGCTTAAAAGACCTCAAATTAATTATGAATGTTTGAAAGAAATAGACGTTTCAAGACCTTCTATTGATGAAAATATCTTTGAGCAAGTGGAAATAGAGGTCAAGTATGAGGGGTATATACAGCGCCAAAACAAACAAATTAACGAAATGAGAAGATTAGAAAAACAAATTTTGTCTGAAAACATAAATTATTCAGAAATAAAAGGTCTTCGTTTGGAGGCCATTGAAAAATTAAATAAAGTGCGTCCAATAAACCTAGGGCAAGCGTCAAGAATATCGGGGGTTAGCCCTGCAGACATATCCGTGTTGATGATATGGCTTGCGAGAAAATCTTAATTTAAGGGAGAAAATTCATGTTTAACGAAGCTATTGAAATTTTAAAAGTGAACGCTGATAAGCTTAATATACGATTATCTCAAGAACAATTAGAAAAATTTAGAATATATTTGGATTTTTTGCTGCTTTATAATGAACACACTAATTTAACTGCTATCACAGAACCAAATCAAGTTGTAACGAAGCATTTTTTAGACAGTCTTCTTTTAACAAAGACTGTGAAATTTGTTGAAAACTCGAGCTTAGTTGACATAGGTACGGGAGCCGGTTTTCCGGGAGTTCCGGTAAAAATAGCTTGTCCGCAGATAAAATTATCGTTGATTGATAGTTTAAATAAAAGACTTGTTTTTTTAAGCAAGCTATCCGAAAAATTACAGCTCGATTATGAAGTTATCCACAAACGTGCTGAAGAATGTGGAAAAGATGTAAATTACAGAGAAAAATTTGATTTTGTAACTTCTAGGGCGGTTGCATCGTTTAATGTGTTAGCGGAATATTGTATGCCGTATGTTAAGGTTGGCGGAAAGTTTGTGGCTCTGAAGGGACCAAATGTTGAAGAAGAGCTTAACAACGCAAAAGATGCGATTACTAAATTAGGCGGAAAGATTATCGGAAAACAATTCTTTGACTTGCCCGACGGAAGTGGAAAAAGGAACATAATAATCATTGAAAAGGTAAGGAAAACGCCGCTCGAATACCCACGTCAGGGAGTAAAAATCGCAAAAAATCCATTATAAGGTGTGTTTCACACAAAAATACGGATGTTTCACGTGAAACATCCTTTTATTTATATCCACTCTTTCCTTTTTTTAAAAGGAGTGATATAATTATATTATAAGACGATGAAAGGAGGGCAGAAATGGGGAAGATTATTGCTATTACCAATCAAAAAGGTGGAGTGGGCAAGACCACAACATCAATAAATTTGTCGGCATCGCTGGGCTCCATGGGTAAAAAAACGCTTGTTATAGACGTGGACCCTCAGGGAAACACTACGAGTGGACTGGGTTTTGACAGAAGAAGTATAGTTATGTCGACCTACGATGTGCTTGTAGACGGCACGGACGTTAATGACGTTATATTGACTACGGAATTTAAAAATTTAGATTTAATTCCATCCAACATAGACTTGGCCGCCGCAGATTTGGAGCTAATCGACTTGCCGAACAGAGATTCAAGACTTAAGGATGCTATATCTTCGGTCAAAGACAGCTATGATTATATAATAATAGATTGTCCGCCGTCGCTGGGACTCATAACCACCAATGCTTTATGTGCATCAGATTCAATTTTGATACCGGCTCAATGTGAATATTACGCTCTTGAAGGAATTTCACAGCTTATGAACACGGTAAAGCGAATTAAAAGACAGTGTAATGATAGGCTTGAAATAGAGGGCGTGTTAATGACGATGTATGACAGCCGCTTGAATTTAACTCAGCAGGTTGTTGACGAGGTTAAAAAACATTTTTCAAAGAAAGTATTTAACACGGTAATCCCAAGAGGAGTGAGGCTTTCGGAGGCCCCGAGCTATGGTCAGCCTATTTTGTATTTTGACAAATCTTCAAAAGGCTCGAAAGCTTATGTTGATTTAGCTGAAGAAATATGTAAAAACAATGAAGTTTAAGAGGTGAATTAATTTTGGCACTTAAAAAAAGTGGTTTAGGCAAGGGTCTGGACGCTATTTTTATGGAAAATGACTTAAACAATCCCGACATGATAAAGACTCTTAGATTATCTGAAGTTGAGCCTAACAGAAATCAACCACGAAAGGCGTTTAAAGAAGAAGCTTTAATAGAGCTTGCCGATTCAATTTCAAAACATGGCGTAATCCAGCCTCTTATAGTAAGAAAACTTGAAAACGGAAGATATCAGATAATTGCCGGAGAAAGAAGATGGAGAGCTGCAAGAATGGCGGCGTTATCGGAAATACCGGTTGTTGTGAAAGATTTAAGCGATGTTGAAGTAATGCAAATTGCGCTTATTGAAAATTTGCAAAGGGAAGATTTATCTGTGATAGAAGAGGCCAAGGGCTACAAAATGCTTATGGATACGTATAATTTCACTCAAGACGAAGTTTCAAAGGCTGTTGGAAAATCAAGGTCTAATGTCGCAAATGTGTTAAGATTATTGTGTTTACCTAAAAAGGTAATTGATTTTCTCGAAGAAGGAAGTCTTTCTGCGGGTCATGCGAGGGCGCTGTTGGCATTGAAAAAGGACGCAGATATCGAAAAATTTGCCGATATAGTTGTAAATCAGGGGCTTTCTGTGAGGGAAGTTGAAAAGATGATACAAAACGTATTAAATAAGAAAAATAGTCGCTGTAAGACCGCCGCAAAGAGAGACACCGGTTTTGATGAGGTGGAATTATCATTAAAAGAATGTCTGGGAAGAAAAGTAAAAGTCGTTGGTAATAGCGCCAAAAAGGGAGTTTTACAGATTGAATTTTATGGTAAAGATGATTTGTTTGAGCTTGCTAGACTCCTTGGCAGAGAAAAAAGATTTGTAGAGGAAATTTAAAATATGTCGAATATAAGATTTTCAAGCGTAGTAACAACGGTTTTGGTTGTGATGGCTGCGGGGATTATTTTATTTTATCCGGGTCTTGGATTAACGTCGCAGTCGCAGATTAAATTGTTGTCTGACGGAATAAATAGTATAATGAAGGCATTAAATATTAAAAGAATTTTTACCCCAAACGACGTTATCGGAGGACTGATTTTTACAGAATATGCGGTATTTGGAGCGCTTCTTATGGCGATGCTTAAGACATACACCGTAAATATCGCTAAGAATATATCAATTCCACTATTTGTAGGTCTATCGGTAGCAGTTTTAAGTGGATATATAAGTAAATTTTGGGGACTTGGAGTAGCAAGCTTAGAGGTTGTTGTGCACGAGTTTTTTTGTTTACTTACCGGAATATTTATATATCTAGTCTTAGGTTGGGTGCTAGAGAATAAACTTTTTAGGGGAAAATATAGTAAAAGGAGATAGTTTTATGTTAGATATTAAATTTGTTAGGGAAAATCCTGAAAAGGTAAAAGAAGCAGTGAAAAGTAGGAACGGCGATTTAGACACTTTTATCGACAAACTTTTATACACCGATGAAAGAAGAAGAGGTCTTATAAGTACGGTTGAGAAAATGAAAGCAAAGCAAAACACTGTTAGTAAAGAAATTCCTAAATTAAAGAAGTCGGGTAGCGATGTGTCTGAAATAATGAGGGAAATGAAGGAATTATCAGACAAAATATCCGGTTATAATACAGACATAAATATGCTTGAAAAAAAGCAACTTGAAATGTTACTATCAATACCTAATGTTCCAAACGAAAGTGTTCCAAAAGGGAAAGACGACACAGAAAATTTGGAAATAAGAAAATGGGGAACCCCAACAAAATTTGATTTTGAACCAAAGGCTCACTGGGATATAGGAAAAGATTTGGATATCCTCGACGCTGAAAGAGCAGCGAAAGTGACGGGGGCGAGATTCCATTTTTACAAAGGCTTGGGAGCAAGACTTGAAAGGGCTATAATAAGCTTCTTTTTGGATACACACTGTCAGAACGGATATAAAGAACTTTTACCACCATATATAGCAAATAGTGATTCTTTGTATGGAACGGGTCAATTCCCGAAGTTTATGGAAGATGAGTTTAAGCTTGAAAATACTAACTATTATTTAATTCCAACAGCGGAAGTACCTGTAACAAACTATCACCGTGATGAAATACTCCAAGGCGATGATTTGCCTATAAAATACTGTGCTTATTCAGCATGTTTTAGGTCTGAAGCGGGCTCGGCAGGGCGTGATACAAGGGGTCTTATAAGACAGCACCAATTTAACAAAGTTGAGCTTGTTAAATTATGTAAGCCTGAGGATTCCTATAATGAGCTTGAATCTTTAACCAATGACGCCGAAAAAATACTACAACTCCTTGGCTTGCCTTACAGAGTTGTTGCTTTGTCGACAGGCGACTTAGGATTCTGCTCAGCTAAAACTTATGATATAGAAGTATGGATGCCGTCTTATAACAGGTATGTCGAAATATCTTCTTGCTCAAACTTTGAGGATTATCAGGCAAGAAGAATGTCTATAAGGTACAAAGACGAAGTTAAGAGTAAGGCAAAATTAGTTCACACATTAAACGGTTCAGGGTTAGCTGTGGGCAGAACGTTCGCTGCTATACTCGAAAACTACCAAATGGCAGACGGAAGCGTAAAAATACCAGATGTTTTGCAAAAATATATGGGCACAACAGAAATAACAAAATAAAAGAATTTTAAAAGGAGAGGTTTTTTGAATGCTAAATGTTAATGATAAATTCGGAAAAGAAGGATTAACCTTTGATGATGTTTTATTAATCCCCGGGGAATCTAATGTTGAACCGAGAATGGTTGATGTTAAAACTAATCTTACTAAAAAGATTAGTTTAAACACCCCTATTATGACTGCTGCTATGGATACCGTAACAGAGGCTAAGATGGCGATTGCTATGGCAAGAGAAGGCGGTATTGGAATTATACATAAAAATATGTCTATAGAACAGCAGACCGAAGAGGTTGATAAAGTAAAAAGGTCTGAAAACGGAGTAATCTCTAATCCTATATATTTATCTCCCAACAACACTTTAGCTGAGGCTGACTCTTTAATGAATAAATATAAAATATCCGGTGTACCGGTATGCGACGGCAAGAAACTCGTTGGTATTATAACAAACCGTGATTTAAGATTTATGCAAGTTAAAGATTATTCTCAAAAAATATGCGATGTTATGACAAAAGATAACCTTATAACTGCTCCTGTTGGTACTTCTATGGCGGAAGCTAAGGAAATTTTACGTAAACATAAAGTGGAGAAGCTTCCTCTTATCGACAGTCAAGGAGATTTAAAAGGTTTAATAACGATAAAGGATATAGAAAAGAGTATGCAGTATCCTAATTCTTCAAGGGACGAAAAAGGAAGACTTCTATGCGGAGCCGCAATCGGAGCAACGCCTGACGTTTTAGACAGAGTTAAGGCTTTGGTTGATGCACATGTTGACGTTTTGGTTTTAGACTCGGCTCACGGACACAATATAAACGTAATTAACTCCGTTAGAAGAGTTAAAGAGGCATTTCCAGATGTTCAGCTTATAGCGGGAAACGTGGCAACAGCAGAGGCTGCTGAAGCTTTGATTAAAGCCGGAGCGGACTGTATAAAGGTTGGAATCGGACCAGGTTCTATATGTACAACAAGAATTATTGCGGGAATAGGTGTTCCTCAAATTACGGCTATTTATGATGTTGCTAAGCTGGCAGAAAAATATGGAGTTAAGGTTATAGCTGACGGCGGAATAAAATATTCAGGAGACATTGTTAAAGCTCTTGCCGCCGGAGCAGACGTTGTTATGATAGGTTCGCTTGTTGCCGGATGTGAGGAATCTCCGGGAGAAAACGAAATTTATCAAGGACGTCAATTTAAAACATATAGAGGAATGGGAAGTCTTGGAGCTATGGGAAGAGGAAGTGCAGACAGATATTTCCAAAGTAACAACAAGAAGCTTGTTCCGGAAGGCGTTGAAGGAAGAGTAGCGTATAAGGGTATGCTTTCAGACACCATATATCAAATGCTCGGCGGACTTCGTGCCGGAATGGGTTATGTGGGCTGTAAGGACGTGGAGGAACTCCATTCTAAAGCAAGGTTTGTTAAGATTACAGGCGCAGGTTTAAAAGAAAGTCACCCTCACGACATACAAATCACTAAAGAAGCTCCTAACTATTCTTTTATGACAAGATAATCACACTAATTTATAAAAGAAGTGACCGACATGATAAAATCGTTAATCAAGTTTATTAGTTACATTCCGGAAATATTGCTAAAAGTAATTGGCGGAATTGCTCTTGGGTTGGCACTTTTTAAAGTAGCTCACTTAATAGGCGCTTAGAATATAGACGCAGGTTTAGCAACAGGAATTGGTATTTCCGTAGGAACGGAATATATGCGATTTATGATTAATATGTTTAAGAATAAAAAACAGGATTAAAAAAATAGTAAAACCACCTATTTGGGATAATTCAAATAGGTGGTTATGTTTGTTTTATAAGGTTTTTTGAAAGAAAATAGTTACTGATATTAATTATTTTTGATAAACGGTAGTAAATTTATACAATTTTGTACAAAATATATTGACAAATGAAATGTATAATGTTATAATACTCCTATAAATTGAATTGTAGGAGGTATAAAAATGGTAGATGAAAAAGTTTTGGAAAAGGTAGTTAACGACAAGGAATTTATGGAGAAATTAGCAAGGCAAACAGATTTTGAGTCTGTAAAAAATATGCTCCACGAAGCAGGTTTAGACTTCACTGATGAAGAAATAAATCTAATTATAGAAGGAGTGCATGAGGTTAGCAAAGAATTAACCCCCGATGAATTAGAAGAAATCTCTGGAGGAAGTAAGACAACAAGAGTTATCGGAACGACAATAGGAGCCGGTATAGGAACTGCCGTAGGTTTACCGGCGTCAGTGCTCACATTTTTGTTAGGCAGTACACTGGGCAGAAAAATTAGTTATGCCATTAACCGTAAGTGTAGCGAACTTGAAAGGATAGAGAAAGCTACTGTCGGAATGGTGGTAGGAGGAATTATAAGTGCCGGAGCAACTGTAGTTGGAATGGGCGTTTTAGGAGGCTTTGGAGGAAATCAATTTGCCAAAGCTTTTGAATAATAAAATAAGAACAACAAAAAAGAGTAATCATTTTAATGATTACTCTTAATAAATGTTAGCATCTATCTATCTTTCCGGACCGTCACCGATCAAGTATTTTCGACGTAAATGAGCTTAACTACTGTGTTCGAGAAGGGAACAGGTGTACCCTCATCACCATCAACACTAACATAAATTATTATAATGTAAGGAGTGAAAGAAGTCAAGGGTTTTTTTGAAAAAATTTTAAGTTTTATTTTTTGCACAAAATGTATTGACAAACCTAATGTATAATGTTATAATATTCCTGCAAATTAAATTATAGGAGGTATAAAACAATGGTAGATGAAAAAGTTTTGGAAAAGGTAGTTAACGACAAGGAATTTATGGAGAAATTAGCAAGGCAAACAGATTTTGAGTCTGTAAAAAATATGCTCCACGAAGCAGGTTTAGACTTCACTGATGAAGAAATAAATCTAATTATAGAAGGAGTGCATGAGGTTAGCAAAGAATTAACCCCCGATGAATTAGAAGAAATCTCGGGAGGAAGTAAGACAACAAGAGATGTCGGAATGGCATTGGGAGCTGGTGCAGGAACTACCTTAGGTATATTGATATCAAAGTACACATTTTGGATGTTCGGTGCACTGGGAGGAAAAATTAGTTACGACGCTAACCGTAAGCGTAGCGAAGATGAAAGAAAATTGAAAACTGCTATCGGAGCAGTAGTAGGGGGAGTTATAGGCGCTGGAGCAACTGTAGTTGGAATGGGCGCTTTAGGAGGTTTTGGAGGAAATCAACTTGCCAAAAAATTCGAATAATAAAATAAAAACAACAACAAAAAAGAGTAATCATTTTAATGATTACTCTTAATAAATGTTAGCGTCTATCTATCTTTCCGGACCGTCACCGGTCAAGTATTTTCGACGTAAATGAGCTTAACTACTGTGTTCGAGAAGGGAACAGGTGTACCCTCATCACCATCAACACTAACATAAATTATTATAATGTAAGGAGTGAAAGAAGTCAAGAGTTTTTTTGAAAAAATTTTAAGTTTAGATAAATTTATAAAAACAAATTTTAGATTTTTAAAAATTTATCTATTCTCTATAATTTTACAACTTTTAGCTTGTATTTTAACTTCGCCGCTGAAATTAAAATCGCTTAAATTAACACTAACTTCTTCGTTTCCTGCGTTGAAAAAGCAAAGCAGAGAGCTTTTTTCGTTTTGCCATATGTATGATATAAAATTTTTTTGTATTTTTAGAGGAGAAAAATTACCCGAAAAAGCTTTTTCATTGTCTTTTCTTAATTTTGCAAGGTAAATGTGCCACTTTATTAGTTCTTCGTTTTCGTGATTCCAAGGAAAAGGTTTTCTGTTAAACGGGTCGAGATACCCCTCTACTCCAGCTTCGTCGCCGTAGTATATACACGGAACTCCCGGAAGTGTAAATTGTATGGCGGAGGCTAATTTCATTAATATGATTCCTTTATCGTATTGCTCTTTTGATAGACGTGTGGTTGCTTGAAAATTTCTGTCTTGATTAATATAAGGGGTTCCCGCAAGTAGAGTGATTGCACGAATAGTATCGTGGGTGCTCAGAGGGTTCATAAGTACCTTTATCACGGGAGGAGGATAATTTTCTAATACGCTAAGTATTGTTTCCATAACACGAAAGCTATCTTTCCCACAAACAAAATCAAGGATAGCGTCTTTAAAGGGATAATTCATAACGCTGTCGAGTTGATTTCCCAAAATAAATTTTCGTCTGTGACCGTAGCTTATTTTGTTTGAGGCGTCTTCCCATACCTCACCTAAGATAAAACATTCAGGATTTTCGCTTTTTGCAGCTTTTCGTAACTCGTATAAAAATTCATCAGGCAATTCGTCGGCAACGTCTAAACGCCACCCACTAGCCCCTTTTTTAATCCATTTTCTTATAATACCGTGTTCTCCGTTGATGAAATCGTTAAAAGATTTACAGGTTTCGTTTGTTTCGGGCAGAGAATTAATTCCCCACCACGATTTATAAACATTTGGCCATTCCTCGAAGCTGTACCAGTCATAGAAGTCGGATTGCTTTGAATTAAACGCTCCAATGGTGTCGTATCTTGAGAATTTGTTAAAATATTTACTGTCTTGACCCGTGTGACTAAACACACCGTCTAAAATTAAGTGTATACCGTTTTTCCTTAGTTCTTTACAAAGATTATCGTAATCACTTTCTGTTCCAAGGAGAGGGTCGATTTTTTCGTAATCGGCGGTGTCGTATCTATGATTTGAATGAGATTCGAAAATGGGATTGAGGTAAACGCAGGTTACACCTAATTTTTTTAAATAAGGTATTTTTTCGATGATACCTTGAATATCACCTTTGAAAAAATCGTTATTAAGGTACTCTCCCTTATCGTTTGGGGTGTGTATTGGTGGAGAAAGCCAGTTTTCGTGGAGAATACGGTCTTTTGGAACATTATTTTTAGGTTTTCCGGAATTATAAAATCTATCGGGAAATATTTGATACATTACTCCGTTATACATCCATTTCGGAGTTTTAAAGTCCCTTTTGTAACACGTGAGCTGCCACTTGTTATCACAGTCCAGAACGCCGTTGCCGGTTGAGTCGCTTTTTCCTATTGTCTTTTTAAAGCTGTTTGTTGTTATCTCAAAATTGTACCAGTACAATCCCATTCTTGAAGGAGCATAATCGCATTCCCACATTTCATGATTATCCCCATACATTCCGCACCAATACATATTAATATTTTCTACTTCTGAGCTTTCGTCTTGAAACACCTTAAGCGTTGAATACCTACAACCGAGAGACCTTTTTAAAATAATTTTAAAATGTATAAAAACTCCCTCTTCAACTGCGCCGAAAGGATTTCTGTATATTAAGTCTCTTGAATTGAATATTACCATATTATAGACACACTTTCTTAAAAGAAATTTTGCTTAATTTATAGGTTTAATTCCCCAAATATTTTCGGCGTAGTCACGAATCGCCCTGTCGGCAGAGAAGACTCCGGAATTTGCTATGTTGATTAGAGACATTTTATTCCAATTTTCTTTGTCTTTATACATATCGGTTATTTTTTCATGAGCTTTGTTGTAGTCAGAGAAATCCGCCATAACCATAAATGGGTCTATGTTTGTGAGAGAGTGAGAAATATCTGTAAAGTTTGTGTTGCCGAAGCCACGGTTTATTTCGTCTACTATATTTTTTAACATACAATTGTTATTGTAGTAAACCAAGGGATTGTATCCGTCTTTTTTGATTTTCTCCACCTCTTCGGCGGTGAGTCCGAATATTACTATATTATCTTTGCCAACAACATCAAATATTTCAACATTTGCTCCGTCCATAGTACCGAGCGTCACGGCGCCGTTTATCATAAATTTCATGTTGCCTGTACCGGAAGCTTCGGTTCCTGCGAGGGAAATCTGCTGACTTATTTCAGCAGCGGGAATTAATATTTCTCCGAGGCTGACGCTGTAATCCTCTAAAAATACGATTTTTATTTTATCTTTTATTGATTTGTCGTTGTTTATAACAGTCGAAAGCTCATAGATTAATTGAATAATTTTTTTTGCGAAATAGTAGCCCGGAGCCGCCTTAGCTGCAAAAATGTATGTTTTAGGAGTGAACTCTGCGGTAGGGTTATTTCTTAACATTTGATACTCCGAGATTATGTTTAAAACGTTTAACAGTTGACGTTTGTATTCATGCAGACGCTTTGCCTGCACGTCAAATATAGATTCCGGGTTTATGTTTATGTTTAGATTTTCTTTAATATATTTAGCAAGCCTTTCTTTATTGTTAAACTTTATCTTTTCAAGTCGGGCTAACACATTTTTATCGTCTTTAAAAGCCTCAAGTTCTTTTAACCTTGCCGCATCTGTTATGAAGCTGTCCCCAATAAGCTCTTTTATTAAATCGGAAAGCTCCTCGTTAGCTTGACACAGCCATCTTCTGTGAGCGATACCGTTAGTAACGTTTTTAAACTTTTCGGGCATAACGGGGTAAAAATCTTTAAAGACGGTATTTTTGATAATGTCGCTGTGCAGCGCCGACACTCCATTCACGCAATGACTTGCCGCAACAGCTAAGTTTGCCATTTTAACAAAACCGTCGTTTATAATAGCCATTCTGCCAACTTGATAGCCGTCCACGTTTTTATTGTGCATATCTTGGCAAAATCTACGATTTATTTCTTCGAGTATCTGATATATTCTTGGAAGCTTAGTGCGGATAAGCTCTTGGTTCCAACATTCCAGAGCCTCTTTCATAACTGTGTGATTAGTGTAAGCGACTGTTCTGTTGACGATGTTCCAAGCGTCATCCCAATTGTAACCACAAATGTCCATTAAGACTCTCATCATTTCAGGGATTGCCAAAACAGGATGAGTGTCGTTTAAGTGAATTGCAACTTTGTCTGGGAGGGAGTCTATTGATTCATAATTTCTTAAATGTCTGAAAATAATGTCTTGGATAGTCGCAGAAACTAAAAAGTATTGTTGAGTAATTCTTAGACTTTTTCCTTCGGGGTGATTATCTTCAGGATACAAAACACGAGTAATAACCTTTGCCATGGCATCTCTTTCCATAGCACGCATGTAGTCACCACTGTTGAATATGCTCATATCAAATTCGTTCGACTTAGAAGCCCACAAACGTAATTTACTAACGCCCTTGCCGTTAAGTCCGGGTACTAAAAGGTCATAGGGGATAGCTAAAACAGTGGTTGGATTAACGTATTCAATACTGTGGTGATTTTCAGTCCATGTTTCACGGACCTCTCCGTTAAACAGTACTTTAACGGCTCTTTCTGGGTGTGGTTGGAGCCATATTTCGCCCGTAGACAGCCAGAAATCAGGAAGTTCGGTTTGCCACCCGTCAACTAGCTTTTGCTTAAATATACCGTATTCATATTTTAAGGAGTATCCTATAGCGGAGTAGCCCTGGGTTGCCAGACTGTCAAGAAAACAAGCCGCAAGTCTTCCGAGACCTCCATTGCCAAGACCTGCATCAATTTCCTTTGAGTAAATATCGTTTATGTCTATACTGAGTTCTGAAAGGGCTTGCTTTGCGGTACTTTCAATCCCGAGGTTAAAAAGAGCATTTTTTAAGGAACGACCCATCAGAAATTCCATACACAGATAATAAACTTGTTTTTGCTTGTTTTCAGATGCAATATCAGTAAATTCTTTTCTTTTTTCAAGAAGCATCTCTTTTATAACTAAAACCATAGCGTTGTAAATGTGGAGATAAGTTGCCTCTTTGGGAGTTACGCCGAAGTTATGAGAGAGTTTTTTTATGAGTAGATTTTTAAATGTTTCGGTGCTAAGGGAGTTATTCAATGTACATTCCTCCAGTGTTTACTAATTTTAAGTTGCGTATAAAAATATATTCATAAAAAAGAAAAGATATATCTGTTTAAATTAAATTGAGAGTATTTATGGAGTTTGGTTAGAGGTAAAATGTTAGGATTTAAATTAATATTTTAGGATTGTGTGTAAAAAATTACGGGTGTGTGGTATAATTGTGGCAGAGAAGTTATTTTATCTTTACATATTTTTAGTATGGAGTGAAGAAGTGTGGCTAAAATAAAGGTTAATGTGAATATTTGTGGTAATGATTACGTGATTTTGTCTGACGAGAGCGAGGCGTACGTTAAAGAGGTAGCCTCTGAAGTCGACAAAAAAATAAACGAGGCATTAAAAAGTAATATAAGAAAGTCTTTGGTAAAGGCGTCTATTTTGGTTTCTATGAACTACTGTGACGGTTATAAAAAGTTACAGGATGAAAAAGATTTTTATTTACAGGCGATTGAAGAAGACCAAACGGAAATTCGAGAGTTAAAAAATAAGATTTCGGAGTTAAATAATCAAATCGAAAATCTTAAAAAAAACAGACACAGATAAAAGATTTTAATTATGTGTGAAAACAAATTAACAGTGTTTTGTGGAAAACTATGTGGAAAGTGAGGAAAACTCAACTTAACATAACAGTATTTCGACTTCAAAAACAGCTTTATCTTGGAAAAAATTCGTATTTTGTGAAATTAACATTGAATTGTGGAAAAAATGGTTAAAAGTGTGGAGGAAAAAGTCAAGTGAAAAATATATTAAAAATTCTTAAAAGAAATGAAAGGGCTATATTACCTCAAAAAGCTACGAGTGGTTCTGCCGGAGCAGACCTTTACGCATGTATTGAAGAGAGAGTGAAGATAGAACCGGGACAACTTGTTAAAATTCCAACGGGGATTAGTATAAGTATTCCGAGCGATTGTGTGGCGCTTATATTTTCAAGGAGTGGACTTGGAATAAAACACGGTATTACTTTGTCGAACGGAGTGGGAGTTGTTGATAGTGATTACAGGGGAGAAATATGTGTTGGACTTTGTAATGTGAGCAGTGAAAGCTATGAGGTTTCCCCTAACGACAGAATTGCTCAGATGATTATTATGAAAACCGAAAACTTTATAATAAATGAAGTATCGTCACTAGACGCCACACAACGTGGCGAACAGGGCTTTGGTTCATCGGGAAAATAATGTTGTAAATTGGAAAAATAAGTCTTATTTCAAAATCTGCCTAATTTTTTATGCTAATATGGTTTAAAATAGAATACTATTATTGAGGTATAAAAATTTTATGATATAATTAATTTTATGGACAGAGTAAAATAGGGGGAGAAGACTAATGTTTTCAAAAGATATTGGTATAGACTTAGGAACTGCAAATACACTTGTATATTTAAAGGGAAAAGGTATTGTTATGAGGGAGCCTTCGGTTGTTACGCTTAACATTAAAACCGGAGATATTGTTGCCGTAGGCTCAAAGGCTAAAGAGATGATAGGCAAAACTCCCGGTTCGATAGTTGCGGTACGCCCGCTTAAAGACGGTGTTGTTGCGGATTTTGATGTGACTTCTTCCATGATAAACTATTTTATAAGTAAAACTGTAAAACATAGGTTTTTAAGTAAACCAAGAGTGTTGATATGTGTACCATCTGGAGTGACCGATGTTGAAAGACGAGCTGTTGAAGAAGCAACAAGACTGGCGGGAGCTGCGAGCGTTGAGCTTATTGAGGAACCGATGGCAGCTGCTCTTGGAGCGGGACTGCCGGTTATGGAAGCAAGCGGAAGTATGATTATTGATATAGGAGGAGGAACGTCTGAAGTTGCGGTACTGTCTTTAGGAGACGTTGTAACGGCATACTCTGTGAGAGTGGCGGGCGACAAATTCGATGATGCCATAATAACATACGTTAAAAGAAACTATAACCTTTTAATAGGCGAAAAAACCGCAGAGAGAGTGAAAATAGAAATGGGTTCGGTGTTGCCGTATGAAGGGGAAGGTCAGATGGAGATAAGAGGAAGAGACCTTTTAAACGGTTTGCCCAAAGACGTTACTATATCCTCAGAGGAAGTTAGAGAGGCGCTGAAGGTACCTATAAGTTCAATAGTTGAAGCTGTGAGGAGTACGCTTGAAGATACGCCTCCAGAGTTGTCGGCAGACATAATGAAAAGAGGTATTGTGTTAACCGGAGGAGGGGCTTTATTAAGAGGACTAGATAAATTACTCGAAAGCGAAGTAAAAATGCCCGTAACGATAGCTGAGAATCCTTTGGACTGTGTTGCTGAGGGGACGGGAAAATATTTAGAAATGTTTAGTATGTCAAAACGTCGCAGGAAATAAGGAATAAAACTTTTAAAATTATTAATCGAAAAGGAGATAAGAAGTGTATGAAAGGTTTTTTTAAGAGCAGTAAATTTAAAATACTTATAGGAGTATTATTTATAAGCTTTGGAGTGCTTTTATATACTTCGTCTTATCAGGAAAATTTTATGTCTTCGGCAATAAGTCTTTTGACAATCCCAGTTCAACAGCTTGCAACCAGAGTGTCAAATTCTGCCGAGGATTTGCTTAAAATACGAAAAGATAAAGAGCAGCTTGAAAACGAGATTTCCGATTTAAAGAGACAGTTAAGAGAGCAGCGTGACCTTACGGCGGATTATTATGAAGTAAAGAAACAAAATGTACAATACGAAAAATATTATGAATTTAAAAGGGAAAATCCAAGTTTAAAGTATGTGTCGGCGTCGGTTATAGGGCAAGACTCAACCGAGCTTTTCGGGGGCTTTACAATTGACCACGGGTCATCATCGGGAATATCGGTAAACGACGCTGTTATAACAGATAACGGGTTAGTCGGATGGGTTTGTCAGGTGACAACAAATTCGAGCAGAGTAAAGACAATTTTATCGCCTGAAACGAAAATCAGCGTTGTTGATATAGTTAGTAACGATGCCGGAGTGATTAACGGAAGCTTACTTTTAAGTCAGCAAAACCTGACGAAAATGACTTTAATCCGTAATCAGAGCAATATAAATACTGGCGACATGATTATAACCACCGGAATAAGCGGAAGGTATCCTAAGAATATTAAGATTGGACAAATAAAATCTATAGAACACGATGAGTATGATGCGTCGAGTTATGCCGTTGTTGAGCCTTATGAGGATGTGAGAAATATTAGAGATGTGTTTGTTGTGACGAACTTTAATGGTAAGGGTGAAGTTATTTTAGACGACTCTTCAAATACATAACATAGTAAAGAAAATTAATCTTAAAGGGAGAGAAGAAAAGTGGAAAAAAGATGTGTGATAAAAAATATAGTTTATTTTTTAGAGATAATGTTAATGTTCGTAGTTCAGCAGATTCCGCTACTTTCTCTTCAGTATTTTGGGGTTCGGGCTATACTTATAATTCCAGCGTTTGTGTGCGTGAGCGTGTTTATGAATGAGAAACAAGCTATGTGGTTTGGTGTTATTTCGGGGATATTTTTGGATATGGAACTTAGCAATGTTTTTGGAATACATATTTTAATGTTATTTTTACTGGGGTATGCAATAGGATTTGTGTTTGAGCATGTTATGAAAATCAATGTGTTGAGTGCAATTATTACGTGTCTTATTGTGACATTAATTGTCGTTTTTGTGAGATTTTTGTTGTTTTATGTGTGCAAAGGCTATGACGAGGCTTTTTACGCATTTAAAAATTACTATCTATCAAGCGTGTTATATACTGTTGTAGTTACGCCTGTGTTGTATTTGTTTAATAGGTCTGTGTCGTATTACGCACACGGAAGGGGAGGTGTCTGAAATAAACGGAGAGATAATGGATAAAAAGCGATATGCTTTTTTGTTGATAGGATTTATTTTAGTTCTGATACTTTATGTTTCAAGACTTATCGACTGGCAGATAATAAACGTTGAGGAGTACAAAGAAAGAGCAAAAAAGAGCAACGCTTATTCAATTCGTACGGATGCGGTAAGAGGAGAAATATTGGACGTTAACGGAGTTGGAATGGCTGTAAACGATACGGGATACAGGGTCGTGATAGACAGAATGGAGATTGATAGGGAAAACGAAAATAAAGTATTGTTGACGGTTGTCAATATGATAGAAAAGCTTGAGGACACCTGGATTGATGTGTTGCCGATAGAAATTAAAGACGGGAAATTTGAGTTTAAAGACGACAGAAAAAGTCAAATTACTTCTCTTAAAAGAAGTCTGAAACTTGATTCTGATGCCTCAGCTGAAGATTGTATGAAATGTATGATAGAAAAATTCGGCTGTCAGGATTACACTATGGCAGAACAACGTATTATATCAAGCGTTAGATACAACATGCTGAAAACAGGGAGTAACTCAAGAATTACGCCTTATATTATTGCCGATGACGTTAAACAAAAAACAATGTCTGTACTGTCTGAATTATCGGTCAATATAGCAGGGTTAAAGATAGAACCGTCGGTTGTCAGAAAATACGTTCCCGGGACGCTTGCTCCACACATAATAGGATATACAGGGGCGATGTCTGGCGATGAGTACGAGAAGCTGAAAGATAACTATAGTATGGCAGAAACAATAGGAAAATCGGGAATAGAAGGTATAATGCAAGAATATTTAAGAGGAAAACCCGGAAAAAGAATTATTCAAATGTCTAAGAACGGGACGATGTTTGGAATGGCGGAAAAAGAAAATGCAGTTCCCGGAAACAGCGTCTATTTAACGATAGATTCAAAAGTTCAAGAAGCGGCTAACAGGTCGCTAAAGGAGAACGTGGAGCAGGCTCAAAAATTAGGTGCGGATGATTGTAAATGTGGAGCGGCAGTAATGCTTAGCGTTAAAGATTTTTCGATTATAGCGGCGGCAACGTATCCAACCTATGACCTTAATGAATTTATGAACAATTCGGAATACTACCCTCAACTGGCGTCGGACAAAGAAACACAGCCTCTTCTAAACAGAGCCATAAACGGGGCTTTTGCTCCGGGCTCGATATATAAACCGCTTATTTCTTGCGCAGCTCTTCAGGAGGGATTGGTTAGTCGTGACGAAACAATACTATGTAACGGTGGCTTCAGGTATTATAAGGGATACACTTTAAGATGTATGGGAGTTCACGGAAACATAAAACTTGAAAATGCTTTAGCAAAGTCTTGTAATGTTTACTTCGCAGAGCTTGGGCGCAGACTGGGAGCGGATGTGATTGCAAATTACGCAAGAAATTTTGGAATAGGAGTAAAGACCGGAGTGGAGCTTTATGAAAGTACGGGAATACTCGCAGGACCAGAACACAGTAAAAAAGTTGGCTCTAAGTGGTATGAATCGGGCTCATCACAAGCTGCTATAGGGCAGTCTGACAATATGTTTACTCCTCTTCAGCTCGCAACATACACGGCGACAATAGCAAACGGAGGTCACAGATATAAAACCCATTTAATAAGGAAGGTAATGGATTACAAAAAAGAAAATGTGATAATGGAGAATAATCCTGATAATCCTGAACTTTTATCTGAGGCGGGAGTTTCTGAAGAGAATTTAAATATAGTTAAAAGCGGAATGAGAAATGTTGTACTTTCGGGAACGGCAACAAATTTTAGAAATTATCCGATTGCTCTTGCCGCTAAAACGGGTACAGCCCAAAACTCAGGAAATGACCACACGACGTTTATATGTTATGCTCCATATGAAAACCCCGAAGTTGCTTTATGTGTTGTTGTTGAACACGGTAAATACGGAAATGTGTCTAAAAATGTTGCCAAGGATATGCTGGACGCATATTTTAGTAATAATGTTTCTAATTAGTATTTAAATAACGTGGTTTAAATATTAATTTAGATAAATTAAAAAAATCTTTGACTATTTATTGCTGTTATGATAAAATAATACATAACAAATAAAGTGATATTTGATTTTGTTTTTAAATTATCTGTTAACAGCAAAGTAATAGATGATTTTTATGCTTTAATTTTTTAGGAGGAAGTTTAATGAATATTGCACTTATTGCCCAAGACGCTAAAAAAGAATTGATGGTAAGATTCTGTATAGCATATTGCGGCGTTTTAAGCAGACATAAATTGTGCGCTACTGCTGCCACGGGGAAAATAGTTACAGACGCAACCAGCTTAAGAGTGGCGAGGCTTTTGAGCGGCTCTCATGGAGGATGTCAACAAATAGCATCAAGGATATCTTGCGGGGAAATAGATATGCTATTGTTCTTTAAAGACCCAACTCGTGTGGAACAAGGAAACGCTGTTGAAGGCGATTTGCTTAGACTATGCGATGTACATACAATTCCGTATGCAACAAATGTGGCAACGGCAGAGGTATTGATTCATGGTCTTGAAAGAGGAGACCTTGATTGGCGCAATGTTGGAAGACCGCTAATCTAAATTTGATTTTTACATAATAAGGAATTCCCTCTCGTCCGAGAATTACGGCGGGGGGATTTTTTGAAGAGAGGGTATGTTTGATGAATTTAATCGCAAAAAGAATTCGTGGAATGCAGGATTTGCTCCCGGAAGATAGCTATGAATGGGAAACTGTTGAAAGAGTTATGAAAGAAGAAGCAGAGGTGTATGGCTTTAAGCTAATCCGTACACCGGTTCTTGAAAGCACGGAATTATTTGAAAGGTCTGCAGGGGAAACCTCTGATGTTGTTGATAAGGAAATGTACACATTCCTTGACAAAGGCGGAAGGTCTTTGTCTCTTAGACCGGAAGGAACAGCGGGAGTAGTTAGAGCGTTTTTGGAAAATGGACTTCACAATGGAGTATTGCCGTTAAAGGTGATGTATATGGCGTCTTGCTACAGATATGAAAAGCCGCAAAACGGAAGATACAGAGAGTTCCATCAATTTGGATTAGAGGTGTTTGGAGGAAACTCGGCGTTGGCGGATGCTGAATTAATTTGTTTGGCGGAGTCTATTTTGGAAAGACTAGGCATTAAAGATGTTTCGCTAGAGATAAATGTTATAGGCTGTCCGGCTTGCAGAGAAAGATATAACGAAGAAGTCAGGAGTTATTTCGAAAGCCATAAAAGTGAGCTTTGCAACACTTGTAAAGAGAGGCTTGAAAGAAATCCTTTGAGGATTTTTGACTGTAAAAACAGCAAGTGTATAAAATTATGTAAAGATGCGCCTGTGTCAGTTGGCTATATATGCAGAGACTGTGCTGAGCATTTTGAGAAATTAAAATACTATCTCCACGCCGCAAATATAAAATACAGCGTTAACCCTCACATTGTCAGGGGACTAGACTATTACACCAAAACAGTTTTTGAATTTGTTAGTAATGTTGACGGTCAACCTATAACAATTTGCGGGGGAGGAAGGTATGACGAACTCACAAAGCAAGTGGGCGGACCTAAGATGTCGGCAATAGGTCTTGGCTTCGGAGTGGAAAGACTACTTACCATAATGAAAAAACAGGGTATAGAGTTTGATAAGAGAAAAAGATGTGAAGTATATATTGCTCCGATGGGCGACAGCGCTAAAATAGAGGCTGTGAAGATAATAGAGAATTTGAGAAAGTCTTCAATACTCGCCGAGATGGATATAGTTGGAAGAAACATAAAAGCTCAGATGAAATATGCAGACAAAATAGGAGCAAAGTATTGCATAATAATAGGAAGTCACGAAATGCAGGAGAAAAAAGCTAAGCTTAAAAATATGGAAACAGGGGTTGAAGTTGAGATTAACCTTGGCGATGATTTTATGGACGATTTTATGAAAATTTATTTACATGCCGAAAGTAAAAAAGGATTGTTTATATAAAAGGAGGGGATTTTATGGAAAGTATGGGAAATTTAAAACGTAGCAATTACTGCGGAGATTTTAGTATAAAGGACGTTGGAAAAACAGTAGTGGTTTGCGGTTGGGCGCAAAGACAGCGTGATTTAGGTCAGCTTATATTCATAGACTTAAGGGACCGCAGTGGGATAGTACAGCTAGCGTTTGACGACAGTACAGATAAAGAAGTATTTAAAAAAGCATTTAGCGTACGCTCAGAGTATGTGTTAATAGCCAAGGGAACGGTTAGGGAAAGAGCCTCTAAGAATAAAGACATTAAAACAGGCGAAGTGGAAATAGCTGTTCAAGAGCTTAAAATACTCTCTAAATCAGAAACCCCTCCATTTGAAATCATAGAGGATTCAAACGTAAACGAAGAACTAAGGCTTAAATATAGATACTTAGACCTTAGAAGAAGCGATGTTCAAAGCAAGATATTGGCTCGTCATAAAATTTTAAAGGTTGCAAGAGATTATTTCGATAATCAAGGTTTTATCGAGGTTGAAACGCCTATACTTATAAAATCAACTCCGGAAGGAGCAAGAGATTATCTTGTACCGTCGAGAGTGTTCCCGGGGCAGTTTTTCGCATTGCCGCAGTCGCCACAGCTGTATAAACAGTTAACAATGCTTGCCGGGTTCGACAGATATATGCAAGTTGCAAGGTGCTTTAGAGATGAAGATTTGAGGGCAGACAGGCAACCAGAATTTACACAGATAGATTTTGAGATGTCTTTTGTTGAGCCGGAAGACGTTATGAAAATAGCCGAGGGTTTCGTGAAAGAAGCATATAAAAAGGTGCTTGATGTAGATGTTGAAACACCGTTTAAAAAGATTACATACGATGAGGCTATGGCAAATTACGGCTCTGATAAACCGGATTTACGCTTTGGCATGAAGATACAAGACGTTGGCAAGGCGGTTGAAAACACAGAGTTTAAAGTGTTTTCCGAAGTGTTGAAAAACGGCGGAGCGGTAAAGGGAATAAATGCTAAGGGTGCAGCGTCTAAGCTTTCGAGAAAGGAAATCGATAAGCTTGTTGAGTTCGTAAAGAGCTACGGCGTTAAAGGCTTGGCTTACACTAAAATAAATAAAGATGGAAGTAGTTCATCATCGTATGAAAAGTTTTTATCCGAGAGTGAAGTCAAAAATTTAAGGGACAGCTTTAACGCAGAAAACGACGATGTATTATTCATAATAGCAAATGAAAACACAGAGCTTGCTTTAACGACGCTCGGAGCTTTAAGATGTGAGCTTGCTAAAAAGCTAGGTTTGATAGACGAAAGTAAACCAAATTTACTTTGGGTTGTAGACTTTCCTTTGTTCGAATATGACGACGAAGAAAAAAGATATGTTGCGAAACATCATCCATTTACGAGTCCCCGTGAAGAGGACGTCGCTAAACTTGAAACAGCTAAACAAGAAGTTTATGCTAAAGCTTACGACTTAGTTTTAAACGGCAATGAAGTTGGAGGCGGTTCAATAAGAATTAGTAATATGGACTTGCAGAATAAAATGTTTAAAGCTTTAGGGTTTAGTCAGCAGCAGATAAACGACCGCTTTGGATTCTTAATAAACGCTTTTAAATATGGAGTACCGCCCCATGGAGGGATGGCTTTCGGGCTTGACAGACTTGTTATGTTAATGCTTAATTGTGAGAGTATAAGAGATGTTATAGCGTTTCCGAAGGTTGCAAGCTCAGCCGAATTAATGATAGAGTCCCCTGGTAAGGTTGACGAAAAGCAATTAGACGAACTTGGAATATGTTTAAAAAATAAAGAATAATAAAAAATCCGTTGATATTAATTTATCAACGGAAATTTTTTTAATTAGATAAATATAAAGCTATAGCGGTTCTGTTGGGGAGTTTAAGAATTTCTCCGGCAGTAAGATTTTTGTCTTTGTCGATACCGTTGAAGGTTGCTACGGCATTTGTGTAAGAAGCATCTTGATAATATTCAGATGCGATGGATTCAACGGTGTCGTTATTTTGAACTATGTAATCTTCATAATCAAGGTCGAGCCCTTCAGACAATTTTATATCAGACACGCCGTTAGCTTTTATTACAGTACTTTCAGAAGAAGTACTAATGTTTTTTTCAGATTCATCAGTACTATCACCGTTATACGTAACCTCGCCGATAGACACCGCAGGAGAAGTTAGAGATATACCGGTGTTTTTTGTTATGGTGTTGTATGCTATGTATACTAAAGATGCGGCAATTAAAGCCATAATACCGTTTTTTGAGTATTTTGCGATTTGTGGCTGATGGATAGCTATTTGAGATTTTATATATGAAAACCAAGTACTGTTTTGAGAAATCCTTTCAGCTTGTTTTAGCTCAACGATTAGTTGAGGAAGAGAAGTGTAGGTGTTATTTTTACATTTATCAAGTACGATATGCAGAGCCTTGTTATATTTAGCTTCAGCTTCCTTTTCGAGCATAATATAAATGATGTCGTGAATGTTGTTGTATAGGTCAGAGATTGTACAGTTTTTATTTTTAAAAATATCTTTAAGATTATAAACAAAGTGTATGTTTTTATTGTGGTCTACGCAAATATTTTCAGGGCGTGTAACTGAGACGAGTGCGTCTAGGGGGAAATCAGACAAACTTTCTATCTTCATAAGAATTCTTTCCAAGATATTGCAACGTTCCTCGAAATAAGATACGCATAATTGTTTATTATATTTTATTTTAATATTTTCACATTTAGTGTATTTGAACACGCAAAAGAAGGAGTCTTCAAATGTGAAAAAGTTACAAAAATCTTTAGTTCGGGAATCTTTGGAGTAATAGGAAAAAATTTTTTCAAACAAATAATTGTTATGTTTATTGTTAGGAAAACGATTAACAATGAATTGATTTTCTAGTGTATTTTCCCCCTGAAATGCGATGGATACGCTTATTTGCTCGTCTGAGAAGAGTGTGCCGATATTGACGTAATCAGCCGAATTTTTGTGTTCTAACATAATTATTTCACATCCTATTCTAAAATTTAAAACTAAGACAATTTTTTATCTATTGACTATCAGCTTTTATACTAATATACTATATTATAAAGCGATAAGTTAAAATAGTAAAGATGTATATGTGTGAAAATCATGAAAAATTTTGGTTAAGGAGGAGCAATATGAAAAACTGGAAAATCATATCGTTAGTTTTAATGAGTCTTATAATGGGGTATATTGTAGAATTTTTTGTGTATAAGCCCAACACGGGGACGTTCTTAAGTTCAGATATGGACCCACTTGGCAATGTTTATGTGCTTGGGGTAGACGAGAGGAATGATAAATACAAAATATCGAAAATATCCAACAATGGCAGAGTAGTGTATCAAAAAAATTTAGATAAATCAACAGAGTCCACAGGCGTTACTTACAGAGATTTAGAAGTAGATTCGAAAGGGAACATTTATCTAATAAAGGAGGAGAGAGACCTTCAAGCGATAGTTGGGAAAGAAGATTTTTACCCGATAAAAAAAGAATCGGTTTTAATGTTTGATTCCAAGGGAGCTTATGTTAAGGAGGTTGCGTCAAAAGACTTCAAAGATGACGCCAATCCGCCAAGCGTTTCATACATACGTAAACTTCAGGTTGTTGACCAAATGATTACTATTGTTACATGTCAAAAATATTCATACAGCGTTGCAACAATAAATCCTTTAGTAGATGAAAGTCCGAAAACGATAGAATCATTTACTATAGAGCCGTCTACCGAGCAACATGATGAAACAACGCAGTGGGTAAATGATATAGCTGTGTTGTCAAACGATAGGGTAGTATATACAACTAAAAACGGGGAATTTTTCGCTATGGACAACCAAGGAAAATTCTTAAATTATACGAACCTTGTGTCGTCGGATGCGGTATCGCTTGTTGGACTTAGCGTGGATTCAGCAGATAATTTGTATTTTTCGGATGCGCTGAGCGGAAAGTTTTACAAGGTTAACACAAAAAGTTTAGTTCCAACAGTTGTATATACTTTTGACAATGTTATTAATGAAAGCGGTATAACCGTGGAAGACGTTAGAAGTATAAAAGTCTTATCCGACGGCGACTATTATGCAGTATCTAAAAATTTTGAAAATCCTTATCACGTGAGATTTGGTTCTAACAGTATGTTGATTTCAAATATAAGAAGTTCGTTTTTCCCGTGGGGATTTTTAATAATGTTGGCAGTGGCGGGAGTTGTTGGCGCTGCGGCGATAGGAATATACATATTATTTAAAAGAGGAATAAAGCGAATACCTCTTGCAGTTAGAATTACGAGTATGTTTTTCCCTATATATATAATTTCTATGGGAATGCTTGTCTACATAATAACAGGGGACGCAGTTTCAGATTACACCTCGGTTTTGCTTAACGACCAAGATATCGGAGCTAAGGTAGTTGTTGACCACATAGACGGAGACAAATTCCAAGAAATTAACCATGTGTCTGATTACATGACATCATCTTATAACAGTCTTAAAAACGACATAAGGAAAGGTTATTCAGACCTCGCCTCAAAGGTTGGGGACAGAAGTGATTATATTATTACTTACACCGCAAAGTCTGGAAAGCTTTATTCAACTATAAATAGTAAATATGCAGACACCTCAACTTCATACAACGAGCTAAAATACACAGACCCAGACATGGTTGTTAACGGAGCGGTTGCTATTGAGTATGTTTTGGAGAAGGAAGAAAGTGCAAAACTTTATGAAGTGTGGAATGAATTTAGCTCAAATAAAAACACAGGAGCTGTAAGAGCAACCTTTAATGATGTTCACGGAAATATAGACGCATCGTTTGTTGCAATAAGAAATTCAAACGGCGATGCAGTTGGATTTGTTGGAAACTTTATGGACGAGCAGATTCACCGTACTCAAGCTATATGGAGCATACTTGGTCATTCTATGGCTGTTATAATTATAGTAACGTTTTTGGTCATAGCTTATATGTGTTTCGTGATAATAGTTTGTTTAAGACCTCTTAAGAAAATCGAAAATGGAATAAACCGTATAAATAAGGGAGATTGGGAAACAAGAATAGTCGTGCCGTCAAAAGACGAACTAGCAGACATTGCAGCATCGTTTAATTTATTGGCAGAGAAAATGGCTATGTATACTTCAAACCTTGTTAGGCTTAATGAGGAATATATTAAATTCGTTCCGAAAGAAATGTTCAAACTTATAGACAAGTCTAAAATTACGGATGTAAAATTACGAGATAACAAAACAATGGATATGAATATGCTTTATGTTGTGTTTAATTTGTCGTGCAAGGGTGCATACGATTTCAAAAACGAAAAAGAGCTTTTCGATTTGATGAGCGACAGCTATGAATCAATATTTAAGGTAGTTGAAGACAACAACGGTATAATACAATACTTCGACGGAATAAATGCTATGATACTTTTCCCGGAAAGCGCACAAGATGCTTTCAACGCTTCTTTACAGTTTAAAGAAGTGTTCATAGATGAAAAAGTAAGGGATAACATGAATATTATTCTTGGTACGGGAGAAGTACTTGTTGGAATATCAGGAAACGATAAAAGAAGAGGAGTAATGGTAGTTTCAGAAGAGCTGCTTCAGATGTTCAATATAGACAGTCATATAGACAGTAAGCTGAAAAATATGCACGTTAACCACGTCGCAACCAAGCAAGTTATAGAAAAGCTAAATGGTAAAAGTAAAGGTAATTTCAGGTTTATAGGAAAGATAAGTAATGTGTCGGGTGACGGTTCAGTTGAATTATATGAAATTATTGATTCGTCAAATTCTTATAAGAAAGATTTATATGTTAAAACAAAAGATATGTTTGAAAAAGCAGTTAATCTATATGTGTTGGCGGATTTTGAGGAAGCAAGAAAATTGTTTGCCAGCATTGCAAGGATAAACGAGAAAGATTATGTTACTCTGCAGTATTTAGATATGTGCGATAAGCAGATAAATAGGAAAGAGAACGATGAATATGACAAAAGAAAATGGACAGGCAATCTTTTTGATTAATATATGTAAGTAAGTTTGGAGGTGATATTTTATGATACAAGAAATTTTTAATCAGGTTTTAAGTTTGATAAAAGGAACAATGGTATCGTTTCAGAGTAAATTATCAAAAATAACAACGATATCAACAACGATAGTTCAGAAGGTACAAGCCAAACTAAGTCAATTTGTAAGCCAGTATATGAGAAGTCCCCGGGATAAAAAGGATTACTTTAAAGTAATGGGTATCTACATATCTAAAAAGCTTGCGATACTGTCAATAATGGTTTTGGTAGCAGTGGGATATTTCCTTGTGACAGTTGCGTATCCGTGGGCGGACGGACGTATTTGGACTTCAAGAATAAACTTAACCAGCGCAAAGTACTCAACGTTTTCAGGAAAAGCTAAAGTTTATGATGCGGTTGGAGTGTTGGTGTATGAAGGAAAGATGGATTCAGGAATGCCTTCCGGACAAGGAGTACAATATGATTCAAAAGGTAACTTGTTATACGAGGGAAACTTTGAAAAGGGTAAATATAGCGGTCAAGGCAAGCTATATAACAATAAAGGAGTGTTGATTTACGAAGGTGCATTTTCAAACAACAAGTTTGAAGGAGAGGGCAAGCAGTATAACGACAACGGAAAAGTTATATATGTTGGTAATTTTTCCGTTGGACAACGCTCAGGTAAAGGGGTAGAGTATAACCCCGGGAATTCATACAAAACGTATTATGGAGAATTTCTTAACGATAAAAGAGAAGGTTCCGGAGTGGTGTATGACGAAGACGGAACAACAATTTTATATGAAGGAAAATTTTCCGGAGGAGAGTATGGAGGTAACGGAAAACTGTATAAAGACGGAAACCTAATTTATTCAGGAAACTTTGAAAAAGGCAAGTACAGCGGAACCGGAGACTTATACGACGAAGACACAGGAGCACTCGTTTATACCGGAGATTTTAAAGAAGGAAAATATGACGGTAAAGGAAAGCTCTACGATAAGGATACTAATATAGTTGTATATGAAGGACAGTTTTCATCTGGTAAAAAACAGGGCACCGGAACGTCTTACGATAAGCTTGGTTCAAAACAATTCGAAGGAACATTTAGGTCTGATGGTATAGACTACATAAAATATCTAGGAAAAAGCGTCGACGACGTGACAGAAGGGTTTGGACCTGAAACATTACGCGAAGAAAAAGACAACAAGCTTATTTTAACTTATGAGGCTCAAAATGCGTCGGTAGTGTTTAAGATAGATTCATCTAAAGGGGAATATGTGTGTGAAAAATTCATGCTTGGAACAGAAAAAGACTTTATGGGTCTGGGAGCTAAGAGTAAAGCAGTGGACAGAAGAGCTGTAATGGGAGACCCGTATTCATCTATAAATTACAAGTGTCCGGATTACTACACAACTATTTTCCAACATTTAAAAATAACCATTAACAGTAAAGAAAAAGTTCCGAGTGACAAATATATACTCGACAATTACTTTATTCGTTTTTACTTTAACGAAGGACGTACAGAATTAAAATGTATAGAAATATGCACAATGTAATAAAAAGAGATTTTATCAGAAAGAGGTGGACTTAATGAAATTTTTAAAAGATATGGGAAAAAACACAGTAATATGGTCGCTTATAGGACTATCCGTAGCAACGACGGTTGTTTCACTTGCAAGTGCGGTGGAAAGTTCTAGTACGGAGCAGTCAACAGAAACGAAGCTCACAAGCGACGACATAGATAAGATAATGGAAGACATTAAGCTTTCAACCAATATAGACAACGTTATACAAAAGCTTGATGACATTATAAAAAGAGCAGAATTAATGGGTAACGACACTTTGAAGGACTACGCAGAAAAAACAAAAAGTATGTATGAACTACAGCAGCAGATAGATACTTTAACAAGTCAGATAGAGGCAATAAAGAAGAAAAGTTCAGACGTAGATTCAATAGACAAAGAATTAAAAACTGCCCTTTCCGTAACAACAGTACTACAAGACATGGAAGGAGCAATTTCAGATGAAACATTGAGAGTACTAGAATCATTAAAAGAAGAAAAGTTTAAAGAGCTCAATGAAGTAGTAGCAGAAATTTCAGGGCTTGTGGATTTAAACGACATAGACTCAATGACTCTTCAACAACGTTGCTTGTTAGATGTGCTTATGCTCTATGATGCGTTTGAAAAGGACCTTATAGAAGGAGACAGATTATCAGTTGCAAAAGAAGCATATTCGGTTGCAATTACTGCGCTTAAATCGTATGAAAAGCAAAAGTACGGGGACTCTGAATACAGCGATTTAGTAACAGGTTCTGAAAAATTTTCTAAAATGGGCAAAAAAGCAGAGCTTGTGTATCCAGAGCAGGTGGTGTTTTATGATGGAGCGTTTAATCTTAAAAATGCTCCGATAATGTATGACGGACATATTTTAATATCTATTGATGACCTTTATCAATACATAGATGCAAGTATTGAGTATATGTATAACAACGCTACAATGGTTATCCAATCTCCGGATATAATTCTTGAAATCACAGCCGGTAAGAATGTGGCATACGTTAACGACGCACCTAAAAATATGGTAGTTCCAGTACTTAATGTTAATGAAAAGATTTATATTCCGGCAGAATTTTTCGCCGAAGTTTATGGTATATCATACAGGTATGTTAGCGAGCATCAAACATTAATAATGTATAAAAACTTAAATCAACTTGAAGAAGGAAAAAAGGCAACACCAAATAATATTTATAAAGGTAATTAAGAATGTGTGGAGGTGAGAAACGTTGAGTAAATACACTATAATGGCAGACATAGGCAAAGCCATGATTAATATGCTAAGAGATAAATTAGTCCCGGAACCTCTTAGTAAGGCGGAGCAAATAGGTTTATGTGACCCTAAAGAAAGAGGTAACTACGTTGTTGGAGTACATGCCTACGACCTCCGGGAAAACAATAGTAACGGAACGCAAAGAGAACCCATAAGACTCCCAAATGGAATGTTAAAAAATCCACCGTCAACGTGGGAGTTGTATTATATGATTTCGGTTGCGAGTAAATCAGACCTTGAGTCTAAGGCTTTAGACGAAGCTAAGATAATAGGAAGAATAATACAAATTTTTCAAGATAACCCGGTAATTCCGGCAATATACGTTCCTCAAACAGCCGGTGAGACTCTCGATAATATGCAGATAAGCTCTTTACCACTTAGTATGGAAGAAAAGGTGAAGGTTTGGACGATGTTTGGAGAGGCATATAAATTATCTGTATTTTATTTGGTAGGACCGATAACAATAGACTCCAATGTTGTAACAGAGCCGCACCCGAGGGTTGAAACAATTATTCTTGGAAGTTCTCAAGATGTTAAGAAGAGAAAGATAGTATTTGAAACCAAGATAAAAGAAGAAGACATAGAGGATGAGGAGGAAGAGGAAGAAGAGGAAGAAGAGGAGGAAGAAGAGGAAGAGGATGAAGACTCCGACGATGAAGACTCTGACGACGAAGACTCTGACGATGAAGATTCCGGTGAAGAAGACTCAGGTGAAGAAGATTCCGGTGAAGAAGATTCAGGCGACGAATATTCCGGTGAAGAAGATTCAGGCGACGAAGACTCTGGTGAAGAAGATTCCGGTGAAGAAGACTCGGGTGATGAGGGCTCAGGTGAAGAAGATTCAGGCGAAGAAGACTCAGGCGAAGAAGACTCGGGTGATGAGGGCTCAGGTGAAGAAGATTCAGGCGAAGAAGACTCAGGCGAAGAAGACTCGGGTGATGAGGGCTCAGGTGAAGAAGATTCCGGCGAAGAAGATTCTGGTGAAGAAGACTCGGGTGATGAGGGCTCAGGTGAAGAAGACTCAGGTGAAGAAGACTCGGGCGACGAAGACTCAGGTGAAGAAGACTCTGGCGAAGAAGACTCGGGTGAGGAAGATTCAGGCGAAGAAGACTCGGGTGAGGAAGATTCCGGTGAAGAAGACTCAGGTGAAGAAGACTCGGGCGAAGAAGATTCCGGCGACGAAGCGGAAGAATAATAAAAATATGATTATATAAATTGCGAGTTGGAGGTGGAAATATTGAGAGTGTTATATAAAGCAAGCCTTGTTGTACTGCTTACCGATATGTTTAGCAAGACTCCTATTACTGATGCCGTTATATTATGTAATGGAAAACAAAATCCTTATGTTCGCAAAAAAGATGGTTATTATGTATTTTCAAATTTGTATCCCGATAAATATGAAGTTAGTATAAAATGCAAGGGTTACGACGATATTTTAATAAATGTTGAAGTTAAGGAAAACGAAACTGTTGTTTTAAAAAAACAGTTAAATTGTGCAACGGATAACGAGGCTCTTAAAAATTGTGAAAGCTTCGAATTTACTGTTTTTGAAGATGAAACTTTAATTCCTAATAAGGAAGTAAACATAAGGTTGGAGGAAAAATTAGAGTTTATCAAGCTGACAAAGCCAGCAGAAAAAGGTTCTAATGAATTGTATTTAAATATTCCGATGAGCTATGATTATATGCCGCAGGAGTATGATTATATGTTCAAACGTCGAGCGCATAATTTGTATATTACGGGATATGATGATAAAAAGAAATGTTTTCTGCTCAAGGACCCTTTGGAAAAGGAGTTGGAAGTAGATGGACTTTTTAAACCAGTGTGGAGAATTAAAACAGACAATCAAGGTAAAATTGCCCTGCCTCTTATGGAGCAGTACATGAAAAATGATATTATTAATTTTTCTTTCAGGTCAGAAGGGAAAGATTCAAGGGTAAGAGTAAATAAGAAATCTAAAAAAAATATCGGGAATTTATATGTGTCTAAAGTTAAATTAAAATGATAAGGGGATATGTTTATGGGACTTCCTGTTGTTGCATCAGCAACATGTAAATGTTCGTTTGGTATGGCGCCATCTGTGTTTATGGCGTTGCCGGATAAAATGACGTTAATAGAAAACAAGCCTGCAGCCACTATCATGGATAATAAACCAATGGTAAATATAATGCCGTTTGGAATGTGTCAATCGCCGGCAAATCCGCAGGTAGCGGCAGCGACAGCAGCTGCAATGGGAGTTTTGACTCCAATGCCGTGCATACCTATGACAGCTGCTCCATGGTTGCCGGGTTCTCCAACTATATTGATAAAAGGAAAACCTCTGTTGAATAATAAATGTAAACTAATGTGTAACTGGGGAGGAATAATCCAGATTCTTATCCCAGGTGCTATAAAAACTAAGGTTAAATAGTTTTTGAATTGTTAAAATGCTTCTAAAATTAGGAGCATTTTATTTTTAAAGAAGGTGAAGTGTGTGGACAATGAGATAAAAAATAAAAATTATTGGTTGTATTTTGAAGATTATAAAGCTTGTCTTAACGAGTATTCGGAGTACGTTAATATGCTGGTGAATTGCTATATTGACTTTGTTACTTTAAAAAAGGATAAAAATGTATCATCTAAAGAAATTTCGGAATATAGAAAAGATACGTTAAAACAGCTTAAAATTCTTCTTGAAACTATCAAAGAAAAGTCGTTTAATTCTAAAGAAAAAGACGTGTTTATAGCAATAGAGCATATAAGAAACGTTTATAAGCTTGACGATTTAGACCTTGTTTGTCTTGTCCTGAGCATTGAAATTAAAAGAAACGAGGAGATTATAAAAAAGATAAAGTCAATTGACGCAAAGGTGAAAAGTTCGCTTACGCTTGAAGCTGTTATGAAGCTTTACTATTTCGTTTATGATGTTTACGATATTGAAGATTATTATAGTAAACTTAAAAAGCTAAAATCTGATATGAACGATTTGTGTTTTAAGCAAGCATCCACAGAGCTTGACGACAGGTTATTTTCTTATATAATGAGTAACTCGCAGGAAGAAATAAATTTGTCGGGAGTAAAAAAATATTTTTCTCAGGATAGCGAAAAATTAGTAGCGAGAGAAGATTTTGCTCAGAAAATTACGAATTTTATAAAGCAATCTTCCCAAAAAGACACCGTTTACATACACATATTTGGCTCAAAGGGTATAGGCAAAAGAACCGTTACTAAAAGAATGTGTGATATATTAAAGGAAGATTTGATATTTTTTGATGTTAACAGTTGTCCGAGAAAAAACGAAAAGGAATTTACAAACGCTGTTTTAACGGCGTTTAGAGAAGCTGTTATTATAGGTGGATTTATATGTATAGAAAATTTTGACACGCTCTTAGATAATCCTGAAGACAACAAATCTTATATTGATTTTTTACTTAACAAATCTAAAATATTTTCATCTAAGGTGATAGTACTTTCGGAAAAAAATGAGGGATATCTGGATTTTTCAGAAGAAAAGATATGGTTTGATATTGAAATTCCGGAGCTTAACAAAGAAGAGAGTGCGTTAATCTGGGAGTACTATATGAAAGAAATATCAGATTTTACGGATGTTTCTTTTACGGATATGGCGAACAAGTTTTCGTTTAATCCTATGCAAATTAAATGTACGATAAAGGAAGCAAAAAGACTATATTTATGGAACGACAAAAATAAACTTGGTAATAAAGAGATGTCGGAATGCGCATATAAACAAGTGGTTCAAAAGCTAGATGACAAAGCAACTTTAATTCATGCGAAGCATAATTGGAAACAGTTAGTTTTAGACTCGAATGAAAAGACGATGCTAAAAAATGCGTGTGACCAGATAAAGTACAAACATATAGTTTACGATAAATGGGGAATGGGTAACAGGATACTTTACGGAAGAGGGTTAAGTATGTTGTTTGCAGGACCTCCGGGGACAGGTAAAACAATGGCGGCACAGGTTGTGGCAAACGAGTTGGGACTTGACATATATAAAATTGATTTATCACAAATTGTGTCTAAATACATCGGAGAAACAGAAAAAAATCTTAACGATTTGTTTAACGAAGCGAAGAAAAGTAATGTGATACTCTTTTTCGACGAAACAGATGCATTATTCGGAAAACGAACCGAAGTAAAAAGTTCGCATGATAAAAACGCAAATATAGAAACTTCTTACTTACTTCAGAAAATGGAGGAGTATGACGGTATAACAATAATGACAACTAACTATTTAGAGAACATAGATAAAGCATTTTTTAGAAGGATAAGTTATGTTATCCATTTTGCTTTCCCGAATAAGGATTCAAGGAAAAAGATATGGAAAAATATGTATCCAAAGGAGATGCCGCTATCTAAGAATATAGACTTTGACTACCTTGCAAGACAATTTGAAATTTCTGGAGGAAGTATAAAAAATATAGCATTAACGTCGGCGTTTATGGCGGCAAGGGACGAAAAACCTCTTGAAATGAAACATATAATTCTTGCCGTTAAATATGAGCTAGGAAAGCAGGGAAAAACCTTAATAAAAGATGATTTTTCGGAGTATAGCTACCTTTTAGATTGACTATGTGAAAAATATTAGAAATTGATAATTTTTGTTGACTTATTTTATTTTTTAATGTATAATATTAATTAAAAGGAAGGAGGATTTAGTTAATTTTTAAACAAAAGCTATCGATGTTAAAAATACAAGATAATAATTTATATTAATCTACAAAGATTATTAAGAGATTGTATAGTAATTGCGGTGCTTAAATCCTATTTTATGGAATTAAAAATAACAAATAAGGAGTGGTAATAATGAATAAAAAAGAAATAAAGGATGTACAACAAATAGTTAATGTAGGTTTTAAATTAAAAAATGGAGAACCTGCAACACTTGGGGACGTTGCTGGTGCTGTTAACAAAGTTTTAAGATGGGAAGGGTTAAATAATGAAGGAAAGCCTGAAAATAAGACATTTGGCAAAAAAACAAGCTTTGATACTTTAGTTATAAAACCTTTAAAAGAATATTATATGAAGAACTTACAAGGAAATAAAGAGAAGATAGTTCCCCCTAAAACTTTAAAAGGTCTGTTAAAAGTTGCTGAATCAACGAGATATAAAACAAAAACGTCAAATAATAAAATTAAATGCCTTGTAAATTTTCAAAATTGTTTAAGAAATGCTATACACGACATTGAGAATTCAGAGGTAGGAAAAGATATCAAAAATGTCAAAAAGATGAGAAAAAATGGGGTAATTAAGGGATACGTTGATAACTACAAAGACAATGAAAAAGCGGAAAATACACTTAACAAGACAAAAGAATTAGGTAAGAACAGAAAAGCTTTAATGGGCGTTCATTTGTTGCTCGTTGACATAAAGTTTACAGATAAAATTAACGCAAATGAATTAAAAGATGAAGAACAAACAATTCAAAGTCTTTTAAAGACACTTTACAAAAGCAAAAAAGAAAATAGGTGGGATGAACCTGAAAAATGCTTTAAAAATGCAGTGGAATATTGTAAAAAATACGGTGGTGAAAGATTCCTTAAAAATTACAAAGTTTAATAAAATTAACCCCTATAGACCTCCTTTTAGGTCTATAGGGGAGATTTATAATTTATGGAGCTACTGATCCGATTCGAACGGACGACCTGCTCATTACGAGTGAGCTGCTCTACCTGCTGAGCCACAGTAGCAAAATATTAGAATAATTATATATTATTTTATTAAGATAGTCAAGAGGTAAAGAGGTAAATATTTTTATATGTGAATATTGCATTGTTTTATTTGAAAAATTAAGCCTATATTTTACAATCACTTCTAACATTTAACAAATTTACATGTAAATTTTGACTTTATTTTTACTTTTAAATTCTTTTAACATATCATATACTTTAATAAAGTAAAATAATCCCTTGTGTGTTTTAAGGAGAGATGTGTTAATGAGTTTAGTAAACACAAAAGAAATGTTTAAAAAGGCTTACCAAGGCGGCTATGCTATAGGAGCTTTTAACGTAAATAATATGGAGATTGTTCAGGGAATAACTAGTGCTTGCGAGGAGCTTAATGCTCCGGTTATTTTGCAAGCTTCTTCAGGGGCAAGAAAATATGCAAATCATATTTATCTTATAAAGTTGGTTGAGGCTGCTATAAAACAAACAAACATTCCAATTGCTTTACATTTAGACCATGGAAACTCTTTTGAACTATGTAAGGAATGTATAGACGGAGGATTTTCGTCTGTTATGATAGACGGCTCAAGTTTGAGCTATGATGAAAATGTGGAGCTGACTAGAAAAGTAGTTGACTACGCTCATAAATACAATGTTACGGTTGAAGGCGAACTCGGACGTTTAGCCGGAATTGAAGATGATGTTGCAGTGTCGGAGGAGAACTCGTCATATACAAACCCTTCTCAGGTTCAGGATTTCGTGAGTAAAACAGGGGTGGATTCGCTTGCTATAGCGATAGGAACCAGCCACGGGGCTTACAAGTTCAAACTAGGTCAAAAGCCAATGCTAAGATTTGATATCTTAGAGGAGGTCGAGAAACTTTTACCGGGATTTCCTATAGTATTACACGGAGCGTCTTCTGTTATACCGGAATGTGTTGAAACCATAAATAAGTATGGCGGACAGCTTTCAAATGCTGTTGGAATACCTGAAAATATGCTGAGAAAAGCAGCAAGTATGGCGGTTTGTAAGATAAATGTTGACTCTGATTTACGTCTTGCGATGACGGCTGCGATTAGAAAATACATGGCTCTTAATCCATCTCACTTCGACCCGAGGCAATATTTATCCCCGGCTAGAGATGCTATTAAAGATATGGTTAAACATAAAATAGTAAATGTTATGGGATGTGCGGGTAAGGCTTAGAAGCTAGAGGTAAAATTTATATATTATAATGTAAAGCGTATGAAAATATAATGTTTTCATATGCTTTTTTAATTAAGGAGGGTGTTTAGGAATGTATGACATACTTAAAAATGCTGTTGAGGAATTTTCTCTGGGAGGATATGGAATATGTAAATATTCAGATGTGTCGATGAATCTAATAAAATGTCGAGCCATTAGCAGAATACCCGAAAACGCAAAAAGTATTATATGTTTTATATTTCCGTATTACGTTGAAATAGGAGAACATAATGTGTCACGATATGCGGTTGTACAGGACTACCACGACGTGGTTATGAAAGTGCTTACAAAAATTTCCGAAAGACTAAAAGATAAATACAAAAATTATAAGTTTGAGCCGTTTTCAGACAACTCCCCTATTCCTGAAGTCAGGGCAGCGGCACTTAGTGGATTAGGCGTTATTGGCGAAAATCATTTGCTTATAAATGAAAAATATGGTTCGTGGGTGTTTATAGGAGAGATTGTGACGGATATGGAAATTGATGTTGAAAAACGAGAAATAGAAAAATGTAAATCGTGCGGACTTTGTGAAAAACGATGTCCGGGCAAGGCTTTGGGCTCAGAATGCTTTAATAAGGACGTATGTTTATCTCATGTTACGCAGAAGAAAAAGCTTTTATCGCTGGCAGACGAAGAGCTAATAAAGCGTGGAGATTTAGTTTGGGGATGTGATGTATGTCAAGAAGTGTGTCCGATGAATATAAATAAAGAAAGCACTAAAATATCGGAATTTCGAGAAAGCGTACATGAGAATGTGTCGCTGGGGGATTACGATTTATTATCTAACCGTGCTTATCATTGGAGACCGAAGGGTGTGATAGAAAGAAATATAAAAATAAAGTCAGAATCAGAGAATTTATAGACAATTATATTGACTTATGATTTGCTTTATGGTATATTTTAACATATGTAAAAAGAAAGGGATGATATTATGGCTAAATATACCAAAAACAAAATGCTAAGTTTATTTACTGCTATTCTGACGTTTATATTGATTTCGCCAAGTATGATTAATGAAGTGTCGGCAGCAAGTTTAGTGACGGAAAGGGAATTGTTGATGCTTTCGATAATGAGCTACAGCGATTCTCAAAAACAGAATGTTTGGAAAATGACAGACGATGAAGATTTTAATAAGAAGTGGTTTTGCGGATACACAGATGCCTCGGAGCTTAGAGGTTGGAAGATGGTTGACTACAAAATAAGCAAGAATAACACGGATAACGAAGGATTTTCAGCGGTGTGTTATAAAAAGAATAATAATGTTGTGGTAGCGTTTAGAGGTACGGACGATGGTATAATTTCGGAAAACTGGAAATATATTTTGCCATACACCGAGCATCCGCAAGCAAAATATGTTAGGGAGTATATAAATGACCTTGAATTAAAGTGGTTTATAAATTTAGGAACGAACGTATACCTAACAGGACATTCGTTAGGTGGTTATCTGGCGCTTTATGGAACGGGAGTTATTTTGCAACATGATTATCTAAAGAACAGGTTTGTAAAGACAGCGACGTTTAATGGCTTGGGAATGGGCTATTTACAAGATAAAGATATGGAGAAAAAGCTATCTTCGTTAGACGATTCAAAGCTTACTAATTATAGGATATACGGAGATGTTGTTTCGACGATGGGAAAACATTTTACAGGAATAAAAACATTAAAATTTATAAACAACAAAAATGATAGTGGAGCACCGAGTAATGTACTGAAAAACCCACATTTTCCACATCATTTTTTAGTACAAAGTCCATTTGTGTTGTAATTATACATAATTAAATCAAATTAATATCATTAAAGCATGTCTATATTTAATTAATATAGATGTGCTTTAATTTTTGTTGACTTTTAATTATTTATGTGGTATCTTTAAATAAGAGTTAAAACTGTATTGCGTATAAATGAAAAGGAGAAAATAAATGAATAACATAAAAAATAAATTTTCACTTAAAAATTTAACTTTTTTATTTATCGCTTTAATCGCTTTTTCAGTAGGCGGAGTTAAAGCCAGTGAAAAAAGAGCTGTAAATGATAAAGAACTTCTAATCCTTTCTATGCTAGCATATAGCGACTATCCAACAGAAAAAGGTAAAAGTGATTGTAGCGTTACTGAAATCTGGGAAGAAAGTTTTGCTGATGTTGCAATAAATTGCTGGGAAGGAAACCGTGATTTAGTAAAAAATATGGACGGCTGGTTCGTATATGATTGTGATATAAACACAGGTGAAGATTTATTTGGAGAAAAGGGTTTTTCTGTAATATCGTTTAAAAAAGATAACAATATCGTTGTTGCTTTCCGTGGTACAGACCAAGGTTTATTTTTTGAAAATTGGAAATATATAATTCCTTATACAGAACATCCTCAGTCTGTTTATGTTTCAGCATATCTTGGCAAATTAAAACAAAAGGGTAAACTTAATGGAGATGTGAATGTGTATTTTACAGGACACTCACTTGGTGGTTATCTTGCTTTGTATGCTACGGGATTATTTTTAAGTGATAATAATTTCAAAAGAAAGTTTGTTCGCACAGCGACGTTTAATGGCTTAGGTATAGGATTTACAGATGGTTATAAGGTTAGGAAGAACTTGTCTAAATTAAACGATGACCAACTTGTGAACTACAGAATAGACGGTGACGCTGTTTCAAGAATGGGTAGACATTTTAAAAATGTTGTAACAATTAAATTTACGTATATAAACTCTGATTGGGGAAAAGTTTTTTCTTGGACTCAAGCTCCTCACTTGATTACTCAATTCTTTTTTAGCGGATATTTTGATAAAGTAAGCTAAAATGTTTTAGATAATATTTAAATAAAGGTTGCATTGTAATGCAACCTTTTGTTGTATGTAGAAAACCACGCGATAGTCGAGTGGTTCAGTGATAGCTTAAGCGATGTAAGAAGGACGTAAAAA
>CAKVEP010000009.1 GCA_934729465.1 uncultured Eubacteriales bacterium | reverse complement strand
TTGTCAACACTATTTTTTATCTTCAGACATTGAAATACTTTTATCTTAATCACCAATAAATTTTTATGTATATTTTACATCTTTAAATGTCTTCTAAATGTCTTCAAAATCCAAAATCGCCAAAGCACTTTCAGACTAAAAGTCCTCAGTCCCGTGCTTTGGCTAATTTTTATGGATAATAAAAAATTAAAGAACTAAATCCATATCTTTTATTAAACCAACCCTGTTTTCCGCCTACGTCCTCAAAATCTGCTAAATTGTGTTGTATAAATTTGTAAGCACAATCCTTATCAAGCAGCACCACCGGTGATATATTTATTTGCTTTATACTAACCACAGATAATATCAACTCTTTAAGCCTGTCGAATGTGACATAGCATATATCATATCTTTGTTGTATATTAGCTTCCCCGATTAACGGAAATTTTTTGTATGCATCACTTTCCGCACGTTTAAAATTCCCTTTATAATTTTCTATGTCTGCTAATATCATTTCCCGCTTAATCTTTACCATATGATTTAGATTTTTAAGTTTAGGCGCTGGTATGAATTTTATGTCTTGTCTTGTAATTTTCACCGCAGGAACTAAATCTTTGTAGTCAGGCACTTTCTTAACTTTGTTAGGTCTCACAATTAAAGCATTATGCGTTAATTTTTTGTTTTTATACACTGCTTTAGTACCAATGTTAAGCATCGCCATCGCTGCTACGCATACCATACATAATTTTAAAATTTTAGATTTCAATCTCATAGTTCCTCCTCATAATTATTTTTACAAAAATTGTCAACGTTATTTAAGCGATAAAGAAATTCTTTTTTTGTCGTTGTCGACCTCCAGAACCTCTACATCTATTATATCTCCTACCCTTAGCACTTCAGATGGGTGTTTTATTCTTTGTTTCGATATTTTAGATATATGTAAAAGCCCGTCTTGGTGCACTCCTATATCAACAAAAGCTCCAAAATCCACAACATTTCTTACCGTTCCCTTAAGGTTCATTCCAGCCTTTAAATCTTCCATTCCCATTATGTCTGTCCTAAGCATAGGCTTCGGAAGTGCTTCTCTTGGGTCCCTTGCCGGCTTGTTAAGCTCAGAAATTATATCATTTAAAGTTGGTACTCCAACTCCTATGTCTTTAGACAAGCTTTCTATTCCTATTTTAGAGGCTTTTTCGCCTATTTCTTTTATTCCTGAAAAATCCTTACTTTTAACTTGTATATCACAAATTTCTAAAAGCTTTTTGGCTGCCTTATAGCTTTCGGGGTGTACGGCAGTTTTGTCTAAAAATTCGTTGCTTTCAAGCACTCTCAAAAACCCTGCACACTGTTCAAATGCTTTTGGTCCGAGTTTTGGCACTTCCTTTAATTTAGACCTTGATTTAAACATTCCGTTTTCTTCGCGATATTTTATTATATTTTTCGCCACAGTTTTATTTATTCCCGAAACCCTACATAAAAGTTGTACGGAAGCTGTGTTTAAGTCTACCCCAACATTATTTACGCAATCTTCAACAACGCCGTCAAGAGCCTCAGAAAGCTGTGATTGCGGCATATCATGCTGATATTGTCCAACACCTATTGCCTTAGGGTCTATCTTAACAAGCTCAGCAAGCGGGTCTTGGAGTCTTCTGGCTATCGACACCGCCGAACGTAACGACACATCATATTCAGGAAATTCTTCTGCCGCAAGCTTAGACGCTGAATACACAGAAGCTCCTGCTTCGCTTACTACCATATAAGCTACTTTTTTATCGATTTCCTTTATAAGCTCAGATGCAAAAACCTCCGTTTCATGTGACGCCGTACCGTTGCCTATAGCTATGACCTCAACGTTATATTTATTTATCATGTCTTTTACTATAGTCTTGGCTTGCTCAATCTTGTTGTGAGGGGGAACAGGATAAATTACTCCCGTGTCAAGAAGTTTTCCTGTACTGTCAACAACAGCCACTTTACACCCCGTACGATACCCCGGGTCTAAGCCAAGAGTTACTTTATCCTTTACAGGCGGTTGCATTAAAAGTTGTCTTGTGTTGTCCGCAAAAACTTTTATCGCCTCGTTATCTGCCTTTTCGGTAAGCTCGTTTCTTATTTCACGTTCTATTGACGGAAATATCAATCTATTGTAAGAATCATCTATTATCTCTTGCATACATTCCTCATATGGAGATTTTTCTTTTATATGTATAGACCTTAAAATATTGTTCGCCTTAGCTGCGTCGAACTCAACGGCTACCTTTAAATAACCTTCTTTTTCGCCTCTGTTTATTGCTAAAATTTTATATCCTGCAATTTTGTCTATGCGCTCCGAAAAGTCCTTATACACGTCATACACACCCATATCTTCATTACACGCTTTTGACGTTATTACACCATTATGAGTACACACATATCTAAGTCTTTTTCTTGTTTGAGCGTCGTTTGATATAAGCTCGGCTATAATGTCTTTGGCTCCGCTTAAAGCCTCCTGTACACTCGTCACTCCAAGTTCTTCGTTAATATATTTAGCTGCCTCGTTTTCTATTGCCTCTCCGCCCGGAGCCTGACTGTATATATACTCTGCAAGCGGGTCCAAGCCTTTCGCCTTTGCTATAGACGCTCGTGTTTTTCTCTTGGGACGATATGGTCTGTATATATCCTCAACTTCTGTTAAGGTGGTGGAGCTTTCAAGACTTTGTATTATTTCGTCAGTTAGCTTACCTTGCTCTTCTATCGCTTGTTTTACCTTCTCTTTTTGTTGCTCGAGGTTCCTTAAATATGTTAGCCTTTCAAAAATCTGTCTTAAAACTTGGTCATCGAGTGCACCTGTCATTTCTTTTCTGTATCGTGCTATAAATGGAATTGTGTTGCCGTCGTCTATTAATTTTACCGTGTTCTCAACCTGGCTCTTATTTATTTTAAATTCATCTTCTAAAATTTTTGTTATATCCATAATTAAACCACCTTAATTTAAAAATTCCACCGTCCTGCTTTTACTTTACGCTAAAAACAAAACATCATCATTAAGCTCTAAACCGAAAAATCCGCTTATGTAATATTTTATACTATTAAAATTTTGTTTTATAAAATCTTTCTCCTTACAGATAGTTTCTTCCACAGCCTCCCGACAATCCTTAACAAGACCGACGTCTTTAAAAACACTCGCCAGCTTCATCTCGGGCATACCATGTTGTTTTGCTCCAAGGAATTGTCCCGGACCTCTTATCTTAAGGTCTTCTCCGGCTAAATAAAATCCGTCGTTGGTAGTTATCATTGCTTTAAACCTTTTTAAGGAGTCTTCTGTTTTGCTGTCTGATATAAGCACACAATAAGATTTTTCTTTTCCTCTTCCAACCCTTCCTCTGAGCTGGTGCATCTGAGATAATCCAAATCTTTCGGCGTTTTCTATCACCATCACAACAGCATTTGGAACGTCTATTCCAACCTCTATAACCGTCGTCGATATAAGAAGGTTATACTCTCCATTTTTAAATTTTTTCATTATTTCTTCTTTTTCGCTCGGCTTCATCTTACCGTGAAGTATGCCAACCGAATATTCTTTAAATACTCCGGTATCTAAATCTTTGGCATACGTTTCAATTGCAGTTAATCCCATATCGCTTTCCTCTATTGAGGGACACACTATATAAGCTTGTAAACCTTTGTCTAGGTGCTTTTTTATAAAATCGTAAACCCGTTGTTTTTTATTTGTACCAACACAAAAAGTGTCTATGTATTGTCTGCCCGGTGGGAGCTCGTCTATAACGGATACGTCCAAATCGCCATACATCACAAACGCCAAAGTCCTTGGTATTGGGGTTGCAGACATTACCAATATATGAGGGTTTACTCCCTTATCTATAAGCTTTGTGCGCTGTCTTACTCCAAAACGGTGTTGTTCGTCTGTGACCACAAGCCCAAGTTTACTAAACTCCACACTATCAGATATTAACGCATGAGTTCCAATTACAAGCTGAGGCTCCCCACTTAACACACTGTCTAGTATTTTTCGCTTTTCCTTAAGTTTTGTTGAACCCGTTAACACGCTCACCTTCACATTTAACCCATTAAATAAATTTGTTATAGTGTTATAATGCTGCGATGCTAACACTTCAGTCGGAACCATAAATGCGGCTTGATATCCATTTTTTATAACATTATAAATCACCGCTGCCGCAACTACCGTCTTTCCGGAACCAACGTCGCCTTGAATGAGTCTGTTCATGGAAAACCCGTTACTTTCAATTTCCTTCGTACACTCTTTGATTACTCTTTTTTGTGAACCGGTCGGTTCAAAGGGAAGCATAAAATAAAATTCGTCGGTGTAATCTTTAGAAATTTGAATGTTTGTTTTCTTTTTTGTCTCTTTCCTAAACATAGCTATCCCCAGCTGCCAAAAATACAGCTCTTCAAACGCCAACCTCTTTCTCGCACAATTTAAAGATTTCTCATTTTTAGGGAAATGTATACTTTCAAGAGCATCTCTTAAACTACATAAATTATATTTTTTGATAATATATTCAGGAAGCGTTTCCTTAAAATCGTCTGAAATCATGCCGACTGCATTTTTCATAGCTGATTCTATTTTCCAAGAGGGTAATCCTTTAATTTGTAAATATATAGGTCTTAAACCCGGAGCGTTACCTAAACCTCTGACTTCAGGATTTATTATTTCACACCCTTTTCCGTTAGTCGAAACCTTACCAAAAACCAAATATTCTTTTCCCATCTCCAAGCCTTTAGCCGCATACACATTATTAAAAAATACTATGTCTATCAAATCTACGCCGTCCGTTGCCTTGGCTTTACATAATTTATTTCCGTTTCTTAAAAATATGTTTCTCACCTCGGAAACCACTCTTAATTTCATGCAAGATTTTTCTCCACTTAAAAGGGCTTCGTGTATACTCAAATTTTTGCTCCAGTCTTCATACGTCCTCGGGTAGACATGCAAAAGTGCACCGACATTCGGTGCACCTAATTTCTCAAACAAGACTGCACTTTTAGGTCCGACTCCTTTTAGATAACTTATATCCTTACTAAAAAGCGAAACCATAAAATTCAATCCTCCAAAATGCTATTCTATCGACAAAACAAAATGATATATAGGTTGTTTGCCGTTTATTAAAGATACGTCCACATCATTACCAAGCTTGTTTTTTGCCTCTTCATAAACATTTTGAGCTTGTTCTTCCGTCACATCTTCTCCGTAAATAATGGTAACAAATTGTGTGTCTTTCTTCCTCATGCTTTTTATCAATTTCATCAAAGCTCTGCAAGGGTCCTTTTCTTTCAAAACAAGCTTTCCGTTATCAAGACCGATTATTTCTCCCTCTTTTATTTTAAATCCGCCAAATTCGGAATCTCTTGCTGCAAATGTGATTTGTCCGGTACTGACCCTTTGAATTTGACTGTTCATTGCATTAATGTTTTCCTCTGAAGACAAATCCGCATTATACGCTAAAATTGCAGATATACCCTGAGGCACCGTTCTTGTTGGAATTATTATTACTTGCCTGTCTTTTACCAAGCTTACGGTTTGCTCGGCAGACATAATTATATTTTTATTGTTAGGGAACACATACACTACTTTTGCAGGAGTTGCTAAAATTGCTTTTAGAATGTCGTCTGTGCTGGGGTTCATAGTTTGACCGCCGCTTATAACGTTTAGACATCCTAAATCTTTAAATAAGTCGCAAAGTCCTTCTCCCGCAGCCACAGCCACAAATCCCACTTCTTCTTCAGGCTCAACCGGACTTAAATCCAAACCTTTTTTCATCAGCTTTTCTTTGTTTGCCTCAACAGCACGTCTGTGTTGCTCTTTCATGTTTTCAACCTTAACCGTCAAAAGTTGACCAAATTTTAAAGCTTCTTGGAGTGCTTTCCCGGGATTTTCAGTATGAACATGAACTTTTATAATTTCTTCGTCGTCAACAACCACAACACAGTCGCCTATCTTCTGAAGAAAGTCACGTAATTTACTTGGCGGAGTTTTACATAATCTACTCCTGCCAACAATGTATTCGGTACAATATGTAAACCTGATGTCGTCATCAAATTCCGCCGCAGCACTTCTAAACACATCATCAGACTCTATTTTTGTGCTTTCATTGTTGTATTCTATAATAACATTGTCTTTAAACACAGAAAGCATTCCGTCGAAAATTAAACACAGTCCTTTTCCGCCCGCATCAACAACACCCGCCTTTTTCAAAACAGGCAACAAATCAGGAGTGGTTTTTAAAGCGTCGCTCGCTCCTATGCACATTTCGGACCAAACATAAACAGCGTCATTATTAAAATGAGCAGCGATTTTTCCTCTTTCGTGAGCTAACCTTGCAACTGTTAAGATAGTCCCCTCCGTGGGCTTCATAACAGCTTTGTAAGCTGCCTCAACGCCCATTCCAAGCGCACTGACTAAATCAAGACCATTTGCCTCTTCTTTTCCTTCAAGTCCCTTAGATATTCCTCTGAACAAAAGAGATAGTATAACCCCGGAGTTTCCTCTGGCACCTCTTAAAAGTGCAGACGCAACCTTTTTTGAAACCTCGCCAACCGTTTCATCTTCAACATCTTTCAATACATCAATAGCTGATGAAATCGTCATAGACATATTAGTTCCGGTATCGCCGTCCGGAACCGGGAAAATATTTAGTTCATCCACGAAATTTTTATTTTTAAGTATATTATTCGCTCCCGAAATCACGGCATTTTTTAGACAGTTTCCGTTAATCAACTGATAAGCACTCCTTTATTAAACACAAAATATATATATTTTAAAGCTAAAAACCTAAATTTCCTAACATAGCCAATTTACATTATAAAGTATATTCATTTATATGTCAATTTAATGTATCATCAATAAACGCAAGAAAAATTTAACAAAAATCGTCCTAAATTTTAAATTGTGGGGTTATTCTTAACCTTTCAACTCCAACACATTTACCTGTTTCTTCATTTATGTCAAATATAGCGCACTCCATTTTACAAGCACCTTGTGCATTTTCAAACTTTATCGGAAGCTTTTCCTTCATCCTCTTTATGGAGATTTCATACTTCACTCCCAAAACAGAATGAATTACACCCGTCATACCAACATCTGTTATGTATCCGCTGCCCATGGGTAAAATACACTCATCTGAAGTTTGAACGTGAGTGTGTGTTCCGAAAAGTGCCGACACCTTACCATCTAAATAATACCCTAGTGCTCGTTTTTCAGCTGTCGCCTCGGCGTGAAAATCAACTATCCTTATTTTGCAATCTTTACTTTCCTCAAGTATCCTGTCAATGACGTCAAATGGATTTTCCAGACTTTCCAGATAAACCGTGCCTAAAAGATTTATCACGCACACCTTTAACTTTCCCATATCAAATTTGTAAAAACCTCTGCCCGGGGTTGTGGCTTGAGGATAGTTTGCCGGTCTTAGTATAAACATATTTTCATCTAAATATGGTCTAATTTCCTTTCTCCTAAAGGTATGGTTGCCCGTGGTTATCACGTCTACCCCGCTTGAAAATAAATTTTCCGCTGTAACGGGTAAAATACCATTTCCTTCTGCTGAATTTTCGCCGTTTGCTATAACCATGTCTATATTTTTTGCCTTTTTGAGCATTGGAAGCTTCGCCTTTATAAATTCACACCCTAGCTTTCCAACAACATCACCTATCGCAAGTATTCTCATCTATACCACCACTTATTTTTTATTTTACACATATTTTACTCCATAAACTAAAAAAAATAAATACCGGCTTAAAATTTAAGCTGATATTTATTTTAACAAATATTTTTATAAAAACATTTTATTTAGCGTAATCAATAGCTCTGCTCTCTCTTATTATATTAACCTTAATTTGACCGGGATACGTTAATTCTGCCTCTATTTTTTTACAAATACTTCTTGCAAGCGGTATCATACTCTCGTCATTTATAACTTCAGGCTTTATCATAACTCGGATTTCTCTTCCGGCTTGGATTGCAAAACAGCTTTCAACGCCAACAAACGATGACGCTAAAGATTCTAATTTTTCCAAACGTTTTATGTAGTTTTCCAGGTTTTCTCTTCTTGCTCCGGGTCTCGCAGCCGAAACCGCATCTGCCGCCTGAACTAAAAATGCTATTTCTGTTTTAGGTTCAATATCTCCATGATGAGCATGAATAGCATGAATAACGTCATTGCTTTCCTTATATTTTTTAGCAACGTCCACACCTATGTCAACGTGCGAACCCTCTATTTCGTGGTCAAGAGCCTTGCCTATGTCGTGCAAAAGACCTGCTCTTTTAGCTAAAGTGGAGTCTAACCCCAGCTCCGACGCCAACATTCCACATATATTCGCCACTTCTATTGAATGTTTAAGCACATTTTGACCATAGCTTGTCCTAAATTTAAGCCTGCCTAAAAGTTTGACTATCTCTCCATGCACGTTATTTATCCCTAACTGTAAGATAGTCCGTTGACCAGTTTCTTTTATATCTCTTTCAACATCTATTCTAGCCTTCTCTATCATCTCTTCTATCTTTGCGGGATGAATCCTTCCGTCAATAATTAACCTCTCAAGCGCAACCTTGGCTATTTCTCTTCTAACCGGGTCAAAAGCTGAAAGCGTTATCGCCTCTGGAGTGTCGTCTATTATAAGGTCAACACCTGTTAAATTTTCAATTGCCCTTATGTTTCTACCTTCTCTTCCTATTATTCTGCCTTTCATGTCATCGTTAGGCAGCGGCACTACAGATATTGTAGCTTCAGCAACATGGTCTGCCGCACATCTCTGGATTGCCAAAGAAAGAATATTTCTTGCGATTTTATCACTTTCTTCCTTGAGCTTTTGCTCATAAAGCGATATTTTTACCGCTTTTTCATGAACCAATTCATCCTGTAAGCTTTCAAGTAAATACTCCTTAGCTTGCTTAGCCGTGAACCCAGATATCCTTTCTAGCATATCAAACTGGCTCTTTTTTACAGCCTCTGCCTCTCTGAGTTTTTCCTCAACCGACTTTGATTTACTTTCAAGTGACTTTTCTTTGTTTTCAAGACTATCCATTTTTTTATCAAGGTTTTCTTCTTTTTGTTGGACGCGTCTCTCAAGTCTTTGAACATCTTTCCTTCTTTCAGACAGCTCCTTTTCAGTTTCACCCTTGAACTTTAGAACTTCCTCTCTGCCTTCGAGAACGATTTCTTTTTTCTTCGACTCAGCATCTTTTAGCGCATCATTAATTATCCTGGCAGCTTCATTTTCAGCCGAACCTATATTCTGTTCTGCGCTTTTCTTTCTATAAAGAAAACCCAAAGCAAACGCAACTACAACACCTACTCCCAAAAACACCCATTCCAATTAAAACATCTACCTCCCCTTAAAAATTAGTCAACGTCCCAACAACCACCATCTTCCGTTGGTAATATATTAGAGGCTAATTTTATTAATTTTTCAATTTCTTTACTATTGGCATCTAACTCCTCATCTTTATCATTCCAAAAATCATCGTAACTGACGTATCGTTTACCATCGCAATCATAATTTTTGAGTTTTTCTAATAGTGTTCCAATTTTTTCTGCATAACTTTTAAAGTTGCCATTGTCTTCAGACTCACTAATAACCTCATCCGAAGGCAAACCTACATATACTTCCTTTCCATTCGAAAGCACTGCCGGAAACATTAACAAAGCTAAAGCCAGAGTAGAATTTTTCCAAAATTTCATAACAAGAATTCCCCTTATATAAAAATTTAAGGATATAACAATAAATATCCCACACTATTTTATTACGTATCATTGTGATATGTCAAGCTATTTATAATCGCATTCTTTTGACAATTACTAAACATCTTTACTAATAATATCATTCAACGTTTGTCTTTTAACTATAACTTTCTTTTCGCCGTTTTTTATCATAACCACAGCAGGAACTGGTATTCTATTATAATTAGACGCCATTGAATAGTTATATGCGCCCGTACACAGCACGGTTATAATATCCCCTGCATGGGGAAATTTCATCTCAACGTCTTTTTGAATAATGTCCCCGCTTTCACAGCATTTTCCGGCTATAGTTACTTTGCTGTCTGCAATTTTATTGAGCTTACTTGCATTTAAAACCGTATATTCAGAGCCATACAAAGCATATCTTGGATTATCTGTCATTCCCCCGTCTATCGAAACATATGTCCTTACATTGGGGATTTCTTTCACTCCTCCAACCTGATACAGCGTCACTCCTGCCTCTCCGACTATCTCTCTTCCCGGCTCGAAGTAAACATACGGTCTTTTTAAATTAAACTCGTCTGCTTTGGTCTTGACAATTTCTAACACTTGTCTTAAATAATCATCAAAATTAATTTTTTCGTCTTTCTCCGTGTATCTTATTGCGTAACCTCCGCCAAGGTTTAATTCTTTCAACTCAAAGCTTAGCCTTTGTTTAACCTCGTTTACAAATCCCATCATGACTTCGGCTGTCTTTTTGAACGGCTCAACATTTGCAATTTGCGACCCTATATGACAATGTATACCCATTAATTCAACATTTTTCAAATCACGTGCAACATTTGCTGCGTGAATAGCCTCATCGTTTTCAATAGTAAAGCCAAACTTTGAATCAATTTGACCTGTTTTTATAGAACTATGAGTGTGAGGGTTAACACCGGGTTTAATACGCAATAAAATTTTTTGAGTTACTCCCTTACCTCTTGCAAAACTGTCTACTACTTGAAGCTCATCAAAATTGTCGACAACTATTCTGCCAACCTTATATTCCAAAGCAAGATTTATTTCTTCGAGTGTTTTGTTGTTTCCGTGGAAGTGTATATTCTCTGCTGGGAATCCGGATTTTATCGCCGTATAAAGCTCCCCCGATGACACTACATCAAGACCAAATCCTTCACTTTTCATTATCCTGCACATTTCTTTACACATCATTGCTTTGCTTGCGTAAAGCGCCATACCTTTACCATCATAGTATTTGTCAATAGCAGATTTGTATGTTTCGCAGTTCCTTCTTATAATCCTTTCGCTCATAACATACAAAGGTGTTCCAAACTCAGAAACCAGTTCTGCCGAGCTAACACCGTCTATTACTAATTGTCCGTAATTGTCCACCGATAAATATCCTAAATCCAACATTAAATTCTCTCCCCTCTGCCTAATTATTCTCCACACTCTCAGATATTATACTCCTCAAACTTTCAACACCTTCTCCGTTGATTGTTGAAAAAGCAATCCTATTCACATCCGAATACTTAACCAACTCTTCCTCTAAACCTTGTTCTCTAGCCGCTCTTTCCGATTTATTAAGTTTGTCGCTCTTCGTTGCGACTATCAAAAACGGATAGCCTTGGCTATAAAGAAATTCTATCATGTCCATATCCTGCGCCGATGGAGAATGTCTAATATCAACAATCTGAATTACAAGCTTTATATTCCTTTTAGAGTTAAAATATCCCTCAACTAAATTTGCCCATCTCTTTTTCTCCGAAAACGACACCTTTGCATATCCATACCCGGGCATATCCACAAATCTTACGTCTCCCAGATTATAAAAATTTATGGTTGCCGTTTTTCCGGGCTTTGCACTTACTCTCGCTATTGATTTTCTATTTACTAATTTATTTATAAGAGATGATTTTCCAACATTAGACCTTCCTGAAAATACTATCTCTGGTAAATTATCAGCAGGCAATTGTTCATAATTGCCTGCTGCAAACTCAAATTTTACGTTTTGAAAATTTATCATAAAATCACCAATTCCCGATTTTTACACTTGCATAAATTTTGATTTGTTTTCCTGAACTTTTGAAGTACTTGAAAACCTACCTGTATTTTTCTTCTTCAAATTAGACTTATCCAAAGCATACTCAAAAACAGTATTTAAATCCTCCGCCATGACAAACTTAAGCGAATTTTTTACAACATCGTCTATTTCCTTTAAATCGCTTTCATTTTCAGCAGGTATTATAACAGTCTTTATCCCCGCACGATAAGCCGCCATTGTTTTTTCCTTCAGCCCTCCTATAGGAAGTACCTTCCCTCTTAGGGTTATCTCACCTGTCATGGCAACGTCTTGCTTAACAGGAGTCTGACTCAGAGCAGAAACTAATGCGGTTGTCATCGTTACTCCCGCTGAAGGACCGTCCTTTGGAACAGCTCCTTCGGGAGCATGAATATGTATGTCTGTCTTGTCATAAAAGTCAGGATTAACCTCCAGACTTTTAGCATGGTTTCTAACGTAGCTAACCGCAATCTGAGCGGATTCTTTCATAACGTCTCCAAGAGAACCCGTCAGTTGAAGTTTGCCCTTGCCTTTCATCAGGGCAACTTCTATTGGCATTGTTTCCCCTCCAACAGACGTCCACGCAAGACCTCTAACGAGTCCTATTTCGCTTTTCTTTTCCAAAGGATTGTCTTTATACTTTACAGGACCGAGAAGTTTCTCCAAATTACTTTCATCAACAGTGTACTTCTCTACCTCTTTAGACAATATTTTAACCGCCACTTTCCTCATTAAAGAGGCGATTTTTCTTTCCAAACTACGCACACCGGCTTCCTTTGTAAAGCCATCTATAAGCTTACGAAGAGCTGCATCGGTTATCGAAAATTTACTTTCGGTTAAACCGTTAGCCTTTAGCTGCTTTGGAATAAGGTGATTTTTAGCTATATTAAATTTTTCTTCGTGAGTATAGCTGTATAAATCTATAATTTCCATTCTGTCAAGCAGCGGAGTAGGTATAGCACTCTTGTCATTAGCCGTTGTTATGAACAGTACCTCACTCAAATCAAACGGAACATCAATATAGTGGTCCTGAAATGTACGGTTCTGTTCTGGGTCAAGTGCCTCCAAAAGAGCCGCTGTGGGGTCGCCTTGATAGTCTTTTGAAAGCTTATCTATCTCATCTAAAAGTATTAGAGGATTTTTCGTCCCCGCTTGTTTTAGCGCCGCAATTATTCTTCCCGGCATTGAACCTATGTAAGTCCTTCTGTGTCCTCGAATTTCGGATTCGTCTTTTACTCCGCCGAGAGAAATCCTCACATATTTTTTACCCATAGCGTTTGCCATGGACCTAGCTATTGAGGTTTTTCCGACTCCCGGTGGTCCTGAAAGACATATTATTTGAGCGCTCGGTTTTTTGGATAGTTTCCTTACTGCCAAAAGCTCCAAAATTCTTTCCTTAACATCCTTCAAGCCAAAGTGGTCTTTATCCAGCACTTTCCTTGCCCTGTCGATATTTATACTATCTCTGGTACGCTTGTTCCAAGGCAATTCCAAGCAAGTGTCTAAATAATTTCTTGCAACATTAGCCTCAGGTGAACCCGACGACATTTTTGAAAATCTGTCGCACTCCTTCATAAGTTTTTGCTCAACGTCTTTTTCCAAAGAAAGCCCCGCAATCTTCTCTTTATACATATCAGCTTCAGTCTGCGGGTCCAAGTCTTCCCCAAGCTCCTGAGCTATAGCCTTCATCTGCTCTCTTAGGTATATCTCTTTCTGACTTTTATCCACAGAGTCTTTAAGCCTGTATGCTAAATCGTTTTCAACCCCAAGTATGTCAATTTCGTTTGCCAAGATTTCCAATAATTTTTCTAAACGCACTTCTGAATTGAGTTCTTCTAAAATAATTTGTTTTTGAGTGAAGTCGAGCATAATGTTAGACGCTATATAATCAGCAAGCTCGCCCGCACTTCTACAAGTCTTTACACCCAAAATTAAATCCGGCGCCATTTTAGGAGACAAACTTAAATATTTTCCAAAAAGCTCATGAGTCTTCCTTATAAGCGCACTGTTAACTATGTCCGTCTCAGGCTCAACGCTTTCACATTCGCTAGCGCTACCGCTGTAATACGGCTCGTCAGAAATAATTTCATCTAACCTTGCACGTTTTTTTCCTTCAACAATCACCTTAACCATATTCCCAGGCTGCTGTAAAATTTGACGAACATTCGCTATTATTCCTATTTCATACAAATCTTCTTTACCCGGATTATCCTTTTTAATATCTTTTTGAGTGACCAAAAAGATTCTCTGGTCTTTACTCATAGCCTCCTCAATGGCAACTATAGACCTCTTTCTTCCAACTTCAAATTGAAGTACCATCTTCGGGAACATAACAAGACCCCTAAGCATCAACACCGGCATGACCTTACTGTTTTCAATAACATCACACATTCTACTCGCCCCCATTCATATTTTACTTAAACTTCCACTTTGCTTCAAATTGATTTAAGACACATTATTTTTACTACCGTTTCCATTAAAGCTCTTTCCCTCTATAGATATAACAACCGGTTCTCTTGTTTCGTCAAACAAAAATTTCGGTTTACTTTTTCCTTCAACAACGTCTTCGTCTATAATAACCTTGTCGATAGTGTGGTCCGACGGCACGTCAAACATTATCTCTTGAAGTATTTCTTCGATTATAGCCCTCAAACCTCTTGCGCCTGTGTGACGTTCAATAGCCTTTTTAGCTATTGCGCTTAGCGCTGAATCTTCAAATTCAAGGTCGACTTTGTCAAGAGAAAACAATTTTTTATATTGCTTTACCAATGAATTTTTAGGTTCTTTGAGTATGCGAACAAGAGCTTTTTCGTCTAACCCGTTAAGATAAGTTATAACAGGAAGTCTACCAACAAGCTCCGGAATAAGACCGAATTTCACTAAATCCTGCGGAACTACTTCTTTCATCCAATCGGTTGTGTCGAGTTCCTTTCGACTCATTACCTTCGCCCCGAATCCCAATGACGAAGAGCCAACTCTTCTCTCTATAATTTTTTCAAGACCGTCAAATGCTCCACCGCATATAAACAGTATATTAGAAGTGTCGATTTGAATAAATTCCTGCTGAGGATGCTTTCTTCCTCCTTTTGGTGGAACGTTTGAAACTGTACCCTCCAAAATCTTTAGAAGCGCTTGCTGTACTCCTTCTCCGCTAACGTCCCTTGTTATAGAAGCGTTTTCGGATTTTCTTGAAATTTTGTCTATCTCATCAACATATATAATTCCGTGTTCTGCCTTCTCCACATCAAAGTCAGCCGCTTGAATTAGTCTTAAAAGAATATTTTCAACATCTTCTCCAACGTACCCCGCCTCTGTTAGTGTTGTTGCGTCTGCTATAGCAAACGGTACATCAAGCATCTTAGCAAGAGTTTGAGCAAGAAGCGTCTTGCCAACACCGGTTGGTCCCATTAAAAGGACGTTACTTTTTGTTAGCTCAACGTCTTCATCGCTCCCGAAATATATACGTTTATAGTGGTTATACACCGCAACAGACATTGCAATTTTAGCGTCGTCCTGCCCAATTACATATTCATCTAACTTTGCTTTTATTTCGTGAGGCTTAGGTAAAACCTTGTTTTTGACGCCTTCTTTTTTTACGCCTTCGGTTTTTTCCGAATCTTCCAGCTCTTCCTTTAATATAGATACGCACAATTCTATGCATTCATCGCAAATACATACTCCTGGTCCTGCAACGAGTTTTTTTGCTTGGTCCTGCGGCTTTCCGCAAAAGGAACAACATAAATCTCTGTCGTTAATATTTCTGTCCATAGCTATAAATCACCGTATCCTATCGTTTATACATAACCTTGTCTATCAAGCCGTAAGAACACGCTTCTTCTGCACTCATAAAGTTATCTCTGTCAGTGTCTCTCTCGATAACTTCTAAAGGTTGCCCCGTCCTATCCGAAAGGATTTGATTAAGCTTTTTCTTTGTTCTTACAATGTGATTAGCATGAATCATCACATCGGTAGCCTGACCCTTTGCTCCACCGAGAGGCTGATGAATCATTATGTCGCTGTTAGGTAAAGAGTACCTCTTGCCCTTTGCCCCCGCAGCAAGCAAGAACGCTCCCATACTCGCTGCCAAGCCCATACATATTGTGGACACATCACATTTTAAATATTGCATTGTATCATATATAGCCATCCCGGCAGTCACAGAGCCACCCGGACTATTTATATACAAACTTATGTCTTTAGAAGAGTCTTGCCCCTCTAAATACAAAAGCTGCGCCACTACTATACTAGCCGTTGAATCGTTTACTTCATCATGAAGCATAACAATTCTATCATTTAAAAGTCTTGAAAATATGTCGTATGACCTTTCTCCTCTGTTGGTCTGTTCAACAACGTAAGGCACTAATGCCATTTAAGACACCCCCGCTTTAATTTATTTCTGTTTTATAGCTTTTACCATTTTTTGCATATTATACAATTATTTTTCAACGCTGTTTTCTCTTACGATTTCTAGCGCTTTATTAGACAAAATGTCTTTTTCCACATCCTTCACCGGAACTATATTTTTTACTTTATCTAATTCCATTTTGTAAAATTCCGATATTTTATTATACTCTTTTTCAATGTCTTCTTCTGTCGGAATTAAGTTCTCAATCTCAGCTATCTTCTTAAGAGCTAGTTGAAGCTTAACTTGACTTTCTGCTTGAGGTCTAAAATTGTTTTCCAAATCTTCCATCTTAGAGCCGGTGTATTTTAAGTAGTCAGCTAACTTCAAGCCCTGAGATTGCATACGATAATCGAAATCACGAACTAAATCACGTAATTTATTCTTTATAAGAGCCTCAGGAATTTCAGCTTTAACCAATGATATTAATTTTTCTATCATTTCGCCTTCTTTTTCGTCTTTGGCTTGTTTCTCTTTTCTTTCCAAGAGCTTAGCTTTTATATCTTTTTTGTATTCATCAAGAGTGTCGAATTCACTAACGTCTTTAACAAATTCATCGTCAAGCTCCGGAAGTTCATGCATTTTTATTTCATGAAGTTTTATTTTAAATGTTGCGTCTTTTCCTGCGTAATTTTTAGCATGGTAATCCTCTGGGAATTTTACGTTTATTTCAAATTCTTCCCCAGCGTTGTGACCAACTATTTGGTCTTCAAAGCCCTCTATAAATTGTTTTTTTCCTAATTCAAGAGTAAAGTTGTCGCCCTTACCGCCTTCAAAAGCCTTACCGTCCATGAAGCCCTCAAAATCGATAACAACAGAATCTCCCAATTGAGCAGCCCTGTCGCTTACCGTTACTAATCTTCCGTTACGTTCTTGAACACTTTTTAATTCTTTTTCAACGTCTTCGTCTTCAACCTTAACTTCTTTTTTAGAAACTTCGATACCCTTGTAATTATCTATTTCAACCTCAGGCATAACAGTGATTTTAGCTTTGAATACAACTCCATCTTCCTTGCTCATTTTTTCTACTTCTAAATCTATTTTGTCTTCAACTATGTCTAGCTTTGCCTCTTCAACAGCCTTTTCTATAGCATCAGGATACAAATTATTTAAAGCGTCTTCAAAGAAAACGTTTTCCCCGTAATATTTCTCAACAAAAGCCTTTGGAGCCTTACCCTTTCTAAAACCCGGAACCACTATTTTTTTAATGTTTCTTTGGTAAATACTTGATAATTCTTTGTTAAAATCCTCAGCGCTGATTTCCACCTCAAGTTCATACTTATTCACATCTACTTTTTTTGACGATTTTAAATTCATCTAACTCAATCCTCTCAATAAATTGTAACATTAATAGAGTATAGCACAATTAATTATTGTTTTCTATACTTTTTAAGTAAAGTTTTTGTTTAGTTTAATTAATATTCAACTAACACAGGCGAGAAATTTATATAATCACACGAAATAAGATTAAACTCTATCCCCTTATATTCGCCTGTGACCACTCGCTTTACTGCCCTATTTCCATGGACGTGTCCATAATAACATTTTTTCACGTTTCTTGCAATTAAAATATCCATTATTTCCTTGCACTCCTCGCCTTTGTATACAGGGGGATAGTGCAAAAACACAATCGGGATTAATTTATTTTTCTCGGCTACGTCTATAGACTTATTCAGTCGACCAACTTCTCTAAGCAGTATTTTTTTATCTTCGTCGCTCTCTGAGTTGCACAGCCAACCTCTTGTCCCGCAAATACAGTAATTTTTATATCTAACCGCTGAATTTTGTAAGACCGATATCGTTTTACATCCTATATCTTCTAAAAATTTTTCTATTTTTTTAACCGTGGACCACCAATAATCATGGTTTCCTTTTATTATTATCTTTTTTCCGGGCAACGAATCTATAAACAAAAAATCCTTCTTCGCCTCTTCAAGCTTCATGGCCCAAGACACATCTCCGGCTATTACTACCACATCTCGTTCTTTTACTTTGCTTTCCCAATTTTTTTTAAGCCTGTCAACATAATTGTCCCACCCCGAGAAAACATCCATCGGTTTTTCGCTCCCAAAGGACAAATGTAAATCTGCTATAGTATAAAGTGCCATACCTTCACCTTTACTTTTTAACTAAATCCCAACTAACTCCTCAACCTCAAAATTATAAATATAAAATCTATAATGAATTTAAAATATACCTCTAAAAAAATTATAGGCATTTTCAAAAAATATTTTATCCACTAACTCTTCAGGATAATTCTCCGCTAAGCAATAATCATATATTTTCTGAACACTCTCAATACCTGTTATTTCGCTCGGCATTTCTGCTCCGTCGAAGTCGCTGCCTATACATAGTATGTCTTCGCAGCCCATAGACAAAAAATATTCGATATTCTTAAACACATCCGATATTTTAGCTCCACCACCGTCTCTGAGAAAGTAATCGCAAAAGTTGACTCCGATTATCCCTCCAACTGACTTTATGGCTAAAATTTGTTCATCAGTCAAATTTCTTTTATGACCGCACACTCCCCTTGCATTGGAATGTGTTGCAATATAAGGCTTTTTAGCTACACTCGCAACGTCATAAAACAATTGTTCGCTTGCGTGAGATAAGTCAACGACAATACCGTTTTGCTCCATATTTTTTACAGCTTCTATTCCAAATCTCGTTATCCCCTTAGGCTTTTCAACACCTATTCCGTCGCCAAGCTCGTTACTACCATTCCACGTAAGGGTCATGACCTTTACTCCTAAGTCTTTTAAAAGCTCAACATTGGATATTTCTCCGCCAAGAGCCGCTCCGTTTTCCACCGTAAATACAGCTCCACTACAAGTTTTATCAATATCCCCCAAAGCGTTACAAACCTTAAGTCCGTACCCTTGGCTTTCAATCAGCTTATCATACATGACTTTAAATTTTTCAAAAGCTGCTTTCCCCCTGTAATCATCAGAAATCCAAGCAGCAAAACAGCCCACATATTTATCAAAACTTTTCATTTTTTCAAGCGAAACATCAAAATTATTTTCGCTTAAATCTTTGTTTTCGTCCACAGCCCTATATAGCGTGTCACAGTGTAAATCAAAAAATTTCATATTGTTCCTCCATAGTAAATGCGTTTTCAACATGATTTCTTATAAACATATTCAAAGCGTCTTTGAACTCAACCTCAACCACATCAAAACGTATTTGCTTATCAATACAATTATTTTGTAAATAATCAAATGCTGTTTTAATAATTTTGTTTTGTTTTTTTCTGTCAACAAACTCCAAGCCTCGTATCATACTTCCGACCTTTCGGGTTTTGACTTCCACAAATACTATATATTCTTCATCGCATACGATTATATCTATCTCGCCGTATTTACTATGATAATTTCTTTGAATAATTTTATAATTTTTATTTTGGAGGTACTTAGCAGCACAGCTTTCCCCCAAATCTCCTATTGCCTTACTCATTTTCGGTTAATATTTTTTTGAGAAACGACATTCTATGTACCGGACTGACACCATATTTTTTAATCATTTCAATATGTACTTTAGTTCCGTAACCCTTATGTTTAGAAAAGCAATATTGCGGATATTTCTTGTCAATGTCATACATAACCCTGTCCCTGCTGACCTTGGCTAAAATTGAAGCACAAGCTATAGATTCAGACAATCCATCACCTTTCACTATAGCCTTAGCAGGAATTTCTAATTTAGGTAGCCTGTTTCCGTCTACAAGCGCAACCTCAGGCTTAATTTTAAGTCCTTGAACCGCCCTTTGCATAGCTAAAAACGTGGCTTGTAAAATATTAAGCTCATCTATTTCTTTTTCGCTCGCAAACGCAACGCTCCATGAAACAGCCCTTTGTGTTATCACATCATAAAGCGCCTCACGCTTTTTTTCGCTTAATTTTTTAGAATCGTTTACCCCTTCAATAACGTTACCCTTTTCGAGTATGACCGCCGCCGCACACACCGGTCCTGCAAGAGGACCTCTTCCTGCTTCGTCGACCCCGCATATTACGCTGTATCCTTGTTCATCGCACTCATTTTCATACTTAAACCAATCTATATCACAATTATTTTTTCCCATTTACTCAACCTCATGTACTCTCTCAAGAGTAATTTTTCCAAGCTTACCCGCTCTAAATTCATCAACAAACATTATAGCCGCTCTTCTTAAATCTATCTCTCCTCCGGATATGAGCATACCTCGTTTTCTCCCTATTTCGTTTAATAGTTCCAAGGGATTAAGATTTTTAATATCGTCAGTATTTAATTTGTATCTCTGTGCAATGTTTGATAAATAGTCCTTTTTAAGCACGCCCGCCAAATCAACGGCAAGCTCTTCAATGTCAACCACAGCGTCTTTTATCGCTCCCGTAAAGGCTAAGTTCATGCCAACATTCTGGTCCTCGAATTTTGGCCACAGTACACCCGGTGTGTCAAGCATCTCTAGCTTATTTCCAACAGTAAACCACTGATTTCCTCGGGTTACACCCGGTCTGTCTTCAACTCTTGCCTTGCTCCCTCCGGACATCCTGTTTATAAAAGTAGACTTCCCAACATTCGGCACTCCAACAATCATAACCCTCATCATTTTTCCGAGCATACCTTTATTTTTCCATCTGTCAATTTTATCCTTAAGCACTGTTTCAATACAAACCATAAATGACTTTAATCCTTTTCCCGTCTGACAGTCAACAGCTATACACTCAATTCCGCTATCCTTATAAAACTGTACCCATTTTTCAGTTTGAGCTTTGTCTGCAACATCACACTTATTTAAAAGTAAAACATGGGGCTTGTTATTTAAAAGCGACTTCAAATCAGGATTTCTACTGCTTATCGGCACTCTGGCATCTGCAATTTCAGCCACAGCATCAACTAATTTTATATCCTCTTTCAGGTTTCTCTTAGTTTTAGTCATGTGACCCGGAAACCACTGTATATTCCGATTTTGATTGCTTTCCATTTAATCTATTCCTCCAAATCTGTTGAAAGGATACACTATCCACTGAGCTTTTCCAACAATGTAATCATACGGGATTAACCCCACATCCTTAAACCTACTGTCCATAGAGTGATTTCTGTTGTCCCCCATAACATAGCAATAGCCTTGCGGCACGACCTGTGGATTTTCCGCATCTCCTTGAAGACGTGTTACTTCCCTTATATATTTCTCGTTAAGAGGCTTTCCGTCTACCCTGACGGTTCCTGTGGTGAAGTCAATACTTACTGTCTGACCTTCTGTGGCTATTATTCTCTTTACTATCGGTTCGTCTAAATTCTGACCCCTTTTTATTACTACCACATCTCCATTTTGAGGTTTGTAGTTCCACTTCATAACAACTAACCTGTCTGCATCCCTGAGAGTGTTCAGCATCGACCAGCCTTTCACACTTACTATTTTTACCACAAACGAAAGTGCTATCACTACAACTATTATTGCCTGTGTGACAGATTCTAATATATCGAAACAAACCTCTGAAAAATTATTTGCCACATTAACTTCGGAAAATCCACTCTCATCCTGCATACTATTATTGTTCATTAAAATCATACTCCCCTCTGCTTTTGCTTTTAAAATTAAAATATATTATAAATTTCCCATTCTGCTAAAAGGATAAATCCTGTAAACTGCTTTTCCGACTATATCTTTATTATTTATAAATCCAACTATCTCATAGCGACTGTCTAACGAATTATTTCTATTATCCCCCATCACAAAAGAGTATCCTTCCGGAACTTTAATATTAGTCACATTCATAATTTCGTAACCACTAGCTTCAGTAGTCTTTTCCATCGGCTCTTTTATATATACTTCATCAAGTTTCTCGCCGTCAACTGTTACAACGCCTACTCCACTTGAATAATCTATATTTATATTTTGCCCTTCTGTCGCTATTACTCTTTTAACAATAGGCTCTCTAAGATACCTCTCCTTACTTACTATTACTATATCATTATTTTTAGGTTCATAACCCCAGCGCCAAACAATAAGTCTTTCATTATTGTAAAGAGTGTTTTCCATAGATTCCCCGTCAACTCTTACTTGACAAAAAATAAATCCATATATAACCGTAACGATAAGCAACGCTTGAGCGAACGTTTCCAGCCACTCAAAAATACTTGTCGATTTTTCGCTTGCTTTATTTTTAAAATTTTGTGATTTATCCGGCATTTCAAATTTTATGTCTTTTATAACTTCGTCTTCCATATTTATTCTCCTTTTTAAATTAAGATATATTCCCGATTCTATCAAGCGGGTATATTCTGAAAACCGCCTTGCCGATTACATCTTCATTCCTTATAAGACCTACAACCGCAAACCTACTATCCCAAGAATCATTTCTGTTATCTCCCATAACATAGCAGTAGCCCTTTGGTATTATTACAGGTACTTCGATATCTCCTTTTGTTATCATCGGCTCCTTTATATAAGGTTCGCTTAAAGTTTTTCCATTTACTATTATTTCCCCTGATTCGTAATCTATCTTGAGCGTCTGACCTTCTGTTGCTATCACCCTTTTTATTATAGGCTTATCTAAATTCTGACCTTTCCTTATAACCACAATATCGCCATCTTGTGGCTCGTAGTACCACTTTTTTATAACAAGCCTGTCAGCATGAAAAAGCGTGTTCATCATGGAGCTTCCGCTCACACTCACCACTCTAAACACAAATATAAGAAGTGTTACTACCAATAAGATAGACTCCGCAAACATTTCAAGCCAATCATAACAAGCAGAGCTTACTTTTGATGATTTCACACTTTTTAAATATTTATAATGTTTATTTTTAAAATTATTGTCACCCAATAACATAGCACGCAAACTCTTCTTTCCGGTAAGGTCTTTATTTTCCGTGTAATACTTTTAAAAAAAGGAGGGCAACCTGTCCCTCCTCCACATTCTTAACGAATTTGCTCTTTAACTTTAGCAGCCTTTCCAACTCTGTTACGTAGATAGTAAAGTTTGCTTCTTCTAACCTTACCTCTTCTGATAACGTCAACTGCTCTTACGTTTGGCGAGTGAATTGGAAATACTCTTTCCACTCCAATACCGTATGAAATTCTTCTAACGGTAAATGTCTCTGCAACTCCGCCGCCTTTTTTAGCGATTACAGTTCCTTCGAACATCTGAATTCTTTCTTTTTCGCCTTCCTTAATGTTTACGTGAACTCTTACTGTGTCACCAACATTAAATGAAGGTAATTCGTTTTTCATAGATTGTTCTGCAATTTTCTTTAAAGCGTCCATATAATCCTCCCATTTTTACGCAAACATTCGTATGCCCAAGACCGGCATAGAGGAATGCAGGTATTATGTCACGCATAAAAGCGTGAACTCCTTTAGATTTTACCACAATTTTTTTTATTTTGCAATAGACAAAATAAATATATCACAAAAGCGTATAAATATATGCGTTATTTACTTTATTTAACAGTAACCCTGTTTTTTCTTCCGCAAGCACACGTCCAATGGACTACCTCTCCCGAATGGGTCAAAAGATTTGCAACCAAACCGCAAGGACATTCAACTCCAACTCCTGCTTCGATTTCTCCGCAGTCATGTTCTTCTTGGGTTTCATCCGCCCCTCCAGCTACTGTCTTTAAATCGTCTTCTTTTAATTTGTTATCCATCGATTGTCAAACACTCCTTGTCTTTTTATTTTTCGACTTCAAAAATATTATCTATTTTGAGCTTTCTTTCAACGTTGTATCTCCCGCACTTAGGACAAACCCATTCTTTTTTAACTCCTGGTAAAATTGCGGTTTCCTCCTTAGGAACGTCTTTAAGGTTTTTCTCATATCCACAAACACAGGTTCCCTCTTTTATGCTCTGACTGCTTTCTTCTACTTTTTCGCCGCCTGAAACTAAAGCTTCCTCTTTACCATTTAATTTTGTAAGGTTTTTATCTGACATAAAAAATCATCCTTCCTTATAATACATTTTGTTTTATAACATATTGCTGTTATTTTTCAAAAGCCTTTGGTATTCATCTGAAACATAGGTGTAGCAATAATTTGTGTTACCGTCTTTCATTTTGCTTACATTAAAGGTTTTACAATTAGTACATATCCACGGTTTAACTTCTTGTTTCTCTAAAACCATCAATTCTTTATGTCCGCACTTTGCACACTCTAATTTAAATATGTATTTATTTTCGTAGTTAACCTTCACAGACCTTTTATAACCTCCGGCAACTCCATCAAGGTCTTCTTCTGATATTTCGTTCTCGTTTAAATCTATGCTGTCGTTATTAATAGACATGATACCTTTTATCACTCCTTTAAAAATATTTTATATTGACAATTATACACTTAATTTATTTATATGTCAACAATAATATGTATGCTTTGTATATTAATATTGAAGTATTTTAAACATTATCACTATATATTTATAGTTACAGATATATATTTATTTAGAAATACCCGTGTAATAAATTGTAACAACATTGTAACTATTAGATTTTGTCATTTTGCACAACTGATTTTTCTTTTCACTTTCTTATCTTAAATTATTTTGTATTATTTATCCGTTTTTCCACCTCTAATCTTTATATTCATAACTTTTAATTAATAATTGATTGTAAATATTCAACAAAAATATTCTTTGTTACTCGTTTGACATACATCTTTTTGTTAGTTACAATCTTTTACATGCAGTTGAAAAGACCGTCTTGAGTAAGACTTTACTTGCTACTATTTTTAGAGAAAAGGAGAGTTGTATCTCATGAATTATGATATAAAGAAAGAAATTAACAGGCAACTTAAAAGAGTAATTTCCCTAACAGTTATGGGGTCGATATGTGTTGTTTCTGCGTTCTCAGTGGGAGCATTCAGTAAAAAGGTGAGTATAACAGACAATGGCAACACTGTTTCAATTGTTACAATGAACAGTGAAACCGATAAAATTTTAGAACAAGCCGGTATTGAACTAGGCGAAAATGATGCTATAGTACGCATTGATGATAGCAATAACTCAATAGACATTAAAATTAACAGGGCTTTTGAAGTGAATGTGAATGTAGACGGTCAAGTAATCACTACTCAAACTGCTTTTACTACAGTGTCAGAACTTCTTCAAGATGTTGGTGTTGATCTGGGAGCTCACGATGGGGTTAGTCCAAGTCTTGAAACAGAAATAAGCGAACCAACTGATATCACAGTTGAAAGACGTTGTGGAATTAACGTTACGGCAGACGGAAGAACTTTAGAATACTCCGTTCCTTACGTCAGCGTTGAAGAGGCTATAAATTACGCTCAGATTCCTCTTGCAGAGCAAGACATCGTAAGCGTTGACAAAAATACTCCGGTTAGCGATGGTCTTAGTTTCTCAATTGAGAGAATTGGATACAGAAACAATGTTGTAACCCAAGAAGTTGCTTATGAAACAGTAACTAAGAACACAGACAAAATCGCAGAAGGGCAAACACAGGTAGCCGTAAAAGGTGTTAATGGTCAAAAAGAAGTAATTATAAAAGAAACCTTAAAAGACGGTGCTGTTGTCAGCTCAGAAGAAACATCGAGTAAAATTACGGTTAGTCCGGTAAACGAAGTTGTTTTGGTTGGGGTTAAGCCTTCAAATACTACCGTTTCCACGCCTTCTAAAAAATCTTCAGGGTATGTAAACGACAATAAGAACGGAACCCTTGTTGACCACAACGGTAAAACGATTTCTTATTCATCAAAGCTATCCGGGTCATGCACGGCATACACTGCTCCTGCAGGGGCTCGTACGTCAACGGGAACACCCGCTAAATACGGTTATGTTGCTGTAAATCCAAAGATTATTCCTTACGGAACAAAACTTTATATAGCGTCTGCTGACGGTTCTGTCGTGTATGGTTATGCGACTGCTGCCGATACAGGCGGAGCTTTAATGAAGGGAACGGCTCTTGTTGATTTGTATTACGACAATATAAATCAATGCTACAATTTTGGAAGACGTAACATGAATGTGTATATTTTAAAATAAAATGTAATTATAATAATATGTGGATGAATTATCAAAATTGATAATTCATCTTTTATATTGCGTAATTCACGCATAGTATTTATAGACATAAGAAAATTTTAATACTATAATATATTTAGTGCTTAAAATTATGTGCAGATAAATTTTTTAAGATTGGATGTATTTTTATATGTATGAAAATAAAGAAAGCTTTTTTGAAAAACTAAGCAGTAAACGTGTTATGTTCTGCGGACTTGGAAGGAGTAACCTACCCGTTATAGAAATGCTTTTAAATTACGGAGCAAAAATTATCGCCTGTGATTCACGTGACATCTCCAAGCTTGACGATAGTATAAAAAATCTCGAAAAAAGAGGCGTTGAATTACGGCTCGGCAGCACTTATATGGACAATCTCGATGCAGACATCATATTCCGTACACCGGGAATGAGCTTCTTTAACGAGAAACTTCAAGAAGCCAGAAAACACGGTATTGTTGTAACATCTGAAATGGAAATGTTCTTTGATATTTGTCCTTGTCCGATAATAGCCGTAACGGGCAGCGACGGCAAAACCACGACAACCACCATTATATCCGAAATACTAAAAGCCTCTAAAAAAACAGTCCATATCGGGGGCAACATAGGAAAACCTTTGTTGCCCGTAATCGATAGAATCCGTAATGACGACATCGCTGTTGTGGAATTATCAAGTTTTCAGCTTATGTCTATGAACCAGAGTCCTAATGTTGCCGTGGTTACGAATTTATCGCCAAACCATCTCGACATCCACAAAGACATGGATGAATACATCAACTCAAAGAAAAATATTATACTCCACCAATCAGCTTTCGACACTGCTGTTTTGAACTACGACAACAAAATTACAAATGAATTTAGTAAAAGCGTGAGAGGAAAATGTATGTTTTTCAGCAGAAAGCAAAAAGTATATAATGGCGTTTGGTGCGACGAAAATAAAATTTACTTCTCTAAAAACGGCGAAAATACGGAAATTCTCTCGATATCCGACATTAAATTACCCGGAAAACATAATCTTGAAAATTACCTTGCAGCTATCTGTGCAACCCTGCCGTTTTCAGACAAAAATGCTATAACAGAAGTTGCTAAAAACTTTAATGGCGTGGAACACAGAATTGAATTTACAAGAAATTTAAATGGCGTAAAATACTTTAACGATTCTATAGCATCAAGTCCAACCCGTGCCATTTCGGGAACGTTGTCGCTTTTCGACGGTAAAATTATTATGATTGCCGGCGGATACGATAAAAAAATTCCATTTGATAGTCTTGGTCCAGTAGTATGCAGCAAGGTCAAGTGCCTTATACTAATGGGCGACACTGCAGATAAAATAGAAAATGCCGTAAAGAAATCCCATAATTACGATGAAAAAGAAATTAAAATAATACATGTAAAAAATATGAGTGAAGCTGTAAAAGCGGCGCACGATAACACAGTTTGCGACGATGTTGTAGTATTGTGCCCGGCGTGTGCAAGCTTCGGGCTTTACAATAATTTTGAGGAACGTGGTAACGACTTTAAAAATATTGTTAACTCACTTTAATTAGGTAAGGAGATTAAAATATGAAAGATTTACTTTTTAAATTGTGCGACGCCTCAGCGGTGTCGGGAAACGAAAACAAAATTTCCGAACTGTTAACAGACTCTCTGTCTAAATACGGAGAAACTCATGTGTATAACGACGGCAGCGTTATATGCGAACTCGGAAATAAAAATGCTGAAAAAACTATTCTCTTCGACGCCCACATAGACCAAATAGGATTAATAGTAACGTATATAACCGAAGAGGGATTTATAAAAGTAGCCGCTTGCGGCGGAGTGGACAAACGTTTACTACCGGGCAGTGTTGTTACAGTACACGGCAAAAAGGACTTAAAAGGTGTTGTGTGCAACATTCCGCCTCACCTTTCTAAAAGTCTTGACAAAGAAGAATTTGTCGACATTGAGGACACTTACATCGACCTTGGTTTAAAAAAAGAGGAAGTTAAAAATAACGTTAATATCGGCGACAGCATATCATTTTACGGAAAGCAAAATGAACTTCTTAATGAACGTGTTTCGTCGCCGTGCTTAGACGATAGGTCAGGAGCAGCCGTATTAATAAAGCTCGCCGAAAAACTACACAGTAGTAATAATATAAAATCAAGAGTTTTTATTTTACTTAGCTCTCAAGAAGAAACAGGTTCTCTGGGCGCTAAAATATCGTCTTACAGATGTAATCCAGACGAAGCCATAGCTGTGGACGTAAGCTTTGCAAAGCAGCCTAACTTAACATGCGATAAATACAGCTGTCTTGGCAAGGGCGGAATGATTGGAATTGCTCCGATTTTGTCTAACCAGGTGACCAATACATTAATAAACATAGCGAAAAATAAAAATATTCCTTATCAGCTAGAGGTTATGGGCGGAAAATCCGGAACTAACGCCGATGTTATCGCAACCACAAAATCAGGAGTAAAATGTGGTCTTGTTTCAGTCCCTCAACGCTACATGCACTCCACTGTTGAGGTTGTGGACATTAAAGACCTTAACAATATAGTTGAACTTCTTTTTGAATATGTTTTAGCAGGAGGCGCAAAAGACTAATGAATTATGTAAATTTAATAAAGGAACTTTGTCTTCTCGGAGGAGTATCGGGGTTTGAAGACAACGTTAGAAATTTTATTCTCTCTGAAATCTCAGAGTACGTTGATGAATGTAAAGTTGACAATCTAGGTAATATCATAGCTTTTAAAAAGGGAAAACAAAGAGCAAAAAATAAGCTTATGATGTGCGCTCACATGGACGAGGTTGGTTTAATTGTGACCCACGTAACCGAAGACGGATATTTAGGATTTTCAACAGTAGGCGGTATAGATGTTAAAATACTCCACGGTATAGCGGTTAACGTTGGAAATAGTAAAGTAAAAGGCGTTATCGGAATCAAGCCAATACATTTAACTCAAGGCAAGGAAAAAAATACTCCTTTAAAAGCTGACAATCTTTTTATTGACATTGGAGCAAATAATAAAGAGGACGCTCTAAAAAATGTAAACGTTGGCGACTTCGTTACTTTTAATTCCGTGTTTGAGGAGTCCTCGGACTCTATAATTTCAAAGGCTTTAGATGACAGGGCAGGCTGCAGTATATTAATAAACATTATTAAAGGCTCCATCGAATTTGACACTTATTTTGTATTTACAGTACAGGAGGAAATCGGATTAATCGGAGCAAAAGTTGCAAGTTATGGCGTAAATCCAGACTGTGCGGTTGTAGTTGAAACGACCACTGCCTGCGATTTACCAAGTGTTGAGGAGTCAAAAAAGGTATGTAAGCTAGGAGAGGGCGCTGTTATCTCGTTTATGGATAAGGGCACAATTTATGACAAATCTCTTTACAATCTCTGTTTATCAACCGCCAAAGAGAATAATATACCCGTTCAAATAAAAAAAGCCGTTGCCGGCGGAAACGATTCAGGCGCTATCCATTGTTCAAGAGAAGGCGTGAAAACAATTGCTATATCAATCCCTTGCAGGTATTTACACTCTCCAGAAGGAATTATCTTTAAGTCGGATTACTCCGCCGTTAATGACCTTGCAAAGACAATGATTTCTAAAATAAACGAAATGTAGTAAACTCATAAAATAAAATTCATAAGGAAGTAATAATAAGTGTTTAATTTTGATAGTAAATTAGAAAATTTAGCGGATAGTGCACTAAAAAAATGTGAGTCAATATTCAAACAAATTGATTGTAACACCGAATATAATCAGCAGAAAGTGCTTAAGGCTTTTATAGATTGTAAGGTTAGCGAAAGTCACTTTAACGCCTCCACGGGGTACGGTTACGACGACAGAGGCAGAGACACTTTAGACGAGCTTTATGCTAAAATTTTCGAATGTGAAGATGCGCTTGTAAGGCACAATTTTGTTAGCGGAACTCACGCCTTGACGGTGGCACTTTTTGGGGTTTTAAGACCCGGAGATAAAATTTTAAGTGTTACCGGCACTCCCTACGACACTCTTTTAAGCGTAATAGGAGAAAACGAAAATAGCTGTGGTTCACTCAAGGAGTTTGGCGTACAATTTGACTATATTGAGCTAAAAAAAGACGGCGAACCCGATTATGATAAAATTCGTAATTCTTTGAAAAATTCTTATAAAGCTGTGTATATCCAGCGCTCCCGAGGCTATAGCTTAAGGAAGTCTTTATATGTTGCCGACATCCAAAAAATTATAAAAACAGTAAAAGAAATCTCCCCCACAACCATTGTGATGGTTGACAACTGCTACGGAGAATTTGTTGAACTCTCAGAACCAACGAAAGTTGGAGCCGACTTAATAATCGGTTCACTAATCAAGAACGCAGGAGGAGGCTTAGCTCCCACGGGGGGATACATAGCAGGACGTAAAGATTTAGTTGAAATGTGTTCATACCGGCTAACCACGCCGGGAACAGGACGTGAAATAGGTGCTTCCCTCGGGCAAAACAGACAGCTTTTTATGGGAATATTCAACGCCCCTCACGTTGTTGGAGAAGCGCTCAAAACAGCCGTTTTCTCTTCAGCTATCTTTGAAAATTTAGGATACGAAGTATTCCCCAAATACGACGAACATCGCTCAGACATCATTCAAGCAATAAAATTAAACAATCCCCAATCGTTGATTGCTTTTTGTAAGGGAATACAAAGCGGTTCTCCGGTAGATTCTTTCGTGTCGCCAGAGCCGTGGGACATGCCCGGTTACGACAGTCAAATTATAATGGCAGCCGGAACATTTACTCTCGGAGCCTCAATCGAGCTTTCCGCCGACGCCCCTTTAAGAGACCCCTATGCTGTGTGGCTTCAGGGCGGAATTAATTTTCACAGTGCTAAAGTTGGAGTAATGTGTGCAATTCAAAATTTAATCGACTCTAAAAATCTTAGTCTATAAATAAATTAAACACCCTTAATAAGGGTGTTTTTTTTTACGGTAAACTGCTTATAAAAATAGGTGCTATAAAACAAGCACCTACTTTACTATTTGATTATTTTTTAAAGATAGACATTATATCATAAAAAGTGTCGTCGTTATCCTTTTTAGAAGAGCCGTATCTTGATGAATCTTCAGATTTAAAGCTACTTTTGCTTTCAAAGCTAGATTCTCTTTGAACTTGTCTTGAGCCAATGTTACTTTTGCTTGTATTTGGAGTTGGCATATAAGATTCTCTTGTAGCAAAGCCTGTTGCTATAACAGTTACTCTTATTTCGTCGTCCATATTTTCATCAAATGCAGCACCCCAAATTATGTTAGCGTCACTGTCTGCTTGCTCTGCTATCATCGCCGAAGCCGTTTCTATTTCATCAAGACCAATGTCAGGCGACGAAGTAACATTTACAATCAAACCTTTTGCTCCGCTAATTGCTGTTTCCAAAAGCGGACTTGATATTGCCATATTAGCAGCTGCCTCAGCCTTGTCTTTACCAGAAGCTTGTCCTACTCCCATATGAGCGTAACCAGCGTCTTTCATAACAGCAGTAACGTCTGCAAAGTCTAGGTTTACAAGACCCGGCAATAAAATTAAGTCTGATATACTTTGAACACCTTGTCTTAAAACGTCATCTGCAACAGCAAATGCATTCATTAAAGTAATTCTTTGCTGACTTGCATATTTTAATCTCTCGTTAGGTATAACAACCAGTGAATCAACTTGCTCTCTTAGAGCAGTAATTCCGTGTTCTGCCTGTTCCATACGTCTTCTACCCTCGAAAGCAAAAGGTTTTGTAACTATTCCTATAGTAAGAATACCCATCTCTCTTGCTATCTGAGCAACAACAGGAGCAGCACCTGTTCCAGTACCGCCACCCATTCCGGCAGTAATGAATACCATGTCAGCACCCTTTAAAGCCGCAACAATTTCGTCTCTGCTTTCTTCAGCTGACCTTTCGCCAACCTCCGGCTTAGAACCTGCGCCTTTTCCACGAGTTACTTTCTCACCGATTTGAATTTTTTGAGTTGCCTTAGACCTTAAAAGAGCTTGTCTATCAGTATTAACACATATAAATTCAACGCATTTAACCCCTGAATCAACCATTCTATTTACAGCGTTTCCGCCGCCGCCGCCAACACCTATAACCTTTATTTGAACTATCTCATCTGTTTCATTTTCAAACTCGAAACCCATTAGTTAATCCCCCATCTTCTCGAATGTTTAAACATTTTCTTGTTGAAAGATAAATATTGCTTTTACTCTATAGCATTATATCACAACTTACAATGGTTATCAATAAAATTTTGTAAAATGGCACTATTTATCCATTTTTATATTTTATGATTTTATGTTGATATTTTTTTGTCATTTTATAATATATTCGGGAGTAAAATAAGACCTTCCATCAGATTTCAAGCTAGATAAATCCAAACTACCCTTGTCGTTTTCATTTAATTTATTACACAATATTTCCTTAGCAGTCATTATTTTGTAGTCTATCTCCTCAGGAGCTCCCAGCAAAACATCAACAGAATTATTGTAGCCCACTACGATATTATACAAATTAGAAACATCAATTTTAGTCACGTTAAAACCATTTTTTTCAGCGCTTTCAACTATCTCCCCTATCTTATCTTTAGCAAGCGGTTCAACATAGTCGATTTTTTCACACAAATCATAATTTTTTAATTCCACTCCCCTAAGCTCTATAACGTTTTCTGGCTTGTCCTCTTTGATTTCAAACATCTTTCCGCTACAGCTCACAACGATATAACCACCGTCATGCTCGAAAGCAAATTTAGGTTCAACGGTTCCAACGCTGACCACAATTTTATTAGGTAAGCTCCTTCTAACCTCAACGTTATCCACGTAAGGCAAGGCACTCTCAATGTTTTTCTTAACTTTGTTTGTGTCACACGCAAAAAGATTATCTCCCTCTTTTATCCCGCTAATCTCAGCTATCTCATCATATGAATAGCCGCTTTCGCCTGAAATATCTATTTTGCCAACCTTAAAAACAGACTTCACCGAGAGTGCTATACCAAGCGCTATAATTGTCACGAACGTCAATGAACACAACACTATAATTTTAGCATTGTAATACATTTTTCCATGTACGCGTATTTTTTTCTTTATTATTTTTTTAATAGTCTTTTTCTTACTTTTGTTATCCTTAATACTCTCCATCTCAACCTACCCTAAACTCTTTTTATTACAGCTCCTAAATTTTTAAAGTTTTCCTCTATATTTTCATATCCCCTGTCAAGGTGACTCAGCCCCGATATATTTGTTCTTCCCTCGGCTCCAAGCCCGGCAACAACCAAAGAAGCTGCTCCTCTTAAATCTGTTGCGGTAACATCAGCGCCCGAAAGTTTTCTTACTCCGTCAACTATCGCAACCTTGCCCTCAACTTTTATGTCTGCACCAAGCCTTAAAAGCTCGCCAACATGCTTATATCTACTTTCGAATATATTCTCAACAAACACACTCGTTCCACAAGCCACCGCCGCCATAGACATAACAGGAGCTTGAGCGTCCGTGGGAAATCCCGGATAAGGCATCGTTCTTATAAGCTTGTTTGAATAAGGTCTTTCCGAAGCCTGTAGCTTTATTATATTATCGCCCAAGTCCGTAATCATACACCCTGCCTCTTCGAATATAGGTATAAGAGCGCCCATAGTGTCTGTCAACACGTTCTTAATGATAAGCTCTCCGCTCGTCACCGCCGCTGCCGCCATGTATGTAACAGCCACTATCCTGTCGGGAATAACCTCATGCTCCGAGCCATGAAGTTCGCTAACCCCTTCAACGACAAGCGTACTTTCTCCTATCCCGCTTATTTTGGCTCCGCATTTATTTAAATAGTTTGCTAAGTCGCACACCTCAGGCTCTCTCGCCGCATTTGTTATGACCGTTGTCCCATTAGCCAAAACCGCCGAAAACAATATATTTTCCGTTGCGCCAACGCTCGGGAACGACAACGCAACATTACTTCCAACAAGCCTACTCACAGTTGAGCAATCCATAAAGCCGTGACCCTCGTCAACACGAAGACCCATTTGTTTCATAGCATCTATGTGTAAATCAATGGGGCGTGGACCAAGCTCGCACCCGCCCGGAAGCGACATTCTTGCACTACCGTTTCTTGAAATAAGCGCACCCAGAAAGACTATCGAAGACCTCATTTTTCTCATCAAAGTATCAGGAATATCGCTTTTATTTACTCCATCAGGGTTTACTGTTATTGTACTGCCGCATCTAGTGATTTTGCAACCCAAATATTCTAATATTTCTATAGTAACATCAACGTCCGAAAGGTTCGGACAGTTATGTATAACGCTCTCTCCCTTACACATTATCGTTGCCGTAAGTATTGGCAAAACACTATTTTTAGCTCCTTGAATCTCAACCTCACCTATTAAACGTCTTCCTCCTTCTATCACTAATTTCGACACTCATCACACGCCCCTCCGAACTCATTATAATAACTCTTCAATATATTTATTATAATATTCATAAAAACCACGCTATGTGACTAAGCTTTAAAAATATATTTAAGCAAATTGTTTTATTATTTTGTAAATTCTTTCATTGGAATTTGTTATAGCCATTTTTTTAGAATTACTTTCATACAAATTTTTAATTTCTGAATTACTTAATATACGTTCAACTTCTTCTATCAATCGTTCACCCGTTAAGTCTTTCTCCTCAATTATACTGGCAGCATCTTTGCTGACAAGAGCCATAGCATTATGATATTGATGGTTCTCAGCAACGTTTGGCGAAGGGATTAAAACAGACGCCTTACCCATAGCCTCTATCTCGCTGAGCGTTATTGCCCCCGCCCTACAAATCACTATATCTGCCGCTGCCATACAAACAGGCATATCTTTTATGTATTCCCTAATGTCAAGACTAGTGTTGTTTTCCACACTCACTCCGTTTTCTTTTAATAAATCCGGGAACCATTTACCATATTGTCCGTAAGCGTGAATGTGATTGTATTTTCCGTTCTTTACGCTCCACTCAATAAGCTTTGCCACAGCTTCATTTACTTTTCTTGCGCCAAGGCTCCCCCCGAAAGACAACACTATCGGTTTATCATCAAAATTAAACTTCGCCCTCGACTCTTCTTTATTAACTGTAATAACCTCTCCCCTTATAGGATTTCCCGTCACCTCTGTGTCACATTTGTCTGCTAAGTATTTCTTAGCTTCAGGACTTGCAAGCATAACCTTTCTAGCCTTTTTAGACAATATTTTAGTTGTAACTCCCGGAAAAGCATTTTGCTCGTGGATTATAACAGGAATCCCAAGTTTCGCCGCCTCTCTTAAAAACGGACCACTAACATATCCGCCTGTTCCAACACAAATATCTGGCTTAAAATCTTTTAAAATTTTCCTTGATTCTATGCTACACGTAAATATTCTTTTGAACGTGATAATATTTTTCTTTATTGCGCTAAAGCTTAATTTTCTTGAAAACCCCGAAATTTTAACTGACTTAAAGTCGAACCCCGCTTCAGGAACAAGTCTTTCTTCCATTCCGCCTTTAGCACCAACGTATAAAATCTGAGCGTCCGGCTCCTTTTCCCTAACATACGATGCCACTGCTAAAGCTGGATTAATGTGTCCGGCAGTCCCCCCGCCAATAAATATTATTCTCATAACGATTCCTCCTTTTATATAATACATTTTATAAGATTTCTAAAAAAAATAAAACAATAATTTTTTATATTCCAAAATAAAATTCATACATACAATAAATATGGTTCTGCCAATAGTCAATTATTAGCAGAACCTTTTTTAATTCTTTTCGACCTTTGCCGTTCTCGATATAGAAAGTACAACCCCCATTTGTGCCAGAAGCATCAATAGCGACGTTCCTCCATAGCTGAAAAACGGTAAACTTATTCCTGTGTTTGGTATGGTGTTTGTAACAACCGCAATGTTCAGCACCACCTGAAGACCAACCTGAGCGGTTAAACCTATTCCCAAAAGAGAACCGAATCTGTCTTTAGCCCTCATGGATATAACGATTCCTCTCCATATAAGAGCCGCAAATAACAACAGTATTATCACAGCACCAACGAAACCCAATTCTTCGCAGACAACCGAAAATATAAAGTCATTTTGCGGTTCGGGAATATACAAATATTTTTGTCTTGAATTTCCAAGTCCGAGTCCTAGCATTCCCCCCGAGCCTATTGCATATAAGCCCTGTCTTGTTTGCCACGTGTCAACACTGGCTGTGGCTGAAAACGGGTCTAGCCATCCGGCTATTCTGTTATTGGCGTATGTCAACTTGTCTGTAAACATAACAAGGTAAACAAGCGCAGAAGCTATTGCTCCTATAACCATTCCGAACCATTTCAATTTTACTCCGCCTATAAAAAGCATTCCTCCGGCTAAGAGCACTATTATTACAGTACATGATATATGAGGTTCCAAAGCCAGAAGTACAGCCGTTGGTCCAAGAATAAGCATATATGGAAGTATTCCGTATTTAAATGTGCCCATTCTGTTGAAGTTTATCGATATGAAGTGGGCAAACGACACCACTATCGCAAACTTGGTTATTTCCGACGCCTGGAAACTAAATGAACCAATTTGTATCCACCTATGCACATCGTTTATCGCCGGCATCATAAGAACCAAAACAAGAAATAAAAACGATACTCCGAGTATCGGAACTGCGAGCTTGTGAAAATTATGATAGTCAAAATACGACGCCATAATCATTACAACTACTCCAACAACCGCAAACAACAGCTGATTTTTTATAAAATAAAAGCTGTCTCCGTGGTGTAGGTAATAAGCGTTTGGATAGCTCGCTGAAAACAGCATTATAAGTCCGATTACCACTAACAATAGTACTAAAAATAAAAATGGTATGTCCATTCCCGAGCGCAACGACAGCACTTTTATTTTTTCTAAAATTTTACTTTTATCAAAATTAAACTTTCTCTCTTTTTTAAGACTAACCGCTTCTTCCATGTCTGCCCCATCAACGTTTATAGGCTTGTGAATTCTGCGCCTTGGAGCACTTTTCTCTTTCATTAAAATATTTCCTCCTTTAAAGGATTATAAGCTGTTTTAAACCAAAATATACCTTAAAAATTATACACCGCAATAGCCAAAGACAACAATCCAAAAACAATCGTAACCGCACTAAACACAACACAAATTTTTGTTTCGCTCCATCCGCACATCTCAAAATGATGATGAATCGGACTCATTTTAAACAAACGTTTTCCTTTTGTCGCCTTAAAATACATAACCTGCAACATCACCGAAAACATCTCTATTATATACACTGCCGACATTAATATTAATACTACCGGTAATTTAATCCCCATACCGATTCCACATATAAGTCCGCCTAAAAATAGTGAACCTGTGTCTCCCATAAAAACCTTTGCAGGATTAAAATTCCATATAAGGAATCCTAAGCAGCCTCCTGCCATAGCAGCAGCCTCTATGCTCAAGCCAAACATTCCCAAAGCACTTGCTATAATCATGTAGAAAATACCAACAAAGAAAGTAATACTACCGCAAAGTCCGTCTATACCGTCGTTTAGGTTAACCGCATTTACTATCCCAACTATTATAACCGCCATCAACGGCCAATAAAACATTCCAAAATCGACCTTACCAATAAAAGGTATAGCAATTGAAGTAATGTCTAAACTACCTTGTCTTGAGTCAACCATATAAATTATCCACAAATACAGCGTCACAATCATAAACTGAAGGATAAGTTTTTGTCTTGCATTAAGCCCCTGATTTTGCTTTTTAACAACCTTTATATAATCGTCTATAAACCCCACAGCTCCATAAAATACAGCCATTCCAAGTCCAACGAAAATTTTAGCAACCATAGTCGGAGTTTCTCTAACCTGTATTCCCGTCCCTGCCGACGTTATATAATACATAGGAATACACACAACACACGCAACAACAATTCCTATTATAAACATTATTCCGCCCATTGTTGGAGTTCCTTGTTTTTTCTTGTGCCAAGATGGTCCTATTTCAAGGATTGTCTGTCCGTATTTAAGCCTGTGTAAAAATGGTATTAACCACTTCCCCAAAACCGCCGTTATAATAAATGCCATCCCTGCCGACACAACCGCCCAGATTCCATTCATAATTATTATCCACCCTTCTTGTATTTGTCCTTTACATTAATACATATTATGTTATTTTAAACTTTGCTGCTAAAGCTATTGTTCCTTAATATTTAATCAGTAGTGTTTTGTCCCTTGTGGATAAAGTTGACTGTTATAACCGTTCCGGGTTTAACTTCGGTCCCCTCCGGGATACTCTGCGTCACAGACACAACGTCCTGACCGTTAAGGTCTGTTCCTGATATCTTTATATTAAGATTTGCCATAGCCGCCGCCTTATTCACGTTATAGATTGAAAGCTCTGTTAACTTCGGAACTTTTACAACACTTTGTTTACTTTCGCTGTCAGTGTATAAAACAACCGTTCCGCCTTTCGGGATATGTGCAGATGGCTCAGGGATTTGAGATATTATAGTATCTCCCTTGCCCATGACGATTGAGTTTAGTCCACTGTTTTGAACAGCATCTCTTGCCTCGTAAACCTTCTTGCCTATCATAGATGGTACTGATGAATCAAGTTTTGACAACTCTTCTTCTGTGTATCTCTTTTCTATTCCCAAGTAAGGCAAAATGTCTTGCATAGCTTTTGCGAAAACAGGAGCTGCAACAGCACTTCCGTAATAAACATCTCCATCGGGAGTATCGAAGTAAAACAGCGCCGCAACTTTGGGATTTTCCGCCGGAGCGTAACCGCAAAACGATGATATGTAGTCCTTCCTGCCCTCACGGCTACAACCTATTTTTTCAGAAGTTCCGGTTTTTCCGCAAACCCTGTACCCCGGGACATAAGCATTACGTGCCGCTCCAGTAGTTGCGTTGCGATACAAAATGTCTGTAACACGTCTTGCAGTATCTTCTGATATAACGTTTCTCTTAACCTTAGGCTCTATGCTTTTAACTATATTTCCATCGCAGTCGAGCACTTCCTTAACTAAATGTGGCTGAACTAGCTTTCCTCCGTTGGCAATCGCCGAGGCTGCTGTTAACATCTGAATCGGCGTTATACTAAAGTTTTGTCCGAAAGATGCAACCGCTAAATCTAGTTTTGTCATACTTCCGTCTGCACTAAAGAATATGTCTTTAGCCTCACCGGGTAAGTCTATACCTGTCTTTTCGGAAAATCCAAACGCCTTATAGTACTCATAAAACTTTGTAGCACCTATTTTTTGTCCGAGCATTATAAACGCCGGGTTACATGAATTACACACCGCCTCAACAAACGTTTGTGTTCCGTGACCGGAGTGTTTGTGACAGTGAATAAGTTGAGCTCCCTCGTAAGGTCTTATTGCTCCGGAGCAAGTGAAAGTAGTGTTTTCGTCAACGACCTTTTCCTCAAGACCCATAGACGTTGTTACCATTTTCCACACAGACCCAGGATAATATGTGTCACTAACAGCCTTGTTTCTCCATTGCTTGCTAAGTGCTTCAGACCTAGCTTTTGCTCTCTCTTCTTCAGGTAAAGCCTCTATCTGCTTTGCAACTTCTTCGTTAACAATTTTAAATGGTTCGTTTGGGTCGAAGTCTTCTTTAACAGCCATTGCTAAAATCTCACCGGTGTTAACGTCCATAACAATTCCCGCTGCCCTGTTTATTATTTTGTTGTTTATTATTCCTTCTTCAAGGTTTTTCTCAACAAAGTGCTGGACCGCCTCATCTATACACAATTTTAAACTATTTCCATTTTTAGCAGGCATCATTTGTTCGTAATCAAAAGGCATGTCGGTTCCGATTGCGTTTTTAGCCGTAACAACCCTTCCGGCTTCTCCCCTTAGCTCGCTGTCGTAATACGCTTCAAGTCCCGCAAGACCTTGCCCGTCTGCACCCGTAAAGCCAAGTACCGCCGATGCAAAACTTCCGTATGGGTAATACCTTTTGTAGTCCTCTATGAGTCTTATACCACTGGATATTTTGTTTTGCGTTTTAAATTCCATTATTTTGTCTTTAACATCGCTTTCCACCTTCTTTTTTATTATGGTGTAGAACGACTTCTTTTTAGAAAGCTCTGTTAATTTTTCTTTGTCTATCCCTAGTATCTCGTGAAGACCGTCGCAAACAAGTTCTCTTTTTTTATCGGTGTCAAGATACGCCGGCTCCAGTACAACCGTCCAAACTGTCGCACTTTGAGCCAAGGGTTTCATATTACAGTCGTATATTGTTCCCCTTTGAGCACTTATTTTTGTGTCTGCTAATTGTTGTTCCATAGCCATTTTTTGTAGTTTTTCGCCATCAAATAATTGTAATTTTGCCAGCCTGAATATGAGCATCGCAAAACCACACACAACCAGCAACAATAATACTATCACCGTTCTTTGGCGCATTCTGATTGTCGCACCCTTTGCCAAAATTATCACCCATTCCTCTTGCTTTTTCCCTTAATATTAAAACAAGAGCCAAGATCATTACCATCTTAACTCTCTCGTATCTTCTATTCTAATACTTATTTATGTCTTAGACAAGTTATTCCTACAAACTATTTTTTTATTTACAACGTAAATTTTTACCATAGGCTTGTCCTATTTTTTAATCTCGGCTTTGTCCCCTCTAGAAACATTTATGTATTCCTTTTGAGAAGCGTCTATCTTCTTCATCCCAAAATCTTCTTTTGCTTTCCTCTCAACGGCGCTAGTCGACATTTGTTCTTCTTTTTTCATGCTAAGTTGAGTGTATTGACTCTTGCTTTCTTCAAGTTCTTTAGAAGCTTTGGCAATCTGCTCGGTTAACTCATTTAACTGAACTTGTGAATTAATAAACGTTGCAACAACCCCTCCGAAAGCAACCATACACATCACAACCCCTAAAACCATAACCGACCTTGCCTTTAGTGCAAATTTTCTCTTGCTTTTTGGCAACTTTACAACATTTTCTTTAACTTGTTTTTTCTTGTTTTCAAATAATGAAAAATCATAAGCAGCATTCTTATTAAACATCAAATTCTATCCCCATCTCATAAAAAATCATAATTTTTCGCAAACTCTTAACTTAGAGCTTCTGCTTCTTGGATTTTCTTCTATCTCTTGTTTGCTAGGAACGATTGGTTTACAAATAATTTTCGCCCTTGGCTTTTTGCCACACACGCATATGGGAAAGTCTGGCGGACAATCGCAGCCTTTTTTCCACTCATACATTTGATTTTTAACAATTCTGTCTTCAAGCGAGTGAAACGTTATAACCGCTAACCTTCCCCCACTCTTCAAAATTGAAAAAGCCTCGTTCAGTCCTCTCGACAAATTCCCTAATTCATCATTAACGCATATTCTTAATGCCTGAAACGTCTTTCTAGCAGGATGCCCCTCTCGTCTGACAGCCCCGGGCACAGCATTTGATATTATCTCAGCTAGCTCAAGAGTAGTGTTAATAGGAGCGTTGTCCCTAGCTTTAACTATCGCCCTTGCTATTCTTGATGCACATTTATCCTCACCATAATTATGTATCAGCCTAGAAAGCTCATCAGCGCTCAGCTCATTTACTAAATCTCTGGCTGTTTTGCCGTCTTGACTCATTCTCATATCAAGAACAGCATCGTTTTTATACGAAAACCCTCGTTCGACCTCATCGAGCTGGTGCGACGAAACGCCAATATCCATCACAACGCCGTCCACACACTCAATACCTAAATCCTGAACAACGCTTTTCATAGTTGAAAAATTAGCCTTAACTATAGTCACGTTTTCATACTTACCCAATCTATTCTTACAGCATTCTATTGCGTCGGGGTCTTGGTCAATACATATCAGCCTCCCCTTTTCAGAGAGCCTCAAAGCAATTTGCTCCGAGCAACCTCCCCCACCGGCTGTTGCGTCAACATAAACTCCGTCTGGATTTATGTTTAACTTACTTATAGTTTCAGGCAGTAAAACAGTTTTATGTTTAAATTCCAAAAATAAAACGCCCCTTCCTAAAAACTATTTACTAAACATTACATAACAAAAGAATACAATTGGTATAATATCACAAATCCGATGAACATACAATACAAAACGTGTGTTTATTAGATAATTGTGTATATTTATATATATTCTCATAAAGTAAGTTAAAATAATTGTCAATTTTAAAGCGACATTAAAATACCACAATTTATATTTAACCATAAATTTCTATTTATCGCTTAAATAATTATATTTTTTTACAATATTTCCCTTTGCACAAATATATTACCATAACAAAAAGACGCCAGTTAAACTGACGTCTTGTAAACGAAAGGTCTACACCTGCTAAAGTGTAACTTTAATTAAAATAAGCAGAAATATCTTTGAAATACCTCAATTTATTTTACACATCTAAGCCCTTCAATTTAATTATATTATAATAATACTTTTATTGAAATAGGCTTTTTGAAAGATTTTAAAATTCTACTATTATAATAATATCTCATAAAAATTTAATAATATATTATAGTGCCTCAACAAAAACATTGGCTTTAATTATCAACATTTAACACATTATCAAAGCTTTCTATATTTTTGTTAATCTCAAATCCTGAACCAACAGTAAACCTGTACCCTGATTTTACAAGCTTTTCAAGCACATCAGCAAACTCTTTTATATCTGAAATCTTACTATTTTTTATTTCATCTAAAAACTTTGCCTTTTCATCCTGCGACACTCCACTCAACACGTCAAAAAACATATTTTCCGCCGTATAATTCATATTACTTTCAACCATATTAGAGTAAGTTTTTATTATGTATTGGTCCAATTCCTGTTGAGTAATATTGATGTTTCTCATAAAACCGGCAGCATTTTCAAACACATTAAATGTAGCAGCAACACCGGGGTCTCTTCCGGAAAGCATAATCATATATCCGTTGTCAAACGCAACGCCACACTGATAAGCTCCCAATTTATGTCTTACATTCGGAATTAAATACTTATCACACAAAACATTCGAAAATACTTTCAAGCTTCCTTTATTTTTAAGTTCCAAGCCGTTAAGACTCGCAATAATTCCGTTGCTCTGAACATTTCCTCCACAGCTAAAAGCTTCCCTTTGCTTAACGTTTGTACAATTTGTTTGGCAACTATTCACATTATTTTCTTCAACCGTATTTTTAAATTCGTCTGCAAATTTTAGCCAATTATCTTTTGTACTATTCAAAAATTCTTGGTTAGCTTCTAAACCGATTATCATATTATTTTTGTTAATCAATAAACTTCTAACAGTTTTTAATTTATCTGCGAATTTTTCAGGATTATCTCTCAATTCCTCTTTCGCACTTTTTATGAATTTATAAAATTCCAATATAGATTGCTTTTCTATATCCTTTCTTGAAGGATTGCCGAAATATTTTCCTCTTGTTATCATTTCACTAAATGCTTTGTCGTATAAATTTGACACAAAACCGTTTTCAATTTTCGACACGCAATCTCTTATATTATCATAATCATTTAAATCCAAGTCGAGAATACTTTCCTTTATAATCTCGCAATCAATCATATAATTGTCTGTCTTGCCGAACCAGCTGACGTAAACTCCCGAACAATTTCTTCCGTCTTTATTAAACGAAAGCGTAGTAGATATCGGAGAATAAATTTGCTTTGAAATTATATTGTTTAAAGTTTTTTTGTCGTGCTTGGTGGTGTTTACATATCCTATTAAACAATTTAATAATTTACACATATTATTTTGTTCCACAGACAAATGTGAACCATCAAAAATAATGTCAGCCTTGTATAAATCTTTTTCACTCGTTGGAACAGTAACGAAATCAATACCGTTTATAAATTCTCTTTTAGCTAAATTTTTGGGAACGTTCGTGGACAAGTCTTTTGTACTAATTCTCTGAAGTTTTTTTATAATGTCGTCAGAAGATTTTTCGTTGACCCACTCTTCAAACTTACAGCTTTTTTCAACCAACTCTTTTACTTCTACATCAGACATTTTAGCTTTCATATTTTTAAGTTCATCATGTCTTTGACCTTTAATTTTTTCAAGTAACCCACCCTTAGGTTTAGTAACAACGATTGCTTTGTGTTGATTACCAACAAACGCCTTTTTTGCTGTTGACTTCAAAATATCATTATCAATTTGCTGTTCGTTATTATCAAACAATTTGATAATATCCTTGTTTCTAACCCAGCCAGTAGAAAGCCTGTCAATTATGGATAACCCACAACCGTATCTCATAGCATTAGACATTAATTGTTTTTGGCACAAACTAGACACATTATTTTTATCAAACAGCTCCAAAATATTCTGAGAAAAACCATTTTCGCAAGCGTCCTTAATAGACCTCTCAACAATATCTTCAAATTTACTCAAATCATCAGGATTAATTTCACTTGCAGAAAAAGTAATTATTCCCTTGTTGCCACTTAAAATAAATTCCACACTAGACTTAACATCATGAAGTTCTTTGTCCATCGCCTGACTAAAATAAGAATTTTCGTTAGAAAAAGCGCTTGCCAAGCCATACATTCCTTTATTTGAAATTACGCTTATGTCGTCAATAGAATAAGCTATTTCAGCTATAGCATCGTTTGGTTTTTCCTTGCCGCTTTCAACAGGAAATTCGTGAAAAGATTTAACAGTCTGATTTTTGATTTCAACTTCGACTCCTGAAACATCGACAAATTTTTTACTGTAATCACACAAATAATTTTTATCAATATAACTTAAAACTTCGTCCGTGTTCAAATCGCCGTAAAGTGCGACCATCATATTTGACGGATGATAATAATTTTTCCATGTATCGATAAGTTTTTCATAAGTAAGCCCCCTTATAAATTGAGGGTCGCCTCCTGAAATATAGCTGTAACTTGATTCGCCGTAAAGACCTCTAAGAGTGTTAAAATAAGACGCATAATTCACATTTGAAGACATTTGACTCATTTCATTATAAACAGTACCTGTTTCGGTTATATCGCCATCAATACTTTTTTCTTCAAGCCTGTAAGCTTCTCTGTCAAATATTCTTCTGTCTGTCTCAACCAGAGGATGGAACATACTATCCATAAACATATCTAAAAAACCAAGGAGTTGCTTGTCCGACAACGAAGAGGCAACATAACAAGTACTATCAGCTTTAGTAAATGCATTAAGGTAAGTGTTTGAAGTCTGACTAATTGCCTTAAAAAGCAAATTTTTGTCAGGATACTTCCTAGACCCCGAACACAAACAATGCTCCAACACATGATTTACTCCCGTATCGTCAACAGCGGGCGTTTTAAACGATATCTGAAACGCCCTGTTAACATCTCTGTTTTTCCAATGAGTAACAACTGCTCCGGTTTTTTTGTGCTCAAAAACAGTTAAAGTGGCTGCGTATTCTGGGTAGTCCTTTTTGCTTACTACCTCAAATCCGCTACTATCATTAACCTCGGCACCCTTTACCTCTAAGTTTCCAACCTGACAAAGAACAAATAATGCTACCAAAAAGTATGACACACATTTTTTAACCAAACCAGGTCACTCCCCTAATTTAATTTTACATTTTTACGATTAAATAATTATTTATTTTCTTTATTAAAGATAACCTTTTGCATTCCATCACATCAATTTTATTAGTACTTTCTTGAATTTGTTGTTTAACGCTTTCTTCAACGTCTTCACGGTTTTGATGAATATAATCTAAATTATATTCTAATATTTTTTGTTCAGCCGCTAAACTTTCTTCATTATTTAAATATTCATGAACCTTAGTGCTTAATTCGTCAAAATTATCGTCTTCCTCTCCAATATCCCTACAGTTTATGAATTGTTCAATTGAAATCGGATACAAAAATTCTATACTATTATCGTCGTATTGTGCATAAATCCATAAGCTTTTAAAAAAATTTTGGGTTCTCATAGCACAAACCCTACTCAGCTTAGGATTTTGTAAATCTACCGCCTTACAACTAAAACCTAACCCCGCTACTAATAAACACATGCAAGCAAAACTTTTAACTACACCTTTAAAACAATTTCTCAACTAAAACTCCCCAATTCATACTTTAACATTTACAATATAATATTAACATTTTTTAACTTTTTGTCAAGTCTTCAAATTGTTTAAATGATAAATTATTTATCATTTTTAGCTAATTCTTCTAAAGTTTTGTATTTTTCCTCGGCGTTTTTCTCCGCTTCGTTAAATAACTTCTCAGCTCTTTCAGGGAAAGACTTCAAAAGTGAACTGTATCTTACCTCGTTCATTATAAAATCTTTGTATTTATCCTTAGGAGGTTTACTATCTAACACAAACGGATTTTCTCCATTATCTTTACGTCTTGGGTCAAATCTGAAAAGGTTCCAGTAACCGCTTGTAACTGCTAGCTTTTCCTCTTGTTGAGTCAGCCCCATTCCGCCCTTTATTCCGTGGTTCACACACGGTGAATACGCTATAATTATCGACGGACCACTATAACTTTCAGCCTCAACGAAAGCTTTAATACATTGATTGTAGTCCGCTCCCATGGACACCTGTGCAACATACACATAGCCGTAAGACATAGCTATAGCAGCAAGGTCTTTTTTCTTAGTAGCCTTGCCCGAACACGCAAATTGTGCCACAGAGCCAACAGGCGTTGCTTTAGAAGCCTGACCCCCGGTATTTGAATACACCTCTGTGTCAAACACTAAAATATTAACGTCTTCTCCCGACGCTATAACATGGTCTAAACCACCAAAACCAATGTCGTAAGCCCAGCCGTCGCCGCCGAACATCCAAATTGATTTTTTGCTAAGATAGTTTTTATCCTTAATTATTTTCTTAGCCAGAGTTCCTATCTTACTGTCTGAAGTAAACGCCTCAAGCCCCGCTAAAAGTTCAATAGAGGCTTTTTTGTTTTCTTTTCCGCTGTTTAAAGAACTTAAATAATTTTCACAGCTCTGTCTTAAATTTTCATCTTCACAAATTTGCTTTATTTCATTAACGTAGGAACAAAGCTGACTTCTAATAGACTTTTGAGCTAATTCCATACCAAACCCAAATTCTGCATTGTCTTCAAACAAGGAATTTTGCCATGCAGGTCCGTGACCGTCTTTATTAACGGTGTAAGGCGTTGATGGAGCAGAAGCTCCCCATATTGATGAACAACCCGTAGCATTTGCTATATACATTCTGTCGCCAAAGAGTTGAGTGGCAAGCTTGGCGTATGAAGGTTCTCCACAGCCGCCGCACGCTCCCGAAAACTCAAGAAGAGGTTTCTTAAATTGACTTCCTTTTACGGTTGTTTCTTTAAACTTCTCAAAGACCTGCTCCTTTGTGGGAATATTCTCACAGTAGTCAAACGTCATCTGACTGTCAAGCTGAGTATGCATAGGTTTCATAGTCAAAGCCTTGTTTCCCCTCATCCCCGGACAAACCTGAGCACAATTTCCGCAGCCCGTACAGTCAAGAGTTGAAATGCTAACTGTAAAATTAAGACCGGGTAATCCCATCATTTTTTTAGATTTTGTATTTTTGGGAGCTTTGCTTAACTCTTCGTCTGTCATAACGCAAGGTCTGACGACAGCGTGAGGACAAACATAAGAACAAAAATTACACTGTACACAATTTTCAGGTGTCCATTCCGGAACGTCAATAGCAACTCCTCTTTTTTCAAAAGCAGCAGACCCCAGCGGAACAGTACCATCAGCGTGGTCAACAAAAGCCGAAACAGGGAGCTCGTTCCCCTTGCACTCATTCACAGGTTCTTGGATTGTGTTTACATAATCAAGCAGCTTAGAGTCACCATCTTTAATGTCATTAACACTGTCTTTATTTACATTAATTTTACTCCACGATTCCGGCACATTTACCTTATGTAACCCAGTAAGTCCCCTGTCTATAGCAAGGTGATTCATTGAAACCACCTTTTCACCTTTCCTACCGTATGTTTTCGAGGCAGCCTCTTTCATGAGGTTAACAGCCTTTTCACACGGAATAATGTTCATTATTCTGAAGAAAGCAGACTGTAAAATAGTGTTTATTCTTCCGCCAAGACCTATTTCTTTTCCTATTTTAATACCGTCTATTGTGTAAAAATCGATGTTTTTCTCTGCTATACATTTCTTCATTTTATCAGGTAAAAATTGTTCTAATTGTTGGTCTGTCCAACCGCAGTTCAATAAAAATTTTCCGTTTTGCTTTAAGTCTTGTACCATGTCGTATTTATGGACATAAGACGGGTTATGACACGCCACAAAATCCGCTTGACTTATATAATAAGTTGACTTTATCGGTTTATTCCCGAACCTTAAATGCGACAACGTTAAACCACCTGATTTCTTAGAATCATAGGCAAAGTATCCCTGAACGTATTTATCAGTATTGTCGCCAATTATCTTAATCGTGTTTTTGTTTGCTCCAACGGTTCCATCAGAGCCGAGGCCCCAAAACTTACATGAAATTGTACCCAGAGGGGTAGTGTTAATTTCTTTTTTGGGATTGAGTGATAAATATGTAACATCATCGTTTATACCGATAGTAAAACGTTTTTTACCGTCGTCACACTTCATGTTTTCATACACACAGATTAATTGACTAGGGGTTGTATCTTTAGAGCTTAACCCGTATCTTCCGCTGTAAAGACTAATTCCCTCTGAGCAAAATTCAGACATCGCCGCTAAAACGTCCAAATAAAGAGGCTCGCCGATAGAACCGGGTTCCTTGGTTCTGTCTAACACAGTTATCTTCTTAACACTCTTAGGAAGAACGTCCGCCAAAAATTTAGGTACAAACGGTCTGTAAAGCCTGACCTTAACAAGACCAACTTTTTCACCTTTTTTGTTTAGATAATCAACAACCTCCTCAAGCGTTTCACACACTGAACCCATGGCAATTATAACCCTTTCGGCGTTTTCATCACCGTAGTAGTTAAACGGCTTATAGTCAGTTCCGATTTTCTCGTTTACTTTGTTCATGTAATCAACAACCGTCTGAGGCAAAGCGTCGTAATACTTATTACTCGCTTCCCTTGCTTGGAAGTAAATATCATCATTTTGAGCCGTCCCTCGAATCACAGGATGTTCGGGATTAAGCGAACGTTTTCTAAACTGTTCAACAGCATCAAAGTCAAGCATCTGAGCTAAATCATCGTAATCCCAAACCGACACCTTTTGAATTTCATGAGAAGTGCGAAATCCATCAAAGAAGTGTAAAAACGGGACTCTTCCTTTAATTGCCGACAAATGTGCAACAGCGGTTAAATCCATGACTTCCTGTGGACTATTAGAACAAAGCATGGCATAACCGGTTTGTCTACAAGCGTATATGTCTGAGTGGTCGCCGAATATAGACAAAGCATGAGTTGCAACTGTCCTCGCCGAAACATGTATCACACTTGGGAGAAGCTCTCCTGCCATTTTATACATATTTGGTATCATAAGTAAAAGTCCTTGAGAAGCTGTGTAAGTGGTTGTAAGAGCGCCGGCAGCCAACGCTCCGTGTACAGCCCCCGCAGCCCCTGCTTCAGACTGCATTTCTGTTACCTGAACTTGTCTTCCAAACAAATTCTTTTTATTAGCAGCTGAGTATTTATCAACCTCGTCTGCCATAACCGAAGACGGAGTTATAGGATATATCGCCGCAACGTCGGTAAACGCATAAGAAACATACGCCGCCGCACTATTTCCATCCATTGTCTTTTTAATTCTACGCACTGTATTTCCCCCTAATTTTATTTGATACTTTAATATTTAATTTTTAGTCTTTAATATTATACATTTTATTTTTTAAAAAATATTAGTATTTTCTGTAAAATGACAACCTTATTCTATCACCTTAACTACCTCTTGTAAACATCCAGAGCTTGTAAAAGCATAATAATACACCCCACGCTTTAAATCATAAAGCACAGAGTGTGTTTTACCTATAAATTTTGCTCCTCGAGTTCCCTTAACCAGTCTTCAACGCAAGCGTCGCTCGGCATACGGAAGTCTCCCCTCGGCGACAGCGTTATTTCACACACTTTCGGCGAGTCTGGCATACAAGACCTTTTAAATTGATTTGCAAAAAACCTCTTTAAAAATACCTTCAGCCATTTTGTTATTTCTTCCCTTTTGTAAACTCCCTCAAAAGCCTTTTCCGCCAGTCTACATATTTTAAGTGGTGTAAAACCATATCTTAAAAAATAATAAATAAAGAAATCGTGAAGTTCATAAGGTCCTATAATATCCTCAGTGGACTGCAACTTACCATTTTTATCTGCAGGAACGAGCTCCGGACTTATGGTTAAATTGAGAATATTGTCCAAAACATTCTTATACCCTATAAATTGATGCATGGATTCATAGTTTATAAGGTACCTAACAATGGTTTTAGGAACAGAAGCGTTAACCGCATACATAGACATATGGTCACCATTGTAAGTTGACCATCCCAAAGCAAGCTCTGATAAATCGCCCGTCCCAATAACAATTCCCTTTTCCTTGTTTGCGATGCTCATAAGAATTTGAGTGCGTTCCCTTGCTTGGACGTTCTCATAAACCACATCAAAACAGTCGTCGGGCTGCTGTATAGACGAGAAATGTTCGTTAACAGACCTTGCAATAGGCACCTTCTTAAGCGTTACATCATATGCTGAAGCTAAATTTTTAGCATTTTTTAAAGTACGTTCGCTTGTACCAAAACAAGGCATAGTAACTGCAATTATTCCCTTTCGGCTCAATTTTAGCATGTCGAACGTCCTAACGCATACAAGCAAAGCTAATGTTGAATCAAGCCCCCCGGAAAGTCCCACAACTACCTTCTCACAGCCTATATGCCTAAGTCTTGTTGCAAGACCTATCGATTGTAGCTTTAATATCTCCTCGCAGCTTTCGTTTAGCTCTTTTTCGTCTAAAGACACAAAAGGCATTTTATCTATCTCACGGCAGAGCTTTAAATTTTTAGGCTCCATCTTAAAATAAACCTTGTGAACCTGCTCTTGATTTGGAAACCTCTTTAACTTACTTTTCTCATTTTCAAGTTTTTGTAAATCTACGTCAGTGTATATAAGCTCGTTTTTAAACCTTTCAGACTCCTTCAAAACCTCGCCGTATTCAGCTATTATATTGTGACCTGAAAAAACCATGTCGGTAGTAGACTCGCCTATCCCAGAGCTGGAGTAAACATAAGCCGCTATAAGCTTCGACGATTGCATAACAACCAAATCTCTTCTACTTTTCGATTTACCAACATACTCATTGCTGGCAGAAGGATTTCCAATAATATTTGCCCCATCTCTCGAGAGGTAACAAGACGGCGGAATTAAAGACCATAAATCTTCACACACTTCTATTCCGATTTTTATATAAGGCAAGTTTTCACATTCGAATATAATTCTGCTTCCAAGAGGAACTTCTTTACCGTTAAATTTTTCAACTTTGTAATCGCAGCCCGGGGAAAAATATCTCTTTTCGTAAAACTCAGAGTAATTGGGAATATACATCTTAGGGACAAACCCAAGAATTTCGCCTTTGTAAATAACCACCGCACAGTTATACAAAATCGTTCCGCTTTTGTAAGGCAGCCCAACAACCGATATAATATCAATATCTTTAGTTTCATCACAAATACGCATCAATGCTGTCTCTGCGCTGATTAAAAGCTGTTCTTGAAAAAATAAATCTCCGCATGTGTAACCCGTAATGCACAGCTCCGGAAACACGACAAAATTCACTTCATAAGACGCTGCTTTTTTTATTAATTCTATTATTTTATCCGCATTATAAACCGTGTCTGAAACCTTAATATCGGGTGTGGCACTAGCAACCCTAAAAAAACCGTCCTTCATATATCATCCTCCGTCTCTTTTGTTAGATAAAAACTATTTTATTATAATTCTTCTTTGAGTCCATTATTCATGTAAGACACAGCATATCCGAGTATAAGCCAGAAAAACACAACCATAAACGTTATTTCTGAAAGGATTGCCTTTTCAAACACGCTATACGCACAATACGCCACTACTGCCGCAAACAATTTTGAGTATATGCCTGAATCTCTCCTACACGAAAACTTAAATAAGTATTTACACATATCCTTTGCAGTCAAAGCCAAAAACGCCGCAAATAATAAAAAGCCCACTATCCCATTACACACAAGTATAGTTAAATAGCTGTTATGTAAATCCGAGAAAATCAATCCGTTTTCTAAATACTTATCCCCAAACCTAACAAGATTTCCTCTTCCTATTCCTATTATAGGATTAACCCTAAACAGCTTTAACCCTTGCTTAAACAGTGTTATCCTTCCGCTGCTGACGTCGTAATTTTCTCTGCCTATGGTTATTTTCTCTTCGCTGTCATAAGACGGCTCACTATCGGTTTCAGACTCCATCTCAGTTTCAGTCTCAGACTCCGCCTTTAATGGTACATTATCCGTAACAGGTTCTTCTATCTCATGAACGTCATTTATAACAATCCCTATTATATCCTGACTAACGTCCCTAAGGAAAAACGACCCTGATATCATAAGAGTGCTAAATACAAGCATTAAAAGATTTCCTCTTAAAAATTCAGAAAACTTAAATTCCTTGTAATTCATAAAATTATTGTAAAATATCCTAACCGTAAAATAAGCAACAATGAATAAAAACGATGCATTCGAATCCGACAAAAACAGTGATAAGAAGTTTATTCCGAAACACAATGCACCCCAAAACCTGTTAAAGAATTTTTCATTGTATTTCCACCTCAAATGACTGTCTTTAATAACGTCCAAAGAAAATATAGCCACTATATTGCTAAACGCCAGAAGATTAGAATTAGTATGTATACCGATAAGCCTGTTTCGTAAAATACCTAAAAAGTAGTCCCCCACTTGTAGCTGCGCCGTAAACACCGCAACATTTATTCCTATAAAAGAAGTAACGGTCGAAAACACAATGAAATACTTAAATAAAAACACCATTTCTTTTTCTATTTCTTCGTGGCTCTTTTCCTGACTCATCCCGTAAAATATGAAAAAGCAGACCATACTGTGATACGCAAACACCATATTAGGCAGGAAATCTCTCGACATATTCCAAACAGACGTTAAAACTTGAACCGCAACAAAAGACCACAACAACCATTTATACTTAACCTTAAAAGCTCTCTTGCTGACAATAAATCTAAATACCAATATAAAAGCTCCCCAAACAAGCACACCACACCTTAATATTATGGCGAACTTATCGCAAAAAGCTATCATTTCAAGGGAGAGTGTTATCAAGTAAACAATTCTAAACAGTCTGCTGTCTAAAACAGCGTTTAAAACTTTGCCTTTGGTTATCTCGTTCAATAGTCCACACCTACCCTTAAATTTTTAACTGCTTGGTATTTCATAAATTACTGTTACTTCTCCTCTAAACACTCTTTAAACGACATTATTATATATTGAATTTCATCATCTGTCAAAAGAGTGTGAAGTGGCAGCGTCACTTCGTTTTCATACATCTCATAAGCATTCTTAAATTGGTTTATATCGAACCCCAGATTTTTATATGCCGTCAGCATGGGAAGCGGTTTATAATGTACGTTGGTTGATATACCTTTTTCCGCCATTTTTTCTATAAACCTGTTTCTGAACCTGTCATCTTTTCCGAGAAGCCTTGTTATATACAAATGCTTACTTGACTCACTGTTTGTCGTACAAAAGTGGTCAAGGATTTGAAGGTTAAGAGAACTTAGTCCTTTATTGTACATCTGCACTACTTCTCTTCTCCTACAAAGTAAATCGTTATACCTTCTTAGCTGCGCAACTCCGATTGCAGCCATAATATCCGTCATATTACATTTATATGCCGGCGAAATTATATCATATTCCCAACTGCCGATTTTGGTTTTAGAAAGAGCATCTTTTGTTTGACCGTGTAAAGACATAAGCATATACTGCCTGTATATCTCTTCGTCATCGAAACCGTCGATTTGCCTCCACGTTACAGCTCCACCCTCAGCTGTAGTAAGATTTTTAACCGCATGGAAAGAAAAGCTAGTAAAATCAGCAACTTCGCCGCATCTCTTACCATCATAAAGAGCACCGAAAGCATGAGCCGCATCTGCTATTACTGCTACCCTGCCAATAGCTTTTTGTAAATTATTTTTAGGAGTGAATAAACTTTTTTTGTCTTCCACCGCACTGTATATCTTATCGTAATCACAAACTACTCCACCCAAGTCCACGGCGATAATCGCCTTGGTTTTACTTGTTATTGCACTTTTTAATTTGTCGTAATCCATCTGAAATGAGTCTTTAGCTGTGTCTACCAAAACAGGCTTTGCCCCAACATGGCATATAACGCTACAAGAAGCGGTGTAAGTGTAAGCACTGGTTATAACCTCATCGCCCTCTCCTATTCCGAGCAAGCGAAGAGTTAATTCCATACAAGCCGTTGCAGAATTTAAGCACACAGCTTTTTTAGTGTTACAAAAATCAGCTATTTGCTTTTCAAACATTTTCGTTTCAGGACCGGTGGTAATCCAACCGGACCTCATCACTTTTTCAACCTCTTTAATTTCGCTTTCTGATATATCCGGTGGAGAAAATTTTATATTGTAACGCATTAAAATTCTTCTTTCTTTATGATTTTAAAAACACGGTTATAAATGTTATAAACATTACTTTTATATCGTTTAATACACTAACATTTTTAACATACTCCAAATTAAGTTCCATTTTACTTGGCAATATACTCATAATATAAACAAAATCAACATTGTCAGCGTCATTTAATAGTTGGTCTTCGTTTCTGAAAGCGACGCTTGCCATAGAGGTAACCCCCGCCGGTAGAAGTAAAGATGCCATCATTTGATTGTCATAGCTTTTAACATACTTCTCAACCTCGGGTCTCGGACCAACAAAAGACATATCTCCTATTAAAATATTAAAAAGCTGGGGAATTTCATCTATCCTAAACTTTCTTAATATCTTGCCGCATTTTGTTATTCTGTCGTCGTCCGACAAAGTAACCTCACTACTTCCCTCTTTTTGATTTTCAATCATAGTGCGAAATTTAAATATTTTAAAAACCCTTCCGTATTGAGTGACCCTCCTCTGCCTGAAAAATACCTTTCCTTGGGAGTCAAGCTTTATAACTATAGCAGTGGTTACAATAACGGGTGATAGAAGTATTATTAAAAGTATAGACAAAATTATATCAAAAATCCTTTTAAAAAACAGGTTTACTTTCTTTTTTTCAAGAATATCATAATAAACTTTCACACTATCATTTTTCATACAATCCGGAAGCTCATCCCACTTTTTTAAAAACATTTTCTCACCTCTTTGTAATTTAGAGTATAAAATTTATAATTAAGTATATTTACGCAAAACCTGAATTTATTATACAACACTAAAAATTCCTTTTCAACTTATAAAGACTCTTTTAAGAAAAAATGTTTTTAAATGTCGAAAAAGAGAAACGAAAAATAACCAAACATCATTTAAACACCTTAAATTGTGAATATTTTTAAAATTTTATGACAATTATATTTATTATCAAACATTGATTAAAAATCACAGGAGGAATTTAAATGGCGATATCTTTTATCCGCACCATATTACTATACATAGTAATCATATTTGCGGTAAAGCTGATGGGTAAGAGACAAATCAGTGAACTCCAAACATCCGAACTCGTTATAACCTTACTAATTTCAAATATAGCGGCAATCCCAATGCAAAATACGGGTCAACCTCTTTTGTCGGGACTATTGCCTATTACGTTGTTAATCTGCTGCGAAATTTTTGTGTCTGTGTTGATGCTTAAGAGCATGAAATTCAGACAAGCCATATGTGGAAGACCCGTTGTTATAATAAACGACGGTAAAATCATTCAAAAAGCGCTCAAAAGCCTGAGAATGAGTACTGAAGACCTCTCGGAGCAACTAAGACAATTAGATGTTTTCTCCCTACAAGACGTTGCTTTTGCAATTGTGGAAACCAACGGAAAAATGAGTGTGTTAAAAAAGCCTGAGAAATCCCAGCCCGACGCCTCTATGCTTGGGATTGTGGTTCCGGACAACGGAATTGAAACTGTTGTTGTGAGCGATGGAGTTATTTCTGATTTTTCTTTGCAGCTTTGTAATTTATCTCGTGATTGGCTTTATGGCGTAATTCAAGGACAAAACTTAAAATTAAACGATATTTTCATCATGACCGCCAACAAAGAAAAAAATTACAACATTATAAGAAAAGAGGCTAAAACATGAATAGAATAGCAACATCCATAATGCTGTTTATATCTGTTATAATAGTGTGCGGAATTGAACTTTTTAAAATAAATTATGTGTCTGAAAAAATAAAAGAAGACTTAACGCTGATTCAAACGTTGGTTTCAGATGATGAAATGTCAAAAGCAAAGGATTTAAGCTCAAGCATATACGACTTCTGGGAAGACAACTCAAGAATTCTTGCAATATTTGTCCAGCACGACACTCTCGACAACATTGAAGAGGCTTTGGCTCTAATGGACTCCGCTATTGAAAAAGACGAGGTTGCAGATTTTTGGTCTGAAAACTTGAGAGCTTATATCCAAATTTCCAATTTAAATGATACAATTTATCCAACTATAGAAAATGTTTTATAAAAAGTGTTGATATTTTTTTGATAAAGTGTTATTATTTTAGTGCATTATATTTTACAAGAAAGGATGTGCTAAACTTGGAGTATCAACACTTATACTCAAGCGAGGATTTCATAAAAGAAATTCTAACGCTTAAAGACGAAAAAGAAGTTCGTGAAAAATTTATTCAAAAGAAACTTGACTTCTCCGACGATGAATTTGAAGAACTAAAATCCGCTTTAGACTTGGTGGTTAGAAGGCGTGGACAAGTTACCGACGACGTCACAGACCAAATATGCGGTCCTAAATGGAGCGAATGCAATAAATCAAGTTTGTCGATTAGAGCCATTGTTAGAGCAGCCGGTTCAATTATTAATAATCTGCCATACGATTTTTATAGAAAATTCGGTAAAGTTTGGTTTTATAATCCTGAAAACGATATCTTCGCAAAAGAAACCTCGCTTATGTAAAAAGCGAGGTTTTTGTTTAAGTGTATTAAATTTAAGCTTCGTGGGATTCTTCTTGTGAATTTTCTATTTTTAAAAATTCTGTAAAACCTGTCATTTCAAAAACTTCCATAACGTCGGGACAAACATTTTTAACAATCATAGTTGAACCTTCAATTGTGTCTAACTTCTTCTGAATATACAAAATTGCCCTTAACCCTGCGCTACTTACATAATCTACTTCTTTTAAATCTAAAACTAAATTTGTTTTTTCTTCTCCAATAATCTCGTCTAATTCATCCTGAAATTCGGGAGCTGTTTGAATATCCAGCCTACCATTTACATATATTATAGTTTTTTCTCCTTGCAACACCTTTTCTATTTCCATTATAAAGCCTCCTTTTTTTGTCTATAACATTTTAGTGAGTTTAAGCACATTCTCTCCATTAATATTTTGATATTCTATTTCGTCTACCATACTTTTTGCCATGTGAAGCCCCATTCCGCCGATTTTTCTTTCTATAGCCTTACCTGAAATTTTGCCAGGTTTAGACTGAAGCGGATTAAATTTAATGCCTTTATCCTTAAAAACAATAGAAAGCATCTCGACTTCTTTCTCGATTTGTGTCTGTCTTTCTTTACCAACAGATATAGAAATTCTACCTTTTTTATCAGCGTAAGCGTGGTTTATAATGTTTGAAAATATTTCCTCACAAACTAAAATCATATTTTTCTTATATTTTTCATCTTCTATTTTTAAAGAATCAAATTGCTTTTTCAAAAAATCTCTAACCTTTTTCCATTCATCAACCTCAGCCCTAGCTTCTATCTCAGCTTTAACATTTTCTGACATCTAACCAACTCCTTTATTATTATTATATAATAAAAATTTCGTTTATGCAAGAGGTTTTAGTAAATAATGTATTAAATAATATATAGTAATTATTGGGATAAACTACCTCTTGAGGTGATGTAGCGTGGCAATAAGTACAGACGCTAAAAAAACAATTTCTGAGCTAAAATCAAAGCTTAGAACAAATGTGTCTTTCGACATAATATTTCGAGATATAAACATAAATGGTCGTGAAGCGGGAATGTTCTTTATAGACGGTTTCACAAAAGATGAGGTTATGGAAAAAATAATGGAATTTTTTTATTCTCTTAAGTCAGATGATGATTTTAAAAACTGTGAAACTTTTATAAAGAATTGTATTCCATACATCGAAGTGGCGTGCTCAAAAGACATAAACTCAGCATCTACAAATATTCTCTCAGGTATGCTTGCAATAGTAATAGATAAATTAGATAAGATTATCCTCCTAGACGTTAGGACCTATCCCCAAAGAGAAACCCAAGAGCCGGAAAAAGACAAAGTATTAAGAGGCTCGAGAGATGGCTTTGTTGAAACTTTAATAAGCAACACCGCTCTCATACGTCGGCGTATTCGTAATACGAACCTTTCCATGAAGCTTATTAATGTTGGCTCTATATCGAAAACAGACGTAGTTCTTTGTTACATGGAAGATAAAGTCGATAAAAAGCTTCTTTCCTCAATAACAGAAAGAATATCGTCTTTAAACGTGGACTCTCTAACTATGAACCAGCAAAGTTTAGCCGAAGCTCTCTTTAAAAATAAATGGTATAATCCATTTCCTAAAATAAAGCATAGCGAGCGTCCCGACACCGCCGCCTCCGCCGTACTAGAGGGAAATATCGTTATACTCGTTGATAATTCGCCGTCGGTTTCCATAATTCCAACCTCTATCTTCGACATACTCGAAGAAGCCGATGACTACTATTTTCCTCCACTAACTGAAATATCCTCAGACTATTATACCCCTTATATTTCCCCTACTATAGAAACTTTCGACATTGATAGATTTGCTAAATTTCTGGGCGTAAATATATCTTAAACGATTTAGAATAATTAACTAAACCCCACCGGGTAAAATCGGTGGGGTTATTAATTTCAGTAAGATACATAGCCAACCTTTCAAGGTATACTGAAAAATTCACGAATTAAAATATTTACAGAACACCTACCTAATTATAAATTAGTTACACCTAAAATTTTATTTACGTCTTAAAAATAAAAAAACTGCGCAAAAATCGCACAGTTTTCTTACACAATAAAATTGGTGGAGATAAGCGGGATCGAACCGCTGACCTCTTGAATGCCATTCAAGCGCTCTCCCAGCTGAGCTATACCCCCGTCTCCTTTCATTCTACTAAATTTTTTGAAGAGTGTCAAGAGAATATTTTTGGTTAAATATTTTTTTAATTTCAGAAGATAAGTACAGCGAACCAAACATTATTAAAGCATCGTTATCCTGTAAACTAGAAACTGCCTGTTCAATCGCATTTTCAAGGGAATCATAGGATTTTGAGTTTTTGTTGTATTTTAGTGCAATACTTAAAGCATTCTGAACACTCAGCGCCCTGAAGCTATTAGGACTAACTATACTTACCTCTTTAAAAATGGGTAATATCTTACTAAACGATGCCTCAACGTCTTTATCGGCTAGCATACCAACTATCGCCTTTAAATTTTTCCCTTTAGCATACTGCGTCACAACATCATAAAGAGCGCTAACACTTGAAATATTGTGAGAACCGTCTAATATTATCAAGGGATTTTTAAGTAAAATTTCGGTTCTTGCCGGAACTTTAGCTTTGTCTATACCCTCAAAAATAGCTGCTTGACTAATATTAAAGCGTTTACCTAAAATTTTTAAAGCTTTAAGCGCCGTACATAAATTATTAATCTGATGCTTCCCCACAAAATTCATGTGGTATTCTAAGCCGTCAAATAAAACTTTAGTCCCAGTAAACAACCCTTCGCCCACAATTTTTACCTTATCTAAATCCGGAATAAAAACCTTACTTTTCTTTAACTTCGCCTGATTTTTAATAACATCCATAACCCCAGCCTCTTGGTCGGGATAAACCACAACATCACATTTTTCTTTTATAATACCACATTTTTCGAAAGCTATTTTTTCCAAAGTGTCTCCAAGAATCTTAGTGTGGTCAAACGATATTGAAGTGATAATCGAGAGTAAAGGACGCTCTATAACATTAGTTGCGTCAAACCTTCCGCCAAGACCCGTTTCAAGTACTACAACATCGCATTTTTCCTCGAAAAAATACTCAAATGCTATCGCTGTTACAAGCTCAAACTCCGTTATTTTAAAATCCTCGTCATCAATACTTTCAAGTACATTAATTATATTATTTGTGATTTTAATAAGAGAATTTTTTTTAATCATTTGTCCGTTAACCTTAATCCGCTCTCTAAAGTCTATAACCGCCGGAGAAGTGTAAAGTCCGGTTTTGTAGCCGCCCTGCTCCATGACAGACGCCAACATAGTACAAACAGAACCCTTACCGTTCGTCCCGGCAACGTGGATAAACTTTAATTTTTTCTCAGGATTACCCATTAATCCCAGTAATTTTTGCATACGGTCTAACCCGAGTTTCATTCCTAGACGTTCAAATGAATGTATTTTTTTTAAAGTATCGTTATATTCCACTCTTATCACCTTGTTAAATTACTATAATTTTAGAAGTCTTTTCCATGTCGCACGGCTGAACTTTAGGCGTCATCAGAGAATACAAATTTGACGTTTTATTTTCAAGCTCAAAAGCTTTTTCACACTCCACCCCAAGTCTTTTCACCTGAGAATAGCTACTGATAACAGGAAGTTTTGCAGTATTTTTCATTAATGCTAAAACGTCTTTTCCCCTTTGACTAAACCCCAACACCCTGATATACGGTACACCCGCTTCCTGAGCCTTATTCGTAATGCCAAGGAGCGATGATAACACAATTCTTCGTATTCTCGACATCGTATATCTCTTGGTCTTAATTTTAAAATATAGGTCGTCAATCGACCTCGCATCTTTTACGGCATTTAATATTCTGTGTTCAATACCCTCGCTTATGTCTGGCAAATTTAAAATGTCTTGAACATCAAGACTACGCATTTTCGCAAGCACAGCTCTTTCGACATTCAAAATATCCGCCGGAGCATTGCCCAATTCAGTTTCTCTCAAAATAATTTTTTCACTTTCGCTCGGAACATACCCACATATTTCTATATTTTTTTTAACAAAATCTCTTATCAGTGACGCCGAAACAATCCCATCGCCGCTCCTATTTTTAGAGTCATGCTGCGCTCCAACACGACTTATAGTTTCAAACGAAAACTCACATTTCATTTGTTTTATCGCCTTAATGTATTCTATCGCAAGGATGTTGTTCGGCTGACAAACAATCCCCTTAAAACCTAGACCCAAACGTTCATCTATGGCGCACTCTCTGGCTTTTGCATACGTCATCCCCCTTGAAAGATAGCTCTTAATATCGTCAAAGATATGGTTTTCAAGTAAAGCGTCGCTGACGATTTCTAAAGCTTTAGTATCCCCGCACTCGCTCCCGAAACACAAAGCATCAACGCACCCCAGCGAATTTACAATCTCAATACCCTTGTAAGCGTACCTCTGAGCGGTTGACACGCTCATAGCAACAGGTATTTCGATAACTAAGTCCACTCCGCTTGTTAACGCCATTTTGGCTCTGCTCCATTTTGAAAACATAGCAGGTTCGCCACGCTGAACAAAATTACCACTCATTACCGCAACGATATGAGTGGTTCCGTTTTCTCTTATTTTATTTATTAAATACTGATGACCTAAATGAAATGGATTAAACTCGCTTATAACAGCAGAAATTTTCATTTTATTTTAAAAGTAAAAAAGCAAAGATGCACAGAAAGTACCGAAAATCAAAGCTGTACAAACAATTGCAACGGTTCTTATCATTAATTTACGTTTATCTATTTTTTTATGTTTTTTTTCACTGTTTTTATTTTGGCTCTCATCTTTATTAAAATCATACACTTTACAGTTCATATTAATTAATCCCCTCTCATCATCAATAACAAATCCACAAATTATGTTCTAAATATACTTTAAAACTAATATTATTATAACATAAAAAATTAAAAATGTAAATAAGAAAAATAAGTTAAAAAAGAAATTCAAAGGGGAATTACCATGAATGAAAACGAATATGAAAACAAAAATAACGAGCGGGGTTCATTTTTTGTTATAGCACAAATAATTGCAAGTCTAATAATAGTGTGTGGAGTGTACGCCTTAAAAAATACCAATCCAAAAGCTTACACCGAAGTTAAGGATTGGTACAATTTTAATATTTCATCAAAAGCTTTAAACACAACCTACCTTAAAGAAAAAACTCAAGAATTTTCAGGTAAGGCATCGGATTGTATCTCAACCTGTATTTTAGAAATACGCCGCTGCGTTACTTCCTGAACCGTAAATTTTACTTTGCCCACTTCAACAGATTCATGCTCACCCTTTTTAGGAATTTTTCCAAGTTTGTCAACGATGTAGCCTGATATTGTGTCGTAGTCGCCGCTCGGAATTTTTATTCCGGTTAAATTTTCTATTTCATAGAGTAAGGTTGTCCCATCAACGGTGAAAGTGTTGTCGTTAATACGTCTTATTTCCTCTTCTTCGTTGTCGTATTCATCCTGAATATTCCCAACTATAGATTCAACCAAGTCCTCCATAGTGACAATTCCTTCAGTTCCACCGTATTCGTCAACAACAACAGCTATGTGTCTTTTCAAGGCGGTGAACTCTCTGAATAGCTCGTTACACCTTTTAGACCCCGGCACATAAGCTATCGACCTCATTATATCCGTAATTTTAACTTCACTAAGCGAGGCTTTACCAATATATTTCAAAAGGTCTTTAACGTATATAACCCCGATTATGTTGTCGAAATCATCCTTATATACAGGTATTCTTGACCTGCCCTCTTTTATGGAGACCTGTGCGACTTCATATAAATTACTGTTTTCTTCAACAGCAACAAGGTCTGTGCGGTGAGTCATAATTTCGTCAACGGTCGTGTTGTCGAACTCGAATATGTTAGCTATCATATCCTTAGCCTGCTCTTCAATCATACCCTTTTCCTCACCGGCGTCAACAAGCATTAGTATTTCCTCTTCGGTAACGACCTGTTCGCTTGCGTTTGGATTAAATCCTATAAGTTTAACAACCAAGTTCATCGAATGTGAAAGTAAAGCTATAAACGGTTTAAACACAGCAGCTATGGCAAGAAGTATCCCGACGACCTTAAATGATACGGTTTCTGCGTGTTGCATGGCTATTTTTTTAGGGACAAGCTCTCCTAAAACAAGCGAAAAGTAAGATAGAATCAGCGTTATTATGACAGTAGACATAACCTCAACAGCGTGTCTTGGCACAGGCAAAAACGACAACGCATCTGCAAGTACTCCCGAAAAACTCATAGAAGCCGACGCAGATGTTAAAAATCCCGACAACGTAACTCCAACTTGTATAGTTGCCAGAAAATCGTTAGAATTTTCAGTCAGCTTTAATACTTTTATGGCTCCTTGGTGACCGTTAGCTGCCATTCGTTTTATTTTTTTGTCGTTAAGCGTGACTATCGAGATTTCAGACATAGCGAAAAATGCATTAAGCAATATAAGCGCAAACAATATAATTATTTGTATTATCATAATGAGCAATTTCTTGATTTACAATCAAGAATTTTTTCCCCCTTTTTTATCAAGTAAAGTAAATTTTCGCAAGAATAAATATATTATATCATAAAAAATTAAATGTGAAAACATTTTTGTAAAAAGTTTATACGCTTGAACTAATATATAATAAATGTTATAATACTTTTTAACTGCATTAATATTGAAAGGATTGAATTTTTATACATGAAACAGCAAAAAAAACTGGTTGAAGACATCACTTCCATGAGTACGGATTTTGCTAAATGGTATACAGACATTGTTAAAAAAGCCGAACTTATGGATTATTCAAGCGTAAAGGGATGCATGATAATTCGCCCTTACGGCTACGCTATTTGGGAAAACATACAAAAAATTTTAGACGCCGCTTTTAAAAAATTAGGTCATGAAAACGTGGCTATGCCGCTGTTTATCCCGGAAAGTCTCCTCCAAAAAGAAAAAGACCACGTTGAAGGTTTCGCTCCGGAGGTTGCGTGGGTTACTCAAGGTGGCTCTGAAAAACTTCAAGAAAGATTATGCGTACGCCCAACATCGGAAACTTTATTCTGCGAACACTACGCCAACATTATTCATTCTTGGCGAGACTTGCCTAAACTATACAATCAATGGTGTTCAGTAGTTAGATGGGAAAAATCAACTCGTCCGTTTTTGCGCACAACCGAATTTTTCTGGCAAGAGGGTCACACTATGCACGAAACTCAAGAAGAAGCCATGAAAGAAACAATACAAATGCTAAACGTTTACGCTGATTTCTGCGAAAAATACCTTGCAATTCCGGTTGTTAAGGGTAAAAAGACAGACAAAGAAAAATTTGCTGGTGCTGAGTCTACATATACAATAGAAGCTCTAATGCACGACGGTAAAGCTCTACAATCCGGAACAAGCCATTACTTTGGTACAGGTTTCTCAGAAGCTTTCGGCGTCACCTTCCAAAACAGAGATAACAAACCAGAATATCCCTATCAAACCTCTTGGGGCTTTTCAACGAGAATAATCGGAGGAATAATAATGTCTCACGGCGATGACAATGGTCTTGTTTTGCCACCGGCTGTGGCTCCTATCCAAGTTATAATCGTTCCGATAGCAATGCATAAAGAAGGCGTTTTAGAAAAGGCTAAGAGTATAGAAGAGACCTTAAAAGACGTTTGTAGAGTAAAGATAGATTCATCAGACCAAACTCCGGGCTGGAAGTTCGCACAGTATGAAATGAAAGGCGTTCCGCTACGTCTTGAAATCGGACCTAAAGATATTCAAAACAATCAGTGTGTGGTTGTCAGAAGAGATAACGGCGAAAAAACGATTGTTTGTCTGGACGACATTAAAAATAGTATTCCAAAGCTTTTAAACGATGTTCGTGATGGAATGTATGAAAAGGCTCTGAAAAGACGTGAAAGCATGACATACACTGCAAATAATCTCGACGAACTAAAAGATATCGCCTCCAATAAACCAGGATTTATCAAAGCAATGTGGTGCGGAAAATTAGAGTGTGAAGAAAAATTAAAAGAAGAAGCTAACGTAACCTCAAGATGTATCCCGTTTGAAAGCGAAGAAATAACCGATAAATGTGTGGTGTGCGGCTGCGAAGCTAAACACATGGTATATTGGGGAAAAGCATATTAATTAAAAAATTACAGCAATAATGAGGACGATACAATAATGTATCGTCTTTTTATATATACCTTTACGCTACAATTAGATTAAGCTAAATATTGCAACCTCTTTATTATCTTTCAAATAAATCCTCGGAACACGCTTTCCTATCAAGCAAACTATCTCATAGTTTATAGTGTTGCTAATACTTGCCAATTCGTCAACAGTAACGGTATTATCGGAGCCGTCGCCGAAAACTGTTACGATTGTACCTTCCTCTACACCGTCTATACCCGTAACATCAAGCATGAGTTGGTCCATACACACTCTCCCAACGATTTTTGCTCTTTTACCACAAACAGTCATCTCAGCCTTGTTTGAAAAATCTCTGGAATAACCGTCAGCATAACCTATCGGTACGGTTGCAATTTTCATATCATTTTGTGCCACAAACGTCCTGCCGTAGCTCACGCAGGTACCCTTTTTAATAGTCTTTAATTGCGAAACCACAGTCTTTAATTTCATAACAGGAGTCAAATTTAATTTTCCGCTGAGCTCAACAGACGGCGATAAACCATATAAAATTATTCCCGCCCTGACCATGTCCATATACATATAAGGATATTCTATTATTCCCCCACTGTTACAGCAGTGTTTTAAAGGTATTGTCATACCGCTTTTCTCTAAGCCATCAACAACACTTTTAAAATTATTAAATTGCATTTTGGTGTATTCAACGCCTTGACTCAGGTCATCGGAAACCGAAAAGTGAGTAAAAATACCTTCGATATTAAGTTCTTTATTTTGGTTTAAGGTCAAAATTGATTTTATGGAATTTTGTATTTCATCGTGGGACTGGGCTGAAAAACCTATCCTACTCATTCCAGTGTCCACTTTTATGTGGCCCTTTATACAGGCATTTTTTTTGCGACATTCTAATATTAATTTTTGAGCGTATTCTTCAGACAAAATAGCCTGAGATATATTATAATTTTGAAGTGTCTCAACCATCTCAACAGGGGTGTATCCCAAAATAAGAATAGGCTTGGTTGCGCCCGCATTTCTAATTTCTATAGCCTCCGCAAGGTTCGACACAGCATACCAATCCGCACCTAAAATTTGATACTCTCTTATTATGTTTTTCACTCCGTGACCATAAGCATCCGCCTTAACAACACACATTATTTTTGCATTGTTTCCAACCTTTTTCTTGATTTCTAAAAAGTTACTTTTTAAAGCGTCTAAATCTATCTCAGCCCAAGTGCGTTTCAAAAAATTATTCATTAACTATTCCCCTATTCATTAAATTTAAATTAACATTACATATTTAATTATATTACTTATATTAATTGATTGTCAATTAAATGTAAAAACGCACCCCGTAATACAAAACTAACAAATTAATTCAACTTGGCATTGACATTTTTATTTTTAAGTTGTATAATCACACATATAAACACAACATATTACATTTGTAAACAAATTGTATGTACATATTATCTTTTAAACCATTTTTTTACAGGGAGGAATTAAATATGGCGGTTAAAAAAATGACGTTAAAAAATCCCGAAACTTTTTTATGTGACAATTTTAAACCCAAAAACGACGGCGAAAAAAAGCGTTGTATAAACTGCGAATACTTAGACAATGATAAAAAATTATGTTTGTTAAAAGACAACACCTCTGTAATAAGAGAAGTGTTAGAATATAAAGATTTAGACGATTCTTATAATTACACTTGCAAAGAACAGCTTTCTTACTGTAATAGTTGTTCCTGTTTTTGCAAGGATGAAGACAACAATGATTTTTATTGCGACTTCGGAAAATATGGTCTTGGTCTTGCAAAAAGAGAAACAATAGAATGGAAAGAGATAGAATCTCCAACCGAATCAATCTGTGAAGCTTTCAAAAATAAAAACCCACTCGGCATCTCGCTTTTCAGCTCGAGCTATTGTGAAAATTGTAGATACTTCCTGAAGGACAAAGGCTGTATGAACAACGACCAAAAGGACATAACAAAAATTAAATGGACTAAAATTGAAGATCCCAAATTTAAAAAATGTAAATTGTTTGAGCGCTCCACCGCCTCGGCAAGTACCATTTTAAATACGAACAACGACGTTAACTGTTTTAAATGCAAGTATTTTAACAACGATTTGGGATGTATGAACAAAAAAGCGAAACCGAAAGAGTCATTCAAGCCAATCGAAAAGCCCGAACTTCACGTTTGTAAGGCATACAAACCTTCGTGGCTACGCAAGAATGATTACAAAGATTCTTGTATAACGTGTGAATTTTTCATAAAAAACAAAGGCTGCGTAAACCAAGAGCGCAAGAGATTAAAAGACCTCAAAAGGTTAAGTGAATACACAAGTCACAAAAAATCATACTAATTTTTGTGATAAATAAACAAACATGAATTTTTTTCAAAAAACCCCTTGACATATAAACTTATTAATAATATAATAATATCGTACTTGATGAGTTAGTGTTGATGGTGATGAGGGTACACCTGTTCCCTTTTCGAACACAGTAGTTAAGCTCATTTACGTCGAAAATACTTGACCGGTGACGGTCCGGGAAGATAGATAGACGCTAACATTAAGCATAAACCCCACATGATTAGTCATGTGGGGTTGTTTTTTACTATTTTAAAATAAACTCTCACCAAACAATTATAATTAAACCTATAAAAAATATACTATAGCCTAAGCTATAGTATATAATTTAAAGTAATAGATAATTACCTTCTGCGAGGTCTGCTAATACCCACAATCTGGCATCTCACGATATCCACGACCCGAAAAGCCGTTTTCATGCATAGGTTGGGGAATATGGTAAGGTCTCGGAGCCGGCTCTCTTACATAAATTGTTTCAGGAGTTGAGTAAGAATTATTAACATAAACAGTCCTAGTTCGTTGAGGCTCAGGTTTGCTTCCATAAACACATGTTGTACTTGAACCGCTACTGTCACAAGCAACCGCCAAAACCGTCAATCCAATTAAACAAGCTGTTGCAGCAACTACTGCCACTATATCTTTTAATACGCTCATAATTATCCTCCTTAAAAATTCCTTACCATTTTATTATACACAAATTAACTAAAAATGTCAATAGGTAAAATGAAAATATTTTAATAAAAAAGAAACCACTTAACCTCCAAAACAATGGCTTAATCAAGCGGTTTCTAACTGGTTGCGGGGGATGGATTTGAACCATCGACCTTCGGGTTATGAGTTCAATATTAAGACTGTTGCAAATTTTAATATCGTTTAAAAACCTTTATTTAATGGGAGTTTTAGACTTTTTATTTTTAATATCTTTTAGTAAAATTATGTTGCATTTTATAAAATAGTTGAACTTTTGTTGAACTATTTAAAATACAGCTCACTTTAAATTTTAGCCATGTTTAAATTTAATTACACTTCTTACAATATCTAATATTTCCTTTTTTTCTTTTTTTGAAAGTTCACTTATTTCAAAGGTTATACTTTCTATAAATTCGTCTTTATTTGAGATTTGTATACATTGGTCGCTAAATAATTCTGACAATGATATTTCTAATACGTTTGATATTTTTTCTACTAGTTTTACTGTGGGATTTTTTTCTTCCCTTTCTATTTGTCCTAAATAAGCAGTAGTAATACCTGCTCTCAAAGCAATTTGTTCTTGTGACAAATGTTTTTGAAGTCTTAATTGTCGTATCCTGTTTCCTATACTATATTTAGCCATATAAAAACCACCTATAATTATTATAAACACTTGACTTTTATTATTCAAAGTGATATAGTTGTTTTATGCTATATAAACTATAGTATATATATCAACTTTAAATTATTAATAACGGAAGGAGGAAATTTTCATAAACACTAAAAAAAGAATTGTCGTATTTAAAAATATTAAGGAGGAAAAATTATGAAAAAATTTTTATTAGCATTGGCTATAATAGGTTTGTCTTCTACTTTTGTTGGCTGCGGAAATAATAATACAACAACAGAAACTTCTAATAATCCTACCCAAAATGAAAATAAACAAAATGATAACTCAAACACACAAGTAACTCAAACTGAAGCGAAGGAATACAAAGTTGGAGATTCAATTGCCATTGACGGAGAAGAGCTTACAGTAACAGAAGTAAAACGCAATTATAAAACCGGCAAAGAATATTATAAACCAGATTCAGGAAATGAATTTGTAAAAATAAATGTAACAATAAAAAACAACTCAGGCGATGCCATAAGTGTTTCTCCTAATGAGTTTAAAATAATAGACAGTAACGGAGTATATCATGACATAAATTATATATTAAGTAATCCATTAGCAAGTACCGAATTAGCAAATGGCGGAAATATATCTGGCTCAATAACATTTGAAGTACCAAAAGACGATACTAGTCTAACATTAATTTACTCACCATCTTATCATTCGGATAATTATGTAGAAGTAAAACTATAAAATAATATACACCTATTTAATAAAAAGACGGCTGAATTTTAACTCAATCGTCTTTTTTAACATCACACCTGCTTGCAGGAATAACATTGATTATTATATTTTTATCATCATCTATACATCTTTCTTCCGCACTATCCTTCGGATTTTCGCCTATTATATCTCTTATTGCTATAAATGCTTTTGTATCACCTTTTAAGGCTTTTTTAAATTGAGCACCTACAAGAGCCATCGCATAAGTATAGTTATTATTTGTAAGCTTGTATTGACGTAATTCTACTTCTGTTTCTTTGTTAACAGACATAGTAAGTAATATATTTGCCGCTTCTCTCAAAGCCTTCTTATTAGCCTGTACTTTATTACTCATAGCTGCTCCCTTTCTTGCAATCTCTTTGCGCTCTCTTTGTGTACGAGTATTCAGTGGTTTTAAATTCTGCTCATTTGCCATTAGAAAACCTCTTTTCTTTAAAGCTTAATATATAAATTAACATGAATAATTATTATCTCATATTAGTAAATTAAAATTATTTCTAATATGTAAAAACCCTTGATTTTATGCGGGTTTTAGTATGCTTTGGTGATTTAACTTTATTTAAAAAAGGTGTAGTAATACTACCCATTTTGAATATATAAATTTAAGGCTTTTTCCATTTCTCTTGTTAAGTTCTCAATCTCTCCTTTCGCTATAAATTTTATATAATTATTACGTCTAAACCATTTTAACCAATCTTCAAAATTCCCTTTGCAAATTTTGTAATATAAGTTTTTTGCGATATGTCTTGTAAAAATGTCGTTATTATATCGCCTAACAAATTCACTAAAATCTTTTATTTGTGTAACGCAACCGATTCTACTTTCTTTTATCCAAAGATTATATAAATCTATTACACGTTGTTTTTCAACACTTGGTATATAAACTTTTAAATCGTCTATAATTTTAAAAAGTTTCTCCGTAAGTATGTATATATCTGAATCTCTTATATTCTTAAATCTAAACTCGAAACGACAATAAGGATATTTATTATCACTTTCAAGATATTTATCGTATATTTGAAATTCAAATACTGAATTTTTGAGTGTCAAAGCACGCTTCTTTTTCGTGTTAATATCGTGTATATCTATTGCGTTTTTTATTCCCATATCCTTTGATACCAAACAAATAATATATAGGCTATATTTGTATATATCGTCATATTTAAGTTTTGTATCGAAGGCAAAATCAACCCTATTAAAACTCCATTGAGGGATATTTAAATCCATTTGTATTTCCCTTATAGCAATTAAAAATCCAGTAAGATTGCCTATCTCTTTATCGTAAAATTTATTTGCATTAATGGGAAATAGAAACCCTTTTTTAGTAAGCCTAGCATTATTTTTAATTATGTAAGGTTTATTATTTATGTCTTCAAACCTTTCAGTTGTAAAGTTAAAGTTATCAGACAACATTTGTACAGTATGAATTATTACACGAAAATCAAATATAGTTTCACTACTTTTCACGCATTTAGTCTCCTTTATTTAATTCATCTTTATTTTCATGAACTTCTTTTTTATCGGGTTTAATTTGACTTTTCAATTTATCGTTATTTTCTATGAATAAACGTATATACTTTGCCGTTTCAAAATTTTTTATTGCTCTACTGTATTGTGATTTTACAAAGCGTCTTGCCTCTTGCATATCATTCATCAAATAATATCCGTGTTCTGTGTCCGAAAGAATGAAATTTTCAATACCGTCATTTTCACGCCATAAAATACGATAATTGCGTATTTCAGCCTTCAACCTTCTTTTACTATCATCTGATGTACTACGCCCCATAGCAGATAGAATATCAGCTGCTTTAATACCATTATCCGCTCCTATATGGTTATTACTTTTTAAAAATTTTGTGATATAATTATTCATTATTCTCTCCCCCTAAAGAATTTAATTGTTTAATAAGTAAGTCATAATTAACAAGGCACTTAGTACCAATATAGATAGCAGGTAATTTCCCTTGTTTACTCATTTGTCTTAAAGCGTGTTCAGGTAAAAGTCCTGTCTTAGCTATTTGTTTTATTGTCATCATTCTAGGTGTATTATCTACCATCTATATTATTCTCCCTTTTTTCTTCATTTCTCTTTGCTCTGTTTTCCCAGTATCTTTTATTTATAGCTCTTACCTTATCTTTGTTTTTCTTACGCCATTGCCTAAAGTAAGCATTTCGCTCCCTTTGAACTAATTCTTCAATATTTTTCAATTATAAAACCTCCAGTACTTCTATCTTGACAATGCATTATCTTTATGTTATTATTGTAATATAATCAACCTAAAAACAAAAGAGGTATAAAATATTATTTTAGATACCACAAGATATAAAAGGTTGAAAATAATCAACTTAGGAGGCTGTTTTGTCATGTTACAAAAAAAGACCGCTATAAGCGATACCCAATCAAAAAATATTGCTATAAGATTGAAGATGTTAAGAGAGGAAAAAGGATTATCACACGAAACACTTTCTTCTGTGACGGGAATAAGCAAGGATACTCTAATAAAATATGAGAAAATCGATGAATACAATACAAGTTTTGGAGCAAACAAAGGTATGCGTATAGATTTCGCTGTGTCTTTATCAAGATTCTATAATACCTCCACTGATTATATACTTTGTAATACGGATATAAAATCTCCTGATGTAACAATAGGTGATATTTGTGAAAAAACAGGCTTAAGAGAAAACGCCATAGTACGCTTAATTAAGCTTAAAGAAATGCAATTAAAGGAAACTAATTACGACAGTGTTACTTATAGAAAGATTAGAAATACGGCGGTCTATAGATGTATAAATGCCATAAACGATTTGCTTGAGAGGGATAATGGAATTGATATCTTATCAAATATTGCTGATTACTTTTACAATACCCATATAGATGGTTATGAAGAATATTCAGACGGTAGAAAGCGAATATTGAAGGCAGAGAATTTAAACGATACCGATTTGTACATCAATATAATGCCACAAATCAAGGCTTTTCAAAAAGAATTAGCCGATGTCAGAAATGTCGAAAATGCTTAAAAATTATCATAACACATTGTAAATATTATTATACTTACTTAATAAAAATAAAATCATTTGCTATATTTAAGAAATTTATCGTTAGATGCTATTTATATATAGATTGGATTTCTATTTAATGTATTTTGCTTATAAAGGAGAAAAATAATGGCTAATATTCAAGCAAGACGAAATAAAGATGGCAAATTGACATCATTTCTTATTAGAGTACACAGAGGAAGGGATAGTACCGGAAAACAGCTAAAACCATATACCACAACATTTAAAGTGCCTAAAAATGTAAAATGGAGTGAAAAAACAGCAAGAAAAAAAGCCGCTGATTATGCGGCTAATTTTGAAAAAGAATGTAAAGAGGGAATTCGCTCCGACACAAGACAAACTTTTATGTCTTATTGTGATTATGTGATAAATTTAAAAGAAGAAAGAGGAATATTAAAGCACTCAACTATCGTGAGATATAAAGAACTAACAAGGCGCATTTATCCTTATATTGGACACATTAAGTTAAAAGATTTACGCCCAGATAATTTAAACGACCTATATACCGCTTTATCGGCTGATGGTATAGGTAAAACTAAAAGCGGTAAATTAAGTCCTAAAACAATACTTGAACATCATAGACTAATTTCAACTGTATTAGAGCAAGCCTTAAAAGAATGTTTAGTACCATTTAATGTTGCCAAAAGAGCTGAGCCACCTAAAGCGACAAAAAAGGAAGTAAATTTTTATTTATTAGACGAAATTAAAGACATTAGAAATGCCTTAGAAAGAATTCCTATAAAGTGGAGAATGATTATACACCTATTTTTAATTACAGGAGCAAGAAGGGGAGAGATATTAGGATTAAAATGGGATAAAGTAGATTTCAAAAATAATAGCATTTATATCTGTAACAACATATTATACTCTACTGATATAGGAATATATGAAAGTACACCTAAAACAAAGCAATCAATAAGAACAATTTTTTTACCAAATGAAACCATGCAGCTTTTAAAAAACTATAAAGTATGGCAGAATAAAGAAATACTAAGATTAGCTGGATACTACAAAAATGGTAACTACCTTTTTACAAAAGAAAATGGAGAACCAATGCATCCCGATAGTATAACTAATTACTGCACAAAATTCTCGAAAAAGTTTGGACTTCCACACATACATCCTCATGGTTTCAGACATACAATGGCAACACAACTACTTTATAATGGAGTAAATATAGTATCTACAGCAAACAGATTAGGACACGCACAAACGAGTACAACCTTGAATACTTATGCTCACGCTGTTGAAATAGCAGATAAAAACAATGCTGAGATGTTGTCCGATATATTTTTAAAGCAAGCTTAATTGTTTCCAAGTTGAACAAAAGTTGTACCTTTTATAATTTTTCATAAAAGACAAAAACCGCTTGACTGTCCAAAAATGGCTTAATCAAGCGGTTTTCAATTGGTTGCGGGGGATGGATTTGAACCATCGACCTTCGGGTTATGAGCCCGACGAGCTACCGAACTGCTCCACCCCGCGATACTCTATGTTATTATTATATAACTATAATTGTTATTAGTCAATACTAATCTATGTAAAATTAAAATGGATTTTACTTATCATTTTTGGATATGTTTTAAACGTTTTCAACTTATTTTTCAACATTTTAAATTAATTTAATATATATGTGTGTAAATGTATGTTTTTATAGTGCTTGCAATTCAACCCCAAAATGATATACAATATAATAAAAACTATGGAGAGATTTTATGAACATCGGAAACGTTAGTATAAAAGGAAATGTCGCACTTGCGCCAATGGCAGGCGTCACAGACCAAGCTTTTAGACAAATTTGTAGCAAATTCGGAGTTGCTTTTTTCACTAGTGAAATGATAAGTGCTAAAGGTTTATTATATAATAACACTAAAACATTGTCTTTGTTGTCATTTTCTGTCGATGAAAGACCTTTTTCTGTTCAATTATTCGGAAATAATCCTGAAGATTTTAAATCTGCAGTAAAAATCATCGAGTCGTTCAATCCAGACATAATTGACATTAATATGGGATGTCCTGCTCCAAAAATAGTTAATAATAACTCAGGGTCAGCCTTGATGAAAACCCCACAGTTGTGTGGAGAAATCGTTTACGCCGCAAAATCCGCATCAAAAATTCCCGTTACAGTCAAAATCAGGACAGGTTGGGATGATAATTCCATAAATGCCACGCAAGTTGCTTCAATTTGCGAGCAAGCGGGCGCCGACGCCATCACGATTCATGGGCGAACGAGAGAACAAATGTATTCGGGGGACGCAAATTTAGACATTATCAAAGACGTGAAAAATTGTGTTAAAATTCCTGTAATTGGAAACGGTGATATTATTTCTGCACAATCTGCCCAAAAAATGTTTGAATACACGGGGTGTGATTTAGTGACAGTGGGCAGAGGAGCGTTAGGAAATCCATGGATATTTTCTCAAATAAACACTTGGATTAGCGACGGTAAAATTTTACCCTCACCAACAATTCAAGAAAGATTGAGCGTAATGATGGAACATGTTAATAAAATTTGTGAATACAAGGGCGAAAATATAGGAATAAAAGAAGCTCGAAAACACGTGGCTTGGTACATGAAAGGAATTAAAAACGCTGCTAAACTTCGAAATGAAATTAACCTTATTTCTTGTGTAAAAGAATTAGAAAATTTATGTGATTTTATAATTTGTAATGAAAATTAGTGAATTTACCCCCTATAAAATACATTTAACCTTAAATTGTTGAAAAATATGTTGAATTTGTGAAAAGTAAAAAATATAATTAATTTAAGCTGTAATTATATTCAAAACAATAAATTAACAAAAACCCGGCTCTTACGAACCGGGTAATTTAGTGCTTACTCACAAATATCTACTTTACTCTTATTGAGACGAATCTCATCATTATATAGCTGAAAATACTCATCTTCATTTTTAAAAAGCATATTTACCCTATCCAGAGGTATATAATAACAAACACGATTTTGATATTGCTTTTTCACCCAAATAATTTTTAACACATCATAGGGAAACTTAAGCTAAGTCGTTAAATACCCTACGATAATCATAAAGTCTTTTACTACCTCTTCTGAAAAAGGCAAGTTTGGCATCATAACAACCTTTATTTATAAGATCCTCTACTACATACGGCGGCATGCAGGAATATTCGTAAACCACAAGTATATCCAATACATCTGAATCTTCGTATTTCTTTAAATATATTCTACCATTTTTGATTAATGAATTTAAACCTTCTTCATAATTTATATATTCAAACACCTGCTCTAAAAACCTTACTTTCACAGGTTCGATATCCGACCCATCAGTAATGTTATGAAATTTAATAGACCAACCTCCTTTGCTTGCATCATTTTCTGGGGAATTAGCTTCTTCATCTTTTTGGAAAATAGCTTTTATATCATCACCTCTTTGAATGCATTCAATAAGTTTTTTCGGTAAATTATCTGACATTCCTAACCAGTCATGAACAACTGGAATTCTAGCCGAAAATCTGGTTTCTGTATTAATCATCATAGCTGAAACCGAAGATGCTCCACCAAAAACACACGATAATAATACTGTACCTAATAATATTTTTGATTTTTTAAACATTTTACATTCTCCATTCATTTTAGTATTAAATATTTTAACTATCAATTTTCCTCATTAAAAACCAACGCACATTCGCACATAGAATGCGGTAATTTAATTAAAGTATCTTTAATCAAATTTAAATTTAAAGCCTACATTATAAATCCTTACGCTTAATTGTACTCACAAAAGTATTTTAGTAGTTAACTCTAAATTATGATTTATTTTTTTACTGCTAACACACCTTATAAGCATTCTCTATTTTAAGCATATCTATACTTCCTTCCAAATTTTTAAAGATTTACTCTCATTCCTCCCAAAAATAATCTGTTTAACCGCTAAACTAACAGCAATTTTAATTTTTTAAACATATTCATTACTCCTTAAATAATTTTAAATTTATATAACAAGTAACCTAATACTTTGCTTTGATTATTGATATTCTTAAACATATTCTTGTAAAAATTGCCAAAATTTATAATTTCACAACAAGAATATTAGTTTTTAATAAGAAACCAATATTTTCCATAGCGATTTAAACTATTTAATAATATTATAATATTCAAAAAATGTCAAGCAGATTTGTAAACATCTTGCCGTAATCAAAAAAATATGTTATAATTCATAATAAATATTATAAATTTGGTTGTAATCATAGGAGGCTTTACGAATGAACAAATTAGCTCTTATCACCGATTCGTCTTGTGACATTTCTCAAGAATTCATTCAAAAACACAATATAAAAATTATTCCCTTAAGAGTCTGCTTTTCAGATAAAACTTTCTTAGACCGTGTTGAGTTAACCTCGCTGGAGCTATACGACAAAATGAAAACAGAAATTCCTAAAACATCATTGCCGTCCTCAGAAAGCGTTATGTCTGTTTTGGATGAACTAAAAAATGACGGTTTTTCAGACGTTTTATATGTGGGAGTATCGTCTGGCTTATCCGGTACATACAATTTTGTTAAACTAATCGGCGAGCAATACGACGGCTTGAATTTTTACAGTTTCGATACCAAAACTCTTTCTTGCGGTCAAGGACTTCTTGTTAAAGCTGCAGCACGAATGATAGAAAAAGAGTGTCCCGTTGAAGACATACTTTCAGAACTTCAAAATATAAGAAATAATATGATGGCAATGTTCATAGTTAAAGACTTAACATATCTAAAAAAAGGTGGACGAATAGGCAAAGTAGCAGGAACAATCGGAAGTCTTTTAAAAATTTGTCCGATAGTAAGAGTAAACGACGACGGTGTTTATGAATCTTCAACTAAGTCTTTGGGATTTTCCCGTTCGCTACAAATGATGATTAAAGAGTTTGAAAACAAATTTAAGGGACACAATATAATTGTTTCGGTTGTCCACGGACTAGAGGAAGGTCTTGCAAATTCCGTACTTAATAAAATAAAACAGTTTGCTAACGTTATCGACGGCGATGTTATCCCGGTAACCGCAGTTTTGGCGGTTCACACAGGTCCGGGCTTAATCGGAATCATCGCCCACAATGCTTAATTTAAACATAAAAAAGGAAGAGTCTTTAAGACTCTTCTTTTTACTTACATGTAAACTTACTCACATTTTAAAATCAAATAATTATCTTATTATTTTCTATAAATTTCCTTTAAATTCAGGAGCATCAGGATTATTTTTAAATATCCAACTATCAGCAAATTCTTGATCCCTAGTACCTGCATCATAACCTGATTTTCTAGCTCTGTTTATACCATAATAAGCAGCAGCACTACCTATTACTGCTGCGCTGCCAATGCCTATTGCAACTTTAGCTATTGTGCTCATTCCACCTGCTGCAGCTTCTAAATCAGCATCTGA
>CAKVEP010000008.1 GCA_934729465.1 uncultured Eubacteriales bacterium | reverse complement strand
GTACTTCTTTGCCTAATTTTCTTTCGTCGTTTAAAAATTCTCCGAATTCTCTTTTCCCTATTATCGCTTTTAGTGCTGATAGTTCTTCTGTATCATCATGTGGAATCTTTGCTAACTGCAGCAGTACTTCTTTGCCTAATTTTCTTTCGTCGTTTAAAAACTTTTCAAAGTCTTCTACGCTTTTTACATCCCCTGTTATCGCTTTTAGTGCTGATAGTTGTTCTGTATCATCATGTGGAATCTTTGCTAACTGCAGCAGTACTTCTTTGCCTAATTTTCTTTCGTCGTTTAAAAATTCTCCGAATTCTCTTTTCCCTATTATCGCTTTTAGTGCTGATAGTTGTTCTGTATCATCATGTGGAATCTTTGCTAACTGCAGCAGTACTTCTTTGCCTAATTCTTCTTTGCCTAATTTTCTTTCGTTGTTTAAAAACTTTTCAAAGTCTTCTACGCTTTTTACATCCCCTGTTATCGCTTTTAGTGCTTTAATTCCTTCTGTTTTCTGTTGTTCTCCTGGAATTTTTGCATATGTGAGCAACACCTTTTGATCTGTTCCTAAATCCTCACACTTTATTTTAGATATTTTTTGTGATATTTCTGAAATTGAAATGTTTTCTAAATTTGTTAGTTTTTCACTTCCAATTGTACAAATCGATTTTAAATAGCCTAATTTATATACATTACTTTTGTTTTTAAACGATTCCGGTGCAAAACTGTTTGAAATCAGATATCCTATCCCCTTGTTAAAAACATTATTTACAAATTCTCTTGTTTTGCTATTGCTTTCAGAAATTCCATCATTTATTTTACTTGCACATCTGTAAAACAAATATGCAAAATTGTCATTTTCATAGTCACACCAATCTATACCATTAGGCAATTCTTTTATTAAATTTTCAAGTGTCTTACTATCCATACATTTAACACTAACAGACAGACAATATGTTCGAAATTCTTTTGAATATTCGCTGTTATTTATATAACTACATAAATCTTTGGTCAGCAATTCACTTGCATTACTTTTGTGACGATCTTCTTCAATCTTTTCAATTATTCGCTTTTCAACAGGATTTGTAATTAATGCAAAGGATTTATTAGCTACTCCGCAAATTAATGCTAAACCGCACACTCCTGAAACTAACATTACAATTTTTTTACTTTTCATGTACTCATATCTCCATTTTTAAATATATTCGTAATAATATTGTAACATATTTAAAAACAAAATAAAAGAGAATATTAAATTTTTTTAATACTCTCTTTTTTAATTAAACTTTGGTTTTTAACGACGGTACAAATCTTTCCATTATATAATCGTAAACATCGTTTCTGTCGTGACCATAAAAACCCTCCATCGTTCTTTTTTCTTCAACGTGGTCTGCCATGCCTCTTTCTCTTTTCTTTATGTACTCATTTTTTGACTTTGTAAAGTAGTGATTAATCCTTAGTTTATTACAGCTTCCATTAGGATTTACAGAACCAGAAACTTGACCTCCACCCTCACTCACACAATAGTAACCATCATTATAATCTACAAAATGAGCGTCTTCTATTTTACTAACCAATTTTGGATTACATATTGTTTTAATAAATTGGTTTGGTCCAAAAGCGTCTGGTGCCCTACGTTTATAATTTTCCGTTACAAGACCTTCGGGTTTATCTTCAAATCCTGACGAGCCATACATTCTCCAGTTTATCGCAACTCCGGCTGCCTTTTCATTTTTACTTATAATCTCATCAACTGCATTATATAAATTATCCTGTTCAACAGGAACTACAAACTCATCTAAATCTATAAAGCCCATGTATTTGGTATTGCTCTTATAGTTGTTAAGTGCCTCTGTGTACGCCGGAACCTGCTGTGCCGCTCCGGGATAATATTTATACACCACTTCTCCTCTTTTTATGTAGTCGGATAAAACTTCTTTTGTATTATCCGTACTTTCGTTGTCGTAAATATAAAACCTGTCGACCCCAACCATCTTATGGTACTCTATCCATTCTTTTAAATATGGTCCCTCATTTTTCACTATCGCCACAAACGATAAATTATCTTCTTTCTTTGGTTTTTGTGCACTAAAAATTTTATAAACCCCAAAGCCTAAAAACATTGCCACAAAAATTACTAATACAGCACAAACCATTTTTAAGGTATTATTTTGCAATAATTTCTTGTTCTCCATTACAAATCCCTCACACTCTAGTTTTTAATGTTTTAACGAATCTCTCCATGATGTAATCATAAACATCGTTTCTGTCGTGTTCATAAAAAGCTTGCATTGTCCTTTCAGCGTTTACGTCGGCAAAGCCTCTGATTTTTTTCTGCATATACTCCTCTTTCGACTTTGAAAAATAATGATTTATTCTTAACTTTTGGCACTTTCCTCCCTCATTGAACGGTCCGTATATTTCTTGCCCGTCTTCGTTAACACAATGGTATCCTTCCTGATAATTAAAGCTGTGTGGGTCAAGAGAGTCCAACGCCAAACGTGGATTACATATTGTTTTTATATGTTTATTTCTATCAAAATCATCTGGCGCTCTTAGCTTATAATTTTCGGTAACTAATCCTTCGGGCTTTTCTTCAAGACCTGATGAACCATATATTCTCCAGTTTATCCCTACTCCTGCATTCTTTGGATCTTTACTTATAATTTCGTCTACCTCTTTAAATAAATTATCGCTATTAACAGGAATAACAAATTCGTCTATGTCGATGAATCCCATATACTTTGTTTGGTCCTTATAGTCTTTTATCGCTTCTTGATAAGCCGGAAGCTGTTTGATTTTTCCGGGATAGTATTTATACACCACTTCTCCGCTTTTTATATAGTCAGATAAAATGCCTTCCAAATTATCCGTACTCTCGTTGTCGTAAATATAAAATCTATCAACCCCAACCATCTTGTGATATTCTATCCATTCTTTGATGTATGGTCCTTCGTTCTTTACTATAGCAACAAACGATAAATTATCTTTATAGCTTTCTTTTTTCACTGACTCGGCTTGATAAAATTTATACGCCCCAAACACTGCTATACACATGACCACAAAAAAGCTAACTAATTTCCACCAAAGTCCTTTTGGTTTTTGGATTTCTTTGTTATCATCCATTTTAAAATTTCCTCCCATTATTACAGTTATTGACATTTTAAATATAACCAATAAATATAGTAAAGTCAATTGCTATTGAGGTTATTTAATGCTTAAATTTTTATTTATTTATTATTTTTGTAATATTACTTTTATCCATCGAATAGACATTAACTACAAACGCAAAACAAGGAGAGGTTTAAAATGAATTATGACGTTAGCAAAGAAATATTAGCTGTCAATAATCTCGTTTTCGACGGATGTCAGGAACTACCTATAGATATTGACTTTAGTTTACCAGATTATTGTCCGGATATGCAACGTATATTAAAATGTGTTGTTAAACCGGATATCAGCTCAAGAAGTATTTCCGGCGACAGGCTTACTATCGACGGTAACGCAAGTATTCACATTATATATATTGATGCAGACAAAAACTCTGTCCGCTGCTGCGAAAACTCTACTCCGTTTTCATGTTCCTTCGACTTAAAAACAACACCTGAAAACGCCGTTACCACATCTAGCATACGTCTTGAATACGTGAATTGCAGAGCAGTTAGTCCCAGAAAGGTTGATATTCACGGTGCTTTTTCAGTTTGCTGCAAGGTTTACAGCAAAGACAGTATTGATATTTCAAGCTGTATAGACGGAAAAGACATCCAACAAAAGGTAATCAGTGCACCGGCAAACTCGCTCGTTGGCATTGGACAGCAACAATTCTCTGTTGACGAAATTCTCGACATTGCTCAAGGTAAACCCGAACCCGAAATAATTATACGCTCTAATGTTGCCATTTCTCCGAGCGAATACAAGGTTATGGATGGAAAGGTTGTTGTTAAGGGCGACGCTATAATTAAAATATTGTATTCCGGAGAATTTGACGCATCTAATCTTGAAGTTATGGAGTACTCTGTCCCTGTAAGCCAGATTGTGGATGTTCCTGGAGTAAGTGAAGAATGCTCTTGCGTTGTAAAGACGGAAATCCTCAGCCACAACGAACAAATCCATTCCGAAAGTCAAGAAAGCAACAACATGCTATCTACTAACATAAGGTTTTCTATTGCTGTGTTCGCTTACTCACCAAAACAATTAAGTATTGTAACCGACGCTTATTCAACCGAGCATAATCTCGAACTTTCAAAGGAACCTTTAAATATATGTAGTCTATCCGACACTATTAACGACAATTTCAGTTTTAAAACAGCTATAGATTTACCCGGAGCTAAAATATCTCAAATAATAGACGTTTGGAGCGACGTTGCTTCGGCAAAAGGGTCCTACTCAGATGGACAAATTACATTCAATGGTAAAATGAATATTTGTGTCCTTGCACTTGATAGCGAAAACGTACCTTTATATATAGAACGTATTGCAGAGTTTCAGTATTCAAAAGATTTCTCTGCCGACTCTGATAACATAAGTGCCTGCGCTATGGTCGTCCCCACTTCGATAGGATACAGAATTTCAAGCAACAATTCTATTGAAATTAAAGTTGACGCTAAAATTTATTCAGATATTTATGTTTGTCGAAGATTCAATGTCGTTGTGAGCGCTTGTGCCGACGAAGAAACTCCTAAAGAAAAAGATACTTCTGCCGCTTTGACTATATACTACGCCGGCAAGGGAGAAAATATTTGGGATATCGCAAGAAAATACTACACCTCTGTTGACGCAATTAAATGTGAAAACGACATCACAGGCGACACTATTGATAATAATATGATGCTTCTTATTCCAATGTAAAATTAAAGTGTGTGCATCTAAATATTAATAAATTTTATAGCGCTTTTAAGGCGTATTAAATTTCGGGAGGAAAAAAAGTGGAAGAACGTAACATATACCAAGATATAGCTCAAAGAACCAACGGCGATATATACATAGGCGTTGTTGGTCCTGTTAGAACCGGTAAATCAACATTTATTAAAAAATTTATGGATACTCTTGTTATCCCTAACATAAGCAGTACTCACCAACGTGAACGTGCTGTTGACGAATTACCTCAATCTGCCGCCGGGCGAACGATAATGACCACCGAACCTAAATTTATTCCTGAAGACGCTGTTGAAGTTAACATTGGCGACAACGCAAGCTTTAAAGCCCGTATGATAGACTGTGTTGGATATATTGTCCCGAGCGCTTTGGGTTACATCGAAAACGAAATGCCCAGAATGGTTATGACTCCTTGGTTTGAAGAACAAATTCCTTTCAACATGGCTGCTGAAATCGGAACTAAAAAAGTTATAACCGACCATTCAACTATTGGTCTTGTCATCACAACAGACGGCTCCATAAGCGACATCGACAGAAGTGAATATCAAGAAGCTGAGGAACGTGTTGTCGACGAATTAAAAGAAATAAATAAACCATTTATCGTACTGCTTAACTGTACAGCGCCCTACTCAGACGAGTCACGAAAATTAACCGACGAATTATCTTCAAAATACGGAGTCCCGGTTATTCCTGTTAACTGTTTAGAGCTAGACGAAAATGAAATTAAACGTATATTAGCTCAAATTTTGTTTGAATTCCCTGTAAAAGAAATAAAAATAGATATGCCTAAATGGCTATCTTCCTTAGAAAAAAATCACTGGTTAAGGTCTGACATATACTCAACCATAAACTCAGCCGCTGCAAACACAAATAAAATACGTGAAATTCAAAACATGACTCAAAATATTTCGTCCTGCGAACACGTAAAAAACGCTGAAGTTTCATCTGTTGATTTAGGCTCCGGGCAGGCTAGAATAAATGTTTCACTTGTCCCATCGCTTTTCTACAAAATAATAAGCGAAAAAACCGGTCTTGAAATTTCAAACGAAGGTGACCTTTTAGATTGTATGATGAATCTTGCAAATCTAAAGAGTAAATACGAAAAAATAGGCAACGCTTACGATGAGGTCAACGAAAGTGGATATGGAATAGTAATGCCGTCTATGGATGAGCTAACCTTAGATGAACCTGAAATAATTAAGCAAGGCGGAAAATACGGCATCAGACTTCGCGCTTCTGCTCCTTCGGTACACATGCTTAAAACAAACATTACAACCGAAGTTACTCCAATCGTTGGCTCTGAAAAACAATCTGAAGAATTAGTAATGTATCTATTAAAGGAGTTCGAGGAAAATCCGTCTAAAATCTGGGAATCAAATATATTCGGAAAATCCTTACACGAACTCGTTAACGAAGGTCTTCACAACAAGCTTTATCGCATGCCTAGCGACGCCAGAAACAAACTTAAAGAAACCATAGAAAAAATAATCAATGATGGATGTAATGGTTTAATATGTATTATATTATAAAATAATGCTAAAGATAAGAGTGTATATACACTCTTATCTTTTTATGTTATGTACAATAATCCGATAATACAAGAAAAATTTGTATACTTTGTATATTGACCATTTTTGGTTGATTATATATAATTAAATTGTTGAAATGAATTTATTTTTATGGAGGTTTTGTTTATGGCTATCGAATACACAACTATTGATAATTTAAAAAGTCAAGTTTTAAAAAATTGTGGGGGTGAAGAATTAACCATCAGTCTTAATGAAATAACAGCACAAGCAATGGAAAGCGAAGAAAGAAAAACACTCCTCGTTTCAGATATAACTGCTAAACAAGAAAATCAAATGTTTTCAAAAGCTTTCCAAGATGCTGCTTCAAAAAAACCATTTTCAGATTATATAAAATTGGAGATGCCTACAGCGCCAAAAAAATACACCGAAATAACGATAAAAAGTACTTCTAAAGGCAAAACTTTACCGCGTTTTATCGCTCAAGCATTTAAAAATTTAGAGTTAGCTTTAAAGAAAAAAACTATAACAAATAGTATGTTCTGCTTCGGAAAATCTATTATTGGCAAACGTAAGGAGCCTGCATCTGATATATATCATGAATTAGTAAACGAGATTGAAAAGAAATTTGACTTTTCCCTGAAAGATAATATAGAAAATATAGCTGCAGAAGTTTCTGCGGGAAGTCCCTATCAAAAGGAATATGGCGTTATCTACATTTTTATTACGGACGTTGAACGTCAAATAGACGAGCTAATTAAGGGTAAGGCACGTTTCTTTTTAAGACTCGACTTTGGCAACGCACTGAAATTATTCTTAGAGGACCAAAGCAGAAAATCTGTTCATGTTAGCAAAAACACTATGGATAAAGAATATAAGATGATTGAAAGTGCATTTGAGCCTTTATCAAAAAATAATGATTACAATGTAGTTGTAAAAATCGAGAAAAGTAACTCAAATAAAAATTATCCTAATGTAACTATAAGTCTTAGTACTAACCAAGGCTTTCCTATTTCCTACTCTAAAAATACTGCTCAAAATTTAGCTATTGTAGCTGCCAAGGGTTTATACAATCTACAAATTGCTATTACTAAAAAATCTATAACAAACAGTATATTCTGCTTCGGAAAATCTATTATAGGTAAACGTAAGGAGTCTGCCGCAACTATATACCAACAAACTATAAAGCGTTTAGAAAACAAATGTAAATTTAATGTACAAGACGAAATAAAAGAGGTTTCAGAATAGGTTTCTTTAAATAGTTCAGCCGCTATCGAATATGATGCTATCGACACTTTGATTAATGATGTTAAACGTCAGTGTAATTCAAGACTTTCGAAAGAAAAGGTCATTACAATTGACTTCAGTCAAGCATTAGAATTAGCCTTAAAGGGTAAAGATAGAAAGTCTATTCACGTTAGTCAAAAGACTATAGACAAAGAAAATGCAATGATTGAAAATGCATTTGAATTCACGAAAAAAACCGAATACACAGCAATTGCAACTGTAAAAATAGTTACCGGTGAAAACAAATATAAAACCATAACTATCTCAAATTTTGAAGATAATACAGTTGGTATTCATATTGCAGCTAAGGGATTTAAAAATTTACAAATTGCTATTGCTAAAAACTCTATAACTAACAGTATATTCTGCTTCGGCAAATCAGCGTTTTTCATTAAACGCAGAGAGTCTGCTGCGGATATATATTCACAATTTGTAAAAGAGCTGCAAGAAGATTACAATTTTAAAGTTGGCTATGACAATATAGACTAAATTACTAATAAGGTTACTTCTAAAAGCGCTCCTGCAATTGAGTATGACGTTATAGACATTTTAACTAAAGAAGTTATGCGCCAATTTAAGTCAGGCATACCTACATCGGTCATCTTACCTTTTGGTACAGCTTTAGAAAAAGCTATGCAAGGCAGAAACAAAAAACATTACTTGTAAGAAAAAAATCACTGGAACATGATATTGAATTACTATGTAATGCAGTAGAAAAATGTGGAAAGGAAAATGATATTCAAATAAAAGCAGAAGGACATAAAGAATACATTATACCTGATGTAAAGATTTCGGCTTCTGATAACGCAAAAGTAGTGAAAGCAGTATACGGTTTCTTTGAGTCACTTTCTAACCAAAAAAGTATTTCAAACAGTATCTATTTCTTCGGTAAGTCAATTATCGGAAAACGCAAAGAATCTGCTTCTGAAATATATAAAAAAGCAATACTAGAAAAATTAAAAGATAAATTACCAAAAACATCAACAGAAACAACCGAGCAATAACATTATAATTTCCCCCGTAAACCGTTTATAGGCTTATGGGGGATTTTTTATTAAAATAATATTTCCGTACCTGTTACAGAAATGTCCGATTGTGAGTTCACGCTATAACTCGCTTTACTTAGCTCACTACTCCAATCTTCCAAACTGCGAAAATAATTTGGATTAGTGTTCATTAAAAGCTTGCCAAATCTAAAAATATCAATCGAGTTTTTTACCACTACCTCTTCTATAGTCTTTTTACAAACGTCATTCACATAAAGCGACAATTTATTTTCAAGCTCTTCTTTTGATATACCCTCTCCTAAATTCGTGTTCTTCCCCGACAATTCATATATCCCTGCGTCAAGCTTTAATTTTACATCGAATTTTAAACCTTCATTTAAAGTTTCAGCTTTTACTTCTTTTGATATTCCCCTCACAGTACATGCCGCTTTTATTCCATTCCCTACATCAATAACGTACGTCTTGCCAACGCAATCTCCATTAATAAGCTCTATTCCAACCGTCTGAGACGAATTACTAAACCCTATAAGAACGTCGTTTTTAAAATATGCTATCCCTTCTGCGACAATTTCTTTGTCATCATCTTCCTTTTCTCCTTTTACTGCTATAGCCGTGACACTTGGCGATGATATTCCGTCTTTTATCATTCCAACAAAGTGTATGACGTCATTCTTGTCGTAAACCAGCTCGCTTACGTCTTTTATACTAATGTTTTTACCGTCTTTTTTACACTCAATAATATCTCTTGCTTCCCCTTTTGCCACACATATTTTTGCATCTGGTCTTACTTCGTAATGTCTTATAAAAAAATCCATCGCTTTAGACACTCCGCTCTCACACAAGTCTTCTCCTAAAATTATAAGCATATTCTGCGAATAAAGCGGCTCTAAGCCTGTTTGTTTATATATATTAGAAAATGCTTGCATTATTGAACTTCCCGAAAGCTCAAGCGTTTTAAACGGTATTTCCCCTTCTGAAGTCGAATTTTGATAGTCGTACGCTTGGATAGTTACATCGTAATTACCTTCTTCATTTTGGTCTACTCCTATGCCTTGAATTATTAATTTTTGGTGTAATTGCGACGTTTCCGAGCACCCACTTAGCGGAAGCGTAATTAAAATTATTAACATTATTATTGTGGTTTTAAACTTCAATCTTGTCTTTCATTCCCTTCACTTTAAATTTTCTCACATAAAGCAACAGGCTTGGTATTATTACCGAGGTTAAAAGCATTAATAAAAGCAAACACCAATTGCTGAATATAATATTATAAATCTCCGTTTTGCTAAAGCACACGCTTAATATGAATACCGCTCCTCCGATTAAAAGCGAATATCTCCCTCTTGATTTGCTTTTTACAAATTCTGTAGTACAATCCATTGTTATCATTATAAACATTGATATTTTTACAAATATTCCCATAGTCCAAATTCCTAAATAAAGAGCGTCTATATTTCGAAGCGTTCCTATTTTGGCTACGCTTACGGCCGTGTATAACGGGAACAACTGTGTTTGAAGGAAGTCTCCAAGCGATCCCACCATCAATATTATTATCAAAGCTATCATAAGGTATATTGAGGTGTTCCACATTACTATACCTCTTTTTAAACTTCCCTTACTTCTATCCACTAGCATAGCCATCGCTGATATACTAGACATATGAGAAATCATATACATCACTCCGCTCCACATTGAATTTAAACCGTTGTAAAGAAGCGGCGTGTAGTTCTCCTTTTCGAGACTTCCCAAAAGCGAAATAACTATAAATATTCCTGATATTACTATTCCGAAAAGTATTAAACTAGAGGCTCTTGCAAGACCCTCAATCCCTTTAGATGCTCCGTAGCAAGATGCTAAAACCAATGTAAACGACAAAAGTATGGCAGGGATTGGAGGGTTTATTACGTTAGAAACAAAATTTATAAACACAGTAAGAGTATATGTGCTTATAAGAATATAGTACAACGCATATATTATCGAGATTACAATACTCCCTCCCCTGCCTAGCATAATATACGAGTTTTCCGCCACATTCATTGACCGCTCCTCTGAAAAAAGACGATACATCGGTATTGTTAAAATAAACGTTATGACAAACGAAATAACAGATGATATTATATAATCCCATATATTAGTATTGTTAGCCACATCGCCACTATATGTTATGCTAACCACCAACCGACTTATAAAAAGCATACTAAAAAGCTGAGCCACGGTTATATAAGCCTTTTTATTAGTCTGCATATTATACAATCCCTTTCATATTTATAATTCCGACCCCGGCATCTCTTGTATTTTATTGTTCTTTTTAGATAAAACCTTCCAGCTTGCCCTTACGATAACATCCCTCATTCCAAACATTCCAAACGGTGCTATAGGAGCCATGAACGGTACTCCAAAATTGTTTTTAGCGCACAGGTTTACAAGTACAACCGCAAATAATAGCATTATTCCCCATATTCCCATCATTCCTCCGGCTAGTATAAATATTAACCTTAACAGGGCTATAGGCTCATAAAGATTTGGAATAACATAAGATGAAATCGCCGTCAGAGCAACGACCATTAAGGTTGGAGCTCCAATAAGACCTGAACTTACTGCTGTTTCTCCTATAACAAGCCCTCCCACTATACTTACCGCATGTCCAAGAGGTTTAGGAAGTCTAAGACCCGCTTCCCTCATTAGCTCATACATAAAATGTATAAGAAGCGTTTCCACCACTAAAGGAAATGGGGTTGAACCCACTGCCACCGCTATTTTCCCCAAAAGAGCATTCGGCAAAAATTCAGGATTAAATGTACTTATCCCAACATAAAGTCCCGGAAGAAGTGTTGCTATGAAAAACGCTATATATTTTAACCATCTTGTAAGTGTTGCAAAGTATGGTCTTATTGCGTAGTCATCTAAATGCTGGAAATACTCTATAAATAAATACGGCATTATTAACACGTTTGGTGTGCCATCAATTATTATGGCAATCCTGCCTTCAGAGAGTTTACCACATATGGTGTCGGGTCTTTCGGACGTTCCTATGCTACTAAAGGGCGACATATCATGTTTTTCTTCCAGATAAGGGGTAATGTAACCCGCTGCCATCACGCTTTCTAAATCTACGCTCTTTAATTTTTCCTTTACCTCTTTCAACAATTTCGGAGACACTTTATCTGTTAAATAACATAAACAAATGTCTGTTTTGCTTAAAGTACCTACCTTGCTAAGCTCGAATTTTAATTTCGTGTTTTTTATTCGTCTTCTTATCAAGGTCATGTTGACTCTAAGCGGTTCAACGAATCCTTCCCTAGACCCCCTTTGCATTACTTCCGATGTTGGTTCCGACACGCTCCTAAAATTAAACCCTTGTACTCCTATAGCAAGCATACAGTCGCAGCCGTCTATTGCTATCAGCGCAAACCCCGACATCACCAAATTAAATGCGTCTTCGTAAGTGTCGACCTGTACCTGCTCCGACGACGAAATAACATCATCTCTCAATTTTTCATATTTTTTCATTGGAGTGTCTTCGTTAAACTTCGTGTTTACTATCTGATTTACAACGCTTGTTGCTAATGTTCTTTTGTCGACCATTCCTTCCATCGTTATTATTGCTCCGTCAAGACCGGCTATTTCCATTTCTCTTATTGTTAAGTCTGCACTTTGCCCAAATTCCTTTTTGAAATGTTCTATATTTTCTTTAAGTATTTTAGACAAAAATTGCTTTACTGGCTTATTACTTTCACTCTTATTAGGTTTCATATAAAGGTTTTTAAAATCCTTAATAAAATCAAACATCTTTTTCCCTCATTTTACTCATTTATCTAATCTTTTCCACTATACTTAATTTTATTGTTTTACATTATTTTTAAAATATTCTTATTTATTTTGGCTTTTATTTCACTTACCTTTATTATATAATGTAATAAATATTTTTAAGGTGGTGTTTGTTTACATGGCTAATCCGGCATATATTCCGCTGTCTGATATAATAAAAGAACTATCGCTTCAAGAGGCTTACATGCCTTGTGAACCATCCGACATACATATAATTTCTAAAGACATAAACAGAGTTGGACTTGAATTAATCGGCTCGCTAGATAATTTTGATAAAAATAAAATCCTTGTTTCCGGACAAAGCGAACGTTCATTCTTATCTAAACTTTCAAGCGATGAAATCGTTAAAGCTATAGAATCTTTATTCTGCTTAAAGCCTCCTGTGGTGATAATTGCCAGGGGAATTACTCCTGCTCCCGAAATCTTTAAAAGTGCTGAAAAATTCTCTATTCCTATTTTAACTACACCTGAAAAAACTTCTGAGCTAACTTCTCATTTGATGGAATATCTTAGTTTAAGGCTTGCTCCTAAAATTTCACGTCCGGGAGTTCTTCTTAACGTTCATGGTGAGGGAATTTTACTTATCGGTAAAAGCGGAATAGGTAAAAGCGAAACCGCTGTTGAACTTCTTAACAGAGGTCACCGATTAATCGCCGATGATGAGGTTGTAATAAGAAAAGTGTCTAAAAATTCTTTAATTGGTTCTTCTCCTGAAAATTTACGTCACTTCTTAGAAGTAAGGGGCATCGGAATAATAAACGCAAGAAGAATCTTTGGTATTGGTGCTGTTAAGCTTTCCGAAAAAATCGACATGGTTATCAACCTGGAATCTTGGGACGACAAAAAAAATTATGACCGTCTTGGAACTGACAATAACTACACCGAAATTTTAGGAATTAAAGTTCCGTTTATCACTATCCCCGTTAGAACGGGAAGAAATTTAGCTGTAATAATTGAGGTCGCAGCAATGAACAACAGACAAAAAAAATTAGGCTACAACGCTGCAAGAGAGTTGTTTATAAGCCTTGGAATGGAATATCCCGTTTCTCAACCTGAAATGGAAAAGTGTATTTGGGATATATAACTTTGTTGATATGTATAACAAAGTATTATCTTTGAAATGTTATTAAGAGGTGTTTTTTTTATGAAATTAATCGCTGACACTCATTGTCACACAATATCTTCGGGGCACGCTTTTAGCTCTATACTTGAAAATATACACGTTGCTAAAGAAGCCGGACTTATGGCTGTTGCTGTCACCGACCACTCTCCAAGTACTCCCGGAGGTCCTCATGTCTGGTATTTCAACAATTTGAAGGTTATACCAAGGCAAGTTGACGGCATATATGTTCTTAGGGGAATTGAAGCTAATGTTAAAAATTCCAACGCCGACCTTGACATTCCCAGCGACATTAAAGCTACTTTCGATTGGGTTGTGGCTTCTATACATGACGTTTCTTTCGAGGGTCCTCATGATATTGACGCTTGTACTCAAACTTGGCTAAATATATGTAAAAATCCTATCGTCAATGTCATAGGTCACAGTGGTCTTGAGAACTACAAATACGATTATGACAAGGTTATACCTGAATTTGGTAGAAACGGTAAATTAGTAGAAATAAACAACGCATCTTTCATCTGTCGTAAAGGAAATATCTCTAATTGTGTTGAAATCGCCAAAACTTGTAAGAAACACGGCGTTAGCGTTATAGTGAACTCTGATGCACATTTTTGTAAACAAGTTGGTCATTGCGACCTTGCTTTACAGCTATTAAAAGAGATTGATTTCCCTGAAGAACTTATCATAAACGCCGATGCTGACAGATTTAAGACTTACTTGCAAAAATATACTCCTTTCTTTAACATTAATTAAGGTGGTATTGCTTTTATGACAAATCTTAATCATTTATATCAACTATGTGAAAATTTAGGTTGTAGTGCTTTGTACAATGAACCTTTATATAAACACACGTCGTTTAAAATAGGCGGTCCTTCTGACTTATTCATTAACGTTAAAGACGTTTCCTCTCTTTCCCAAATTTTAAAATATATTAGCGATAATAATATTCCTTTTTTCATTATCGGAAATGGCTCAAATCTTTTGGTTTCTGATGCCGGTTTTAGAGGTGTTGTTCTGCATCTTTCGGGAGATTTCCTTAATATATCTATTGAGGACGAAGAAAATTGTATTATAAAGTGCGGAGCCGGAGTTATCCTTGCTAAATTGTGTTTCTTTGCTATGCAAAACTCATTTTCTGGACTAGAGTTTGCTTTTGGGATTCCCGGAAGCTGCGGCGGAGCTGCATTCATGAATGCGGGAGCTTATGGTTATGATATGTCTACCGTTATTGAGTCTTGCGAATATATTACTCCTCAAGGAGAACTTGGACGCTTAAATGCTAAAGATATGAAACTTGGCTATCGTTACAGTGTATTTTTTAATAATAAAAACATTATTACTTCCGTAACGCTTAAGCTTAAACACGGCAACAAAGAAGACATTAAGTGTGAAATGGACGATTACATGCTCAGAAGAAAAAGTAAACAACCTTTAGAATACCCCAGTGCGGGAAGTGTTTTTAAGCGTCCCGAAGGCGCTTTTGCCGGTACTCTTATTCAGCAATGCGGATTAAAGGGGCGCAAGGTTGGAGACGCTATGGTCAGCGAAAAGCACGCCGGGTTCATTATAAATACCGGGAGAGCTACGTGTGATGACGTGTTAAAACTTATAAAAATTATCCAAGAAAAAGTTTTTTCCGAAACAGGATTTCAATTGAAATGTGAAGTTAAAACTTTAGGTGAAGTTTAAATAAATTGAGGAAGTGACAAAATGCAATTCATTATTGTTACGGGGTTGTCGGGAGCCGGAAAATCTAGGACTATTTGTGCGTTGGAGGACATTGGCTTTTATTGCGTTGATAATTTGCCGTCTACGTTAATAAACACTTTTTATGATTTATGTAAAAGTTCACATGATAAAAATATGCAAAATGTTGCTATTGTAACCGATATTCGTGACGGCGGAAAATTTGATTCGCTATTTTTGGCGTTAGACTCTTTAAAACGAAGTGAAAAACCTTATAAAATTTTGTATTTGGAGGCTAGCGACAACGTCATTGTCAGGAGATACAGAGAGTCAAGAAGAAAACACCCTCTCACCGAAACCAATCTCGGCTCTATAACTCAAGCCATTAATTTTGAAAAAAACATATTAAAGCCTGTTAGGGAGCGCGCCGATTACATTATCGACACCTCCTTACTTTCGCCTGCTCAACTTAAACAACGTATTTCAGAAATGTTTCTTAGCAATAAATCTTCTTCTTTAATGATAAATTGTATGTCTTTCGGGTTTAAATTCGGCTCTCCTTCAGAGGCTGACATTGTTTTTGATGTTAGATGTTTTCCAAACCCGTATTACGAAGACGAATTAAGAAATTTAAACGGTCTTGATACTCCAGTTAGAGATTATGTTTTAAACAATAGTTCAACACAAATTTTTATAAATAAATTATTTTCTCTAATAGATTTTATGTTGCCTCTCTATCGTAACGAGGGCAAAAGTCAGTTGGTTATCGCCATTGGCTGCACGGGCGGAAAACACCGTTCTGTTGCAATTGTTCAAAGCCTTTATGAACATCTTACAAAGCTCAATTATTCTCCCAGCGTTTACCACAGGGATATTAAAAAATTGTGATTTTTAAAATGAGGTGCTAAATTTTTTATGTCGTTTTCCATGGAACTTAAAAACGAGTTGTGTCACGTTGATATAAACTGTCCAGAGCAGGCTTGTTACGAGCTTTTAGGCATCACTTTATTTAGTCGCTGCTTTGAGAATAATTCTTTTACTATAATGTCTGAAAATGAATTTTTCATAAAACATATTAATAATCTACTCGACTTTTTAAATATAATTGACAACACCGATAGTAGTTACAATCAAAAAAAATACCGAAAAAAAATTCGGTATTTTATAGATATTAAAGACAGTAAAACAATTAAAAGGCTTAACAATATTCTGAATGACAATAATTTGACGGATAATTTACAGCTAAAATTTTTGTCCGACTTTATAAGGGGGATTTTTTTAGCTTGTGGAAATATAAGTAATCCGTCGTCAAACTATCACCTTGAATTTGTTATATACAATCTAAATTTATTAAATATTATTTTATATGCATTAAATTCAATAAAAAGTTGTGATATAAACCCTAGTGTTACGGTACGTCGAAATACTAACATTGTGTATATAAAAGAAAGCGAAAATATAGTAGATTTGCTCACTTACATGGGCGCAACTAAATCTTCTATGAATTTTATACAAACTAAAATGGTTCATGAATTCAGAAATTATATTAACAGAACAACTAACTTTGAAACAGCTAATATATCTAAAACTACCAAAGCCGCCGCAGAACAAGTAAAGGCAATCAATAAAATTAAAAATACCGTCGGTTTAGATAGTCTCCCTAATTCGCTAAAAGAAATAGCTAAGTTGCGTCTTGCTAACCCTTATATGTCTTTAAGCGAGCTGTCGGGTTGCTTATCGAAGCCTTTGAGCAGGTCGGGAATAAATCACCGATTAAGTAAAATTGTAGATATTTCCCAAAAATTAAAATAATATTCAAATATTTATTGACTTCGTAATTATATTATTGTATAATTCAATAATATAATATATAGAAATGAGGTTAATAATATGTCTAATACACATTTTTTATCTGAAAAAGAAATCAAAAACAAAAAATATAAACAAGTTTGCACAACAATGGATAGTGCAAAAAAGGGGTTAGGGTGCGAATTTTGGAAAAAGGATTCAGAAAATACTTCTAAAGATTGTAAAAATTGTTACTACGCAATTTACATAACAGGTAGCTTAATTGGCGAGAAACAAAAAAAAATTCCAATATTTTGCTCTCACATATCTAATAAAGACAGATAGTCTTTTACTCTCACGCCATTTTTTCACGCATAAATTTTAAAAGTACTTTCTCTCTCCTTGAAATTTGAACCTGAGTTTTACCTAGTACTTTCGCAGTCTGGGTCTGCGTGCTACACTTGAAAAATCTTAGGTAAATAAGGTTTCTGTCTTCCTTGCTCATTGTGGCAAGAATATTTGTTATCGTAATTTTATTTGAAATACTTTCGTCGTTGAAATCTACGGGAATGTCTATTTGACTTTCTTCGCTATCCTGAGGGCTTGTTAAAGAAACCGGCATTCTTGACGAATCGAGTGCCTCCACCACCTGTTGAACATCAATATTAAACTCCTCGGCAATCTCGCTAACTGTTGGCGATTTGCCGTTTTTTGCTGCAAAACTTTCACAATACCTATTAATTTTTAACGATAAATCCTTTACACGCCTCGAAACCTTTACAACGCCGCCTTCTCTGAACAGTCTTTTTATTTCGCCTAATATAAATGGTACGGCATAAGTTGAAAATTGTACTCCCCTGTTCTTATCAAATGAATCAGCCGCTTTAACAAGACCCACACATCCGTTTTGAAACAGGTCATCATACTCTATTCCCTTCCCTTTAAATCTGTTTGCGCACGCATGTACAAGCCTCATGTTGCCCTCTATTATTTTCTTTCTTTCTTCCATAAGTATCAGCTCGCTTAATTTATGTAAGGCTTTATTATTTACTTTCTTTTTTCACCGGTCTTCTTATAATGTTCTTTTCAAGGGTTACTATCGTTCCTTTTCCGGGTTTTGAAGTAACTTTTATTTTGTCCATAAAACTCTGCATAACTGCAAACCCAAGACCCGCTCTTTCGCTTCCTCCGGTTGTAAACAACGGCTCCATAGCCTGCTCTATGTTTTCTATTCCACAGCCTTTATCTCTTATTTTTATAAGTATCTTTCCGTTGTCGTATATTTTTGATGATATGTAAACAGTTCCTATTCCCGACTTATATCCATGCACTATACAATTCGTTACCGCTTCTGACACTGCTGTTTTAATGTCTGCTAGTTCGTCAATAGTTGGGTCAAGCTGTGCTACAAACGCCGACACCGTTGCTCTTGCAAAGCCTTCGTTGTATGACCTGCTTAAAAAATTTAAATTCATTTCATTTATAACATTTTTCATTTAACATGACCTCCTCTAAAATATTCCAAGAGCCGCAAGTCCCGAAAGTTTTACCATTCTTTCAAGTCTTGCCGGCACATTTATAACCTTTAAATTTCCTTTAGTTTTAAGCATAAGTTTATATCTTCCCATTATCAAACCTATTCCTGAACTATCCATAAACTGTACCTTGCTAAAATCAATATTCATAAGTTTAGGCTTGAATTTAACGCTACTTTCGTCAATACTTTCTCTCATAGCTTTTGCTGTGTGATGGTCTATATCCCCTTCAAGCAATGCTGTTAACACATCGCCCTCAACAGATATTTTTACTCCCATATCTTCACTTCCTTAATTATGCTTGTCCTTAGATGATTTTTAGTATTCTTTTTATTATTATAAGATAATTAAGGTTACTATTTTGTAGAATATTGTTTTATTAATATAATTTATTATGCTTTTAAATTTTTATTTTTACATTAACAAAGGAGCCCTTTTATAGGCTCCTTTAACTTTAATTTTCCATAGATTTTAAAGTATTTTCAATTTCGCTCAGCTTAGATTTTAATTTTTCAACATTATCTTTAACGCCGTTTATTACCTTTTCTGGCGCTTTAGAAATGAATTTCTCATTTTTAAGCTTTAGCTGTGACTGCTCCAAATATTTTTTGGTTTCTTCATATTCCTTTTTTAATCTAGCTATCTCTGCTTGCTTGTCAATAAGCTCGTCAAGCGGAATATAAACCTTAGCGTTTGTCGTTACTATGGTTACCGATTGCGAAATATTAAATTCGTTTGCTACTTTAACATCAGTTCCGTAGGCTAATTTCTTTATTAGTTCGCTGCTTTCTTGATACGTTTGAGTGTTTAACGTTGATATATAAATTGCTGTTTTTTTATTGTGCTGCACATTCATTTCGCTTCTACGGTTTCTTATACATTTTATTACTTCCATTATGTCTTTAATCTTATCCTCTGCTACTTTGTCATCTAATCTACTGTCGTAACAAGGATATTTTGAAACCATAATAGATTCACCGTCATGCGGCAAAGACTGCCAAATTTCCTCCGTGATAAACGGCATAAAGGGATGTAAAAGCTTCATTGTGTTGCTCATTACCCAAACCAAAACTTGCATGGTCTCTAAAGCTACGCTCTCATTTTGCATATTTACCTTCGCAAACTCTATATACCAATCGCAAAATTCGTCCCATACAAAGTCATAAAGTTTTTGTACTGCTAAACCAAGCTCAAATTTTTCTATGTTACTCGTAACTTCTCTCGCAACATCGTTAAATCTGCTAACAATCCATTTATTTACAGTGTTCATATTTTCAGGAAGCTTATTTTGAACATTCTTTTCTTTTATGTTCATGTGGATAAACCTAGCGGCATTCCAGATTTTATTCGCAAAATTCCTGCTTGAAGACACCTTTTCATCAGAAAATCTTATATCATTTCCGGGACTATTGCCTATTGCCAAAGTAAATCTTAAAGCGTCAGCACCGTATTTATCTATAATCTCAAGAGGGTCTATCCCATTGCCCAGAGATTTAGACATCTTTCTTCCCTGAGCGTCCCTAACAAGACCGTGTATCAACACATTTTTAAACGGAACATCACCCATCAATTCTTTAGATGCGAATATCATTCTTGCAACCCAGAAGAAAATTATATCGTATCCTGTAACGAGTGTGTCTGTTGGGAAAAAGTAATCTAACTCCGGTGTTTTTTCTGGCCATCCAAGAGTCGAAAACGGCCATAGTGCAGATGAAAACCATGTATCTAACGTGTCTTCGTCCTGATGTAATTTGTGAGAACCACATTTCCCACATTCTTTTACTTCTTCTCTGGAAACATTAACCTCTCCGCAATCCTCGCAGTACCACGCCGGAATCCTATGTCCCCACCACAACTGCCTTGATATACACCAATCCTTAATATTTTCCATCCAGTTATAGTATATCTTGCTAAATCTTTCAGGAATGAACTTAACTTTCCCTGACTTCACGCACTCTATAGCCGGCTTTGCAAGGGGTTCCATTTTTACAAACCACTGAGTTGACACTCTTGGTTCAACTACTTCTGAACATCTTTGACATTTTCCAACATTATGGTGAATGTCCTCAACCTTAACCAAAAATCCTGCTTGTTTGAGGTCTTCAACTATTTGTTTTCTTGCCTCGTATCTGTCTAACCCTTTATACTTCCCTGCGTTTTCGTTCATTACGCAATTGTCGTCCATAATATTTATTACTTTAAGATTGTGCCTCTTCCCAACTTCAAAATCGTTAGGGTCGTGAGCTGGCGTTATTTTTACCGCTCCGGTTCCAAAGTCTTTTTCAACATAGCTGTCTGCAACAACAGGAATTTCCTTGTTTATAAGCGGAACAATTACACTCTTTCCGATTATATCTTTATACCTATCGTCGTCAGGCGATACTGCTATAGCGGTATCACCAAGCATAGTTTCAGGTCTTGTTGTTGCAATTTCCAAACTTCCGCTTCCGTCTGCAAATGGATATTTTATATGCCAGAATTTTCCGTCGGTTTCATCAAACACTACTTCTATATCTGATATTGAAGTTTTACATTTTGGACACCAATTTATTATTCTTTCGCCTCTGTAAATCAGCTTCTTTTCATACATTCTATTGAAAAATTCAATAACAGCCTTTGAGCACCCCTCATCTAAGGTAAAGCGCTCCCTCGACCAATCGCAAGATGCTCCAAGCTTTTTTATCTGATTTACTATAGTATTTCCGTATTGCTCTTTCCATTGCCACGTGCGCTTTAAAAATTCTTCTCTTCCAAGCTCTTCTTTAGACAGTCCCTCCTCCTTAATTGCATTTACAACCTTAGCCTCAGTTGCTATAGATGCGTGGTCTGTCCCAGGAAGCCACAAAGTCATAAAGCCTTGCATTCTCTTAAATCTTACTATTATATCTTGAAGAGTTTCATCCAAAGCGTGACCCATGTGAAGTTTACCCGTAATGTTTGGCGGCGGGATTACTATTGTGTATGGATTTTTACTTTTATCCGGTTCTGCATGAAAATAATTATTGTTTTCCCAAAATTCATATAACCTATCTTCTACTTCTTTGGGGTCATATATTTTATTCAACTCTTTTTCCATAGAAACTTCCTCCAATTTTTTACTCAACTTAATAAACAGTATCTCACAAATTCTTAATAAAGTCAACGTTTACAGTACTTTTGATTCATTGCCAAAAATCATAATTTTATACATAAAATAAAAATTTCTATAAAGACAATCCGTGTAATTAAAACATCTCATAAAATCCCTGTAAAAAGCGTTTTTTGCCAAAAATATATTGCTTTTTTAACATCACCGTCTCATGTTTCACACTTATTGCGTAAACTGAATTAATTTATCCCATGACGCCAATAATTAGCTTGTAAAATTATTATTACTGGGGGAAATACGAGTGCAATATAACAAAGTGGAAATATGCGGAGTAAACACAACAAAACTTAAAGTTCTTCCTGAGAAGGAAAAAATGAGATTATTAAAACTCGTAAAGCAAGGAGACTTAGATGCAAGAGACCAACTAATCAGCGGAAATTTACGTCTTGTCTTAAGCGTCATACAACGCTTTACAAACCGTGGCGAAACTTTAGATGATTTATTTCAAGTGGGATGTATCGGATTAATCAAGTCTATCGATAATTTTGATATATCACAAAACGTAAGATTTTCAACCTATGCCGTCCCTATGATAATAGGAGAAATCCGAAGATATCTTCGAGACAACAATTCTATAAGAGTCAGCCGCTCAATGCGTGACATAGCTTACAAAGCCATGCAAATTAAAGAAAAGTTCACAAACGAAAATAATCGTGAACCAAGTATAGATGAAATCGCTTCTGAAATGGAAACATCAAGAGAAAATATAGTGTTGGCGCTTGAGTCTATAGTTGAACCCGTTTCCCTTTATGAACCCGTGTTCTCAGACGGTACAGACACTGTATATGTAATGGACCAAGTCGGAGATAAAAACGATGATAACAATTGGCTCGATGAAATCTCTTTAAAGCAGTCAATAAGCGATTTAAGTGACAGAGAGAAAAAAATCCTTTCCCTTCGCTTCTTTAAAGGTAAAACCCAAATGGAAGTTGCAAATGAAATAGGAATAAGCCAAGCTCAGGTTTCAAGACTCGAAAACGGCGCTATGGAAAAAATTAAATCTCAAAAAAGCTTTTAACGCTACTAAAAATAGGGCTTTGGATTTTTATACCTCTGCCCTATTTTTTTAAATTAATTCTTAATCTTGGTTTTTACCTATTGATTTTTTACTAATTTTATGTTATCATACTTTACATTACACACGCAAGTAAGCTTTATACAGTGTGGTGCTTTTTAAGAGTGTAGCTGTTTAGCGGCTTTTGCGGAGGTAAAAACCAAGGAGGAATTTAATTATGTCAGTAGTATCAATGAAACAACTTTTAGAAGCCGGTGTTCATTTCGGTCACCAAACAAGAAGATGGAACCCTAAAATGGCTGAGTACATCTTTACAGAACGCAACGGTATTTACATTATCGATTTGCAAAAAACCGTAAAGAAACTTCAAGAGGCTTACAATTTTATCAGAGAAATTTCTGAACAAGGAAAATCTGTGTTATTCGTAGGAACCAAAAAGCAAGCTCAAGATTCAGTTAAAGAAGAAGCTATTAACGCAAATTCATATTATGTTAATGCTCGCTGGCTTGGCGGTATGTTAACAAACTTCTCTACTATCAGACGCAGAATCGACAGATTACATCAACTTAAAGTTATGCAAGAAGACGGTACTTTCGAATTATTACCTAAAAAAGAAGTTATTAAGCTAAACCTTGAAATCGAAAAATTAGAAAAATTTCTCGGTGGAATTAAGGATATGAAAGAATTACCGGGCGCATTATTTATAGTAGACCCAAGAAAAGAAAAAATAGCAGTTGCTGAAGCTAAAAAATTAGGTATCCCTGTTGTGGCTATTGTTGACACTAACTGTGACCCTGATATGGTAGACTACGTTATCCCAGGTAACGATGACGCTATCAGAGCAGTTAAGCTCATATGCTCAGTTATGGCTAATGCAATTGTTGAAGGCAGAGAAGGCGAAACAATTCAAGAGTTAGCTAACTCTGAAGATGAAGCTCAAGACGTTGAAGTTGCTGAGTAAGTTTTAATTTACTGATAATAAAATACTCGGGTTGTAAATAAGTTACTACGCGAGTATTTTTTAAAGAATAACAATTGGAGGAATTATATTATGTCTTTTACAGCTCAAGATGTTAAAAATTTAAGAGAAAAAACTGGGTGCGGTATGATGGACTGCAAAAAAGCATTAAACGCATCTAACGGAAATATGGAAGCTGCCATAGACTTTTTAAGAGAAAAAGGTCTTGCCGCTGCAACCAAAAAGTCTGGCAGAATAGCTGCTGAAGGCTTGGCTATGGCATTTACAAACGAAGAAGGAAATTTAGGTGTGGCAATTGAAGTAAACGCTGAAACAGATTTCGTTGCTAAAAATGCTGAATTCCAAGCTTTTGTTAAGACCTGTGCTGACACTATCATGAAATTTAATCCTAAGGATGTTGAAGAATTATTAAAATGTCAAGCAGTTGGCAGCGAATTGACAGTTGCTGATTTATTGCAAGAAAAAATCTTAACAATCGGCGAAAACATTAAAATCAGACGTTTTGTTAGATACGAAGGCGTTGTTTCAACTTACATCCATGCAGGTGGAAAAATATGCGTTATGGTTAAGTTTGACGCTGATGAAAATGTTGCTAAAACAGAAAAATTCAAAGAGTATGCTAAAGACGTTGCAATGCAAATAGCAGCTGTAAATCCTGCATATTTGAATAAAGAAAGTGTTCCTGAAGAAGTGTTAGCTCATGAGAAGAAAATCCTCACAGAGCAAATTATAAACGACGGTAAGCCTGAAAACATTGCTCAAAAAATCGTTGCAGGTCGTATCGGAAAATTCTATAAAGAAAATTGTCTTTTGGAACAGCAATTTGTTAAAGATAACAATTTAACAATATCTTCTTACACTCAAAATATCAGTAAAGAATTAAACGGTGATATTAAAATTTTATCTTTCGCAAGGTTAGAAAAAGGCGAAGGCATAGAAAAACGTGAAGACAATTTCGCAGACGAAGTTGCAAGCATGATTAAATAAGTAAAAGCTCTCAATTAAGAGAGCTTTTTATTTTGCATTATTTTATATATTAAGTTGAAATTTATCGACTCTTTTATACATTGTAACATAAAACAATATTTTTAAATTAAGAATAATCCACGCTATATAACATAAAATTATATAGTATGGATTATTTTATAATCCACAGAGAATGATATAGAAGGGGAAATTATGAAAAAAATTTATAAATTATTATATATAATTCCTATTTTCTTAATGTTGACTGCTTGTTTTTCAAACAATATTAATTATGATTATATTTCTGAAAAAACTTTCTCTGACTCCCCTTCCGGCGACCTAACCATAAACGGTTCCACATCAATGACAAAATTAGTAAATTCTCTTGGAGAAGCTTTTTCAAAATTATATCCCGATGTAATTGTAGAAAAGTCAGACACAGGTTCCAGCGCAGCAGTTAACTCTGTGATAAATGGGACATCAATTATTGGAGATATTTCACGTGAACTAAATTCTGATGAAACTCCTGAAAAATTTCACGAAATTACTATAGCATTTGACGGTATAGCTCTAATTGTAAATAATAATAATCCTATTAATTCTTTGTCGTCTGAACAAATCCACGATATATTTTCCCGAAATTTATCTAGGTGGTCACAATTAGGTGGAAATGATTTGCCAATAACTTTAATAGGTCGAGAAGAGGCTTCCGGAACCAGAGAAGCCTTTGAAAACGTGTTTAATCGCACCAACGCTCAATACAGCTACACCGCAGAGTACCCCGAGGCAGGAGATATTTTGTCCAAGGTGGCAAGCGATGAAACCGCTATCGGATACATCTCTATTTCTTCAATATCGGATAGTATAAAGCCTTTAAATATAGATGGAGTAAAACCATCAACCGAAAACATTGTTAATAATACCTATATTTTAAAACGCCCGTTCAAGGAAATATATTTAAAAAATAATGAAAATCCTCTTATTAAAAATTGGTTTGAATTCATTGCCTCAGACGAAGGAAAAAATATTGTAAAAGACATGAAATTAATTCCCGCCACTATTGATATTATTTAATTTTTGAGGTGTCGTCGTTAATGATTGAGATGTATAACAAATTAAAACCAAATTCAAAAAATTACAACAATATAAAATTTGTGACAGTATTTTTTCTTACTGCAATAAATTTAGTACTATTCTTTATAAACTTTGCAGTTTATCAATTTGACATTTATGTATATAACGTTTCACTGTGGGAATTATTTGTAAATGCGGGGTTCAACATTCAAGGACAAATTTTAAAAATACCCTTAATCATAAAATTTTCTATACTACTGGAATTTTTATTTTTAATCGCCTCTCAAATATTTATGGTTATGAAAAAGCCAAATATTTCAGCTATGTTACTAATTTTTTCATCCCTGTTCCCTATAATTTTAATTTCAACTGGAAGTATTGTTTACAAACGAGCAATAAACCTAGATATTGATAATTTTTCTGTTGGATATACGCCATGTATATTTGCAATACTAATATTGTCTATAATTTCTGCGATATTTGCTATGTGGATTTTGGGCACTGAATTTTTAGCTGAAGCTATATTTAAAGTGTTTGCGTGTGTTTCAGTAGGTGCGGTGATTGTAATAACATTGTATGTTGTGATTTCCGGAATTCCCGCAATATACAACATAGGAATATCAAAATTTATATTCGGGAAAACGTGGCACCCTAAATTTAATCAATATGGAATATTGCCTTTAATTTTATCGTCCCTACTCGCAACCGTGGGAGCAATAATTTTAGGGGTTCCAATTGGAATATTCACAGCTATATTCCTTTCAGAAACTTCCGGGTCCAAATTAGCTAACATTGTTAGAATGGCTGTACAATTACTTGCAGGGATTCCATCTGTAATTTACGGATTTTTTGGAATGCTTATAATCGTGCCCGCAATAAGAAAAATGTTCCCCGAGAGGTCAATCGGAGACAGTTTACTCGCCGTCATTATAATTTTAGCTATAATGGTTCTTCCAACCATAGTAAGCGTATCCGAAAACGCATTAAGAGCCGTTCCTGAGTCATACAAAGAAGCCGCCTTAGCTTTAGGTACTTCCCGAGTTAAAACAATATTTAAAATTATTGTTCCCGCCGCAAGCTCGGGGTTAATCGCAGGAATAATTTTAGGCGTTGGCAGAGCCATCGGCGAAACCATGGCAGTGATTATGGTTGCAGGAAACGTTGCCAATATGCCAAATTTACTTTCTCCGGTTCGCCTTCTCACAACAGGAATTGTACTTGAGATGTCTTACTCCTCGGGGCTTCACAGACAAGCTTTATTTGCTATTGGTCTTGTACTTTTCGTCTTCATAATGATTGTGAACACGTCATTTATGTATATTTCTAAAAGGAGGGAATTTAATGATAAAAAATAATTCTGATAAAAATAGTTTGTATAAAAAACGCCATTCTTTTTCTGATTTTATATTGTCATCATTAATCTATGTTTCTGCTTTTATTACTATAACTGTGTTAGCAAGTTTAATATTTTATATATTAATCAATGGTTTAAAATTTGTGTCTTTCGATTTCGTTTCTACTATTTACTCAGAAAATATCCCGTCATTAAAAGGAATTTTACCTATGATTATAAACACATTGTATATAGTCATTATAACTTTGTTACTGTCTGTGCCGATAGGAATAGCCTCTGCTATATACTTAACTCAATATGCAAAACAGGGCAAAATAGTAAATATTATAAGATTTACTACTGAAATTTTATCTGGTATTCCATCCATAATTTTCGGTCTTTTTGGGTATACTATATTTTGCGTACTACTTGGAATGGGAACATCAATAATCGCCGGATGCCTTACTATGACTTTGTGTGTACTTCCGACAATCATAAGAACTACGGAAGAAACGTTAATGTCTGTGCCTGACGGTTACAAAGAAGGTGCTATCGCCCTTGGAATAGGCAAATTAAGAATCATATTAGACATAATTTTACCTTGCTCCATATCTGGGATTATAACATCAATTATTTTAGCTATCGGGAGAATTATTGGGGAATCTGCTGCATTATTGTACACATCCGGAATGGCTTACAATATGCCCAAAAACTTTTTTTCTCACATTATGTCGAGCGGAAGAACGCTTACACTTCATCTATATCAAACAGCAAAACAAGCTACTTCAGAAAACGCTTTCCAAACCGCTTTTGCCACTGCTACAGTCCTTTTAATTTTAGTTCTCATTCTAAACGTGATTGCTAATTTAATATCTCATTTTTTGCAAAAATCCAAGTAATTTATCTTTGAAAGGTTTGTTTGATTATGTCTGTTAAGGTAGATATAAGCCATCTCCAGCTGTTTTACGGGGATTTTCACGCTCTTAAAGACGTAAATATTAAAATTAATAAAAACGAAGTTACTGCTTTTATTGGACCATCTGGATGCGGTAAATCGACTTGTCTTAAATCTATAAATCGTATGAACGATTTAGTTGAGGGGTGCAAAATCACAGGGCAAGTTTTAATCGACAATCAAAATATTTACGACCCTCGCACAAACCTTAATCTACTTAGAAAACGTGCTGGGATGGTGTTTCAAAAGCCTAATCCTTTCCCCATGAGCATATATGACAACATCGCATATGGTCCTAGAGTCCACGGAATAAGAAATAAAAATCGTCTTAATGAAATTGTTGAAAAATCTTTGAAGGGAGTGGCATTATGGGACGAAGTGAAAGACCGCCTTAAAAAACCTGCTTTAGGGATGTCGGGAGGACAGCAACAAAGACTTTGTATTGCACGCGCTATCGCCGTGGAACCCGACATAATTCTTATGGACGAACCAACTTCAGCTTTAGACCCTTCTTCTACTCTAAAAATTGAAGATTTAATTACGGATTTACGAACTAAATACACTGTTATAATAGTTACTCACAATATGCAACAGGCTGCCAGAATATCCGACACAACCGCATTTTTCTTGTCGGGAAAAATAGTGGAATATAATAAAACTTCTCGTATTTTCAAGAATCCTAGCGACAAGCGCACGGAAGATTATATTACAGGTCGTTTTGGTTAAAAATTTTTATCAAATTTTCTTTTTTATATAGTTGTATTTATTTTGAATTTGTATTATAATATGTTCGTACTTCTAATAAAAGGAGGTATTCCATAATTTGCGACACTTTTTTTTACATCAATTAGACAATTTAAATCAAAGTGTATCAGATATGGGTGAAAAAGTAGATACTATAATATCTCAATCTATATGTGCCTTTAAAAATTTAGATGTTAGTCTTTCTAGCAAAATTGTTAACGAAGATAAACTTATAAATGAAAAAGAGCATAATATAGAGAAATTTTGTTTGAATATGATAGCGCTTCAACAGCCTATGGCTAGCGACCTTAGAAATATAACCGCTTGTTTGAAGATAATTACTGACATTGAACGTATTGCAGACCATTGTGCTGACATATGTGAAATAATTATGTCATCTAAAATATCAAGCGAAAGTACTAATATGGGTCGCATTATTTCTTTGTTGGATTGCGTTCAAGTTATGTTCAAAAATGTTTTAAATGTTTTTTCTAGTCAAAATGTTGATGATGCAGTGAATATTTGTAGTCAAGATGATGAAATAGATTCGCTGTTTTCAGATATAGTTCTTAGTATTTGTAAAGCTATTGCTAAAAATTCTCTTTATGTTGAATCGGAAGTGGATTTGCTGTTTATAGCCAAATACGCTGAAAGGATTGCTGACCACTGTACTAATATAGCCGAATGGGTTATATATATGAAAACTGGTCAACACCCTGAATTGAACTAATTTTATTATTGGGAGTGTGTGATAATTATGCCAGAATCAGTAGCTGGAACAGGCGCAGGTCTAGTTTATATTACAGATGACGAACCAAACATAAGAAAGTTGGCTTCGTTGGCTCTAAAGGATTACGGGTTTCAAACTCAAGAATTCTCAGGCGGAGCTGAACTTTTAAAGGCTGTTCAAAAACGCGTGCCTGACGCTATAGTATTAGACTGGATGATGCCTCAGCCTGACGGTTTAACAGTTTGCGGAAGACTGAAATTAGACAAAGATACTAAAACTGTGCCCGTACTATTACTTACCGCACGTAGCGAAGAAGTGGATTGTGTGCTTGGCTTGGAAATGGGCGCCGATGATTACATTACTAAGCCGTTTAGTTTAAAAGAATTATGCGCAAGAGTTAAAGCTGTAATTCGTAGAAATGAATATACAAACGTATCCACAACCGATGAGATTATAAGTTGTGGAGATATAACTGTAAATCTCGCCAGACGTACTGTCATAAAAGGAAATAATTTGTTGAATCTCACCATGAAGGAATTTGACCTTCTTACCACTTTAATGAGCTGTAAAGGCAGAGTCTTAACAAGGGACCAATTAATGGAAAAGGTTTGGGATGTGGAATACTGCGGCGATGCAAGAACCGTGGATGTACATATCCGCTACCTTAGACAAAAAATTGAAGATGAGGCTGACAAGCCCGTTTACATTAAAACTGTCAGAGGCGTTGGGTACAGATTTGCTTCTGAAAGTGAAATATAATGAAATCAACCATTTTAAAGGCGAGTGTTTTTACACTTGCCTTAGATATTAGCGTACTTTTTTTATTTTTGTTCTTTATTTTCCAGAACATAGAAATAAATACCACAAATTTTATAATCTGTACCATATTAAGTCTTATATTCGGAAATATATTATTCGCTTTGTCTATCAATTTATCTTTAAAAAAATTAAACAAATCTCTCATTACACTAAAAAATGATTCATTTAAACTTAGTAAACAAAAATTAGATAAATTTAATTTGCCTAATTATGATAATAATATTATTTCTATTCCTAAATATTTGAATACATTTTTAGAAAAACAACACACATTAAATTCAAGTAACGACTATCTTTTGATTATGTATAAATCCATTTTTGATAAGCTTGAGCAAGGAATTTTATTATTAAATGCTAAAAAAGAAATTATTATGCATAATATTTCTGCAGACAAAATTTTAGGTAATGGCGTGTCGTTAAATTGTAATTTGGAAGACTCTAATATATTTTTTTCTCACATCGCACCAATGTTAGAAACATTTTACAAAACCAATAAACCATCTACTAAAACAATTACTTTGCCAGGTTCTGAAAAAATAATAGAAATTTATATATCATCGCTAAATTATGATAAAGATAAAAAAAATAATATAATAATTTTACTAACGGATTGTACTGAAATTGACAAACTTAAAAAAACAAGAGATGAATTTGCATCTAATGTAACACACGAATTAAAGACTCCCTTAACGTCCATAATTGGATATATTGAACTTCTTAGCAGCGAAGAACGTGACGCCGAAACAAGAAAATATTTTTACGATATAATTTATTCTGAGTCTCAAAAATTGTTCACTTTGATAGATGACATGCTTTTACTTTCTCAAGTTGAAAATATGAACGATTCTTCCATATCTCAAAAATGTAATGTTAAAAAGGAGTCTCTTGAAACAATTAAAAACCTTGCACCTTTGGCTGAAAAAAGAAATATAAAAATCGAATTATCTGCGGATTCCAACTTAACTGTTGGGATATCAGATATAAGAATGCAACAATTATTTTCTAATATAATCGGAAATGCCATAAAATATAATGTCGATAATGGCAATATATACATTAATATTTATAAAGAAAGAAAAAATGTTATTATAAGTATAAAAGATACAGGTATTGGCATTAATCCACAAAACATAGATAAAATATTTGAAAGATTTTATCGAAGTGATGTGAGTAGGGCTTCCGGTATTCCTGGTACAGGGTTAGGTCTTGCTATCGTTAAAGACATCGTAAAACTTTACAACGGCGACATTCAGGTTAAAAGTGAACAAAATAAAGGCAGTGAATTTATTGTCACTTTTCCACTATTTAATCGTTAAAATCTAATTGGAGGATTTTTTATGAATAATAACTTTATGCCCGAAAAATTTTTAGATTTACAGCAAACTATGGCAAAAAATTTATTTAAAAATATTAACAATGTTTGGGAAGTTATTCCTAATATTAATATGTTTATTAAAGAAATAGGAGAAAATTTATCTAATTCAGAGTACTATAGTCCTCAAAAAAATGTTTGGATTTCCAAAAATGCCAAAGTATCTGAAACGGCACATATTTCAGAATTCACAATAATCGAAGAGGGTACAGAAATTCGTCATTGTGCTTTTATACGAGGAAATGCCATCATTGGAAAAAATTGCGTTGTTGGAAATTCTACTGAAATAAAAAATGTTATACTTTTCAACAATGTACAAGTTCCACATTATAATTATGTTGGTGATTCTATTTTGGGTTATAAAGCACATATGGGCGCTGGTGCCATCACATCAAATGTTAGAGCAGACAAAAATCTGATATCTTTTAATTTCAACAATAAAAAAATCGAAACAAATTTAAAAAAATTTGGTGCAATATTAGGAGATTATACCGAAATTGGATGTAATGCTGTATTAAACCCCGGTTCAATTGTTGGGAAAAATAGCAATATATACCCTTTAACAATGGTAAGAGGATATATTCCTGAAAACAGTATTGTTAAAAATAATGGAAATATAGTAACTAAAATATAGATATTATTAACTAAAATATTCTTTAATTGCTCTTGATGATGCTTTTGTTATACCTGGAATGAGCTCTAATTCTTGTAAAGTTGCAAGTTTTATTCTTTCTAAGGTTCCAAACTTCATCAAGAGTATTTTTGCTCGTTTTTTTCCTATTCCATCTATTTTAAGCAATTCGCTTTCTAACATACTTTTTGTTCTACGTTTTTTATGATAATTTATCGCAAATCTATGCACTTCATCTTGTATTTGAGTTATAAAGTTAAATATTTTTTTATTTTTATTTATCATAATTTCCTTACCATCAGTAGTAATCGCCCTGGTTTTATGCTTGGAATCTTTAACCATTCCATATATTTGAACCCGCCAATTGAGTTTTTGGGCTATTTCTTTTACCAATTTAACGTGAGTTTTTCCGCCATCTATTAGCACTAAATCTGGCAATTTACCAAAACCTTCGCCACTATTTTTATTTTTTTTATACTCATTTATTCTTCGAGTTAACATTTCTTTCATAGAATTATAGTCATCTTGTCCATCAATAGTTTGCATTTTAAATTTTTTATATGCATTTTTGAGTGGCTTTCCATCTTTATATACAACCATTGCTCCAACATTTTCTGTTCCTTGTAAATTAGACACATCATAAGCCTCTATATAATTTGCATCCTTGGAAAGCCCTAAAATTTGTGATAATTCATGTAAAACAATTTCCTCTTTACGACTTGCTCCACTGTATCTTGCCAACGCCTCGTATGCATTATTGCGGCACATTTCAACCAATTCAAGTTGCTCACCTATTTTAGGAATAACAATTGTAACACTGCTCTCACGTTTTTTAGATAACCATTCCTTTATTAAATTTTCGTCTTCCAAAGTGCCATCAACAGTTATTTGTTTTGGCACAAAATCTCTAATACTATAATATCTTTCTATAAATTCTGTGCGTATTGACTGCAAATCTCCAGATTCATTAATTATAAAATTCTCTGTTTCATACAAATCTCCATCTTTAAATCTAAATATTTGTATACTTGACCTATTTTCACCTTGTACTACAGCAATCACATCTTGCTCTTTTACTCTGTTTGAAACCACTTTTTGCTTTTCCTTTATGCTCTCAATTGATTTAATGCGGTCTCTGAGCTGTGCAGCCTTTTCAAATTTCAACTCGTTAGCCGCTAAATTCATCTCCTCCCTTAATTTCCTCAAGGTTTCGCTGCTACCTCTCTTGATAAACTCCTTGGCTTCAGCAAACAATTTCATGTAATCAGAATTTGATATTTTGCCATTGCAAGGCGCAACGCACCTGCCTATATAAAAGTTCAGACAAGGTCTGCTTCTGCCTGCGGAAAAATTTCTATTACAAGTTGGAAGTTTAAATATTTTGGTTACTTCGTCTACTACTTTTTTTGCAGACCACGAGCTTGTATATGGCCCTATATAATAAGCTCCATCGTCCTTTTTCACATTTACCGCTTCTATTCTTGGCCATTCTTCATTAGTAATTTTTATATAGTGATAGCCTTTGTCGTCTTTTAATAAAATATTGTATTTAGGACTATATTTTTTGATTAAATTACACTCCAATACAAGTGCTTCAAATTCACTGTCTGTGATAATGTAGTCGAAGTTACACACTTTTGATACCATTTTTTTAACTTTTACATCATGTTTTTTATCCGAACCAAAATACTGGCTAACTCTTCTTTTCAAAATTTTAGCCTTTCCAACATATATTATCTCTGAATCCTCATCCTTCATTAAGTAAACTCCGGGTTTTTCGGGCAAATTCATCGCTTTTTTTCTTAATTCTTTTTTATCCATAAAAAATTCTCCAAAAAATGATTTTAATAAAATAAATTAACATGATATTACCCTTAGCAATATCATGTTATACATATAAAATATTTAAATACTATCTTATTTTTATATCATTATTTTCAGAGTCATTGCTCATCGAATGACTAGGAACTCCAACATCGCCAGTTTCAGTGAACACTGATTCTACCAATTTCGCAAGAGCCTCAACAGCCTCTACTTCATCAACGCCGTCTGCTATAATACGTATCACAGTTCCTCCAAGTATGCCTAAAGACAATACTCCTAACAAACTTTTTGCATTTACGCGTCTTTCTTCCTTTTCCACCCAAATTGAAGACTTAAACTCATTAGCTTTTTGTATAAAAAAGGTTGCCGGACGTGCGTGTAACCCCACTTGATTTCGAACCATTACCTCTTTAACGTACATAACAAATCTCCTCCTACTCAAAAATACGTTTATCTGCTAATATCACAAATCGCAAAATACTTTTATATTATACCACAATTTTAGCATTAGTCAACAAGAAACATTATTTTTGGACCTGTGACCTATTAATACTTACTTTATGACAATACCATTGTGCACCTTGCTAAATTTGTTAATTAATTTTGTATAATTATCACATTTTTATATTACATAATTTTTTGACAATATTCATATAGTTTTTACCTTATCTACTGTTTTTCCTCATTTTTATACAGCATATCTGGTCTGAACCTCTTAGTTTGCGTAATAGACTGCTCTTTTCTCCACTCTGATATTTTGGCATGATTACCCGAAAGTAAAACTTCCGGAACTTCCCTATCTTTCCAAACCCTTGGTCTGGTGTACTGAGGGTATTCGAGCAAACCATGATAATGACTTTCATCCGTAAAGCACTCCTCGCTCGCAAGAACACCGGGAACCATCCTGCTTATCACGTCAACTAAAACTAAGGCTGGAAGCTCCCCACCTGTTAACACGTAATCTCCTATTGAAATTTGTTCATCAACAAGCTCATCTATTACTCTCTCGTCAACGCCTTCATAGTGACCGCATAGAATAGCTATATTTTCATTCTTGACGATTTCACGAGCAATGTCTTGTGTTAAAACCTTGCCCTTTGGAGACATATATATAAGCTTTGGACGTGTGCCTCTTTCCTCGCAAACGGCTGAAAAACAATTCGCTATAGGCTCCGCCATCATAACCATACCCTTTCCTCCACCGTATGGCTCATCGTCCACCCTATTATGTTTATCATATGTGTAATCGCGTATTTGGTGACACTTTATGTTCAATATATTTTTTGCTCTTGCCCTTCCAATTATACTTTCAGACAATACTTTTTCACACATTTCAGGAAATAATGTTAGTAAATCAATTATCATCGTCAAAAATCCCCTCAATCGGACGTATCAAAATTTTATCTTCTTGCAAATTTATGTCTATAACAACGTCTTTTATCACAGGAACATAACACAGCTTACCTTCATTCGTTTTAACCGTGTACACATCATTTGCTCCGGTAGAAAACACTTCTTTTATTTTGCCGTATTCCCTTTGACTGTCTATATCCACAACACTCATGCCTAATAAATCTTGTATAAAATAAGAATCGTCTTCTTTTGGAATGTCGCACCTCTCAGCATAAAGCACCTTGCCTCTTAATTTATTGGCATCGTCAATACTATTTACGCCGTCAACTTTAACAAGTGCCATATTTTTATGAGCACGACATGACTTCACATTTATACTGGTTTCTCCTGAATTTATGTATAATTTTTTTATTTCGCATATCACTTCCGGACTGTCACACCACGGCTCAACCTTTAATTCTCCCTGTAATCCTCTGGTACCTACTATTCTACCAATTTCCAGATATTTTTTTTTCATAGCAAACTCCTATTATATAAAATAGAAACATGCCCGATACCAAAACTTGATATCGGACACATTTTAATTACCCAATTTCCAATGAAATTTTTATATTTTTTATAATGGCTGCTGAACGAGCAATTTGTCTGATTGCTTTTGCTACACGTCCTTGCTTTCCGATTATTCTGCCCATATCGCTTGGATCCACATACAAATGATAATGAATCATGCCATCTTCTGCTGAATCATTTACCTCTATTTTCACCGAATCAGGTTTTGAAACTAAATTTCTTGCCAACATCATTAATAATTCTTCCAAAGAAAATTACTCCCTTAGCAATTATTTTTGTACTTTATTTAAAAGTGCTTTAACTTTATCCGTAGGTTGAGCACCTTTACGTTTCCATTCGTTAGCCTTTTCAATGTCTATCTTAACTTCAACAGGTTCTTTTAAAGGATTGTAATATCCTATCTTCTCGATAAATCTTCCATCGCGTGGAGACCTTGAATCTGCTACAACTATTCTATAAAACGGTTGCTTTTTTGAACCCATTCTGCATAATCTGATTTTTACCATTTTCATTCACCTCATAAAAATTTTAATATATATCAACCGAAAGCAAAACATAGCTACCGGATGAATCCACTATCTCATAAATTTAGGAAACCCAAAGCCAAACATTCTTTTCTTGCCCTTAACTTTTAGCTTTTTCATGGCTTTTTGCATCATTTCAAAGCTTCTAAGCAGCTTATTAACATCTTCAACTTTCATTCCACTACCTTGAGCAATCCTGCGCTTTCTGGACGGATTTATAATACTCGGTTTTTTCCTTTCAGACGGAGTCATCGAAAGTATAATTGCGCATTGACGGTCTAATTCTCTGTCGTCAATGTTAACATCTTTTAATTGCCTTTCCATACCGGGAAGTTTGCCTAATATAGACTTTAAGGGACCCATTTTTTTAATTTGGAATAGATAATCCTTTAAATCTTCTAAATCGAATTTGTCTTCCTGTAACTTTTTGGCTACTTTTTCTGCTTGTTTTTTGTCGAGCGCTGATTCGGCGTCTTCAATTAAAGACAAAACATCGCCCATTCCCAATATTCTTGAAGCCATTCTGTCAGGATGAAAAATTTCTAAATTTTCGAGCTTTTCGCCCATACCAACAAATTTTATTGGCTTACCTGTAACTTCTCTTATCGAAAGAGCCGCTCCTCCTCTGGTGTCGCCATCAAGCTTCGTTAAAATAGTTCCCGTAATGTCCATTAAATCATCAAAAGATTTAGCAACATTTACTGCATCTTGACCCGTCATCGCATCAACAACTAAGAATATTTCGTTCGGAGACACTTCTCCTTTTATTTGTTTTAGCTCATCCATAAGAGCCTCGTCGATATGTAATCTACCGGCTGTGTCCAAAATCACTATATCATTTCCATAATCGTTTGCATATTTAACAGATTTTTTAGCAATTTCAACAGGATTTGATTGTCCCATTTCAAAAACAGGGACACCTATTTTTTCACCAAGAACTTGTAACTGCTTTATAGCGGCAGGTCTGTAAACATCGCAGGCAACTAACAAAGGTCTGTGACCTTGTTTTTTTAGCATCAAAGCTAACTTTGCGCTATGAGTTGTTTTACCCGAACCCTGCAATCCACACATCATAATCACGCATGGTGGTTTAGAAGGCATATTTAGCTTACTATAGCTCTCGCCCATTATGGACGTTAATTCTTCTTTTACTATTTTTATTACCATTTGAGCCGGAGTGAGACTTTCCATAACCTTTTCGCCGATGGCTCTTTCAACGACCCTGTTTGTGAAGTCTTTAGCCACTTTGTAATTTACATCCGCTTCAAGCAACGCAAGCCTTACTTCTCGCATCGAAGTTTTTACATCTGTTTCCGACAATTTCCCCTTAGATTTCAACCGTTTAAAAGCTGCCGATATTTTTTCAGATAAACCTTCAAATGCCACAACATCACCACCTAAATATGAATGCAACTAATCGCATAAGCTACTGGATAATTTTACAATTTCATTTGCACATTTATCTATGTTTACATTACCAATTTTTGAATTTTCTAGCTTTATTTTGGAAACCAATTCATTTATCTTCATAGCCTTATGCTCTAACTCTTCGAAGTGTTTAACATAGCCCAGCTTTTTCTCCATGTCATACAAAAACGTCTTTGAACGTTTAATAGAGTCTTGCACCCCTTGACGAGTAATTTCAATATTATCTGCTATTTCAGATAAAGATAAATCCTGATTGTAATAACAATCCATAATTTCAAGTTGCTTGCCTTTTAGGGCTTCACCATAAAAATCAATAAGTATTGAAATCTCAATATCTTTATTTTCTTCCAACACAAAGCCCCCTTAGTAAAAGGGTGTACAGTAAAATACTTTACACCTTTTTAATTATACGCATATATAAAAGATTTGTCAAGCGTTTGTAAAAAATTATTTTTAGCTTTTAACCATGTCTTCAAATTGCTGCTCGTTTATAACCGCAACTCCCAAAGTCAAAGCCTTTTGCAGTTTACTCCCGGCATCTTCCCCGGCTAAAACATAGGTTGTTTTTTTAGACACACTCGACGTAACTTTTCCGCCTAATTTTTCGATCATCTTTGAAGCAGAATCCCTTGTGTAACTGCTTAACGTCCCTGTTAACACAAATGTTTGACCTAAAAATTTTGTTCCAGCCTCTTCCACTTTAGAATCTAAATTTACTCCATTTTGACGTAATTTTTCAATCAATTGTTTTGTTTCAGGCAGAGAAAAATACTCAACAACGCTTTTGGCTATCACAGGTCCCAAACCATCAATTAAGGAAATTTCATCTTCTGTAGCCACAAATAAATCGTCTATATTTCTGAAACGTTCAGAAAGTAATTTCGCTGCCTTTTGACCAACATGGCGTATGCCAAGAGCAAATAAGAGCTTGTCCAACCCACTGCTTTTAGACGCCTCTATAGCATTAATTACGTTATTTGCGGATTTTTTCCCCATACGTTCAATCTTTTCTAGCTGTTCTGCCTTAAGCTCATATATATCCGCTGGAGAAATCACCAAATCTTCTTTTACGAGCTGTTCTAAAAGACTTTCTCCCAAACCGTCTATTTCCATAGCGTTTCTTGAAACAAAATGTATTAAATGTCTTAAAAGCTGTGCCGGACAAGATGTATTTGTGCACCTTATAACTGCCTCGCCGTCCTCCCTTACAACCTTAGAGCCACACGAAGGACAATATTTAGGCATTTCAAAACATTTTGTATTTTGTAAATGGCTTTCAATCCTTACTACCTCAGGGATAATCTCCCCCGCCTTACGCAATACCGCAATATCTCCTATGCGTATGTCTTTATCCTTTATGAAATCCTCATTATGAAGAGTCGCCCTGCTTACTGTTGTTCCAGAAATTAAAGTCGGTTCAAAAATTCCCGTTGGAGTTAAAACCCCTGTTCTTCCAACATTTATTTCTATATCTAATAATTTAGCCGTCTTCTCCTCTGGGGGGTATTTAAAGGCTTCTGCCCATCGTGGAAATTTAGACGTACTACCTAGAATATTTCTCTGTTCAAATGAATTAAGCTTTATCACGGCTCCATCTGTTTGGAACGGAAATGATTCTCTTGCATCGCCTATACGTCTTATTTCTTTTATAACATCTTCTATATTATCGTATGCATTATAGCAAGGTGAAACCGGAATTTCTAAACTTTTAAGATAATCCAAGGACTGCTTGTGATTTGTTAAAGTTTCGCCGTCTATTTGCTGTATGTTAAACACAAATAAATCTAACTTTCTTTGAGCGGTAATTTTTGAATTTTTTTGTCTTAATGAGCCGGCTGCTGCATTTCTGGGATTTTTAAAAGTTTTCTCTTCGTTTAATTCTTGTCTTTTTACGAGCTCTAAAAAATTCTCCTTAGACATATATACTTCGCCACGTATTTCTAAGAATTTCAAGTTAGTTTTTAGCCTCTTGGGTAGCGACAATATTGTTAATATATTTTCAGTAACGTCTTCGCCAATCACACCGTCGCCTCTGGTTGACGCTCTAACCATTTTGCCATCTTCATATTCTATCGACACTGATAAACCGTCTATTTTGGGCTCAACAACATAAACAGGATTTTCTATAACTGTTCTCATTCTTTTGTCGAAAGCTATTACCTCTTCCTCAGAAAACACATCGTGAAGACTTTCCATTTTCACAGTATGTTTAACAGGCTTAAACTTATTAGAAGCTGCCCCTCCAACATTTTGAGTTGGAGAATCCTCTGTAATGAGCTCAGGAAACATACTTTCTAAATCTTCAAGCGACCTCATTAATGCGTCATACTCAAAGTCTTCTATTTCCGGAGCGTCTTCCTCATAATATTTTTTATTGTGATAATTTATTTTATTTCTATACTCTACAATTAATTTTTCAGCCTCTTCACGAGTCATTAAATAAGCACATCCTTAAATTTTTATCATTATTATAGCATTTCAAAAATTAAAATATCAACCAAAATTCTTCACTCTTCCGACTGCGATAAATAAGTTGCATCTTTGAGTTTGTCGCTTTCAGCATTAGCATAAACCTTTGGAACGTCGCCTACTATTATCGTTTCCGCTATAGGAACGTTTGTGTCAACAGTGTCTGTGGCAGGGTAACCCGGAACCATCGTGCTTATCTTCGTGTGTACGTTTATAAAAATTTGGTGCTTAGTTTGATTTATTCCCGCCTGAGAAAATTTACTTTCAAACTCTGTTACAACACTCCCGGTAATTGATATGTGCAGCGGAACCATAGGTCCTATGCCGCTTAACAGTTCCAAACCTGTAAGCGTTCCTAAAGGAAGTCCCACTTGCCGCATCTTCTCGTTAGACAATATTTCTTGAATTTTTATACTTATGTTTGACCTTAATTCATTTATTTTTTTAGAATTTGTGGTAATTGCTAAAACTTTTCCGCCATCTCCCCGTTCCACATTTACCAATTGCCAATAGTCTGCATCAGACTTCGATATTTCTTCTAAAATTGCTTCGTTTATGGCGTTAGTTGATATTACTCTCGCCTTACTCATTGATATTGTTTTTATTATTGGTCTTAGCTGAAAGTCCAGCATTATTAGCGAGAAAAGTACAAAAATCAACAAAACAATTAGTTTCTTTTTTCTTTTCGCCTTTACGTACTTATTCAACCCACTCCCTCCATAAAACACAAATTATTTTTATATTTTATTATATACTTTATAATTATTAATTGTGTTTTTATGGATTTTCACGAATTATTGTATTTTTTTAGATAATTCTATAAATTCGTTGAATTTTAGTTCTTCAGCACGTGATTTTGTAGAAATTCCCAATTCATTAAAAATTTTTTCCATATCTGATTTACTCATTGCAAAATTTCCGGACAAAGCATTAATTAAAGTTTTCCTGCGTTTTCCAAACGCACATTTTATAATTTTAAAGAAATTTTTCTCTTCAGAACAATTTAATAGCCTTTCTTTTTTTATGTCTAACTTTATCACGCTCGAATCCACATTAGGCGCCGGTATAAAGCTTTCTCTCGGGACATCAAATAAAATTTCAGGTTTAGAGTAGTATCTAACCGCCAAACTTATCGCCCCACATTCCCTCGTCCCCGCTTCGGCACATATCCTTTCCGCCGCCTCTTTTTGAACCATAGCTACCACAAATTTTACATCCGCCCTACTTTCAAGTATCTTCATCAATATTGGCGAAGTAATATAATATGGTATGTTTGCACAAACTCCAACATCTGTATCTTTAAATTTTTCGTCAATTAGCTTAATTATATCAATCTTCATAAAATCATCGTTTATAATTTCAATATTGTCAAAATCAGACAAAGTATCGTCTAATATTGGGATTAATCTGTTATCTATCTCCACAGATACAACCTTTTTTGCTCTTTTTGCTATTTCCTGCGTGAGTACTCCTATTCCGGGTCCAATTTCTATAATCCCCATTTTCTCTGTTATTTGGCTATCTTCCACTATTTGTGGACATAAACCAGGGTCTGTTATAAAATTTTGACCAAGCCCTTTTGAAAAATTAAACCCATATTTGCTCAGTAAAGATTTGATAACATTTATATTCGAAAGTTCATACATAAAAATCTTCCTATCATGTAAAATAAAAACACGGAGACCAAAAACAGTCTCCGTGAATAATAAGTTTCTTCAACTATTTTACTTCTACTTCTGCTCCAACATCAGCAAGTTTCTTCTTAATGTCTTCAGCGTCTGCTTTAGAAGCCTTCTCTTTAAGAGTCTTTGGTGCTGAATCAACTAATTCCTTAGCTTCTTTCAAGCCTACTCCGAGAATATCTTTTACTGCTTTAACAACTTTGATTTTCTCTGCGCCAGCGCTCTTTAATACAACATCAAATTCTGTTTTTTCTTCAGCTGCTGCTGCAGGAGCTGCCGCTGCTGCTACTGCTACTGGAGCTGCTGCAGATACTCCAAATTCTTCTTCTAAAGCCTTTACTAATTCGCTTAATTCTAAAACTGTAAGTGATTTTACATCTTCAATTAATTTTGTTACCTTTTCTGACATTGTTAAATACCTCCAAAAATTTTTAAATAATTATGCACTTTTCTTTTCTGCAATTGCATTTAATGCAACCACTAAACCCTTAATAGTACCGTTAAGCACTGTAACCAAACCTGTAATAGGAGCGTTCAAGCCACCCAAAGCCTTTGCAACAAGCTCTTCTTTTGATGGTAATTTTGACAACGCTTTTACCTCTGCCTCGCTTGATACCTTGCCATCAATAAATCCTGCTTTAATATTGTAAAAACTCTTGCCTTCTGCAAACTTACAAGTTATCCTTGCTGGTGCAACATAATCTGAATTGCTTATTGCTATTGCCGTGGTTCCTTCTAAAAATTCGTCGAGACCATTTATACCAGCAATTTCAGCTGCTCTGCGAAGTAATGTGTTTTTAACTACTAAGCATTCTACTCCTGCTTCACGCAACTCCTTACGAAGTTTAGTATCGTCAGTAACGCTTATTCCCTTGTAATCTACTATAACTCCAGCACATGCAGACTTTAATTTTTCAGCAAGTTCAGCCACAACAGCCTTTTTTTGCTCCAATATTTTTTCACTTGGCAATTAATTCACCTCCAAATAGTTAATCAATAATTGACAATAAAAATATCTCCCCCGCCAGCCGGCAGAGAAGATTTATATAAACTTAATTTTACAATTAAAATTTACTAAACGAACTCTCCTCGGCAGGCAAGCTTAACAGCTTTTACGCAATGCACCTACTGTCTTCGGAAAAACAGTAATTATATTATACTAAAATTATTATAAAATGTCAATACCTATAATTAACCAACTTTATTAGGATTAATTCTCACGCCTGGTCCCATTGTTGATGACACAGTACATGACCTAATGTATTGACCCTTACTTGCTTCTGGTTTAGCCTTTACTATAGCTCCCAAAAGTACGTCAAAGTTTTCAAATAGCTTTTCCTTACCAAATGAAGCTTTTCCGATTGGACAATGGATAATATTAGTTTTATCCAAACGATATTCTATCTTACCAGCTTTAGCTTCCTTTATAGCTCTAGCTATGTCGGTTGTAACCGTGCCAGCCTTAGGGTTCGGCATTAAGCCACGAGGACCTAATATCTTACCTAACCTACCAACAACTCCCATCATGTCTGGAGTTGTTATAAGAACATCAAAATCCATCCAGTTTTCTGACTGAATTTTAGCTGCCATATCTTCAGCACCAATGTAATCAGCACCTGCTTCTTTAGCAAGTCTTTCATTTTCGCCTTTGCATATTGCTAAAATTTTAATTTTCTTACCTGTACCATTTGGAAGAACAATTGCTCCTCTTACCTGTTGGTCTGCATGTCTTGAGTCTACTCCCAATTTTACATGTACTTCAACAGTTTCATCAAATTTTGCCTTTGCCGTATTTACGCAAAGTTCTAATGCTTCTTGAGCATCATATAATTTAGATTTGTCAACTAACTTAACGCTGTCAACATATTTCTTACCGTGTTTCATTGGTTTTCCTCCCTATTAAGTGGTAAAATCGGATGTTTTCCTCCCACCCGGGTAATTAATCCACTACTTCTATACCCATACTTCTAGCTGTTCCTGCAATCATGCTCATAGCAGACTCAATTGATGCTGCGTTTAAGTCAGGCATTTTTTGCTCAGCTATCTTTTGAACTTGTTCACGAGTGATTTTTGCAACTTTCGTTTTATTTGGCACTCCTGAACCACTTTCAATTCCACAAGCTTTCTTTATTAAAACTGCTGCGGGCGGCGTTTTCGTTACAAATGTAAATGAACGGTCTGCATATATTGTTATAACTACAGGGATTATTAATCCTGCGTCTTTCTTTGTGCGTTCATTAAATTCCTTTGTAAATGCCATAATGTTAATACCATGAGGTCCCAATGCAGAACCTACTGGTGGTGCCGGAGTCGCTTTCCCGGCTGGTATTTGTAATTTAACTAATCCAGTTACTTTTTGAGCCAATTTTTGCACCTCCAAATTTTGTGGTAAACTACGGGACTTTGCTCATATTGTCCCTCCCACAAGAAGCCGTTCGACTTCCCAAAATCAAGCATATGTTTTGCCTGACTTTTAACTTACCGGTTCAACTTGAGCTAACTCAAGTTCTGCTGGCGTTTCACGACCAAACATTGACACAGTTACTCGTACGATATTTGCCTTTTTGTCTATACTATTAACAATTCCAACAAAATCTTCAAGCGGTCCGTCTGTTATTCTAACGGTGTCTCCCTCTTCATACGATACTTCTATCTGTTTAGTTTCAACGCCTAATTTTGCAACCTCTTCCTCTGTTAACGGCACAGGTTTCGTGGTTGTTCCAACGAACCCGGTGCATCCTCTTATGTTCCGAACAACATACCAAGAATTGTCGTTTAGCACCATTTTTACTAAAACATAACCGGGGAAGATTTTGCGGTCAACTTCACGTCGTTTGCTGTCTTTTATTTCAACAACTTTTTCTGTCGGTACTCTAATTTCTTGTATCAAATCCTTGAGCTGACGGTTCTCGACAGTCTTTTCTAAATTTGATGCAACCTTATTTTCGTACCCGGAATAGGTATGAACCACATACCATTTCGCTTCTTCTGACATAACTTTTCCTCCGGAACTTTATTACTTAGACACATTCATAATTAAACTTAATAGGTTCATTAAGCTTGTGTCAAGAAGAAACACAAATACTCCTACGACGAGAATCATGACTAACACTATTCCAGTATTCTTGAATACGGCTTTAGGTTTTGGCCATATTGTTTTCTTTATTTCACTTTTACAGTCTTTAAAAAAGCCGACTACCTTACCAAAAATATTTGGTTTTTTATCTGTCATCATTCTGTCCCTCCGTAGTAATTATTTTGTTTCCTTGTGTAAAGTATGCTTATTGCAGAACCTACAATGCTTTTTAGCTTCGATTCTATCCGGATTATTTTTTTTGTTTTTCATCGTGTCATAGTTACGTTGTTTGCACTCTGTGCAGGCTAGTGTTACTTTTACTCTCATGACGGCACCTCCCGATGTTGCGGAATTTTTTAGCCTCCCTCTAGGGCACAAAAAATAAACCCCCTACCGAGGTATTTATTATGTTATCACATATCCACCCAGAAGTCAAGCGATTTATAAACATTAGTTTCTAAATTACTTGTTTTTAATTTTTTTATCGCTAAAATATACACGCAATTTTATATTTTTTTAATTGTCTAAAAGCGTTTTTGATAAAAAATTACTTTTCTTTTTTATTTTTTCAGGCTTAACCTTTTTACCTTTGTATTTCGAAGCAGCTTGCCATGCTTTTTTTAATTTGTCGCTTACCATTTGTTCTGCCAAGTTAATTTCTTTTTCGCCCTTTATTCCATTTAATATCACCATTGTTATTATACTTCTTACATCTAAATTTCCGTTTTCGTATAACTCGCTGATTACTTTAAACAATTTTTGAGCTTTATTCTTATTTTTACCCAACGAAAGTAAATCGTTTATCAAAGGAAGTACTTTTTCTTTTGTAAACATAGCTCCCCTAAATTGGCTGTAGCATTCCTTTTCTATTCTCACGTCTTCCTTTATCTCTGGGAATATACTCGCCATTCTATTGGCAAAAAACAAGCTATCCACAGTGTTATCGTCTTGGTCGTTACTCTTAGCACGAACTTGCTTATTATTTGTTTTATTTTGATAACCTGTGATGGTTTGAACAAAATCTTCACTAATCATTTCAACGTCTTTTTGAGTAAAGCTTTCTGTGCTGACTGACCATGCTGACACATTTTTATATTCTCCCTTTGCGCTTACCTTTTTAAGGTATACAACTTGTTTTTCTCCGTCATAAACAATTTTATAATCGTCATTGTTTTTCTTAAAAGTACAGTCGTTTTCAGATTTTTTACATTCAAATTCCTTACCTTTAACCTCATTATTTACACTTTCACATATAATCTCAAAATAATTTTTTTCCAAAGTTTCCACTCCTGTTAACCATATTTAATTTTTACTCATATTTTGAATTATACTATTTTTATTGATACTTGTCACTATTATATTCATTTTGAGCGTTGATTAAATATTTTCTTCTAATTGTTTTTAAATGGAGATTGTAATTGAGATTCTGTCATCACAGGAATTTCCATAGCCGAAATAATGTTCAAAACATCCTTTGCGTTACTGCTAAGTCCCCCGGAAATATTTTCAAATTGTTCATCAGATAATGCACTTTGTCTTTTCTCTTTTACGATTTCTTCTAACCTTTTATACTCCTCTAAACCTATCATTATTCCGTTTTCGCTTAGTAAATCTACTTTCTCCTCGGATGTTCTACACTTTAATAATTTTTCTATAAACTCCTCGTTTCTAAATAGCTCAACAATTTTTTCGCTGTCCATAAAACTTCTCCTCTCAAGCGTTTTCACATTTATTAATTTTTAATTTTAATATATATTTTTACATCAATCAATCCATTTATTATTTGTGTTATATTTTACATCAATTATAAACAATTTAACATATTTAGTCACAGATTTTACAGAGTATTATCCCTTCATATATGTGAAATTATAATTTTAAAATATCTGAAAGGAGTGATAACTTGAAAAAATTTTTTAAGATATTTTCTGTTTGCATACTATTTTTATCCACAATATTTTTCACATCTTGTATGTTTATATCATCGTCGCTTCCGAGCGTTTACTATGCAACAGAAAAATCCGAAATGGTATTGTCGGGCGCCGTACCGCTAAAAATCAGACCAAGTAACAACTCAAAATCTTTAAATACTAATTGTAGTTGTAATTCGTCTAACTACTTCCCCGGGAGCGTTACATTTTTAAATTTTCTCCCGATAAAGACTGTTCAAATTGACATTGTTGAAGAAAATCAAGTTGTTCCATGTGGGACTCCGTTTGGCATAAAGCTTTTTACCGAAGGTGTAATGGTAATCGGTACTTCTAACGTTAAAACCCAACAAGGCAATGCCAATCCCGCCAAACAAAGCGGAATTAAAAAGGGTGACGTAATTACCAAGATAAACGACTATCAAATAAAAAGTAACGAAGACCTTGCTTATATGGTTGAAAATAGCTCTGGAAAACCTTTATCTGTGTCAATAACCCGAGGAAACATAACCTTCGACACCTCACTTACTCCCGTAAAGCCTGTTAATGAGGATATGTACAGAGTAGGAATTTGGGTTAGAGACAGCTCCGCCGGCATAGGAACAATTACATTTTATAATGTTAAAAATAGCAGTTTCTCAGGTTTAGGTCACGGAATATGTGACATAGACACAGGCGAACTATTACCTCTATCCCACGGAGACATCATGGAAGCATCAATAAACGGCGTAAACCGTGGTACCAGAGGAGCTCCCGGAGAATTAAAAGGATATTTTGTAAATCAAAAGCCAATCGGAAAACTAAAGGCAAACACCGAAACAGGAGTATATGGTACGCTAGACAAAGTTCCAAGTAACTCAAAAGCCGTAAAAATCGCAATGAAACAGCAAGTTAAACCTGGTCCTGCTTATGTGTTAACAACCCTTCACGATGAATTTCCAAAGTCTTATTCCATAAACATCGAAAGCATTAACTACAACGAAAACAATCCAACTAAAAACATCTTAATTTCCATCACCGATAACGAGCTTTTAGAAAAGACCGGTGGAATTGTTCAAGGAATGAGCGGAAGTCCTATCATACAAAACGGAATGTTAATAGGAGCTGTTACCCATGTGTTCATAAACGAACCCAATAAAGGTTTTGCAATTTTTGCTGAAACCATGTTGACAAATTCCAACAATTATTTTGGTATAACAAACAAAAACGTCTCCTAAATAAAGAGCTTCGTTTGTAAAATCCTCCAATTTTTTATTATTAACTGGAAAACAGTTGCCAATTTTGTAATTATATGGTAATATATTCATGTTAAAAAATTATTTATAGGAGGAGAATTTATGGAAAATAATTTAACTTTGTTGGTTTCAGAAGATTGCTGTGAATTCGACCGTGAAACTTGTGATTTATTCAAAAATTATGGTATGGAAATTTCCTTTGTGGAGAAGGACGGACTAAAAATCATGGAAACAATAGAAAACTCCCACCCCGATGTTGTGATAATGGACTTATTCACTCCAAGGATAGACTCCATTAACATCATGAAGTCTGTTAAATCTAATGCAAAAAGCCCAATGTTCGTAATTATCTCAACATTTAACAGTCCAGCCCTCGAAAAAGAAATAATCAATGCCGGTGCATCTTGTTTTATAGCCAAGCCTTTCAAAAACTCCGACTTACTAAATAAGATTATAAATGTTACATCATCTAAAAGCAACACCGCCTCACAAATTAATTTAAAGGGAAATAACACAGATACTCCTCCTGAGGCGAATCCTTCAGAACAAAACATCGAAATAAAGGTTACTGAAATTTTACATGAAATAGGAGTACCTGCACATATAAAGGGATATCACTATTTAAGAGATTCTATTATAATGTCGATTAACAACCCAGATATAATAAACGCCGTCACAAAACAACTTTATCCGTCGGTTGCAAAAGATTTTTCCACCACATCTTCTCGTGTGGAAAGAGCAATTCGTCACGCAATTGAAGTTGCTTGGGACAGAGGCGACATCGACATTTTAAACTCTTACTTCGGTTACACAATCCATACCGGAAGAGGTAAACCCACTAATTCCGAGTTTATAGCAATGATTAGCGACAGACTAAGACTTCAAATTAAATCTGCCAGCTAATTCATAATAAATAAAATATATTTATACTCAACTATTTCATAAGTATAAATATATTTTTTGTTTAATTATTTTCATCATTGTGTTTATTTAAACTCATCAATATTTGCCCTGAAAACTTGTCTTGCATCTCAGCCGATAACATTCTGAAATTAATTATCATTTGCTGCTCTTTTTTAGTTAAGTCATAAACTCTTGAATTAGAAAAAGTCTTTTTCTTAAAGTTTATATTTGAACCACTATCTGAATAGCTTGTGTTGGTTTCATTACCCAGCAATTGTGTGTAATGCACATTAAAAATTTTAGATAGCTTCATTATAGTGTCTATATCAGGTTTGGTTTTACCCGATTCATAATATGCATAAGTTGACCTATCTATATTTAATGAGTCTGCCACTTGCTGCTGTGTGTATCCGCTGCTTTCTCTCAATTTTCTAAGTTTATTACCAATCATTCTTTCATATCACCTACCAACCTATTACATAATACAAGTTTTTCCGCAAATTTGAACATATCGTGACTTTTGTTCACTGGTAATATCTGCTACTTACATAAAATTTTTTATTATTTTTGGTGAGAAAGTTTTAAAACCTCCTCACCTTTATGTTATTGATATTTTACTTTTTTGCTCGTTTTAATTTTTCCCTTCATTCTTTTTCATTATAACCGTAACTATTCCGGTTATAGAGAAACCTAAAATCATAACAAGCAGAAGTCTTAATGCGCTTCCTTTACTATTACTATTGCTTTGAGCAAATGTTCCGTTAACATCACTTGAAACTGCGTCGCTCGCCCCCTGACTATCCGAATTTAAGCCATTTGAAGACGTTTCGCCCGTTTTCGTTCCCGACTTTGTGTTTTTACCTTTTACATTTACCCCTGTTTGCATTATATCATAAATTCCATCTTTTATACTTTCCATTCCTCCGCCAAATTCTTCATATAGAGAAGAATAGCCTGTGTTCAGTACTTTGGTGGCTGCCATTCCAACTGGACTAAATGAAGTCATTTCAAATGAGGTTCTGTCTCCGTTCCTCGTCATTAATAAATACTCCAATTTTCCGTCTGATGACTTCTCATGGACTATAAATGGATTTTCGAAATAAGTTAAATCAGGAGTCGGAATTGTGATTACAACCTTTTGTCCTTCTGGTAAATCATATTTTTTGTCTGATAACATATCAACTAAATAAATATCATAAAGAGAAAGTATAAACTCATTATTTAGTTGGTCGTATATCCTTTCATGTTCTCCCGTACTTGAGGAAAGCGGTACTGCAACTAATTTTATATTCCAGTCAACTCCGCTAACGGTTATGTCGTTAGTGGTGTGAGCAATTGCTCCGCTTTGCTGCTGGAGAGAAAACAATTTTTCTGCGTTTGTAACATTTGCTTGCTTTTCTTGAGGCAAGGCATTATATGTTCTTGTGGCACTTACCACTGCGCTTACGTCTGTTGCATCTTTTACGGTATCAGGTAATCCGTTAATTGTGTTTATTAAATCAACTTCAACGTTTTCCTTAACTCCTATTACTGTAACAGTTTTATTTTCAATAATTCCTTTAATTCTATAAAAACCATCATCTTCAGGAGAAACATTTTCATTTCCTACCATTACTGATATTTCTGAATCAGTGTAAGCTGCGTGAAGACCTACCTTAAATGCAAAATCGTCGCTATACCCAACAGTTTGATGGTCACTTATCGTTTTTCCGCCAGCGTCTTTATAATATACGCCTGTTATGCCTGTTAAAGCTACGGTATAAGTGTTTTTCACAACATTATTTACGGTTATTGTCATGTCTTCTGTAACGTTAGACACCATATACTTGCCTGTTTCAAGTTTCTTGACCCCGGTTTTACCCGTAGACACAACCACCGGCACAGATTCATCATATGCCCTGTTTAAAGAAATAGTAAACTCGAAATTGCTTCCATGAGTAACATTTACAGAACCTTCAATTACCGCTCCGGAATCATTCATATATGTGACTCCGGCTGTTGGCGTTATTTTTACATTGTATTGTATTCTGGCTGCATCTGCAACGAATACTGTTTTGTCTTCCGTGATATTGGAAATAGTATATTTTCCTGCCGAAGGGGTTAATGATTTGGTTACACCGTTTGAATCTCTAACTGTAACAACCATATTTGAAGTTTGGTATCCTTCAGTTGGAGTTATACTAAACGAAATTGAACCACCGTGTTCTCTAACATAAACGCCGCTGTCTTGTGTTACCGTTGAACCCTCGGAAATAATATTATACTGTATTCCCTCACTCTTTGACAAGTTTATTTTATATTGATTTAATTGAACGCCCTCAACTGTTATCTCAATATTCTCAGATATATTGGTTACTGTGTACACTCCGTTTATAAGCGATACTTCTCTACCATTGGCATAAACAGTCACAGAAGACTGATTATATTTACTATCCAGCTTTAAACTGAATTGTACTGAACCGCCATATTCTGCTCTTATCATTGAGCTGCTGTCAACCATAACATCGTTTTCGTAATACGACACTCCTTCAACGGATTTAAATTTTATATCGTATTTCATCTTATTAACACTGGATTTAATCGTGGCACTTTCAGTAACATTATTAACGGTAAACTTTCTGACATTTACATCAGCCCCTGAGTTTGTTACCTCGGTTTCTTCTTGATACACCTTTAAAGTATCAGGGTCATACCCGTCTTGAACCTTCACCGCAAATGAATAACTGTCGCCATAGTTTAAAATAGCAATTCCTTTTAATTCTTCGCCACTGTCTGTTTGATAACTATATCCTTCGCCTTCTTCAAATTTTAACTCAACTTTGGTTTTGTCTATAGTTACCTTTATTACCCCGTCACTTGTGACACCGCTTAGTTTGTAAACCGCCTCTGAATCACTCCTACTTTCTTCAACGAGCTCTCCCACGCTACTTGTGATTCCCATTTTAGATAAATTATATCCCGCTTTAGGTCTTACCTTGAATCTAATAAAGCTTCCATGAGTCACACTCGCTTCGGTAATTGCACTGCTTTGAGTAAAGTTATAAAATTCAACAGAGCTTTCTTGAGGGAATGTAATCTTATAAGTATTAGGTACTATTCCTTCAATTTTTACAACTGTATCGCTTTCGATTGCGTCGGTTTCTATATAAGCGCCTGAAAGGTCGGTTGCTCCTTCTGTGTTCCAAATAAGCGTTTTGTCGCCTACCTTAGCAACAACTGCAGGATTTGTCATGTCTTTAAACGCATTCTCATAACCTGAGTTAGGCTTAATTTGGAATCTCAGCTTACTGCCATATGGAACTTCTTTACCGGTAGACGTAATGTTTTTATAATTTACGCTACTACTGTCACTAGTTACGACATCGCCAAGTATCGAAGCATTTTCAACGCCAGTGAAACTTACTTTATATCTGTTTTTCTTTACGTCTGATATCTCCACTTTAACATATTTTTTATCATTAGAATCCTTCACAACTCCAACTAGGTTAGATAATGTCACCGTCATGGTTCCTTTTGTTTCGTCATACGTTAAGGTGACGTCGGCATTACTAGCGTTTACCTTTATGTCTTTGACAGTGTAACCCGCTTTAGCTTTCACATCAAAGCTAAGGTCTCCGCCGTGTTTATGTTTTCCTAAATCCACCTCATTATTTTCATTAAAACTACTGTCGTTAATTGTTATGTTCCCGCAGTCTACATTGTTAGAATCAGGACTTACTAATACAGAATACTCATTAAGTTTTAAATTTTTAATTGTAATTGTAACATTAGATTGAATATCAATTGAATATACATTATTTTCATTTTTTGTTATCTGCGTACCCCCACTATAAAGCTCAAGAGTAGAATCTGTGTAGCCCTCATGAAGTTCAATTTTAAAGTCTAATGGTTTATTATAATACGCTGTGGTTCCATTTGTAATCTCTCTTCCGTTTGTAGTTCTTATGGTTAGGTTTTCAAGACTTCCTTCAGAACCTTCTGCTGTAACAAATTTAACATCATATAAGTTTAGGCTTATATCAGTTACTGTAACGTTTGTATCACTCGTAACGTTTGTTAGCGTTACGATGATTTCTGTTGCGGTTTTTTCTGATATTTCAACGGTTGCGTTAGTAGCATTAACGTTTGCTCCGCTCACATCATAACCGTTCTCGGCTTTTATCTTAAATGAGTATTTATTTTTTCCATCAATTTGTCCAACATTGTGTTGAACTGTAATGCCTCCTGGAATTACTTTGTCATCAACAGTCGTGTAAGTAAATCCGGTTCCTGACGTCAATGTGACATTATACTTATTTATCGCTAGATTTGTAAGCTTTATTGTGTCTGAAACACTCTTATTTTGAGTAAATGAACCTGTTTTTGTTGTTGCATCATATGTTAAATTATTTCCACTTACTGTGTCTTCAATTGCTAATGCTGGAACTGAATTACTATAACCTTCATCTAGCTCAACTTTAAATTTTATTGTTGTACCTAATTTTAAGTAAACGCCCGAGGTTATATCGTTATTATTTTCAGCATTTTTAATTTTAAAGCCTGTTGTTCCACCCAAGCCATCCGCAAACTTCAGTTCGTAGAATTCTGATTTCAGACCTTCTATATATACCGTTGTATCAGTGGTAACGTGAGATATAGTGTATGACTTATATAGTCCGGCACCCTCTCCTTCGGTTGCTGTTTCAACAATCGTTCCGTTGCTCGAATACACTCTTATAGTGTCTGAATTTAATTTAAATCCATTTTCAGCGTCGGCATATACTCTAAATTCATATTCTCCGATTTCATGCTGTATGGAAGAAGATTCTACTGTGTTGTTATTTGCATCTTTTACAATAAACCCGGAACCGCTAAACCCTATGGTATACTCGTTCCTTTTTAAACCTTCTATAGTTATCTTAATTTCACCTTTAATCTTATCCTGGTTTACAGTGTAATAGCCGTCTTCAGATAAGGTAAGTTCTTCAAAATCATCGGGGTCGTCAGAATTTCCTTTAAGCTTAACTGTAACATTACTTTTACTGTATGCATCTTTTTTCTCTATTCTGAATTTAAAGTCAGAACCGTGAACAGCTATTCCTTCGGAGGTTATGTTATTTCCACTTTCGTCGTAAATGGTTACTGCCTCTTCGTTTACACTTTCTTCTTTTTCTCCATTTTTTTCAAAGAATGTTACCTTATACTCATTCGGCTTTACATCCTTAACTATAACAGTAGTATCTGCGGTAATGTCGCTTACTTTGTAGGTATATGAACCGTCATCATTTTCTTTAACTTTAGTCACAGATATACCATTGTTGGTTTTTACCGAATCTTCAGTTAATCTATTGAGATTGTAACCATCATCGGGTTTAATTGTAAATTCATAGTCTGAACCATACTCCAAATCTGAAACGGTATTTTCGGCTATGCTATCTCCGTCAAAAGTAACGTTGCTTCCCTCAAACTTTAAGGAATATTTCAACTTTTTAAGTGGTTCTAAAGTCAATGTTGTATCCTTAGTAACATCATTGATTGTGTACTTTAGATACTGACCGATTACCTCAGGGGTTATTTCAGTTCCATCAATTTTCAAGATAGAAGTCTGTAAATTATAGCCTGTGTTTGCTTTTACTCTGAACGAGTAAGGCTTTCCGTGGACAACCGTTATGTCTTTACTTAAATCTATCGGAATATTTTGAGTTTCTTCGTAAAGCTCCATAGAATTATCGTTTCCTTCAAATTTTATGGAATAATTATTTACCTGTAAATTTTGAATGTAAACATCAACATCGTCGGTTGCGTAAATTTTGTATTCAAAATGTCCCGGGGCTTGTTCTTGATTAGATACCTCTGTTATTTTACCTTTGCTTTCATCGCTCAATCTAAGAGATATACTCGATTTATTGTACTTTTCATCAAGCTCAATTTTGAAATTTTTCGGGTCTGCATAGTTAACCTTTATGGAATTATCTTTCAATGTGTCTTCTCCATTTTTAACTATAAATTTAGTATCCCCGTTGTAGACCAAATCCCCAACTTCTTTAAATGTTATTGTGTAAGAACTTGGCTGCACGTTTGTAACCTTAATGGTCACGTCCTGCTTAACGTCTTCAACCTTATATCTTCCCTTGCTTTTGTCAATAACCGTAACCGTTGCTTTTATCGGGTTGTCATCACTACCAGGCTCGCCATGGTAACCTGAAAGAGAAACTTCTGCTGTACTTACGTCATAACCGGAATCAGCTATAATCGTAAACTCAAAGGAGTCACCATACTGAACAACCTGACCGCTTTCAGTTAAGTTTGTACTGTTGTTATCGAAAAAGCTAACGTTTTCACCGGAGAACAATAAATCATATTTGTTTACATTTACCTCACTAATAGTTATCGTGGTGGGCTTTATTACGGTGTCTAATATGAAGTAATACTCATTTTTAGCACTATCAAATTCCTGACGCAATATGGTTTCGCCGTCATCCCTCACGACCTTTGCTATCGGAACAGATTTATTGTACTTCTCTTTTGTTTTAACTCTGAATTTTAAAGTTCCGCCATGCTGAACCATTGCTCCACCTTGAGTTATAATTGTATCTTCTTCTGCTCCTTCTTTGTCAGGATTATTTTTATAAATTTCAATAGCGTCTGTTATCCTTATGTCTGGGTCTTCCATCGAGAATAAAACCGCATAGCTACTGTATAAACCCGTTGTTATGTATATATCTTTGTTAGACACTACATTTTCAACCGTATACACTCCATTGGCAGGAACCAACAAATTGCCCGTTTCATTGGAATTGCCTTCTTTAATTGAAATATTTTCAGCGGTCCAAGGTGCATCATTCAATTCCAAACTAAACATAAAGCTATTACCATATTTTATGTTCCAATTACAAATAACTTCCCCATTATTAACTGTTTCAGTTCCTGCAGTACCTATATCCGAACTGGTCTTACTTTTGATTTTTATATATTTAAAATCCTTTTCTGGTATGTGAATACTTACCGTCCTTACATCCAGTTTAACGAAATCCTTTAACACACCTAATGTAAAATCACTTTTAACCCCTGTCAATTTTAAAGTATATGATGTGGGTTCGGAGTCTGTGGGGTTATGTGTTACATTAATCCCTCCAGCAATGTCACTTATTTCTTGATTGTTAGCATCAAAATATTTAAAAGGATTATCACCTTGGTTAGTGTCGAATTTATATCCGTCACTAAGATTCATTGTTATAGTAACGTTGCTTCCATGAGCTATATTATCAATTTTACCTTCTTTTATATCCCATGACACTCCATCAACAGTAGGTAACGTAATTTTGTAGCGGTTTATGTCTATACCCGACACTTTTAAGTCAATTTGGAGGTTATGCTGAGGTCCAACATCTATTGCCCAGTAATAATATGTTTTTCCGTTGTCTGTAGATGTTGCTACATATGTCGATACAGTATTGTTCCAGACAATTAACATTTCGTCTAGCTTCAAATTAGTGTATGCAGCATTTTCACTTTTCGCAACTCTAATTACAGTTTTTTTGCCTTTCGGAACTGCTACACCTGTCAAACGCCCGTTTATATTTGTGTAACCTAATTCTGTGTAATTACTAGAACCTTTATCTGTAGTTCCTATATCAATATCAAGTGCATCGTCTAAATTCAACTCGCCTCTTACTTCAGGACTAATCGTCATCAACACAGTTCCTTCAGGAGCAAAGTTTACTTGTGCATCAGCTTTCACTTCTTCTAAAACATATATTGCCACGTCATTATTTATTGCCGCTTTACCATTTTGATCTTTTAATAAGGTAAACTTAGCAACGTCACCATTTGTATACGGCGATTCAGAATCGCTTACGCAATTAATAGACAACTGACTAAAGAAATCAACCGATTTACTTTCTGTTTTAAGAGCAAAATATTTTTTAGTTCCGTGAGTGATTGTAGTATTATTAATCGTAGTAGACTCTGCAGCGTCTAACTTCGGCAAATATTTAGCACTACCTGCTGTACCTTCATCAACGTCTTTTCGTGTATAGTTTCCTAGGTTTGGTCCAACGTATTTATATGTTGTGCCGCTTTGTGTATAATCACCGTTTCCATCACCAACGTCTTTAAATATCATGGATTGTGCGTTAGTGTCGTTTGATACCTCATAAAACAAGTTTTCATAAATTTCAGTTTTATTTTCACCTGTTAAGTTGTCTATACCAAATTTAACAGTGTATTCGTTGAGTTTAAGGTCTTCATCATTTACCACTATCTCAAACTCTAATCCACCTATTTTTATTGGATTTAAGTCATCTCCAACTCCCACAGTCACCTTTGCGTAAGAATCAGCTATATTGGTTGTACCTTTTTGACCAACAACACTAACTCCATAAGTTGATGTTTCTTCTTTTACATAATTACCCTGTTTTTCCCCGACATATTCATATGTTCCATTTTCATTTTTCTTATAATCGCCGTTACCTGAATCTTTTTTATAGGCATTTATTGTTATTTTGTCTTTATCTATACTTGCATAATTTTTGTAATACCCATCTTTGAAATATATGCCAAATTCATACTGGGTTCCATAATTCCACTTATCAGGAACTGCTTTATTTCTGTCTCCGCCGACAGCTGCAATCTCAATTTTGTCGCTGGATTCAGGAGAAAAAATGACATCATTTGTTGAAGCTTCAAGACCTTTAATAATAACTTTATACGGCTTTCTTATTTCGTTCCCTTGATCACCATTGTAAGTAAAGGTATATTTACTATCAACATCAGGGGTAACATTTGATTTAAGTGTGTTACCATTTATATCTTGAAAATCAGCTGTTACGCCATCTTCCTTAGATACTGTTGTCTCATCTTTTAATTCAAGTGTAAATTTTAATTCGCTACCAAAGTTAACATTCGTTTTGTAGCCACTAGCGGTAACAACATTGTTTTCGGTCTCATTGTATTCGCCTGCTTCTTCGTTCGAAGTACCATTAATTATAACCTTCGCAGCGTTTTTCAAATCCACTTTGTCTTTACCATCTGCATCGCCGCTATATCCTAAAAATGTTACCTGCTCTTCTTTGAGCTGAGCATTTTCAATCCATATCAACGTATCGCTTTGAATGGTAAATCTTCTTATATTTTTGGTACCTTCCTTAACCAGAGACAGAGTTGGAAGAGCATCAAATTTAGTCAGATATTCTGATTTTATTTCCGTTTCATCTTCATTTACCCACGCTTTGTTTACAGCTTTAACAGTATAAATTTCATCTTTATAAGCTGGAGCCGTTGTTAGCTCAAATCTAGCTGTTGCTCCATGTGAATATATTTGAGATTCTTTGGTAGCGTCACCATTTTCATTAGTTTGTTTAAGCTCAAAATTAAAATCAGTATCAGAGTTTTCTCCGAATTTTTTTGCTAACTTAAATGTGTATGTATTAGGTGTTAATTTCGGAGTTCTTATGGCTATTAGCATTCCCGAGGGATTAGTACCGTTACCTTTTGTCTGCTCTTTACTCAATCTAAACTTCCAATAGGTTGCCGGTTGCGAAATTCCTCCAGCTTGCAAAACATTGGTTGCATTCGGGTTTTGACCCGGATTTTCCGTATATGCACCAATTACCTCAATTGATTGCGTTGTAGAATTATTAATTATACCAAAAGTAGGCGCTAAAATATTTTTATTATAAATATCTTCAACCTGCATTATAAATGTGTATTCAAGATTATTTTTAGTTGCTGCAACTTTGTAGTTATAAGTAGCACTTCCACTACCTGACGACGTTCCACCTGTGCTTGATGAAGAACTTCCACCACCTGACGACGTACCGTCTGTGCTTGACGAAGAACTTCCACCACCTGACGACGTACCGTCTGTGCTTGACGAAGAACTTCCACTACCTGACGACGTTCCACCTGTAGATGGTGGTGGATTTGGATTACTTAAATCTTTAAGAGACCTTGTTTCTGTGATTTCGTTGCCGTACTCATCTAAAAATTTAACGCCCTCAGTTTCTCTGAATAAAACATCATGTCCACGAATCACCGTGAAAGACGCAGGATTTGAAATATATGTCATTCCATCTTCTTTTGTAAGCTCAATCCATGCGTATGCCTCATAGCCGCTCGCCGGTACGTCACTCATATCAAACTCTGCAACACCGTTTTCGCCGCTGGGTATTTTGGCTACAGAATAAAAAGTTGCATCTTTAGTTATATATTCACCGGTAGTTTTATCTTGTTCGTTAGTTTTATATTTGTCAGTTTCTTTGCTCTTTAAATAAAGAACCATGTAAGCCTCAGAAACGTATGAGGTATACGGCACTCTCAACTTAGAATTAGACAGTATCGAAGAAGGCGCATTTATATCCGCTTCGTAAAGCTCGCCCGGTTGACTCTTAACGTAAAACGTTTTAACACTATTTTTATTATTTTCAGTTATACCGCCGTCGTTACTAATTTGTTTTAGCTTAATAGAACCATCTTTTCCATCAACATAATCTTTGCTGCTGCCTTGCGCTAATGAAAAATAGTCTGTGAAATCGTCTAAATTAATAGACATAACGGGCAAATAGCTATTGTGAGCAACTACATTTGCGCTATATACACTACCTGAACTAAAAACATTTGCTTGTTTGCTATTACTACTAGGTGTACGCAACCATATTGCTTGATTTCCAGGCAAGTATGCGGCAGGAACGTTATAAATAGAATTGCTACCATCTTCAGTTGGGTGCCATGTAACATAGCTTGGATATCCACCTAAAAGGTAGTATCTGTCATTATAATCATTGCCACTAACTTTCGCATTTTGAGGTACGATAAAGTTATCAATCTCTCTTCTAAACCAGTCAGGAAAATACTGATTTTCAAAATCACTGTTAGTAGAACCTGAAGAGCCATCTTTTTTACCTGTCATTGAACTGTATGTACCAGGGTATCCCCCTTGATTTCTGTTAAAGTACGCCCTTATACTACTTGTTATGTAACTATTAGGATATTTAGTTGCATCATTATATCCTTCTATTGCAGACGGTCTTTCGTCGAGGTATGTGTTAAAAACTTGGTTTTCAACCACAGGCTCGGTTGCAAGCAATGTCATATAAGGGTAGCTAGACTCTAAATCTTCGTTGCCCTCATAAGCAATTGTACCGTCACCCAAGGCGTTCTGCCTACCAGCAATCCACCATTTTACCTCTTTACCCTGATAATTACCAAGCGAAATCTTAACATTACTCGAAGGATCTGACTCTTGCCACGAAGGCGTAAGACCCCCATAGCTTCCGCTAGTTTGAATTTTTAAATAATCGCTCAGCGGACTAACTCCTGCTCCAAAATAATTATTGATGAGTACCGCTCCACTTCCAACAAGTACCAGACCCACCAATGCCATCATTATTGTATTTCTGTTCAGCTTCGCCCCCTTAGCCTTTATTTTTTTCCATGTTTCTTTGTTGAATATCTTTCTCATGTAATCCCCACCATCCTAAAAAATCTTTATGTTAGAGAAATTTTATAACCATTTGATTATTATTAACGACTATGTTATTTAAAAATATACATACCGCTACGTTTTAATTGTAATTATAGCATTAAAAAGTTCACTTTTCAACTATTTTTGTCGTTTTTAGCCTAAAAATAATATTTTCATATAATAATTCCAACTAATACTAATTTTTTATATTTCCAACTAATATAAAAATCCCTATCAGCCTTACGCCGATAGAGATTTCTTTTATTTTTCAATATAATATTTCTCAAAACTATTTTTAACTTTAGTAAATATTTACACAGTCTTTAAGTACCCATTCGGATTATTTTTCTGCCAATTCCAAGAATCTTCACACATTTTGATTATTCCGTATTCTGCCTCCCAGTCGAGCTCTTCCTTAGCCTTTTCAACGCTCGCATAGCACATTGCTATATCTCCGCTCCTCCTTTTTCCGAACTCATACTTCACCTTCACTCCGCTTGCTTTTTCAAACGCTTCTATAAGCTCCAAAACACTATAGCCTTTGCCCGTACCGAGATTGTATTTGCTAATTCCGCCTTTTTCAAAAAGTCTTTTCAAGGCTTTTATGTGACCCTTTGCCAAATCAACAACATGAATATAATCTCTTATACATGTCCCATCTTTTGTGTCGTAGTCATTTCCAAAAACAGTAAGCTTACTAAGTTTTCCGCAAGCCACCTGCGAGATATACGGCATTATATTATTAGGTACGCCAACAGGATTTTCCCCTATCAGACCACTTTCGTGGGCTCCTATAGGATTAAAATATCTGAGTATGGATATATTAAAATCATTATCAGATTTTTGTAAATCCTCTAAAATTTCTTCTATCATAGCTTTTGTTTTGCCGTAAGGATTGGTTATTCTACCCCTAGACATTGTTTCGTTGTAGGGCACCGTATTCTCACCGTAAACCGTCGCAGACGAGCTAAACACTAAATTTTTTACCCCGAACTCTTTCATAATTTCACACAAAACTATAGTCCCATAAACATTGCTATCATAGTATTCAAGCGGCTTTTTACAAGATTCTCCAACAGATTTGAGTCCGGCAAAATGGAGAACCGCATCAATTTTATTTTGGCTAAAAATATTTTTTAAGCACTGCTTATCTCTTATATCAGAATCGTAAAATACTATATTCTTCCCTGCTATTTTTTCTACTCTCTTTATAGCCTCTTTCATGCTGTTACACAAATTGTCTATAACCACAACTTCATAACCATTTTTCAACAATTCAACACATGTGTGTGAGCCAATGTATCCAGCTCCGCCCGTCACAAGAATTTTTTTCAAACTATATCACTCCAAAGACTTCTTACTTTTATTATACATTATAATTATTGTTTCTATATTTTACAATCTCTTTTCTATAAATGTAACATATTCTTCGTTATTTTTCGTTATGTGTCACACATATTGTGAACTAAATTTAAAATTTCTAACATTTTTTATGCCAGATTGTGACAATAAAATTTGATTAAATATGACTATAATATTTTAAACATATTTAAAATTTTAGACTGGCGGTGTAAAAATGAAAAATATTTTAGCTACAAACAACCAAAAAACTTTTCACAATACTCTATCTTATTCTGCAAAACTCATCTTTATGCAATCTATCTACTTTGTATCAGGTCTGCTAATCTCAAGAGGCAACGTTTTAGGAAACTACTTTCCATTTGGAATGTCTATGATTGCGGCTGTACCAACGAAAAATATGTTGTCTTCTATTGCGGGAGTAATCATCGGATATTTATTCATCCCAAAAGCCGGGACAAGCATACGTTATATATCAACAATAGTTGCAATAGCGGCTGTCAGATGGACTCTTAACGATTTGGATAAAATCAAAAAGCACCCTCTTTATCAACCTATCGTGGCGTTTGTTCCAACATTTATAACAGGACTTGCTTTGTCATCTGTCGACAATTTCGATAGTACCTCTATAATGATGAATTTTACTGAAGCACTTCTATCCGCTGCAACGGCTTACTTTATGTATAAATCATACAGAAGCACACTATCTCGCAGCTACAACATAAGTTATCAAGATTTCGCCTGTATATCTATAACTCTTTGTGTTGTGATACTTTCATTATCATCAATTTCCCTTGGGACGATGTCCCTTGGCAGAATCCTTGCAATTATTATCATACTCCTTGGTGCAACTTGTGCAGGAGTGTCCGGCGGGAGTATAACCGGAATAGCAAGTGGAGTAATATTTAGCTTGCCTTCTTTCGGACTTTCTTATATATCAGGGTCATACGCCTTTGGTGGAATGATTGCTGGTTTATTCGCTCCTTTTGGTAAGGCAGGCGTGTGCGTTGCTTTTATGTTTGCAAATGCACTTGTATCGTTTCAAGCCGGCGATGTCACAAGAATCGTCAGCGGATTTTATGAAATTATAATATCAACTATTGTATTTTCTCTCATTCCAAAACATATTATAAGCCAAATTCAAAGAATAATCCCAACTCCTATTAACGGACAACCATCCAACTCTCTATATAAATCTGTAATACAAAGGTTAAATTTTGCGTCAAAGGCTATCTCAGCCATTCCAGAAACTGTTGAAGAAGTGTCGAGTAAATTGTCTGAAATAAACTGTCCTGACATTAAAGACATATGCACAGATACTGTTTATTCAATATGTAATAAGTGTAACAGGAAAGTCCTTTGCTGGGAAAAAGATTACGACATCTCAAAACAAACATTTGATAACATCACTAAAACCTTGGCTAACGGAGATAAAGTTGGGAGCAGTAATTTTTCTGACACATTTATAAAAAGATGTAACCGAACCGAAGAGCTTCTGGAAAGTATAAACACAAAATACGCCGAATTTGAACATCAACTAAACGCCGGAAAGCGTATGGACGAATTAAGAGGTATTGTTGCAGAGCAATTTAGCGGTATAGGAAATTTACTCTCCGACATAGCCAAAGACTACAACGAAAAAGAAACATTCGACGATGAAAAAGCCATGGAAATAGAAAACAGATTTAAACTTTTAGGTATAAACACTAAAAACATTGTTTGTAGAATAGATAAATCAAAAAGAATGTGTATCGACATGGAAGTTGAAAAAGGTACCGAAAAAAGTATTAGTCCAAGAATAATATGCAAACAATTATCAAATATTTGCGATAGAAAATTTGATTCCCCAAGTTTTACTAACGTCGGAGAAACTTGTAGAATGCAGGTAAACGAACAAGCCGTGTTTTACTGCGATATCGGTATCGCTCAACACGTATGTAATAACGGAAAGTTCTGCGGAGATAATTACGTATATTTTAATGATGGTAATGGTCATTTAATCGTAATTATAAGCGACGGAATGGGAACAGGCGGAAGGGCTGCCGTTGATGGAGCTATGGCTTCTAACATAATGAGCAACTTAGTTAAAGCCGGAATTAGCTTTAATTGTGCAATAAAAATAGTAAACTCTGCACTAATCGTAAAATCCGAGGACGAATCTCTTGCTACTTTAGACATAATCTCTATCAATTTATTTACGGGCGAGGCTAAATTCTTAAAGGCAGGAGCTCCCGCTACGGTTGTAAAGCATCAAGACGAAATTCTTTGTATAGATTCCCCTTCTCTCCCGATTGGAATATTGTCCAACACATCTTTTATTTGTGACACAATTATGTTAAACGAAAATGATTGTATTTTAATGGTGACCGATGGTGCTACTGTATCCGGAGAAACATGGATGGAAACCGAATTAAAAAAACGTAGCGGAAACGATGCCGAGGGTATCTCAAAACATATCTTAAATGAGGCTATTAAAAAATGTGGGGAATCCCACGACGACGACATAACAGCTATAGCTATTAAAATTCTCAGAAAAAATGCGTAATAATAATCTTCCTCTTTATTACTTTGTTATAAAGGGGAAGATTTTTCAATTGACATTAATTTAATTTTTACTATAACATTAATCTAATATTTTTAAGAAATCACCTCTATGATGAATTTAAAAGCTAAAACTCTCTGTACAATACTTTTCCCTTTGAAAGTAATTATAAATCGTCCGCATCTTGTGTTGGCTGTTCATTATCACTGCTCATGCCCGTGTAACTACCGATTACATCTGAATTTATATTTTTCGTGTTTTCTCTCCTTATCGTTTCGGCAACGTCCATTATCCTACTCTTTATTATATTATTCATAACATATTCTATACCATTACCTTTATCTTGTTTCGACAACTAAAATCACCTCTTATCTATTTTTTCCAATAGACGCTCTATTATTCACCGGATATTTATGATATAATTTAAGAGATATTTTTATGTGAGGTTAGAATTTTATGTTTGAATCTTGGGAAAGTCTTAAAGACAATTGTATGAAATGTAAAAAATGTAGGTTGTGCGAAACCCGCACAAACGTTGTTTTTGGAGAAGGAAATCCTAATTCAAAAATTATGTTTATAGGAGAAGGTCCCGGCGAGAACGAAGATTTACAAGGCAGACCTTTTGTTGGGCGTTCAGGAAAGCTTTTAGACAAAATGTTAAATGCTGTGGATTTATACAGAGAAACAAATATTTATATAGCTAACATAGTTAAATGTAGACCTCCTCAAAACAGAGACCCATCCATAGAGGAACAAGAGTGCTGTATAGACTGGCTAAGAAACCAAACTCTACTTATAAAACCTAAAATTATAGTGTGTCTTGGCAGAATCGCCGCCATGAAAATTATAAATCCTGATATTAAAATTACTAAAGAACATGGAATCTTCTTTGAAAAAAATGGTATTATCATGATGCCAACTTTACATCCGGCAGCTTTACTGCGTAATCCTTCTCAAAAACCCGGAGCTTTTGAAGACTTTTTAAAGTTGCGAGATAAAATAAAGGAATTACAAATTATGTAGAAACTCGCAAAATTCATCCAATTTTAAATAATACGCAAGCAAAATCACCATCTTACAGTTTTCTATAAGATGGTGATTTTTACATCACTAATTTATTAATTATTTTTAAAATGCTTTGGAATTAATTTACTATTATGTTTATCCACGTTGGTCCTGCTCACAATTATTCACTGCATCACCTGAGAATTTTCCCTTAAGCTTAGATTATTTTCTAGGAGACCGCTTATTAAATTCCTTCTTGTATTCATATTCTTCTTTTCCATTTTCGATAATGTCGTCAGTAAGTCTTCTTTTCTTCTCTTTTTTCATACTTGGCAAATACTCTGATAATGAGCCTAATAGACCTATTGATTTTGAGTTTGAAAGCTTTGACTTTGGTGCCGCCTTTACTTCTTTTGATAACCCAAATCCTCCAAATGTAATTAAAGATAACCCAAGTAATAAACTTTTCTTCACTATGCTATTCATAATTACCTCCAAAAATTTTAGCTATTTCATTTAATAAAACTTAATCAAAATAAAAGCATATAACTAATCTATTCGTTAGTTGATTCACTCTTTTGAGCAGAATCACTTTTATCATTATCTGAAAATTCGTATGATGCTGTTTGCTTTACCGGATTATCAGTTTTATCAAAATCTACCTCGTATATTCTATATTGTTTTCCGTTTATGTTTACATTTAGTGTCTTTTTTTCACTCTTGCCCTTTACTTCTATTGTATAACTATTTTTTATTGATGTGTCAATTGTTTTAGTAACTTCTAAAACTCCGTCGATATACGCAGTAATTGTCACATCCTTATTCTTACTTTTAGGCAAATCAACCGTAACACTTACCTTTTTTTCCTTCTTAACGCCAGAGCTTACCATGAGTTTTACGGTGCTGTCTTTTCCAACAGACACTCCTGGCAACGGGTCGGTTGACAAAACGGTGTCTTTTGCTTTATCGCTATCCTCAGACTTTATCTCATCAGACACCTTTAGACCGGCATTGACTAATTCTGTTTTTGCCGCACTAAGCGTTTTACCTATAACGTCGGGAACCGTTACTTTCTCCTCCGCCGGACCCTTGCTAACATATATTCTCACAGTTGAATTTGCCGTAACCTTACTTCCCTCTTGCGGGTCAACACTATTTACAACCCCAGCTGCAGTGTCAGCGTCAACAACCATTAACACTTCATACTTTAATCCTGCGTTGTTTAATTTAGCCTTTGCCACATCTTCCGTTAGACCCTTAACACTTGGAATCGTAACTAGCACTCCCGAACTGTTGACCTTCAGTGTTATAGTTGAGCCTTCCTTAACCTTTTTGCTTCCCGACTGTGGATTTTGGTCTATAATAATTCCTTCGGCTTTACTTGAATCGTAGACCGACTCTACCTTCCAAACAAAATTATAATCTGAATTATTTTGAACATCCTGAATATTCATGCCTATAAAGTTTGGAACATCAACGTCCTTTACCGAGCCGTTTTTGTATGAGTTAAACAGAGTCATAAACAGAAACCCTACCGCAAACAGCACAACCGCTACTGCTATACCTCCGGCAATCAGAGTTGCCTTAGATTTTTTCTTAACCTCTTCATTTGTGTAGCTGTAGTTATCGCCATAGTTGTCTTTGTTATTAGAGCGAACCTCGTTTATCGCCTGAACAAACTTTGTTGGATTGTCGTCGACAAAGTACTTATACTCAAAGCGTATACTTGGATTTTGCTGAAATTTTTTAATGTCTTCAAGCATCTCCTCGGCTTGAGAATAGCGATTTGACGGAGTTTTTTCCATAGCATGCAGCGTTATTTCTTCAAGCCCCTCGGGTATAGATGGATTTATCTCTCTGGGAGGCTTAGGTTTAGTTTGCATCTGCATTATCGCTACAGACACTGCATTATCCGCCTCAAACGGTAACTTCCCTGTGAGCATCTCATAAAGCATTACTCCAACAGAATATATGTCTGCCTTTTCGTCGGTAATTCCCCCCCTTGCCTGCTCGGGGGCTATATAATGCACAGATCCTATAGCTCTGTCTGTCATGGTCTGGGTTTCGTTTCGTGAAAAACGAGCTATTCCAAAGTCTGTAACTTTTATAGTTCCATCTTTTAAAAGCATTATATTTTGAGGCTTTATATCTCTATGAATGACACCTTTGCTATGGGCGTGTTTTAAAGCTTGTAAAATCTGCTCAGTAAAATACACCGCTTCTTTCCACTTTATCTCTTTTTGCTGCGCTATATATTCTTTAAGCGTAATTCCGTCTATGTACTCCATAACAATATACTGAATTTTCGTTCCAAAGCTAACGTCGTACACCTTAACTATATTAGGGTGGGACAACACTGCTATTGCTTTTGACTCATTTTTAAATCTTCTTATAAACTCATCGTTTCCCAAATATTCGTCTTTAAGAATTTTCAGTGCCACTATCCTGTCATCTATTATATCGTAGGCTCTATATACTACCGCCATTCCCCCAACACCTATTAATTCGTGTATTTCATAGCGGGCGTCTAATCTCTTTCCTGTATATTTATCCAAATATTTTCACTCCAATTCAAAAAACATTACTGTTTATTGTGCTATCAACGCAACCGTGATATTATCACTTCCGCCCTGATTGTTAGCCATGTCCACAAGCTCATCAGCAACACAAACCAAATCTGATTTATTGACAACATCACATATAGTTTCAGGATTTATATAATTAGTCAGACCGTCTGTACAAAGCAACACTCTGTCTTCCTTATTAATTTTTATATTACTATAGTCAACGTCAACGTTTGAGGATATCCCCAAAGCTCTCGTTATTATATTTTTGCGCGGGTGTACTTCTGCTTCTTCATGCGTTATTTCGCCATTATTTATAAGCTCCTGAACCACAGAATGGTCTAAAGTAACTTGCTTTATTCCGTCTTTGTTTACGATATATGCTCGGCTGTCGCCAACATGAGCTATGTGAAGAAAATCATTATAAATTAGTGCTAACACCACCGTAGTACCCATTCCTGACAGCTCTTTCTTGCTTTGCGACATCTCATATATAGAACTATTTGCCTTTTTAACTGAGCTTTCAAATATTTTTTCTATGCTTTCCTGAGGAATGTTCTCGTTTAATTGTTCAGACAAAACCTCAGTAATACAGCTAACAGCTTCCTTACTTGCTATATCCCCACCGTTAGCACCGCCCATTCCGTCGCAGACCACCGCCCACGCCATATTGTCAGACAGCAATTTAAAATTCACATCATCTTGGTTACTTTTTCTAACCATACCTATATCACTTCTGCTATACACGTTCAAATCGTTTAAACCTCCTTTGTCAAAACATTGTTCCGCCTAAGTTGTCCGCAAGATGCGCTTATATCCGCACCAAGCGTTCTTCTTACCGTCACATTTATACGATTTCTCTTTAAAGTGTCAACAAACCTTCTAAGCCTTTTCTCGTTACTCTTCTCGTAAACACTTCCCTCAACATTATTCATCGGTATGAGATTAACGTGACAAAGCATACCCTTTAACAATCGGCTTAGCTCTTCAGCACACTGCTGAGTATCGTTAAGCTCGTTTATCATTGCATATTCAAACGATATTCTTCTGTTTGTTTTCTCGATGTAATCTTTACACGCCTTGATTAATTCATCAACATTCCATCTTCTGTTTACGGGCATAATTTGATTTCTTATTTCATCGTTTGGAGCATGCAAGGAAACCGACAGCGTTAATTGAAATCCCTCATTTGCCAAATCGTACATTTTATCCACAAGTCCGCAAGTCGACAGCGAAATATGTCTCATTCCAATATTCATACCGTTGCTGTCAGACACAAGCCTCAAAAATTTTAAAACATTTTTATAGTTGTCTAAAGGCTCGCCCATTCCCATAAGTACAATATTTGATATTCTTATATCATTGTCATGCTGAGCGACTTGGATTTGCGACAACATTTCAGATGGCTCTAAATTTCTTAAAAATCCGCTTTTCCCCGTGGCACAAAACTTACAGCCCATCTTACAGCCGACCTGTGTGGATATACACATTGAATATCCATGATTATATTTCATGAGAACAGCTTCTATAAATTCGTTGTCATGAAGTCTAAATAAATATTTTACCGTATCGTCTAAGTTAGACTCAAACTTTTTTTCTATTTCAACTCCGAGTATAACATAATTAGATTTCAACATTTCACGCAACGACTTTGATATGTTAGTCATCTCATCAAAATTTTTCACCCCTTTGCTGAGCCAATCATAAACCTGTCGTGCTCTGTATTTCGGCAGCAAAAGTTCTTTAAATTCTTCTTCTATTTCGCTTAAACACATTGATTTTATATCTTTCATAGCTCTAAAATATCTCCCTCCTTTTGCGTATCATTTTCACATTTTCACTAATTAATTTATACTAATTAGTTTATTTTGTCAAGTTTCAGAATCTTCGCCTTCTTCAAAGTCCCGCATTAGTCCTTTTACTAAATCCTTATTTTTAGTTAAAAGGGCAAGCGCACCTCTGTATATAAACCCAGGGTCATTATAAAACCCCTCCCTAACAAGCTTAGCTTGCTCCATATCAGGCACATACAAATTCATCGACATTAAATCAAACTCTCCACCCGAGACTTTAAATATTACATTGTAACCATGGTCATTTTTAACTATGTTTACTGTGTTTTCCTGCTCCATCTTCTTTCTGTGGATAAGCTTATTAGCCGCTTTTATCGACTTCTCTTTCACAGTACGTGGCAATAAATCTTGAAGCTGCTCTGAAATCATTTTTCCGCTCCGAGTTAGTGCTAAAACCTTAGACTCATCGCAATCATACTCTATATTCTTGCTTGCTAAAAGCTCTGATATAGCCTCTGTAAGCTCAAAGTAGTTTGCTATACCGTTCTCTTGAACTAAAGATATAATTTCTGATTTTTTAAGTCCTTCAATAGCGTTGTTTAAAATGTAGCATATCAATATTTTTATCTCTTGCTTAGACCTTAGTCCTCCGGGCTCTACCCCACCAAGAAAAGTATCATATTTCAATTAAGTCACCACCAATTTTATTGCAAAATTTTTTATTTTTTGATATAATTTTACATTATTTACTTTATTGTATTTCTAATTTATGTTTAGATAAAAAACCTTTTATAGATTTATTTATATTACTTTCGCAAATTTCTTTATTGGATTTCTGTGCCCAGAATACTACTTTTACAGTTTTAGTAGTGTCTTGCTCGTCAGATATTGAAATTTCTAACGGAGGTATCTGTAAAATTTTGTCATTAAGGGCAGCCGTCCTTTGAATCATCTTTTTTATACTGTCACAACCGGCGTCACCCTTAACCTTGTATTCCAGCTCGCAGCGTTCTATGTTGTAATCACTAACCCTTACCACGCTTTCAGAGGTAAGCTTCGCATTTGGTATTATTATAAATTTATTATTTTCAGCCATCAGAGTCGTGAACATCATCTCAACCTTAGTTACTGTTCCACTAACTCCGCCCACTTCTATATAATCCCCAACATGAAAAGGATTATAAATAATCATTAATATCCCGCTTGCTATGTTAGACAAACTATCTTTAAGAGCCAAACCTATGGCAGCTAGGGAAACCCCGAACGTCGTTACTATAGAAGAGGTGTCTATTCCAACATGAGGCAAAATAGTTAATAGCAATATAACCCTTAGCGCTACTGTTGATAGCGAGTCTAAAAACGTTATTGCACTATTTTGCATATTTGCCCTTTGCATTAAAATTACCGTTATTTTTCTTAGTTTATTTATAAACCACCAACCGATTATTCCGAAAAATATTGCCCAAAGTATTTCAATTCCTTTGGTGTTAAACCACGGCAAAAAATTTCCGTTAAAAGTATTATTAAAATAATCCATATAAACTCACCCTTTCATACCAATTAATATTATACCATAATTTTATCAATTTTTTAAATTTTTCTAAATAAGAGAGGTAGGTTAAGATGATAGACAAGCTTAAATTAATTATTATTTTTTGTATAATCGTTATGTTTTCGCCTGCTTATAGCTGTAAAGCATGCGAGACTTCACAATTCAATTTATATTGTTCAAACTCCAATGTAGAAGCGGGTAAAAATTGTCTTGTAGAAGTGTTTGCAAAATTTCCCGAATTCCAAAACATTTCAGCTTTCAGAGTGAAAATTACTTTCGACACTTCTAATCTTGAGTTTGAAAATATTTACAATAAACAAGGCGTAACATTGGCAAACGAATTTAAAAGCTCTGTTAAAGGCAACACCTTAACCATAATTTACGTAACCTCCAACGAAGGAATAAATTTAACGCCAAACAGCGACACCGAGATTTTCTCCTTAAAATTTAAAGCAAAAGCAAATTCAGTCGGTTCCCACTCAACGATTACCGCAACCTTCGACGGTGTATCCGATTACGACATAAATGAAATATACGCTGAAAACCCTCTCCCTTTAAACATTAACATAGTTGATAAAATAATGTCTGATTGCTCTCTTAAAGACCTTGTCCCATCAGAAGGCGAGCTATCTCCTGAATTTAATCCTCAAATCTATAATTATGATTTAACTGTACCATATAGTACAAAATTTATCGAATTTTATGCTCTCCCAAACAACCCTAATGCTTACGCTAAGGTTAGTCGTAAAAATTTAAACAGTGCCGGTTCTAAAACCCTCATTAAAATTACTGTTACCGACTCCGTTACTAAAGATAAATCTATTTATTTTGTAAATGTAAACCGCTCAAGTAAGCCTTCCTCTGCGAATGATAGCAACTCTTCCTCTGAAAATGTAAATTCGCAAAACAGCTCGGGTAGCACTAAAAATAACTCAAGTAGTAAAGGCTCCTCATCTTATTATTCGTCTGATAATTACTATAACAAAGACACTGATAATGATTTATCAAATAGTAGCTTGAGTCAAGATGACGATAGCGTTGACAATAATATTGAAAATGAAAACGTCGATTCAAGCGAAACCGTTCCCGTAAATCAAGACGTTTCTAACTCAAGCGACAACCCAACAAACACTTCAAAGACAATTGTTGTTAAAGAAAATAAATTTAATGTATTTCTTGCAGGGTTTTGTATGTGTTGTCTAATGTTAATCGGCTGGTATTTTATACACACCGTCGTTAAAAATTACTACAGCAAAAAGAAGAATAATGTCGCAAATAACACTTAATTTATTTATAAACAATTTATTTTTTATATTGATTTATACTATCTTGTAGAATATAATATTCTAATAATATCAGATTGGAGGGTACGACAATATTATTTAAAAATTGTCGTTATAGATTATGACTAACTTCTTAGTAAAAAAATTTATACCTAATTATAATGACGTAAATTCTCCCACTGTCCGCAGAAAATACGGCGTTTTAAGTGGAATAGTCGGAATAATTATAAATATTTTACTTTTCGTGGCTAAATTTTTCGTTGGATTAATAAGCTCGTCAATCGCCGTCACCGCCGACGCTTTTAATAACCTTTCAGATGCTTGCTCATCAATTATAACATTGGTGTGTTTTAGAATGTCGGACAACCCCGCAGATAAAAAGCATCCCTTTGGTCACGGAAGAATTGAATATATATCAGGTCTTGTTATATCCGTCGTAATAATAATAACCGGGCTTGAATTTACAAAATCTTCAATAGAAAAAGCATTTAATCCCGAGCCTATATTATTTAGCTATGTGTCTTTATATATACTCTTAGGTTCAATAATTTTAAAATTATGGCTGGGATTATTTAATAAAAAGCTTGGAAAAATGATTAATTCATCGGCTATGAAGGCAACTGCTATGGATAGTTTAATTGATGTGGTTGTAACTGCCACTGTGATAGTGGGAATGCTTATAAATTATTTTACAGGTTTTTGTATTGACGCTTATGCCGGAATAATTGTTGCGCTGTTCATTTTATTTACGGGAATTAATGTTATTAAGGAAACCCTCGACCCCCTAATAGGACAAGCTCCTTCAGAAAATTTTATAGACGATGTTAATAAATTTGTGTTATCCTATGAAAACGTAATCGGAGTTCACGACCTTATGATACACAACTACGGTCCAAGTAAAACAATTATGTCGCTACACGTTGAAATGCCATCTAATATAAACATTATTCGGCTCCACGACACTATTGATGACATTGAAAAAGCTTTAAAATCTAAATTTAAATGTCAGGCAACAATCCATCTCGACCCCTTAGTCACAGATAACGAAGCTATAGTAAATATCCGTGAAATGCTAAGAGGGATTGTTAAAGAAATCAATTCCTATGCAAGCGTCCATGATTTAAGAATTATACCAAGCAACTCTCACCTGACTCAATTAATTTTTGACGTTTTAATCCCTTACGAAGAAAGATTATCCGATAACCAAATAATTGAGAAAATAGAAGAAACTCTTTCAAAAAATAATCACTCGTATCAATGCGTGATACAAGTTGAAAGAAGCTTCAAAAGCAACGTATCTTACTAAAGGAGGATTTAAGCAAACCTGTATTGTTTAATTTACAGGTTTGTATTTTTTATGAAAAGTAATGAATATTTTATGCGTAAAGCCATAGAACAAGCCATGATTGCCCAAAGTGAGGGAGAGGTTCCAATCGGAGCTGTTATAACCCTTAATGACGATATTATAGCTGTTGGTCGAAATAAACGAGAGAGATGTAAAAATGCATTGTCTCACGCCGAAATAGAGGCGATAAACAATGCATGTGAGTATCTTAAAAGTTGGAGATTGTTAAATTGTAAAATTTACGTCACACTGGAGCCTTGCCCGATGTGTGCTGGAGCTATCATAAACTCAAGAATTTCTTCCGTTATCTACGGGGCTCACGACCCAAAAGCAGGTTCGTGCAATTCCATAATAGACCTTTTTGCCTTGCCGTATAACCACAAACCATCCGTTGTTTCAGGCGTTTTACAAGACGAATGTTCTGCTATACTTTCAGATTTTTTTAAAAATCTACGCAAGTCTAAAAACTAAGAAACTCGCTCTAAATCTCTCTTGAGCTTTTCTATAATTCTTTTTTCTAGTCTTGATATGTAGGATTGCGAAATTCCAAGTAAATCCGCAACCTCTTTTTGAGTGTGTTCCTTGTAGCCGCCCAGACCAAATCTTAGCTGCATTATCATTTTTTCCCTGCCGCTTAAGCTGTTTACAGCATCAATCAGCAATTCACACTCAACCTCCTGCTCTATTTTACTGTTAACAACATCTTGTTCACTGCCTAGTATGTCAGACAGCAATAATTCATTTCCGTCCCAGTCCACGTTTAAAGGTTCGTCTATTGAAATTTCGTTCTTCATCTGAGAATTTTTTCTTAAATACATTAATATTTCGTTTTCTATACACCTCGATGCGTAAGTTGCAAGCTTTATATTTCGTGTTGGACAAAAAGTATTAACCGCTTTTATGAGTCCTATCGTTCCTATTGATATAAGGTCTTCCACGCTTACCCCAGTTGAGTCAAATTTTTTAGCAATGTAAACAACCAGCCTTAAATTGTGAGTTATAAGCGGTTCCCTAGCTCCGATTTCTCCGGACACTATTTTATCCATTATTTCTACTTCTTCAACTTTAGTTAGCGGAGCAGGTAAAACTTCTGGTCCGTTTATGTAGTGTACGCCCTTATAAATCAGCTCTCTCTTGAGTTCCTTTATAAAATTTACTATTTTTAAAATAATTTTTTTAAATACTTTCATAAAGCCTATCCCCTTATTTAAAGTAGTGTTTTTATAACTAATCTACGAGCTCTGGACTCACTAACGCCGACACATCCCCTCCTATTGCATTATCCTTACAAATAGCTACATACGCATTTTTAAAATATTTATTTTTACCTCGTTCTATTTCAATATTGTCTGGTTTAAACGCCGGCAAAACTCCATCTCCCGACACCGTCCTAAATGGTACCATTCTAAAATTTTTTCTCCATTTTTCCGTTAAATCACCGTCTAAACATACGGTATCATTAAAATCCAGAACATCCGAAATTTCTTTAGGAATTGCATTTAATATTTTGTCTTTCCTAACAACTATCACGGGTAAATTTGAAAACGGCTCTCTTAAACTGTTGCACGTGTCAACCTTTCCTTCTACCACTACCTTCTTTCCGCCAAATTCTATTCCAACCTTACAAAGAATATCTTTTATTGCTTTCTTTTCTATCACCCTACTGCCTAAGTCTAATATTGCATAAGCTATAACGGTAGAAGTAAGAAGTACTAGCGGAGATATATTAAAATAAACCACGCTGTTGTTTATCACCAATCCTTTTGGAGAATATAAACACCAAAGGGCAAACATTATCCCAGAGAAAGCCACGTTTATTCCCCAAAAACTCAGCATTGCTTTTATTTGTACTTTTTTACTCTCTGTGCCGAATGCTACAATTATTATAGTAACTACCATTAAAAGCTTTATAATTAAAGACACGGCAAAATTTAATTTAGGAAAAAATATGTATAAAGAATAAAACGAGCCAAGAAGAGAACCTAAGAAAATTCTTATACGTTTATATTTAATATACAAAAATCGTGATGTACCAAGAAGCGTGAAATAATTTATAAATAAATTTACTCCCAGCAAAATGTCTACATAAATAGTTTGTTTCATTTAGTACACCTCTTACCGTGTTTTGTTTGTAATTACTATTATTACATTTTGTTTTATTTATTTTTGTCATAATTTGGAATAATTTTTTATTATTTTCAATTATATTCATTTGTCATATTCCGAGCTCTTATTTATATATAAATTAATTAAATCAATTTATTTAATAACTAATGAGAGGGAATGTATAAAAAATGTATGTAAACATAGATATTAAAAAGCACGTGAAACATATCGTTTTTATTGTAGCTTTAAGTATACTGGTTATAGGCGCTGCTATCGCATCAATTAACATGACTTTTAACTCCACAGACAGTCCTCTAACAGACTCCGTGGAGTTACCTATAATAATGTATCACGGCATCATAAAGGAACAAAAATTACAAGGCAGATTTGTTATATCTCCGAATACCTTTGAATCGGATTTAAAATATTTAAAAGAAAACGGGTTCAATACTATTTTCGTTCAAGACCTCATAGACTACGTTTATAACAACAAGCCCCTCCCAGAAAAGCCCATCATGATTACTTTCGATGACGGTTATTACAACAATTATCTTTACGCATTCCCGCTTGTTAAAAAATATAACAGTAAAATGGTGCTGTCACCAATAGGGTACTTCACCGATAAATACAGCGAAATCCCAGACACCCATGCCAGCTATGCTCACGTTACGTGGGATAACATAAATGAAATGGTAGACTCGGGGTTAGTTGAAATTCAAAACCATTCTTATAATCTTCACTCAAATAAAAAGAGTAGAAAAGGCGCTCAAAAAATAAAGAGCGAGTCGGTTGAACACTATAAGAATGTTTTAGAAAAAGATTTGTCTACCATGCAAGACAAGGCTCTTAAATACACAGGAAAAGCGCCCACTGCCTTTGTTTATCCCTTTGGGGCAGTGAGCGAAATTTCCCTCGACATTCTAAAACAAATGGGTTTCAAGTCCACATTGATATGCGAAAGTCGAATTAATCATATAACTAAGGATCCTAAGTGTTTGTATAACCTCGGAAGATATATTCGTACAAATAAACCATCTTCACCTGAGTTCTTCGGCAAAATCATAAAGTGATTAAGGTTTACCATTCAGAAGATTCTTCTTCACTATCTGAAGTGCTGCTTCCTTTGTAGTTTGGGTCAGCTTCCCTGCCTTCTGCCACTGCTAGAAGAATTTTTGCCTCAATCGGATTTTTATTTTTTATTGCCTTTAAATTTTTATTTTCAAATTTTATTGCCTTTAAATTTTTCTTCGCGTTCTGAAGGCTGTCCTGAAGGCTTACATTTCCTCCAGTTCTTTGCTCTGTTGCAGGCTTTACTTCTTCCTTATCATCTACTTTCTTTAACTTTTTCATCGCGTCCTGAAGGCTGTCCTGAAGGCTTACATTTCCTCCAGTTCTTTGCTCTGTTGCAGGCTTTACTTCTTTCTTATCATCTACTTTAACTTCTACTTTCTTTAACTTTTTCATCGCGTCCTGAAGGCTAGCTGCATTTATAGCTGATATATCTGACTTATCTGCCTCTGTATCTGCATTCTCTTCAGTTTTTGACTCTGTTGCAGGCTTTACTTCTTCCTTATCATCTACTTTCTTTAACTTTTTTATCGCGTCCTGAAGGCTAGCTGCATTTATAGCTGATATATCTGACTTATCTGCCTCTGTATCTGCATTCTCTTCAGTTTTTGACTCTGTTGCAGGCTTTACTTCTTTCTTATCATCTACTTGTCCGTCAGTCGACGTATTAAGGGAACCGTTATCAGTTACATCTTCCATTTTATTATTATACTTTTCTGGAATTTTTATATTTTTCAATTTTTCTTCATAACTTTGCATAGCTTTTTTTGCATTTTCAAAAGCTTCTTCAAACAAATTTACTGTTCTTTGGTATACAGTTAATTGTTCTTTAAAAGTACCGTTCATTTTTTGAGGTAAAACTTCGGTAATGATTTTAAAGCTCATTTCTGTATTTTTCATTAAATTATAAATATCGTCTCCTAATTTTTGTAGTTCTCGATAGAATTCAAATTTCTCTTTTATCTCTTCCAGGTTTTTTTCATATTTTTTTAAATATTTTTGAGCTAATTTTAAGTCATTTGAGCTTACTCCACCCTCATCATACAACGTTCTTATAAATTCCACTTTTCCGTCTACATCACACTTAGCCATTCTGTATGCATTTACTTTATTTGGTAATTTTGCAAATTCGTAACTTAAATATTTTAAAATCCTTGCAAAACGAACTATTAAAACTTTCTCGCAAAAATCAATTAATATGTTTCCTCTTAATTCGTTTCTTATCTTCTTGTTAACAAAATATTTACTTAATTTTTTCATCATTTCATCTACAAAAGTAATATCTGCCTTTGCGTCTTCTATTAATTTACCTAAAGCAATTTTTACCTTTTCAGAAACATCAACATCTTCTTGCCCTTTCATATACTTGTTTATTAGTTTATTAGCTTCTTTGTAGACAGGTTCATATTTACCAATTCCTAGGAGCGTTTTAAGACCTCTATTGCTGTTATTTCTCAACCCTTCTAAAAATTGTTGTATAAGAAGTAAATTTTCCTTAGACGTTAAAAAAGTTTTTTTGTTTTTCTTAAACTTTGCTGCTGCTATATTTATTAATTGACCTAGTGCACTATCGCTAGTATAATTTCCACTCGCATCCTTTTCACATACTTCTGGATGCAAAAATTGTTTCTTTGCATATTCATCAGTATATTTATCTATTTTTGCTCCATTTTCATCTTGTTGAAATTTTGCCATTCTAAATTCTCTCCCTCCATTTTTAAAACCAACTTCGTTTACTCCATTGCATTAAATGGTTCTTGTTCTATAGAATCAAATTTCTTTTTTATAATAGAACTACATTCTTTGGATAAATTTTAAAATGTTCTTTCTAGGATATCGAAATTTTTTAATAAAATTGTCTGATATTTTGCTTCTTACCCTGCTTAAAACTAATTTACAATTAGTAAACTACGATACTAAATTCAGACAATTTAAGAGATTCTACATAACCACCTAATCCTGCTTCCTCCATTTATTTTCTATATCACCGCCTTTCAGTAAACTTATTAATTTTTCATATCTTCAAACTATATTACCTTATTAATGTAAAAATTAATTCGAAATACTTCTAATCTTTTAATACTCTCTAAATCTTTTTTAGCTCTCTCGAGCAAACATAGCAATGCATTTTGCCTTGTCCGGGTTCTTTTTTTATTAGGGTCACAATAATTTTCAAGCTCTTTAACTAAAGTTTTAGTGAAATCCCACGCTGATTTCATGAAAATAAGTTCTAAATTTGATTGATTTTCCTGATTTATTTTAGGTATTTCAATAGGATTAAATTCAACAACTAAATGGTCATTTTTAGATAGTCCCGTTCCTCAGCATCAAGAAATTTTAGATAAAATTCAATTATATACAAGCTTTTTATAATATCATCTTCATAATTAGATAAAATTCTCGTCAAAGCTTCTAACTCTTCTTTTTTCTTGTTCTTATCCCATCCTGGTCTCTTATTTATTTTACCTTCTAAGTTTTTCTTTATTTCAATACAGTGTTTTTTAACGTTTTTATCAAATTTTTTAAGATTTACTTTATAAGAAGAACAGTTTCTATGAGACACATTAGCAGCTCTTTCTATAGACCTAATCATATTTTCATAGTGCGCACTACTATTAAATTTCTAAAAAATACATCAATTATATTTCTTTTTGTGCTTATGCTTTTAAGCGCTTCCATTAAAATATTATCATATTGTAAATATAGAAACCTCTCAGACGTACCAAATAATCACTAATAGGATTTCTATAAACATCCTCAGCTTCTGAATAAATACGCTCATTTTCCTGTTTTTTAACATATTTACATACAGTCTTTATATCCTGGCTATTCTGTGCCATAAAAAATCTCCTTTCTTTAAAATCGTTTTAGTTAATTATACCTCTTTTATTTAAAATGTCAAGTAAAATTTATATATTTTCAGAAAAATACACACAAAAATAATAATTTTAAAATATTATATCATTTTATTAAATAAACTATCATATATATTTTTTATACATTAAAAACTATGGAGTGATTTTATGCCAACAATATACTTAAGTCCATCTTTACAGGAGTACAATCCATATGTCGACGGAGGCAACGAAGAATATTACATGAACCTCATTGTAGACGAAATGATACCTTTCTTACGCTCAAGTGGTATTCAATATGTACGCAACGAGCCAAGTCAAAGACTTTCTCAAGCAATTGCTCAGTCAAATCAGGGCAACTACGACCTTCATCTTGCCATTCATTCTAATGCTGCACCCCAGTCTTTAGCGGGAAAAATTCAAGGTACAGACGTTTATTATTATGCTACCAGCACTCAAGGAAAACGTGCTGCAGATATAATCGCTCAGAATTTCAAAGAAATATATCCAAACCCATCGCTCGTTAAAGCCGTCCCCACAACAACACTTGCCGAACTTAAACAAACAAAAGCTCCGGCTGTTCTAATAGAGGTGGCTTACCACGATAACGTTCAGGACGCTCAATGGATACGTGACAACATAGAAAATATCGCTAGAAACCTAGTTATGTCGCTCACCGAGTACTTCGGGATTCCATTCGTCGAGCCAATCACCCCTCAAGACGGAACTGCCATTAGTAACCTTAATATATACAGCAAACCAAATTTACAATCTAACGTTGTTGCAACTGTTGCCCAAGGCGACCATTTAGAAGTAGTTGGCAAATGGGAAAATTGGTACGTTGTAAACCACGGTCCTCACGTTGGATACGCTCAAAGTAATTTAATTAGAATCAGTTAGCCATTAAACTATACATTCTTTATATCCATTAACAAAAACGCCTTCCTTTTCATAAGATAATTAATGATAGGAGGCGTTTTTTATGAATAATAACATTTCAAATATAAAATTTTTCTTAGGAGCAAACACTCCAACTGGATTTGTGTCTCGATTTGACCAGCTTTACAATCCTAAAGATTCTTGGTTTTGCTACATATTAAAAGGTGGTCCGGGAACAGGAAAATCCACTCTAATGAAAAAGGTTGCTCTTGAAGCTAAAAAACACAAAATAGAAAGCGAACTTATATACTGTGCTTCAGACCCCGATTCTTTAGATGCCGTAATATTCCCTAGTATTAAATTTTGTATCGTGGACGGAACCTCACCTCACACTTTAGACCCTATATATCCCGGTGCTTCCGATAAAATAATAAATCTTGGACAATGCTGGAGCGAAGAAAAGCTTTATAACTCTAAAGATGAGATAATAGAATTATCGGAGAGAAATTCTAACTTCCATAAAATTTCTCAAAGATATTTAGCTGCATTTGGGACTATTGATAAAGACATTCAAAAAATTATATATGAAAGTTTGGATAAAGCAAAACTACAATCTTATTCAAAACGTTTAGCTAAAAAATTGTTTAAACCGCAAAATAAAGGACCAGTTTCAGAAAGCGTAAAATTTATCGGTGCTATCACACCTAAAGGAACTGTACTTTTTGAAGATACACTATCTGAAATATGTGAACATATTTACACAATCGACGATGATTACGGTATAATTTCAAATATAATATTGTCATCATTAAGAAGGGACGCATTAAACTCAGGGTACAACGTTATAACATGTTATTCGCCGCTCTCTCCGAAAGACAGAATCGAAAGTCTTATAATTCCTGAATTAAAAATCGGATTTGCAACTTCTAATTTATGGCATCCGATTGTAAAACTAGACTCTGCTAAAAAAATAAGAACCAAAAGATTTTTAGATTCTTATAAATTGTCCTTAAAAAAGCAAAGACTGTCATTCAATCGTAAAATAGCCAAGCAGCTGCTTGATGAAGCAATAAACAATTTAAATAGAGCTAAATCTACCCACGATTCTTTAGAACAGCTTTATATAAAGGCTATGGATTACAAAAAACTGAATTCTATAACCAACAAAATAATCAAAGATATATTCAAATAAATATAAAAGCTTAACAAATATTGTGCATATATTAAAATTTCATTGACTAAAATTAAATCTCCATATATAATATAAATTGTTAATTTAATATTATATATGGAGGTTTTTTTATGGAAGGTAATGTAATAGCATTGTTAGCATTAGCTGCCGCTAGTGTTATAACTGTTTCAGGGGTAGCTACTTTGAAAAACAAACAAATTGAGCGTGATACTAAAATTAGTGATCAAGCGGAACAAATCTCAAGTTTAAAAGACGATTTATCCCAAAAAGAAGCTGACAATGAAAATTTGAGAAAAAAGTGTGATAATTGTGAAAAAGAAATTCAAACTT
>CAKVEP010000007.1 GCA_934729465.1 uncultured Eubacteriales bacterium | reverse complement strand
TTTATCCCAAAAAGAAGCTGACAATGAAAATTTGAGAAAAAAGTGTGATAATTGTGAAAAAGAAATTCAAACTTTAACAAATTGGTACAAAGTTCTTTCAGATGATTGTAACAAAAGAATTAAAAGTCTAAATAGCGATTTATCCCAAAAAGAAGCTGACAATGAAAATTTGAGAAAAAAGTGTGATAATTGTGAAAAAGAAATTCAAACTTTAAAAAATTGGTACAAAGTTCTTTCAGATGATTGTAACAAAAAAATTAAAAGTCTAAATAGCGATTTATCCCAAAAAAGAAAGTAAATCGCAGAATTAAACCACAGATTAAAATTATTTAAAGGTGCATATCAAAGTTGATCTGTGAAAAATCAAAAACTCTCTGAAAAATTAGCAGGAGCACACTTTCAAAAAAATTAAAATATCTTAACATGAATTAACTGCGAAAATTACAAAATTAAATTTAAAGAGATTTTTTATGAACAAAGTAATAGCAGTTTTAGGCACAGTAGCCGCTATTAGGATGCACTTCTGTAGTATTAGGGGTTACAAACCATATGAAACAAAATAAAATTAAAAATTTACAGTGCACCATAGTCACAAAAGATTTTGCGCTCAGAAAAGAGCAACAGAATTCTCTAGATTTATTAAGTCAATTAATTATAAAACAAAGTAAGATTTTTGGGAAGTAATGGGAGCTTGTAAATTAGTGAACATGAATGTGACCTATTAAACTTACAGTTAGAGAGAAAAAATCAAAGCATAATATGCTCAAATTTAGCACTTATGAATAAATTAGACTTTGTAAAATTTATATTATCATGGTGTAAAACTATAATCAATATTTGTTTTATGCCCTGATGATTTATTATTATTTTATAATTATTGTTAAAAAATATAAATATTAATGATGTTTCCAAATAATTTTAATTTTCCCGTAATATATTAAAGGATTACGGGAATTTTTTCACCCATATTGGTCTTAATCTTTATATGTTGTTGTGCCTCTAATATATTTTTAATTTATGTAGTTAATTATTTTTATATAAAAGATAGATTGTTATGAAAACATTAAATTATATATTGACCTTTTACTAAATTAGAGGTAAAATAATAGTATCATAAGGTATTTTAAAAGATGTCTTTGAAATTTAAACTTTAAGGAGAAATAAATATGAACAAAGTAGTTGTAGTAGTAACCGCAGTAGTAGCATCACTTGGATTATCATTAGCATCTTTCTTCGTAGGAAGACATTTTGGTAAAAAAGCAGTTCAAATTAACCAAGCAGATCAAATTAAAGAAGAAGAAGGATCTGAAGTTATAGTTAAAGGATCTGACGATGAAGGATCTGAAGTTATAGTTGAAGAAGAAGAAGATGAAGGATCTGACGATGAAACCAAGTAAAAATTCTTTAAGAAGAATTAATTTTAAAAACCTAATGTTTTATAACAAAACATTAGGTTTTTTAATGTGCAAATTTTAGAAATTATTGTTTTGATTGCTCTTGTTTTGACCTTGGTTCTGGTTATTTTTGTTTTGACAGTTGTTTTGGCTGTTTTTGTTCTGTCCTTGGTTCTGATTGTTGTTGTTCTGGCTGTTGTTTTGATTGTTATATTGATTTTTCAATTTTGTCACCTCCACAAACATATTATTTGCAGTGAAAGTTTTTATTATTCAAAATTAAAATTTTACAATATATTTTTATTTTATACTATAAATCTACATACATTTGCCACTATAAAACAAATCAGCAACCCCATAATCGTAGGGATTAAGAAAGATAATGCTGTCCATTTCCAGCTTCCGGTTTCTTTTTTTATTGTCCAACACGTCGTCCCACATGGGAAATGCATCAGTGAAAATAGCATCGTACATATAGCAGTCACCCAAGTCCAACCGTTGGCAACCAGTAAATTGTACAAATCCGAAAGAGAATCAAACTCATTTATGCTCCCTGTACACATATAACTCATTATTATTATTGGTACAACTATTTCATTCGCTGGAAATCCCAAAATAAATGCCATTAAAATTACTCCGTCCATACCCACTAATCTAGCGAACGGGTCTAAAAAGTTAGCACAATGCAATAAAATACTCGTGTCATTAACATATATGTTAGACATAAGCCATATTACCACTCCAGCCGGAGCCGCTACTACCATTGCTCTTGCTAAAACAAAAATTGTTCTGTCAAAAATGGACCTCACTATAACCTTTCCAACTTGTGGACATCTGTATGGCGGCAACTCCAGCGTAAACGACGACGGCACGCCCTTTAATATTGTTTTAGACAGGATACTCGACAATAAAAATGTCATGGCTATTCCAAATAATATAACCGCTGTGAGTATCAACGTGGAAGTTATGGATTGTAACGGAGCTATAACCGCTCCAACAAAAAACATGGTTATTATAGATATAAGCGTGGGAAATCTTCCGTTACATGGCACAAAATTGTTAGTAATTATTGCTATGAGTCTCTCTCTCGGCGACTCTATTATTCTGCAGCCTATCACCCCGCAGGCATTACAGCCGAATCCCATACACATTGTTAAAGCCTGTTTTCCGTGGGCACATACTTTTTTGAACATTTTATCCATGTTAAATGCCACTCTCGGCAAATAACCGATGTCTTCTAAAAGCGTAAACAAAGGGAAAAATATCGCCATCGGCGGCAGCATAACCGAAACCACCCAAGCTAACGTTCGATACATCCCCAGTACCAATACTCCATACAACCAATCAGGTGCATTCATTCTTTGAAACAACACCGTTAGCTGGTCCTGAACCCAGAATAATCCAGAGGCTATCAACTCCGAGGGATAATTTGCTCCGGTTATTGTAAGCCAAAATATACCCATCAGCAAGAGTATCATTACAGGTATACCCGTTTTTGGTGAAGTTAATATTCTATCAATTTTTCTGTCTCGCTCATTGTATGATTTATTCCCAAGTTCCACACATTTATTATATATGTCCTCTGAGTGTTTCACTATTTTACCAACAATTTCATCTCTTATCATGTTATCTTTTATTCCAGAATCATTTAATCTTTCGTGTTCATCGTTTATAACACTCATTATTTTTTCATTTTCAAGTAAATCATAACCTATACATTCATTTATAGAATTATTTAATTTTTTGTCCATATCTAGAAGACGTATGCTAACCCAACGAACGTTCATTTTATTTTTTATTATAGGTCTAACAACGTCCTTTATTGCCTTTATGGAACGTTCTAGCTGGGTGTCGTATCTAGTTACAACGCTAAACGTTTTTTTAATTCCGCACGAAACATAATAAACTTGTTCAATTAATTCATCTAGTCCCTCCCCTTTACACGCACTAGTTCCAACAACAGGAACTCCTAATTGTAAAGAGAGTTCGTCTAAATCTATGTTTATCTTCTTCTTTTTTGCTTCGTCCATAAGGTTTACGCACACAACAACCTTTTTAGTAACCTCTAGTATCTGTAGGGTGAGGTTTAAATTCCTTTCAAGGCACGTTGCATCCATAACAACAATAACCGCATCCGGATGTTCAAAACATATGAAATCTCTGGCTATTTCCTCTTCAACTGAATTTGCCATTAATGAATATGTCCCGGGAATGTCTATAAGATTAAATTTAACATCCTTATATTCATACTCCCCTTTTGCGTTTGCAACTGTTTTTCCGGGCCAGTTACCTGTGTGTTGTCTTAACCCTGTCAAGCTATTAAACACTGTACTTTTCCCAACATTTGGGTTTCCTGCTATTGCTATTACTTTTTCATTTTCGCTTCTATTTTTTATGTCTAAGTTTTCAGACGACGCTGCTTCTTTTACAGATTGCTTAGTTAATCCCATAAAAAATTCAACTCCATTACGCTGTATTATAGTTTTGTTTAAACGTTTGTATCCACTATAATTTTTTGTGCATCCTCAGACCTTAGCGCTATAACTGCTCCTCTTATCGAATATGCGACAGGGTCCCCTGCTGGACTGTTGTGTAGTGCTTCTATTTTTGTCCCCTCAACAATCCCTAAGTCTAGCATTCTGCGCCTTAAGTTTCCCGTTGAAAATATTTTTTTAACTCTCCCTATTTGTCCTATAGAAATCTGGTTTAAAGGCTTTATTAACCTGTCCATTATCCTCATCTCCTTTAAAAGACATAATTATATCTTTAAACATCTACCTACCCATGTTTCCATTATTATCATATGTTCGGGCACTGTTTACTGTGATAATTTTATACTTAAAATAAAAAATAAGACACATAATTAAATTACGTGTCTTAAAAATTTCTATATTATTTAATTGGTGTAATTATAAACCAAGATTGACAAAAAATATAAAGCGTATATGTGAGCGGGGTAAAATATGTAAAACAGCCTCTTAGCAGACCTACCTTTTTGTCCGTTATACATAAACAGCACCACTGTAACTATTAACTGTGCTAAAACTGATGCTGTGAAATATCCCGGTGCGTGTACAGACATATAAGAGTCATACATAGAAAAAGATGAAATAACCATCCACAACGCATTAAATATACCGTATATAGATATTCTCCACATCTTTTTATTCCTCAATAAATAAAGTATCAACGCTCCGATTATCGCATCTAATCCCGCCTCTCCGAAACTAAGACTAAACGGATTAAATCTTACTATCGCCATGAAAAGCCAACTATAATTTTGCATTACTCCCGTTGAAACCATAGCAAAGTATAAAAACCATATGAAAGCTTCGCCTATCAGCGGCGTGAGCATAAGAAGAATACCTATTCCTTTGTTCTGTCTAAACTTGGATACTCCGCTTAAAAATACTAAAACCATTACATACGGAAATATTATGTTGTTTGAAACAAACATTCCATCTCCACGCTGAAATAAATACATTGTAACCAAATTAAATATCGACATGAACGACCCCAGAAGATACATTCTCAATATATACTTTTTCCTGTTTGAAGTGTGTATAAACCCTTCGACCACCATAAATAAAAACAAAGGATAAGCAATCGTTCCAATATGGTCAACAAACCCTGGAATATGGTTTGTAAAATTAAAAAATTCATATATATGTGATATGAACATCGTTACCAATGCAATTATTTTTACTTCGAATCCTGTTAACCGCTCTATACTTTTAACATTATTATTTAACATTTTTAACCTCCTATCCACTCTACGTAAGCCCGACATTTACAACATAATCTCCGCATGACCACATTCCGTCACCTTGTATCACAATCTTAGCCGGAACTTCCATATGACCCGTAACCTCTTCTCTGCCAGCGAAGTCCACTTCTATTGTAATGTCTGCAGGTTTCAATGCGTTTATTTTGTTAGCCTGCCCCACACAAATCACGTTTAGTCCTCCGCTGTAAATACTAGCTTTTTTCCCTTGCGGCTCGTTCAATATCTTAAATTGCGTTGCCCATACGCTTTTTTCCTTAAACGCATTCATATTGAGCTTAACCGTCGCATTATACACGTTACTTAAACTTTTACATCCTGTTGGCAAGTTTATCGCAACATCAAATGAATCGTTACTTAAATTAATATTTTTAAAATCTATTGGTGATAGCTGTAATTTTTCACAATCATTTATAACGTCCTTAGGACCTGCTATCTCTAAAACACTAGGAGTTATTTTAGAAATTATGTCCCTCTTGTCAATTCCATTTGGTACGTTTGAAAACTCCGCCTCTATTGGTACTTCCTTTCTCTCCAGTACCGGAACCGTCACATCTACTTCCGACACACTTGCTGTAATTGCTTCATTTGAGATTGGTTCGTCGTATGCGTCATAAAAGCTTAGCGGAACTCGTGTCATTGCGGACTCCTGCAATTCACCTTGAATTTCCCCTTGCGCCACAACCTTCTTTATTTTGGATATTTCAGATTCCGGTCCCGACAACACAACCGTTTGCGAAGATAAAACCGTACTTCCAACGAAATAATCTGGATTAGCCGTAAACGAAATTTTAGGCTCAATTGTGAACTCTGCTTCCCTGTATCTGTCAACAACAACGGTTATGAACGCCGGCTGTACCGCTGACGCAAATTCATAGTCGTTTAATATACTGGCTTTTTTGGCCGTAAGTTCAAGGGTGTAGTTCCCAGGCGCTGTTATCGTTGACGCTGCCTGCTGTGCCACAACTTGTATGTCATTGTTTGTAACCTGACCAACAATTACTCTATTTCCCTTTATCGGCACCGAAACTTTAACATCTTGTCCGCTAAATATCCTTAGTCCATCTTGCACCGCACTGTCAGAAAGCTGTATTGAAACCGGTATTCCCGATATGGTCACAGGGTGACTATTTTCGTCGTTAGCCGCCACGATTATCCATATTACAAACGACAATATCACTGAAAATGCAATGGTAAATCTGTTATCGTAAAATAGGGTTCCTACCCTTAGGTTTCTTAATTTATGTATATATTCCTTCATGTTAACACATTTCTTCATCTCAGACTTCATCCTTTCCGTCTGATTTTTTTAGCGACGACACTATATTTTTAACCGATGATGGCAAATCCCTGTTGCCTTGTATTAAAAGGGCTTCAAGCTCTGCTTTCAGAGTGTCTTTACTATGGTTTTTAGTAAGTACGCCATTAAGAGCAACCGATATTCCTCCTGTTTCCTCCGAAACAACGACTGCCACGGCATCTGAATTTTCGCTTATTCCTATCGCTGCACGATGTCTTGTCCCCATGTCGGTGCTTATTCTTTCATTTTTACTAAGAGGTAATATACAGCCTCCGGCATATATTATTCCATCTTTTATAATCATTGCCCCGTCGTGTAAAGGCGCTTTGTTGAAAAATATATTTCCTATAAGCTCCATCGACGGAACTCCTTTTATAAGTGTTCCTGTGTCGATAATATCGCCAAGCTTTGTTTTCCTCTCAAATACTATCAGCGCACCCACTTTAGACTTACTAAATATTCCACACACTTCCGACACTGTGTTTATTACCTTTTTCATTTTTTCAGAGTACGAACTGCTCCCATTCAAAATATTGTTGATAGACCAGTAATCGCCAAGCTGACTTCTTCCTATATGCTCCAAAGCTCGCCTTAGCTCCGGCTGGAACACTACTATCAAAGCAAGCACTCCAAATTGATAAAAATTATTGAGTATTGTGCTAAGCATTCTAAAATTCAGCTGATAAGAGAGAACATAAGCAAACACTAATATAAGCAGCCCTTTAACAAGTTGCTCTGCTCTGGTTTCTCTTATCAGCTTTATAAAGCCATATATTAAACACGCCACTATTATTACATCTATAAAATCTACAATCGTAAATGTCTTCATCAGACCAATAAACGACTTCCATACACTTATTGAAAATTCCATTTTATTCTTCCTTCCGACTTTTAAAAATCTTTTTAAGCGGAATTACCTTTTTATACATATTATTCATTTTATCATAAATATCGTAAAATTCAAGTGGTTAATAGAAAAATTTACGACATTTTTTGTATTACATTTACCAATCGGTCTATTTCTCCTTGGCTAGTAAACACAGAAGGACAAACCCTCACTGCTCCTCTTTCGAGAGTACCCGCAAACTTGTGCGCTGCAGGAGCACAGTGTAGTCCCGACCTTACCTCTATACCGTTAGAATCTAATATGTTGCCCACTGATTCGCTGTCTTTCCCCTTTATATTAAAGCTTACCACGGGCGCAAAATATTTTTTGTCTGGTCTTGGCATGTAAAGCTCAACGTGTTTCATTTTTTCAACCCTGTCGTAGAAGTAAGTCATTAATTTACTTTCGTGGTCACATATTTTTTCTATTCCCATTCTATCAACATACTCCATTCCGGCTCTAAGACCAGCTATACCTATAATGTTAGGCGTTCCACTCTCTAGTTTCTCAGGCATATCGCTCGGTTGATAATAAGACAAAGAATTTGTTCCTGTTCCACCTTCGATTATAGTGTTAAGTCTGTTAGCGCTCGAGGCTATCAACATACCCGTGCCCATAGGTCCATACAAACCTTTATGTCCTGCCAAACACAGATAATCTATATTATACTTCTCCATATCTAGCTCCACAAGACCTGCTCCTTGAGCTGCATCAACCATCATTGGTATTCCGTAGACCTTCGCCAAAGCGGCTATTCTTTCTATCGGAAGCTTTATACCCCAAACATTTGACGCACACGTACACACTATTAACGCTGTTTTAGATGTTATACATTTTCTAAAAGAGTCTACTGTTTTATCGTTGTCGCCCGGGTAAACCTTAGCAGTCGTGTGAGTTACTCCACGTTCCTCCAATTTTTTCAAAGGACGCATTATAGCGTTATGCTCCAAGCAAGACGTTACAACATTATCCCCCGGCTTTAGTAGTCCCTTTAACACCATATTTGTTGCGTGAGTACAATTTAAAGTAAACGCCACGCATTCCTCCCCCGGAGCATTAAACATTTTTGCAGCAACTCTCCTGCACTCGTATATTTCGAGCGCAGATTCCATCGACATTTTATGTCCACTTCTCCCGGGGTTTGCCCCATATTTCTTCATAGCCTTCGTCATTGCGTTATATACTTGCGGTGGTTTTGGATAAGTTGTTGCTGCGTTATCTAAATAAATCACCTTAAATCCCCCTTTGTGGTACGTCCTATTACCTTTATCCCTTTTCTTATTAACAATCTTTCCGCCTCATCAGTCCGCTGCGGAACGTATATGCTGTATCCGCAACTCCCGCTGTTCTCACCCTTAGGCGTACGTGTTAATGTTGCTCTAAACCCATTTTTACGCAATATTTCTCTGCCCTTCATTGCGTATGTAATAGACGTGACCATAATTAAAGGCTTGCTCATTAGCATCACCTCATTAGTTTTTTTATTATGTATTATATGCACAAAGCAACATTAATGATAATAACTATTAGTTATAGCTGTTATTTCATGAATTTATAAATTTTTTCACACTTAAAACAACTAATTTTAAAAATACAGCTCATTAAAAAAAGCTACCTTTAAAATTAAAGGTAGCCTTTTCTTAGTTTATCAAACACACAGCATGAGCCGAAATACCTTCTAAACGTCCTGTAAATCCGAGGTGCTCTTCGGTCGTGGCTTTAATGTTTATTTGAGATTCGTTTATATCACAAACTTTAGAAATATTTTTTTTCATTTGAGGAATGTAGCTGCTCATCTTAGGAGACTGAGCTATTATCGTACTGTCTATATTAACTATATTATATCTAAACAATTTAAGTTCATTACAAACTGTTTTTAGCAAAAACAGACTATTTGCATCTTTAAAATTACTATCTGTGTCGGGAAACATTCTTCCAATGTCGCCCAAAGTAGCCGCTCCAAGAAGAGCATCCATTATAGCGTGAATTAACACATCTGCATCAGAATGTCCAAGCAAGCCCTTTTCGTTAGGTATATGAACGCCGCCTATTATTAATTTTCTTCCCTCAGCCAGTTTATGCACATCATAACCATGTCCTATTCTCATCGTTTTTCCTCCAAGTTATACACCCTAAAAGCATTTTCCTTAGCAGCTAACAACACTTCATCAACGCTAATTCCCTTTACATCAGCTATTTTTTGTGCTGTGTACTTTATATGTGACGAGTCGCACCTTTTACCTCTAAAAGGTTCGGGAGTCATATAAGGAGCATCTGTTTCTAAAACCAAGCTACTAAGCGGCACATATTCAGCGACCTTTAACCTGTTTTTTGCGTTTTTGAATGTTACCGCTCCACCTATGCCTATATACATTCCCATATTTACAATTTCTTTTGCCGTTTCAACACTTCCCGAAAAACAATGTACTATTCCTTTTGGCTTGTATTTTTTTAATATGTCCATGGTGTCCATATGAGCGTCCCTACTGTGAATAACCACCGGCATATTTGTATCTAACGCAAGCTTTAATTGCCTTTCAAACATTTCTTTTTGTTTCTCTGAATTTTCTTTATCAAAATGATAGTCAAGTCCTATCTCGCCTATCGCAACCACTTTTTTATTGTCTTTTATCATTTTGTAAAGCTCGTCTGTAAAATCGTCGGTCAAGCCTTCAAGACACTCGGGATGTACCCCAACCGTTGCCCATACATTTTCATAATTATTGGCTATCTCTATCGACTTTTTTGACGTTTCCATACTTGCCCCAACATTAACTATTCCACACACCTCTGTTGACAGCAGATGCTTTAATAGCAAATCTTTATCTTCTAAAAAGGCGTCATCATCGTAGTGCGCATGAGAGTCGAATATCTGTTCCACATTTTTACCTTCTTTCCTAATCTTTACATAAAATTATTTGCTGACTTTACACAAAGCCAGCATTTTAATAATTTAAATCTATCTTATTTTACTACCAGCCGGTATGTCGTCTAAAAATATCACTCTAACATCGCCAGCTTTAGTCTCTGCCGCTAAAATCATACCGTTACTCTCAACTCCACACAATTTAGCTGGCTTTAAATTACACACAAGTATAACACTTTTCCCAACAAGCTCTTCGGGCTTATAATAATTTGCTATACCCGATGCAACTGTTCTTTGACTTTCCCCGTCATTTAAAGTAAGCTTCAAAAGCTTCTTAGATTTTTTTACAGGCTCACATTCTTCTATCTTTGCAGCCTTTAGCTCTACCTTGGCAAAATCTTGTATGTCTATTAAACTAACACAATTTTGTGGTTTCTCGTTTTCCTTTTTTCCCGCTGATTTTTCTTTATCTTCTTCGCTACTATTATCACTTTTATTTGGGAACAATTTTTGAAGTTCGCTCATTTCTTTTTCAACATCTATACGTGGGAAAAGAGCCTCTCCTTTTTTTATTTCCGCATCATCAGGCAAAATTCCCCATTCGTTTGCACTGTCCCATGTACAAACATCTTCGCCGGCTCCGATTTTCTCCTGAATTTTTTTCGATGTTTCCGGCATAAACGGACTTATAAGTATAGACACTATCCTCAAGCACTCACACAAATTATAAAGAACTGCTGCTAGTCTGTCTTTACTCTCCTCGTGCTTGCCAAGCTCCCATGGCATTGTTTCATCTATATATTTATTGCACCTCGATATTAAAAGCCACACTTGCGCTAATGCTGAGGAAAATCTAAATTCGTCCATTCTCTTAGCGTATTCACTACGCAAATTTTTAGCCATTATTATTAACTCGTTGTCTATATTACCAGCCTTTTTCTCAGACGGTATCCTCCCGCCAAAGTATTTATTTACCATGGCTGTGGTTCTCGAAACAAGATTTCCTAAATCGTTTGCTAAATCATAGTTTATTCTATTTACAAGTGCTTCATTTGTAAACATTCCGTCTGAGCCGAAAGGTATCTCCCTTAAAAGGAAGTATCTTATAGCATCCACTCCATACCTCGAGCATAATATTTCAGGGTCAACAACATTGCCCTTAGATTTTGACATTTTTTCACCATTACCAAAAAGAAGCCATCCATGACCATATATTTTTTTAGGAAGCGGCAAGTCTAACGCCATTAAGATTGCAGGCCATATCACAGCGTGAAACCTTACTATCTCCTTACCTACGAAATGTACATCCGCCGGCCAATATTTTTTGTAATCGGAATCATCATCAGACGCAAACCCTTGGGCAGTAATGTAGTTAGTAAGAGCGTCTAGCCAAACGTAAACAATGTGTTTTTTGTCAAATTCCACAGGTATTCCCCATGTAAAGCTCGTTCGGCTCACACATAAATCATTTAATCCACTTTCAATAAATTGAATCATCTCATTTCTGCGACTCTCCGGTTGAATAAAATCAGGGTTATCTTTATAAAGCTTTAAAAGTTTATCGGCATATTTAGAAAGTTTAAAGAAATAAGCCTCTTCCTCTTCCCATTTTACTTCTCTTCCGCAGTCTGGACACTTTCCATCTTTTAGCTGAGTCTCGGTAAAGAATGATTCACACGGAGTGCAGTACCAGCCTTTATAGCTACCTTTGTATATTTCGCCTTTGTCATAAAGCTGTTTAAATATTTTTTGCACAGCTTTTTTATGATATTCGTCTGTAGTACGAATAAATTTATCATTCGATACACCTAATATTTTCCACAAATCTTTAAAATGAGCCGCTATTTTGTCAACATACTCCTTCGGCGAAACGCCCGCTTTCTTAGCGTTAAGCTCTATTTTTTGACCATGTTCATCCGTCCCGGTTAAGAACATAACGTCAAATCCCTGCATTCTTTTGTATCTAGCCGCAACGTCTGCCGCAACAGTACTGTAACTATGCCCTAAGTGAGCATTTCCTGATGGATAATATATTGGTGTTGTTATATAAAATTTTTTCGTGTTACCCATTTATAGCACCCCTATCAATATTCAATATTCATTTTATATTATATCACTTTTTAACGGTAAATAAAAGATTAAGATTACGCACAAGCAAATTAAAAGCCTATGAAAATTAAAATTCACAGGCTTTTAAATGTTTAAATTTTATACTAATATAAGTGAAAAATCCAAGCTATAATTCCGTAAACAACCGACGACGTTATTCCAAACACCAAAACTGGTCCTGCTATCACAAACATTTTAGCTCCTATCCCCATAATGTGACCCTCGCTTTTAAACTCTATCGCAGGGGCAACTATTGAATTTGCAAAGCCCGTTATCGGAACAAGCGTACCTGCTCCACAATGCTTTGCTATATTGTCATAAACTTTAAATGCTGTTAAAAGTGCGCCCAACGCCACTAGCGTTATCGAAACCACTGCTCTTGAATCTTTTTGAGTCATTCCTAAGTTCATGTATAAATTACCTAGCGCCTGACCTATTGTACATATTATTCCTCCCGATATAAACGCTAGAAACATATCCTTCCATATCTTGCTTCCGGGTGATGCTTGGTCTGTCATTTTGGAGTATTCATCCGGTGTAATCTTCATGTTTATCACATCCTTTTATATTATATTTTGTCTCGGGCAAGTCTCTCTATACATAATTTTAAATAAAAAATCTTTGCACCCCTACATACAATCTGTACGGCGCAAAGATTACGTTTATAAATCTTAATTTAAGCATTAATATATCTCAAATATATTTTTTATTTCTTTAATGTCCTTAGTTTTGGTTAAAGCAAGAGAAAGTAATATTCTTGCCTTTTGCGGCGACAAAGTATTAGCACACACTCCTTTGTCCTCAACCGTTAAGTCTTCACCCGTGACAAGTCCATTTAAAATTCTTGAACTCCTTACCACAGGATATCCGCTTTCCACGGCTTTTCTGATTTTGTCATTCCAGATTATACTGCTTCCTCCACAGCCCGCTCCTGCAATTACAAGCCCATCAGATACTTCCATAGCATATTCTAACATTCTTACATCGGCGTCCGCATAAAAATACACTACTCCAACATTCGGCAACTCTTCTATATTAGACACATCAAATTCAGAATCAACCGTGTGCTTTTTTAGAGAAGCATTGTAAAAATAAACCTTGTCGTCTCTCATAAAGCCTAAGCTTCCTAAATCTCTTTGGTTAAATGCATCTGTTTTATATGTGTTAACCTTTTGTATATCTCTAGCCCCATATATACCGTCTGAGAACACAACAAGCACACCTTTTCCCACAGCCTCATCGCTTTTTGCCAAAGCAACAGCTTGATATAAATTAAACGGTCCGTCCGGACTGGTTGCTGTTGCTGGTCTCATTGAGCCTGTTATAACAACCGGTTTATTTGTTTTAACAGTTAAATTTAAAAAGTATGCAGTTTCTTCAAGAGTGTCTGTTCCGTGGGTTATCACAAAACCATCTATCTCGTCGCTCTTCGCCATTTCATTGATACTATTTGCTAAATTCACCCAGTCTTTACGTGTTATATCGCAACTATCTACGCTCAACACATCCCTCATAGACAAATTAGCAAGTTCGTGTATATGTGATATTCCGGCAGTTAAGTTTTCTATATTTATTTGACCCGTGTCGTAAGAAGCTGTCTTTCCTGTTTCGCCAACTCCTGCAATGGTACCGCCCGTACCAATAATCATTATATTCTTCAAATTGGAAATTTTATCCATTATCGAAAACCTCCGAATACGCTATAATTAATTCATATACTTATAAATATATTACTTTTCGTTAATTTTTACAAGCTTATTTCTAATAAAATCTGGTCTATTACCTTGTGGGCTATTTCTCTTTTCGACATCTTATTTAATTTTACCTCTACATCCTTAGTGATAATTGTTGCAACATTCATGTCGTTAGTAAACTCCGCCCCCGCCGACTTTAAGTTACTTGTTATAATCATGTCTAAATTTTTTCTTTTTAATTTTTCCCTTGCCTTTTCGAGTATATTTTGGGTTTCGTGCGACATTCCACATATGAATTGATTTTTCTTTTTTCTTTCTCCTATATATTCAAGTATGTCTGGGTTTTTTCTTAATTTTAAATTTATAACGTCTTCATCAGACGATATTTTTTGTAAATTAGTCCTGCTCGGCGCATAATCAACCACACCGGCTGTCTTTATGATAATGTCCTGATTTGCAAAATTATTGTTTACTGCCATAAACATATCTTTTGCGCTCACCACATCTATTATCTTAACAAAGCCCGGTTTGTGTAGCCCTGTTTTACCGGTTATAAGCGTAACGTCGGCGCCCCTTAGCATACAAGCCTTTGCTATTTCATAACCTGTTTTTCCTGTGGACATCGTTGTTATACATTTTAAAGGGTCAATAGTTTCACACGTTGGTCCGGCTGTGACAAGTACCTTCTTACCGATAAGGTCTTTTTTATATGCTATACATCTTTCTATATGGTCGAATATTTCCTCATCAGACGCCATTTTATAATAATCTGAATTGTTGCCGTTTATATCTAAAAGTTTTGGGTTTATAACGTCAAAGCCATATGCTCTTAAAATATCTATATTATCTTGAACAATAGGATTTTTTTGAACATTCAAGCTCAATGCCGGTGCCACCAGTTTAACACAATTACTTGCTAACACCGTTTTTGTGAGCATATCATCTGCCATTCCCCTCGAAAGCTTTGATATAGCATTCGCCGACGTTGGAGCTATAATAATCAAGTCTGCACTCTTCGACAGTATATTACCATCATTTTCAAGACTATAGTCTTCATCTGAAACGTTAACAAAACACTTATTATGAGTGATAGATTCAAACATAATCGGATTAATATATTTTGTTGCCTCCTCGGTCATCAGGACATGTACATCTGCTTTTTGCGAAACTAAATATCTTGCTATATTTATAGCTCTATACGTAAGCGGACTTCCGGTTACGCCTAAAATCATAGACCTTCCCAAAAACACTTTTTTCACCCTCTCCATATAAATTTATCGTAAAATTTCAGCTCTTATCCGACACGTAAGCACCATCACCGCTTTCGTCCACTTTGACTAACCATTCGCCTTTCATATATGATTCATAAATGTAGCTAATCATCAAATCTAAACTAAAAAAAGGTGTGTCACTTTTAAATTTATGCGCAACTCCCTCCCAGCTTAAAACCGTCTTTTCACATGTATCGCTTGTAAATAGTTGATAATGCACTCCTGTTTTATTAAGTTCTCCTGCTTTAATCATTCCGTTAGTTTGAAGCTGTTTTATTAATTCTCTATAATCTAAAGTACGTGTAATATTTTTCATTGTATTAAGATGTTTTTTTAATTCTTCATCATAATTAATACCTGTAATTTTCTTGAAATTTTTTATTAAATCTTGATAATATAAAGTATTTGTAGCGCTCTCCACATTTTTTAACAAAGCGCCAACCGTAAATTTTCTTGGGGGGCTCATCAAAATCCCGCTAATAAGCCTATTCCATCCTTTGTACTCCTTCACCATACAACCTTTATTAACTTCTAGCCACTTTTCTCTTTTGGTTTTTAAATTTTCTAATCTTGTAGTTTCCGTATCTATTTTCTCTTTTAATGATTCCCATTTACTTAAGGCATTGTCAATACTCTTTACAGTGTTGTCAATGTAACTTAGGTGAGTTTGTTGTGTTTTCATTTCATCTAAATACTTATTATTAACAATTCCAATTCTTAATTTCTTTAAATTTTTCTTTTGGTTTTTTAAAAATTCAGCTTGCTTGTTTGTTACATATAAACAAATTTGCAACTTTCCCAGTTTGCTAAAAATCCTTTCATCTTTATATTCATCTTGAGTTGCTTTAATGCAATCCTCAAGTTTTTTTATAGCAATTTTTTCTTTGCAATTATTCAATTCTTCTACCAATCCCTTTGCCGCATACTCAGAGTTTATCCCAGCCATATCTTTTACCGCCTGTTTTTCTTTTTCAAGCTTCTCTTTTTGCCTTTGAAGCTTTATTTCCTGCTTTTCACGCTCGGCTTCTGCCCTCTTTTGTTCGGCTTCTGCCCTCTTTTGTTCCGCTTCCTTGTTTTTACGTTCCGCTTCTGTTTTTTTTAGTTCTTCTTCCTGCTTTTTTATTTTTAGTTCCGCTTCTTTAGCTTGAGCCTCCAGCTCCACATTTTTAGTTTCTTTTGCTACCTTTTTGATTTTCTCAACTATATCTTTATATTCCTTTTGTTTTGAATTCAATTCCTTTTTTACTTTTTCGTATTCTGAATTTTTGTCACCAATTTTTTTATTAATTTCATAAAATTGATTTTGAATTTCTTCAAGATTTTCTTTTGCTTGTTTAAAATTTTCTTCTTGCGCTTTAGTAATTATGTCGTTTTCTTGAAGTTTTTCAATAGTTTGTTGTAAAAGCTTGTTATCTATAAAATGCGTTTTTATTAGTGCCCTTCTTTCGGTATTAGTCCCATGTTGAGAATAATCAAGCAAATCTTGATATAATTTCCTCATAAATTCAGTATCTATAGGGAGTTTTGGAAATCCAAAATAATTTACATCTCTATCTAATTTTTTTATGCCGTCTATAGCATCAGCCACTATTTTATCGTAGCTATAGGACTGTTTTTTAAAAGTTTTTCTCATTCTACCCCAAATTGATAGCTGTCCTTCTAAATAGCCAACTAACTCTAAAGCACCCTTTCTTGTTGACAATTTTTCAACGCCTTTTGGTGGGACCGTTACCTTAGGAATTTTTACTGACATTGCAATCTCTCCTTTGTAAAATAAATTGTAAATAATATTTTTTATTATATATCTTTATTGTTTTTAAGTCAATATATTTTGCATATTTTGTCTTTTAAACTTTAATTAAATATATTTATATTCAACACATCTTATTTTATTTATGATTAAATCATTACTAAATAAATTCTATTTTTGCTGAATTTTAAACATTCAAATCATTAATTAAGTATAATAAATCACATATTAGTATAAACTATTATCGTTTTACAAGCCGGTTGAGTCTTTATAAGTTGCCAAACTTATTGATTTATGACAGATAATGTTATATAATGTAAGAACACAAATTAGTTTAATATATGTACTCTTAGGAGAGTGTGATTTTATAATGAAAAAAAAAGACGACAGATACGGTGACCACTACAGATATTATCAAGGAAAAAACAGCGAATATGTTGATATTTCTTCAGGTAGTCGAAGAGGTCCTAAAAGAAAATTTCCGTGGCTTAGGGTGTTTTCAATTTTGTTTTTTTCAATCTTGGGGACCGTCGGGGGATTAATGATTTACGTGTATAACACTTTAAACTCCGTCAACTATGATGATTTATCCGATGAACAACATCCATCAGCTGCTTCCGAACCGGAAGACACTTATTTAAACGACTCGATGATTTTAAACGTGTTACTTCTCGGAACAGATACAAGGTCTGACAGTGATAATGGTCGAAGCGACAGTACAATGCTTATTTCACTTGACCTCAAGCACAAAAAAATTAAAATTACTTCCCTCATGAGGGATATATGGGTTCAAATCCCCGGCTATCACAAGGACAGGCTCAACGCCGCTTACTCTTATGGTGGCGCAAAATTAGCTATCAAAACAATTGAACATAATTTTGGAGTTCACATAGACAGATATGCCTCGGTTGATTTTAACGGATTTGCCAAAATTATAGATGCTCTTGGTGGGGTTGACATGAAGTTGACCGACAAAGAAATCGCTTATGTAAATTCTGATTCTCAAAGTCAAACCAAAATTGTTGGTACAGGAGTCGTCCATCTAAACGGTCTTCAAACTTTAAGTCATGCTAGAAATCGTCATAGCGCCGGTTCAGATTATGACCGTACTCAACGACAAAGAAATGTTATGATAGCTGTAATTGAAAAATTCAAAACCGCCAGTATTCCTCAAATAACAAAGGCTATTTCAGATGTTGCACCTTTAATTACAACCAATTTTAAAACTTCAGAAATAACAAAATTGGCTTCTAACGTTGCTAGCTATTCAAAATTTACGAACGAAGAATTTAGGTTGCCGACAAATGATAATGTTAGAAACGAAACTATTGACCAAAAAATGGTTTTGGTAATTAACGACATGACGAAAGCTAAATACGATTTAGCAAAGTTCATTTATGAAGACAGTATTGAAAAATAAAAGACTTTACCGTTTGGTAAAGCCTTTTTTATTGCACTATTTTTTATTTTCTGTTAGCTTTTTTAAGTCTTTGCTCTTTGCTTAATATCATTTTACGGAGTCTGATACTCTTAGGCGTAACCTCAACAAGCTCATCGTCATTTATAAATTCAAGCGATTGCTCCAAGCTGAGTATGCTCGGCGGAGTTAAGCTTAGTGCGTCGTCTGAGCCTGAAGCTCTTGTGTTTGTCAGGTGCTTCTTCTTACACACATTAACAACTATGTCATCAGATTTCGGGCTCGCTCCAACAATCATTCCCTCGTAAACAGGTACGCCCGGTCCAACAAACAATCTTCCACGCTCTTGAGCAGCATACAATCCATAACCTGTAGTTTCGCCGGTCTCATGCACGATTAAAGACCCCTGTTGACGTTGTACAATAGTTCCCTTATAAGGTTCATATCCGTCGAACACATGGTTCATTATACCATTTCCGTTAGTGTCGGTTAAAAATTCGGTTCTGTAACCCATCAAGCTTCTTGACGGTATTTTAAATTCTAGGTGAGTTGTTCCACCGTCTTTAACCTTCATGTCTATCATTTCCGCCTTACGAGCACCTAATTTTTCCATTACAGCTCCAACGTAGTTATCCGGAACTTCTATCATTAAGGTTTCTATAGGCTCATATTTCTTACCGTCAACCTCTTTCATAATTACTTTTGGTCTTGACACTTGAAATTCATAATTTTGTCTGCGCATTGTTTCTATCAGTATTGAAAGATGCAGCTCTCCTCTTCCCGAAACCTTGAAAGTATCAGCAGAATCGGTTTCTTCAACCCTCATCGCAACATTTGTTTCTATCTCTTTGAAAAGCCTGTCTCTTAGGTTCCTCGATGTTACAAACTTTCCTTCACGACCCGCAAACGGACTATTATTTACCATGAACATCATAGAAACAGTAGGCTCATCTATCTTTACGAACGGAAGTGGTTCTACCTTATCCAGCGAACAAGCAGTTTCGCCTATGTTTAGGTCTGCTATCCCTGAAACGGCTATAATGTCTCCAAGCTTAGCACTGTCCATTTCCACCCTCTTTAGACCCTCGAATTGATAAAGCTTTCCTATTTTAACATTCTTAACTGTACCATCCCTCTTGCATAGAGCCACAGTTTGTCCGTTTTTAACGTTTCCTCTTTCAACTCTTCCTATGCCTATTCTTCCAACGTACTCATCGTAGTCTATATTTGAGAACAATATCTGAAGAGGACCATCAATCTCTCCTTCCGGAGGCGGAACCTCTTTTACTATTGTTTCAAACAACGGTACTAAATTTTTACCTTCGTCTTCAACATTGTACTTTGCGTATCCGTTACGACCAGATGCATAAACAACAGGAAATTCTAATTGGTCGTCATCTGCGCCAAGCTCAATGAATAGGTCTAACACTTCGTCAACAACCTCTTCAGGTCTTGCTCCAGGACGGTCTATTTTATTTAACACTACAATAGGTTTTTTGCCTAATCCTAGCGCTTTCTTTAAAACAAATCTTGTTTGAGGCATACAGCCTTCAAATGCGTCAACAAGAAGCACTACTCCGTCTACCATCATTAATATACGTTCCACTTCTCCTCCGAAATCGGCGTGACCCGGAGTATCTACTATATTAATTTTTATATTGTTGTACATCACCGCTGTGTTTTTAGAAAGTATGGTTATTCCTCTTTCTCTTTCCAAATCGTTAGAATCCATTACTCTTTCCGCCACAGATTCATTGCTACGGAATATTCCGCTTTGTTTTAGCATTTGGTCAACAAGCGTCGTCTTACCATGGTCAACGTGCGCTATTATTGCTATATTTCTTAAATCTTCTCTTACTCCCATTTTTTCTCCTCTTTCATTCTAAAAATACAATTAAACTTCTTCGCTTGTCCCGTAGGCTTTGCGAGCTGCCTTTTTTACAGTTTCCATGAGATATTTAAAATCCCCTTCAATCTCGCTCTTGCAGCCAAGAGGTATTTTATCATATACCTCCAGAACCTTACTTCTCATCCACAGACCCGGCGTTATTCTCAATGAATATCCACATCCGTTGTCTACTATCCAATCATAGAAATCAGACTTCGGAACTGAATACGCAGTCAAAAGTAACATTATAACTCCACCGTGGGCAAACACTGCCGATGAAGTCGTCCCGCTCCTCATCATTTCTTCAACTATACCCTCGAACGCCTTACAAACCCTTTTTTGAAAATCAGGTCCGCTTTCTCCGTTCGGAGGCTTTATTTGCTGACCGCTCTCAAGCCATTTCAAAAAGCCTTCGTCTTTAGAAAGCTCTTTGGTTGTCTTACCTTCGTAGTCCCCAAAATTACATTCCCTTAAATCGTCAACTATCTTAATTTCAGACTCGGGATATATTATCTTGCACGTATCCACACACCTCGAAAGCGGACTGCTATAATACAAATCAACTTTAGGATATTCATAATTTTCCCTTAAATCATAAAGCTTTCTTTTGCCTTCGTCACACAAAGGTGTGTCTGTTACTCCAACATACTGTCCTTTAACATTTGCCTCTGTCATTCCATGGCGTATCAAATGGATAACATATGACTTCATTTTAACCCTCCTTTTATCTTTTTCTCGTAATTTTCTTTTCACTTCCTGCGAGCAGTCTTTCTATGTTAGACCTATGTTTTACAATAGCCATCGCAGATATTACAACAGATACTATCGACACAAATATAAGATATGTCAAATTGTAATAAATTTTGTAATTCGTGAAATATGTAAACAAAAATATGGTTGGGAAATAGGCAACAGCCGCCGAAAGCGACGCTAAAGATACAATTTTAGTTACAATAAGTACAACTAAAAATACGGATATTACCACCAAGAAAACTCGCCAATCTATTAAAAGCATTATCGACCAAGCCGTTAAAATACCCTTTCCTCCCCTTAGCCCGAAAAAGCACGGGTAAAGGTGACCAACAACGCAACAAAGACCGCACAAATAGCTCATACTTGACAGTAATATTACATCACTCGTTCCTGTTGCTAATGTAAGTATCGTCCTGCCAAGCCACACCGCAGCAACTCCCTTTAAGAAATCTCCTGCAAATGTTGCCATAGCCGGCGCCAGTCCCACTGTTCTTAACACGTTTGTGAAACCAGCGTTCCCGCTCCCTTTACTTCTTATGTCTGTCCTATCCCCGGACAGCTTCGCTGCTATAATTGAAAAGCTTACACTCCCTATTAAGTATGATAACACAGAACCTATCAAAAACCATATTCCATACCCCATTAACATACTAAGAAATTCATCTCCTATTATCTTTCTCGCCCTTCTCCCTTATTATAAATCTTATGGGCGTCCCCTCCAAACCAAAAGTACTCCTTATACAATTTTCTATATACCTTTGATATGAAAAGTGAAATAATTCAGCCGTATTAACAAAGCACACGAACGTTGGCGGCTTTACTCCAACTTGAGTCATATAATATATCTTAAGCCTTTTGCCTTTATCCGTTGGAGGCTGTACCCTAGACACTGCCTGCGACAACAAATCATTTATCATACCGGTTGATATACGCATTGCTGCAGAATTTAAAACATGATTTATTAATACAAAAATTCTGTCTAGCCTTTGCCCTGTTTTAGCCGATATAAACACAATCGGAGCATACGACATAAACGCAAATTCTTTTTCTATTTTTTTTCTGTATTCTGTCATAGTTTTGTCGTTTTTCTCGATAGCGTCCCATTTATTGACCACTATAACACTCGCTTTTCCTGCTTCATGCGCCATTCCTGCAATCTTAGTGTCCTGCTCCGTTACTCCCTCGCAAGCGTCAATCATAATCAAACAAACGTCGCTACGTTCTATCGCAAGTTTCGCTCTTATTATACTGTATTTTTCTATAGACTCGTTAATTTTACTTTTACGCCTTATTCCGGCTGTATCGATAAAATTATACGTTCCAAAACTATTAGATATTCTCATATCTATGCTGTCACGAGTCGTTCCCGCGACGTTTGATACTATACATCTTTCCTTGCCGGATATACTGTTTATCAGTGAAGACTTTCCAACATTAGGCTTTCCTATTACAGCAATATTTGCATCATCTTCAACTTCTTCATCTGAATAGTCTTCAGGCAAATTATCATAAATTGCATCAAGCAAATCTCCGGTTCCGTGACCGTGTACAGACGAAACCTGAATAGGCTCACCTAGCCCCAAATTATAAAATTCGTAAAATTCCGATTCAGGTTCCCCTATTTTGTCGCACTTATTAACACACAACACTACAGGTCTTCCGCTTCTTTTCAGCATTATTGCCACTTCTTCATCAGCCGAAACAACCCCCGATTTAACGTCAACCACCATCACAATAACGTCTGCTGTACTTATCGCAAGCTCCGCTTGTCTTCTCATCTGAGAAAGTATAGGGTCATCTGAAAACGGCTCTATCCCTCCGGTGTCTATTAATTTAACTTTTCTGTTTCTCCACTCACACTCACCGTATATTCTATCTCTCGTCACTCCAGAAGAGTCGTCAACTATCGACAATCTTTGACCTATAAGTTTATTAAAAAGAGTAGATTTTCCAACATTTGGTCTTCCAACTATCGCTATTACAGGCATCCCCATGCTAACTCACATCCTTTCTTTTTCTTATCAAAAAAATAGAGAAGGATTATTTCCTCCTCTATAACACCTCAGCTCTTAAGCTTCCTTTTTGAGCACTTCTCTACCGTTATAGTATCCGCATACTCTGCAAACTCTATGTGATAGTTTATACTCTCCACACTTATCGCATTTTACAAGAGCCGGAGCCTGTATTTTCCACACATTTGAACGTCTTTTATTTCTTCTTGCCTTAGACGTTTTTCTCTTAGGACATATTGCACCCATCCCGAGCACCTCCTTAAAAATTAAAACATCGTTGTTAAGATGTTAATATAATCCTTAATAAAGCCAACTTTTCAGAGCCTCCAACCGAGGGTCTACGCTCTTTTTTGCACAGCCACAGTCGCCATGATTTAAATTTCTGCCGCATTTAAGGCATAATCCTAAACAATCATTACTACACAATATTTTGCTTGGAAATTCCAATATAATGTCTTCAATAATTAAAGAATCCAAATCAAGTTTATAGTCCTTAACGCTTATACAGTCCACATCACTGTCCGCTTCCTCTTTTACAACGAGTAAGTGTTTAAACGAAAAACTAAGATTCTTTTTAATAGATTCCACACAATTATCACACAAACAATCAAACGCCAAATTAACCTCTGCCTCTAAATAAACATCGCTCATAACCTTTTCTATACTCACGCACGCCTCGGCTTTACAATTTTTTATGTCTTGCCTTGGCAAGTCTTGAACGTCAATATTTATAGGATAATGGTCAATTTTTAATGGCTTACCATGTAAAAATATTTCTTCAAGATTAATAATCACAGCTCACCTCACTGTCACACCAGTTTATTATATAATTATTCTTTAATTTTGTCAAGCAATAAATTACTCTGTTTTAACACTGTTTGCATTAATTTTTCATAGATATTTTCCCCTTAACATTTTCCTTCTTTAATAGGCTTTATTAAGACGAGGTAAGTTAATTTGCGGGATTTCCCGGTAGGATTGTCTTTAGTCAAAGTAACTAAGGATTTATCGGAGATATGTTTGAGAAAATTTAATTTTCCAAAAATTTGTGTATTCATGATTTTTAACTACCTTTATCTCAAATTCTTTGCTGTTAACGTTTATATTAGGTATTTTGTAATATATTAATCCGTTTTCCTCACGCTTTTATTCAGCGATATTTTTGAAATTCATATTATCTCTTTCCTTTTAAAAAAGTAGGGTCATCACAATTATATTGTGCAATGACCCTACTGATAATACATATTTTAATTTTTTTGTATTTCCCTGGAAATAAAGCTTGGTAAGTGCTTAAACTCTATCGACACAGACATATATATTTTTATATTTCTTTTTTCTGATATGTCCTTAATCATTCCCACAAATACTTCAAATTCATGTAAATTTTCGCTTCCAACGCTTAGTACCGTGTCAACAAAAATTTCCGAAATATCATAATTATCTGAGCATATTCCGCAAATAAATCCATATAACACATCAAAATCGTGAATTGAATATTTATTAATATCCACTAACCTAATATTGTGGGATAAATCAAACTTTAGCTCATTTCCTCTTTCAATAAATATTATACTTCCCTTACAATTTTCCGCATCTTTATTTGCTATTTCCACGAGCTTTTTTGTTTTTCCCGCTCCAACTTTACCTGCAATTAATGACAACATAATTTACTCCCCCTAATATATTTTATTTTTGGGATTGTACACTACGTCCTTTTACTTTAACCTAAGCTCAAGTTTTTCCTTTTCTTTTTCATATCCGGGTTTTCCAAGCAACGCAAACATATTCTTTTTATAAGCTTCCACCCCGGGCTGATTAAATGGATTTACTCCTAGCATATATCCGGAAATTGCACACGCTTTTTCAAAAAAGTAAATTAAATATCCAAGGGTACTCTCTGAATCATCTTTTATGTCTATCAAAATATTCGGTACTCCTCCGTCGCAGTGAGCTATAAGCGTACCTTCAAAAGCCTTCTTGTTTACATAAGACACTGTTTTTCCTGAAAGAAAATTCAATCCGTCGCCGTTTTCCTTGCTTTCTTTTATTGTTATCCCGCTTTTCTCTCTGTTTAAAAACAGTACTGTTTCAAACATTATTCTGTTTCCGTCCTGAATATACTGTCCCATAGAGTGTAAGTCAGTTGAAAACTGAACAGCAGCCGGAAATAATCCTTTGCCGTCTTTGCCCTCGCTTTCGCCGTAAAGCTGTTTCCACCACTCAGCAAGCATCAAAAGATTAGGTTCATAGCTTGCAAACACCTCTATTAATTTTCCTTTTCTATATAGAATATTTCTAATAGCTGCATATTTATAACAAATATTTTTACTAATATCAGCATTTGAAAAATCGAGCTGTGCTTTTGCTGCGCCCTTCATAAGCTCATCTATGTTAACTCCGCTCACTGCTATCGGAAGTAATCCCACCGCCGTTAACACAGAAAATCTACCGCCGATATTGTCGGGAATTACAAATGTTTTGTATCCATTTGCGTCCGAAAGCTCTTTTAGAGTACCTTTGCGTTGGTCTGTTGTACAATATATACGTTTTTTAGCTTCTTCTTTTCCGTATTTATTTTCCATAAATTCTCTAAAGATTCTAAACGCTATGGCAGGCTCGGTGGTTGTTCCAGACTTTGATATCACATTTATTGAAACTTCCTTGTTTTCACACAGCTTTAAAACATCGAGGATATAGCTCGAACTCATATTGTTGCCCACAAAATAAATTTTAGGAGTATTTTCATTTAAAAGATTATAGTTTACCGACTTCATATACTCAATAACAGCTCTGGCTCCAAGGTACGAGCCACCTATCCCTATAACTACAAGCACATCGGAATTTTTCTTTATTTTTTCCGCTGTTAATTTTATATCTTCAAATTCTTTTCTATCATATTCACACGGCAAATTAACCCAGCCTGTAAAGTCGTTTCCGGCTCCTTTCTTGCTGTGTAACAAATTATGCGACATCTCAACCTGCGGAAATATCAATTCATATTCTTCATCTTTTATATAATCTTTCAAGTATTTAGTAACTAAATTTATACACATACGTTTCACTCCTAAAACTATTTATTATAACTCTAAGATTATATTTTACAATTTCAAAAATTGCAACACTATCCCATTAAACACAGATTTAAAATTAACCTGTTCCACATCATAAATTGTGTATATACCATACTCTGCGAGGATTTCATCTCCGAGCTTATAAATAAGTTTACCCGCTTCTTCTCCCTTAGATACGGGAGCTGTTAATTCTTCTTTCAGCTCCACGCTACACGAAATCGATTTTTCCTCACCTTTTTTAACAAGGAACTCTCCATCGACTTCAGTTGTCAGCTCAACTTCGCTTTGCATACCATTTTTCACCTTTATAAAGTTAGGTATATCTTCAGGAAGTCTGGGTTTAATTGATTTGTATTCCGAAAATCCGGTGTCTAATAAAACGGTTGCGTCTTTAAACCTGTCTTTACTGTTGCTGCACCCAAGCGCCACAGCTATTAATTCCATTCCGTCTTTTTGTGCCGTTGCAGATATACAGCTCCCTGATTTTTCACTCGTTCCCGTTTTAAGACCTGTTGTTCCTTGATAGGTTCTGACCATTTTATTCGTATTTACTATTTGTGTTTGACCATCTCTTAGGTGGTCTATCCACGACGTTACGTAGGGTATTATATTTTTGTATCGCATTAATTCTCTCGACATAAGAGCCACATCTCTTGCACTTGTCACACTTCCGCTCTCCTCAGAACCAACTGCATCTTTAAATACCGTGTTTTGCATTCCGAGTTGCTTTGTCTTCTCGTTCTCCATTTCAACAAATTTTTGCTCCGAACCTGCAATTCTTTCTGCCAACGCAACCGTGGCGTCATTAGCCGAAACCATCGCAATCGCTTTTATTAAATCTTCCACTTTCATGCTTTCTCCCGATTTTATCCACACATCCGCTCCTTTTACTTCTGCTGCATTATCACTCGCTGTTACTGTCTCGGTTAAAGATAACTTATTTTCATCTATACGTTCCATAGCAATAAGTAAACACATTATTTTCATTAGCGAAGCTCCCGTACGAACTTCATCTGCGTTTTTTTCAAACAATACTTTCCCTGTATTTTGCTCCATTAAAATAGCACTCGGTGCCGTTACTTCTATTTCGTTTTCTGCACTAACCTCAACCGTGCTTGCTATCACTATACAAAAAGCTATTATTATACTACAAATTTTTTTGATTTTTCTCAAATTTATCACTCCAACGTTTTTATTAATGTTTATGTTTGCTTTTAAAAAACTATGTGTGATAAATCTTACAAAAATTGTGTATGCATATTAAAAAATCGGGGAAAATATATTTATGTCTTTAATGCATAAATTTTATATCAGGATGTGTTTTTATGGGGATATACAAGCCAAAACATTTTAAAAATCATAATTTTATCAAAAATTTGATAAATTCTCAACCGCAAAGCAAATTAGCAATACCTGAAATTTATCCTAACACTAAGCTGCCTAACAGCAACACTCCTATTGCCTCAGATGAAAACGTGAACCGTGCGAGAAAATGGATAGAAATTAACAAACTATAAAATTTAAAGCTCATGCTTAAAGTAAATTTTAGCATGAGCTTGTTTTTTCAATTATTCGCTTTTAATTTATACTTTAATAATACTATTCTGCTGAACTTACAACAACATAAGCTGAAGTACTCTTGTCTGAGAATTTAACGCTGTATGCCTTTATTTCATACACGCCTTCTTTTGCCGGTGCTGAGTATAGTCCATTATTGTCTATCGTTCCGGTATTACTTTCAGCCATTGCCCAACGTATTTCTTGGCTGTTTGACCCTTCAATATGTGCTTCAAACCTTACCTTCTCAAGCGGTTTTACCCTCGTTGTGTTTGGCGTTATAACAACCTTTATGTCTTCATCTATAGCTAAGTCTTCTTCCGGTTTAATGGTTTCAACAGGCTTGAACGCCCACCAGCGCACGTCTACTGCCTGAGCTGTTGTTTTTTCAACAAGCCTTACTCCTAAACGTATCGTACCCTTTTCCGAGTTAGCTATTGCTGCTATTTGTACGTTTGGCGCAGACACACTTATCTCTTCTTTACCAAATATACCTTTGTCTCCAAACACTAATAAGCCTTTTTCGTCTGTGAGATAATTAGCCTTGTTGTCTATCGCTGTTACTACGGCAACATTCCCTTCTCCTAAACCATGTACAAACTCATATGAATAATAGGATTTTCCAACCTTAGGGTTAAATCCTAAATTTATTCTTTCAACGCCTGTCATAATGTTGTCTATCTTCGGCTCGGGGATTTCCTTTACCTCTGGATTAACTTCTTTTGATATAAATTTTTCATTATCAACAACCGGAGCTTTAAGGTTGTCTACGTCGACGTTCTCAAGCACTCTCATCAGCTCGTTGCTAAACAAATACTGTTTAAACGGATGTTTTTCAAATCCTTCTATAAAATATGTGATTTGGTTCGTTACTATATGGAATTTTGCAAGATAAATTTCTTTTCCGTCAACATTTTCTATTGTGTCTACAAAATGCTTAGCGTAATAATCATTCGTTATCAAATCACGTATTGGAGTGTTTTTTATAGACACAGGAATTTCTATATCTTTTTCTATAGAAAATTCATCTTTTCCAACGGTTAATTTAAATGAATCTTTGTCTACAATTAAATTCGAAAGTGCATCAACTGTGGCGTCGCAATACATAAACAAATCTACTGTATTCGATTTATATGTTGAAACCTCTGATTCCTGATACTCAACTTTAAATTTTTTATCTCCGTTTGTGTTTCTAAAGAACTCTCCGCCAATGTCAAACGAATATTTAACCGGAGCTTCAACATTTTCCTTTTCAAACGTTACCGACATTTTTATACATTTGCCAGGATTTACATATCTTGATGCATTCAAAATAATTTTTATTCCGTCTTTATTGTATAATTCTATCTTCTGCGTTACTAAATTATCAAGCTTTAATTCTTGTTCATTTGGAGCCGTCGGGGTTAAAAATAACTCATAATTTTCTGATATTCTATTATATTCCTCACCAACACCACTATTTTTGCCTGACCCTGCAACTGAAAAGGTTGTTTCTGTTAAGTCTTCCTTGTATCTAATGCATAAATACAATATTCCTTTGTCCTTATTCTCTTCAAACCCTTCAATAACATTTAAACGTCTAATACAAGGCTCTGAAACCACCACTTCTCTTCCCATGTAGTCAAGAGCCATTCCCGGTTCAAGTGAAAATGTTTTGTTGTCAACAAGAATTACGTCTAGTCCCGAAACTATTCCAACTCCGTTTAACATTCTGTTTATAAGGCGTCTTTTTGAGTTGAAGTAAATTTGTTCACTCTCAAAGTCCCTTACGGTCATAAGCTTACCAAAAAAGTAATGATTACGCTCACACGAATAATACTGCTTATTGTTCATATCATTATACCCCTCTCAAATATTTTATATCTCTATTTAAAATTTAAGCCAGTTTCCAATTGATACATCATTTTTTAAATTATTTATAAAGTCCAAATTAATCCGACTTCCGAAATCTCTTCCCCCGGAAATTTCAGCTAAATCTTCATCTGTGAGTTCTCCGCCTCTTGTTAGAAGCTTTACTAGCATTTTCCCCAGATTTTCCACATATTCATCCGAAAGCTCTATTTCTTGCTGTAAAAATAGTGCCTTCACATCTTCAGCTGTGTCTTGCGCCAACAATGCCATCATAAAGTCTTCGTCGTTTAATAAAGCTTCAATTTTATCTAACATTTGTTTTTCCACCGCAAGTCCTCCTTTAACGCTATTTTTTTATTTTATTCTGCAATCATTAATGTGTTTAAATCCTGCTGACCTTCTCCTATAACAAGATTTTGATTTTGTGCTATATACGAATTCATTCCCATATAACAGTGATGGTCTAAATAAATTTTGTCGTTCAGCACCACTAAGTTACATATTGAATCTATCGGTTTTACGCTATTTATTACTCTTAACAATTCTATATACTCCTCTGAAGATTTAACGTATTTGTCGCTTATTATAACTGTAAATACAAATCCATTGTCGCCATATAGCTCGTCCATAAGGCTTTTATGCTTTTGATAATACTGATTTTCCTTTATATCAAACTTTTCAACTATTATCGGTTCAATGCCTGTGTACGCCTCTACTATCTTCGAAATGGCTCGTTTTGTACCTTTCATTTTGTAAATCTTAACTGAATCTCTAAGTATCATTCTAAGCTTTTTTTCTCCCCATATCGCTGCGTCCTTTATCGAGAACCACTCTGCCATCCAATTAAGAAATCCCTTTGTTGTAGTATTGGGGTCAAAGTTCGTTGGAGTAACGTCTATTCGGTCTTCAAGGTCAACATATATATTTTGGAATATTCCCAAATAACGTGATAAAAATGAATCTGTGTTAAGTCCTTCCTTATATATCTCGGGCAAGTAGTCAACAAATGACACTCTCGGAAATTCTATTTTCATGCTTTTTATTATTGTTTTTTCCTGCTCGTAGTTAATTATTTCTATACAAACCCATAAATACCTTCCAACTTGGTCAAACATAAGCACGTCGTTAGGATTTTCATACAATCTCGCACCTATGTAATCAAACATATCAACCTTTCTGTTTATATTAACACTTTTGTCTGATATAAACTCGTTGATATTTACCCTAGACATTCCCTTTCCTCCGGAAGCCGGTATTATAACGCTTGTTTCATCGCTTGCATACAATCTAAGTTTTAACGAGCCTGTGGGTGGTAAATCTACGTTTAATCTTAATCTATGCCAAACTGTTTCGTTTTCACCGCTGTCAAAACAGTTCGAGATATACACTCCATTTTCACCTGTTTTGTTTTCCGATACTAATTCATCGTTATCAAAACTTATGTGGAACAACACGCTTTTTTCTTTCCAGTCTTCTTCTCTGTTTAAAACTATACTTTTCGCTCCTGATGCCAAAACGTCACCCCCTAATCGTTATAAATTTCTGAACTTTTCAGATAATTCAAATTTATTTCTTTCACATAGTATATACCGTTCGGCGGTACTATTATATCCTCGGAAACTGTTTTTTCTATATAATTTCCTATTGGGGTTATATATAATTTATTGGTATATGAAACGTAGTCTAAATTGTCTATCATGCCAAATAAATCACCGAAATGTAACGGCTTGCCCATTTCCATGTTCACCACGTTTATATAGCTTAATATACTTTTTTCTATTAACCTATCACGCTCTCTGTAAAACGAATTTACAACTATTTCTCCGCTTATTATCAAGCCTATATACTCCGGACACACCACTTTAACTTTAGTGTTAATAAGACGGTATTTATCAATTTGATGCATTATATTTTTTTCATAGCTTATTGGTAAATTTTGTCCTATTCTGTCGTTCCACCTAACCGCAACCGTTATACAGTTTTGTTCATTACAATTCTCTCCAACCATATAATTAGGTAACACTTTAACATTTTTAAACAACAGTCCGGGAGTATTGTTTATAATTTTTTCGTAGTCCTCCAAAGTAACAGCTCTTCCGCAGTCGGCAAAAACTTCCGCTGCCCTTGCCTCGGCATGTGCTATGGTTTCTGTATCTCTGCCTCCAACCGCTGATGTTACTTGATTAATTCTGGCTTTTTTCAGCGTTGTATTCTCTGTTTGAACCTTATTTATCATGCCTTTTTTCACGTCTGAATTTGAGCCCATACAATATTCAAGCCTACATAGCCTTATGTTGTCTTTCCCCACTCTCGGAGCGTATCCATTTTCGTGGTTTCCAAAGGTAATCATTTCTTTAGTGTGGTCTAAAACATAATCTTTGTCATATTTAGTCGAAGAAAAGAAGTCATCTACTCTTCTCCATTTATCAAAAATCTCTGTATTATTCACGGTTTTCCCAACTAATATTTCAAACCCGTCGTAAAGCACATTTTTATCTCTAAATTCAATAAATTGTGCTGAAGTTCCTGTTCCGCTGCCAAGTATCATTTTCCTTGCAATAGAGCCGTCGTATGACACGAGCATTACCAATTCTTCATCTTCGCCGTATTTGCTTACATTCAAATTTTTCTCTTCAACATATAAATTGATGTTTCCCTTTTCTACGTCTCTTTCTACCCTGTAATTATTTGTTTGTACCCAGCTTTTTCCCTTTTTAAAATAAACTATGTGCTGTCCGTATATAGCCATGTGGGTCTTTATCTTTACAGACATATTCTTAGAAAGCTCTTTTTTCTTTATCGTAACGTTTTCACACATAGTTGACTTTTGCTCCACCTGAAAAACATTAGTTAAAATACTTAACACCTTCGGAGGAAAATCATACTCTTCGCTCACTAATTTACATCTTAATGAATACACTCCGTTGTTTGCCCACATACTACCGTTTATCGTTAAATTCACAACGCCTGAAAATAAAAAACTATGTGTGTCGTCTTGGTTCACAACCACTTCATGCCAACCAAGCTCTCCGTTTTCTTTGCCGTAATATTCCCATTTCACTTCCGCCATTTCTAAGAAATCGTCGTCTTGACTAACCGGATTACGTTTTAATTTTCCGCCTGTGTACACTTCAAAATAAATACCAAACTCTTTTTTACTTGATAACGGTTTATCAAAATTTATCGTGAACTGACGTTTTACATTCTTATCAACAGACCTGAATTTATCGCCAAAAAGATGAAAAATTCTTGTTCTGTCAAACTTGTAGTATTCAGAAACCATCGAAAAATCGGGGTTCTCAAACAAAACACTTAATATTTCAGAATTAGTTAAACTATGCTCCTTCGGATTTTCAAACACTACGTTTCCTGCCTGCCATTTAGTTCCCTTTGGTATATTTATGTCTTTTTCTAAATCAGCAACTTGTAAAAGTGCTTTCGAGCCTTTGTTTTTATAAGGCTCTATCTCTAAAAGTTTTAAAAACTTCTTCTTTACTCCGGGAGATACTCTGTTTAAATACTCATGCTGAACCCACTTAAGCCAAGCAAACAACTCAACGAGTGTTATTCCGGGGTCAGCCTCTTGATGGTTTGTCCATTCGTCGCTTAAATAAGAAATTTGTCTTTTAGCGTCATCAAGAATTTCTTCCAGAGATTGATTATTTAAATTTTGTAATTCTATCACTTCTTCTCACCCTCTGCATACTTAGTCCATAGAAATATTAATCTCAGGTTCCCCGAAAATAGGCACCACAAAGCTTTCTTTTCTTATCTTTTCAAAATCTACTTCTTTTTTTCCTTGCTCTGTTATGACCTTGGTGAATATGTTTATATTCTTTATCCATTTTATGTTTGGAACATTTTTTATATAGTTATATATAAATTCTTTTCTGGGAAATTCGCCTATATTCCATCCCTTACCAGAGAAATTTCCCGTTATCGGGTTTAAAAATTTTTGTAGTCTTCTTCTTATCCCCTTATGAACGTCTTGATACATATTAAAGTCTCTTATAGACACGTCTATACTAATAACCGTTTCAACATACTTAACTTCAAAAATTCTTATCTTAGAAGTCTTTACTAAATTAATCGATGCTTTTTCATCCACGAATTTCCAAATCCTATTTTTTATCCCTTGGAATTTTTCATATCCCTGCATGTAGTCCCTAGGAAGTACCGCAACAGATATTATGCCCAAACATGGATTACTGTCTTGGTCAACATGAGCTTTACATTTTACTTTATATATATTTCTGTCGTTGTATTTAATTGTACTTTCAAAATCAGAAAGCGAAACCAATCTGTTAGCTCCTGCAACCTGTCCAAACATTCTACTTGCAGCTCTGTCTATTGTTTCCTTGTCAACGCCTCCCATTATCGGCTCAGGGTTTTTAACACCGCTAACTCCAGGGATTGCTTCCATAAAATCAGTTATCATTTCTGACTGGATATTTCCATAGCTACCGTTACACACAGAATAATTTATTCTTATGCTTTCGCTAAACTGCTCTGGAGGAATTTTACCATTTTTACCATCTCCAAAAAGGACTTCTCCTTTTGAATAATCAACTTCATACACTCTGTCATACATACCTGTACATATCAATGTTGAAACAGGTTTCCATTTTATCCATAGTCTTCTAAGCATTCCCAAATCATCATATTCCGGTTCAGATTGCTCCCCTGCAAGCGCTAAATATTTTTCTTGGTCGCTTGTTGATAAAGCTCCAAACTCGTCAACCCACACCTCTATATTCGCCGCATTCGGATATGACAACTGACACACTTTATTTGCTTCATTTTGTACTATAGAAAAATATTCCGGTGTGTGAGTATCCCTCTGAACAACCCTTACCGCATTTAACATTATATTATTTATAACCGGTCTTGTTGAAATGTCTTTGTTGGTATGGTACCTTCCATCTGGGTTTATAACCCTTATAAAATATCCCGTTTCCCCAAAAAGTTGTACTTCTTTAAAATCTTTTCTACCTATCATTGTTATTGTTTCGCTATGAGAAAAATCTTCCGTTAGGTCTAACACATCTATGTGTTTCCACACGAATCCTCCCTTTTTATCGTCGGCACAATACTCCCATTTCGTTGACGGATTATATCTGTATATTCCCTCTTGTATGTCTACGAAAAAGCGTATAGTTCCTTCTATCAAAGGTTCTGTGAAACAAAAATACATTGCCGGATTTTCATAGAGCGTCTTTTTAAAAATCTTCACCGCTCCATTGTTGTAAACGGTCAGGGGGTATTCCTCCATATTATTCTTAACCATAACGCTTTTACAAATATGTCCCTGAACCGGATAATCGTAGGTTATATTGATGTTATGGATATATGGGGAAATGTAGTCTGCATAAGAGTTGAACTGGTTTAATATTTTAGTTATTCTGGCTCTTATATAAAATCCCTCGGAAGTTGTTGCAACATACTCAGTCAAATTAGCCGGACAAACAAATTTAAACACCTTTTTAATTCCTTCTGAGTTGTAGTCTTGCTCCCTTATTTTAAACAGCTCTTCATATTCTTTTTTCGTAGTAAGCTTTGCCCAACCTGTACCATTCCAGTATTCCCAAGAAACTTTTTCTATCATAACATCAGAAGGTTCCATGTCTGCAAAATCCATACCACTCATTATGTTTCTGTATTTTCTTTGGATGGATGGGTCTACCATTTCGTTTTTTATTTTTACAAACTGTAAATCAAACTCAACGCTCACTTCTGCTCCTCTTTTGGTGAATGCCTCTTCAGAGGAAAAATAAAAACAATCATATAAATTGTATTGTTCCTTGAACGGGAAAAAATCATTTTTGTCTAGCTCTTCGTCCTCCGACGTCATATCGTCAGGAGTCATATTGCTTGCATTAGATTTATATTCTATTCTCGTAACCGCAACTTCTTCGCTCAACGCTTTTTTAAACACACATCTTATAAATCTACTTTGTTCTTTTACCGCTTCAGCGCTTACAACTTTATTTTCAAAAATTAATCGCACACCATGGTCAACTTTTTCAACATTTTTTATGTTTACCCAATTATTTTCTCCCATAGAATACTGCCATTTTACATTGGTTTTATCTGAAAATAAATCCGGTAACATTTTTTCTCCCTTTTCGGAAATTTCATTGTAAAATAAAAATGTTATGTCTGATTTTTTCATGTTAAATATAGTGTCATCACGGAAATACAATTCATGACACTGTAAATTTTCATGAGACACATCATCAAATATTCTAAACGGCTTCATCTTTTCGTTGGAATCATCCACTACCTCGCAAACCTTTACTATAGTATCTGAAAGACCGTCGGTATAAAACACTCCTTTGATTGCCGTATTTATGGCTAACAGACTATCTGTAGTTTCATATATAACGCTTCCTTCTTCGGTATCTGCGTTTGCCGAAAGCTGAGAATTTTTTGGTATGTAGGCTCCCCTTGTTGCTGATACCGTTATCATTCCTTCAGCAGATGATGCAGGACGAAGTTTTGTGCCGAGCATATTTAAAAATGTGAGATAATAATTATAAGACGTTTTATTATACCTGCTTATAGTGCCTTCAAGCATATCGCAAAATATTTTCGAAAATACTATTCCAACATCGGAGCTGTATTCATCGAAGTTCCATTCCGGAGTGTATTGCTTAGCCATGTTCTTGACTTGCTCTAATATATCACCAGACGTTCTTCCATCAAGTTTTGGTATATTACTCAACATTATCTTCCTTTCTTATAATATTTTTCTTAAACTTAATCTCCGCTTGTGTTTATCTCATGAGTATATCTTTCCTGAACAGGTATAATATCGGTTGTGTAATCTATGTTCACCTCTACCTTTGATATTGGCCCCGGAGGAGCATTTACTTCAACATCAAGTTCGGATATATGTTTTTCCCAAATTTTTAAGGAATCTTCAATCGTTCTTTTAAGGTTTGTCATAAATACAGGGTCAACCGTTTCAAACATAAACGACCTGGTATTTGTTCCGAAATTAGCATATATTTTTCGTTCGTATTGCTCTGTTCCAAGTATTATCCTAACATCTTGCTTCACATTTTCGTTATCTTCTATCATTTGTATTTTCCCTGTGTCCTTATCAACCTGAATTGGGAACTTCCATCCTTTTATCGTTGCCATAAACTCACTCCTCCTTAACTTATCCTATTTTGTTTATCGTACCCTTTAGTATGGCTGCTCCTTTAGACTTTAACTCTGCTTTTGCCATTCCCTCAATTTTTACGGCTGCGTTGGCTGTTACTTTAAAATCTTTACACTTCATATTTACACCGCCAAGACTAGATTTGAAAGATAGTCCTTTTCCGTTTTCCAGAGTCAATGAAGTGGAGCCGGCTTTCAGAAATATTTTTTTACCTGTTTGTATTGCAAGATTTTGCTTTTTAGGCTCAAGCTTAATAAAATTTTTTGTGGTTTTGTCTGACAATGTTATGCTTTGTTTTTTATCATCTAAAACCATACTCAAACCTTTAGGAGTTTTAACACTAACTTTTTGTTTGTCTTTTGTGTTGTCAATAGCAATGTCTATTCCGCCTTTTGTTCTCATTCTCATTATTGAATTTTTTTTATTCACTTTAGTAATCGGTTTATTTTGACTGTGATATATACTCCCCAAGATTATTCCGTTACTAATTTTTCCTCCTATAAAGCCTATCACCACAACATCTCCAACGTCGGGAATGATGACACTTCCCCTTTTTTTGGAGGCCATAGATTGAATAACCGGTAAATAAGGAGTTTCTAGCTTCAAGTCTGGAATAAGAGCTTTAACTTTATTAAGATTTGATTTGTCGTTTAGGCTCGTAACAACTCCAAGCTTTAGCCCTCTCATTCCGCTGCCACCGCCTCTTCCACCTCCATTGCCACCGATACCCATATCGTAAAACATATTATAAGACAAATAAATCACTCCTTATTTTAAAAGACTTGAAAGTGCTCCTACCGCTCCCGAAAGCGCTCCTGTTGCTCCTGAAAGCGCTCCTCCTATACCGCCCCCTTGCGGTGTATATTTGTAAGCCGACAAATGAATATTTGTTGTATATTCCCCTGAGTCAAAATTACAATAATGTTGTATGCCCGTAATCACATAGGAGTTATCTATAGGAATTCCAAAGCCTGACAGTTTAAGTTTAGATGCTAATTCTATTTTAGGGTCTCCTTCGATTTCTAACTCAGTTTGAGCTAGGTTAAGCGACCGCTGCTCTAAAATTGAATTTGCAAGATTTTGAGCTTCTTTTACAGACGTAACTGTTTCATCATAAACAGTAATTGTGCTGTTTAAACTCGAAATCATCCCCAAGGTATCCTTCCCTGAACCTACTCCGCCTTCAACCTTGCTCACCTTCGTTTCTAACGGTTTATTTATATCTTTATCGTTTATACTCTTTACTTCAACAAATTTTGGTATTCCGAAAGGACTTGCTCTAAATGTCACTTTTCTAACATTTTGTGACGGCGATATGACTTTAGTTTTAGATACAACACCTTTTAAATCTATAAAATACAGCACTCCCAAAAACACGAAAAAATATTTTCCCGTAATCTTAGCTGCTCTAACACAAAAATTATAATAACTTTCGTCGCACATATATATAGGCGTCTTCAAATTTGGAGTTTTGCCCACCTTTAATCCATAAAATTTTGAAGAATTACTGCTATAAATAGCTTTTATTGCGTTTGAATAGCTTGTGATATTTTTAAAAATTTTAGTTTCATTACTTGCCATTAACCATATTTTTCCGTCCATACAAGTTACCGTCACAGTAACCGATTTGTCGTAATCAATTTCTATCTCCATGTCAGACACGAAGCCTTTAAACACAGGTGAAACGTCTGTCTTTATCGAAGGGGCTTTACCCGTATATCCAAGTGACACCTCTACTTTTGCTCCGATTTTTATTTTTCCAAAGTCGGAGCTTATTTCTACTTTATTTTTGCTTACTTCCGCATGGTTTCCCTTTAGCACTATCACACACGTTGATGCATCTCCATTAATCCCCATGTTAACATCAATAATGTATATTCCGGCTTTTTTAGAATTCCAAGCAACCCCTCCGAATTTTACTGTGGCAAATGGTCGCCCTTCGGCTCCTTTAGACGCTGAATCTAATAAATTATTTAAAATTCCCATACACATCACCTTTTAAAACATTTGTTTCTACATTATCCCTCTTCTTCTGCGGTCCAAATTCATCTTTTGCTGGACTTCGTTTATTACAATTTTTGATATTGTACTAACATTTATGTCGCTTATGTAAGACTGTATCAGATTTTCCACTTCTTTTGTCGTTAAACCCTTTTCCTGCTTAACGTTTGAAACCTGAGGTTCTGCTTTTTGAGCCTTACGCAAAATCGGCGCTATTTTACTTTCTATTCTTTTTACTATCCTTTCTTCGTCTTCCTTCTTGGCTTCCTGTTGCTTTTGTTCCACCTTTTTAATCTCGTTATATACTGGGTCTTTCTTATAAACCATCTCAGTGATATTGCTGAGGTTTAAAGATTCATTATCGTTTATAAGCGTTGCTTTTGCTATGTCTTCTACCTCTTGAGTGTGATACGAAAGTTGATTTTCTTCTACTTCTCTATAGATAGTATTTTCATTAACTCTCGTTCTTCTATGCTGAAGGATCGTTGGAGGAAGCACATTAACTTTCTTTTGATTTACAACCTTATTAACGTTATATAATTTTTCTATTTTTTCTAAAATCTTGTTCGGCTGCTCTACAAACAGGTTTTCTCTATACCTTTTTTCAACAACGTCGTTAAAGACTTCTCTACCTTTGGCGTTACTTTCAACAAGGTTTAAAATTGTTAAATTACTTTGTATTTTATCCCTGTAATTTTTTATGTGTTCGTTTATCTTCTCCTCGTTAATCTCTATTAAATTTTTAGATAATATTTTGTCCACATAGTCTAAGGTTGAGCTGTAGGTTCTATCTTTTACCCTTTTTATTTCTTTAGTATTTAATATGTTCTCTTGAATTTTTTGTATTTGAGGCAAATACTCTAAAATATCAACTTTATTTGAAACGTTCCTATTTATCAGATTTTCTGTTTCAATAATTCTTTTAATTTCGTTTTCATTGTAATTATTTATTAAATTGGTATCGATTTGATTTATTACATCTCTATAATTATTGACATTTATTAATCTGTTTATTTCACTCGTGGTTACATTTTTAGATTTTGAAATTAAGCTTTTTATTGAGTTTTCATCAGGTTGATTTTCAATTATTTTATTTACTAATTGCTCAATATCTTTATCGTTTTTAACATACTTATTTACAAGATTTGTTCTGTCAATATTTCTGTTAATGCCCACGTTCTCTATAATATTAGACACTAATCTGTTATGTCTGTTTATTATTTCGTTTTCGTGTTTTACAATATCAAAATGTTTTTCATTCGTAATTTCTAAGGCATTTAGCGTATTTTTAAGTGTGTGATATGCCTTCCTGTTTAATACTCTCTCTTTGAGGTTTTCTACATTAAACGCACTTTTTTCATATTGTTTTTCAAACTCGTTTATAACAGATAATTTTGAAGTTACATCAGTTATGTCTTTAAAGCTCTTAACATTTTTCTTATTTATAACCTTGCTGTTAGTTCTGCTTCTACGATTTTCAACAGTATCTTTAAACACCCTTTCAACTGTTGTTTCAATCATATTTTCATAGCGGTTTAAAAGCTTATTCTGCGTTACCGTTTCTGCTGTCTTCTTAGCTACCGTTTCTATTACGTTTGTAAACTCGTTTTCAAACTTTACTGTAGTTAAACGATTTTCATTCCTTACGTCTTTATTGAACACGCTCTTTTTATATACTTTCTCTACTTCTGTTTCATATAAAAACGTATTTCGGGTTTTTGCCACGTTCCTGTTTTGCTCTATTTCGTAGTCTACTGTTTTATTAATTAAATTAGCCTCAGTTAGCAACTTATTTTTATAGACCTTTTCATTGACAGAACGTGTTATATAGTTATACCTTTTTAGTATATCTGTTTCAATAAAATCCTTATTACTGTTGTTTATCAACACATTTTTTAAGTTTAATTTCTTACTTCTATACGCTCTTGTTATATCCTTATAGAGCGTTAAACCTGTTATGTCTTGAGTTAATATTTTATTAAAATAGGTATCTATAAAATCCTGCTTTAATTCAACAGAATTAATTTTGTCTGTTATTTTATGATGGGTTAAAAGCGTAGTTTCCGGAACTTCCGACTTTAAATATACTTTGTCCCATACCTTAGAAACTATCTCTTTATAGTTCTTTATTCCGCCCGATTCAAGCGTTTTTAAAAACGTTTTAGTAACTAATGGGGTAAAGTCTACCCTTTTTAACAGCTTCTCATTATATACCTTCTCAAGGTTTTCTATTAGATTTTCTTTTCTTATAAATTCTTCCGTGGTTACTTCAACAGGTTGTTTGACTTCTCTTATAACAAGTTCATTTCTTGTTTGCTCTGCGTCGTAATACCTTGTTTTGTTGATTATATTGTTTTTACGCAATACTCTATCTGTTGAGAAGTTATTTATCGTGTTATAAAGAATATTCTGATACTTCTTTATAACGTCTATAGGCTTAAAAGACGTTATTGCTTTTGTGTTGGTTAAAGAAGTTTCAGGCTCTCTCAACGCAATATTATTGCTTTTTGGGTCCCAACTATAATCTAATTTTTTTTTTGTGTCGCTTAATAAAGATTTTATTAAATCATTTAGTGTGTCTTCATCAAAGAGGTTGTTTGACACTACCTCTAATTGTTTAACTTCTTTTTGGGTTAAATTATTTTGAACATTGAATATTTCACGTTTTAACTGGTCTAAAATCTGCTGCCTTACAACCGTATTGTTTTGTACAAACACATTTTGGTCACTTTGTGCAGCACGTAATTGTAGTAATAGGTCGGTTATGTTTCTAAGTGCCTCTTGCTCAAGTAACGACCCATTTGAAGTATTGTATATAAGCTCATTTCCGAAATCGTATTTTGCTACGTCGTCGGACTGCAGTAAACCTATGTTTACATGAATTTTAGATATGTTATTATAAAACGTATTAGTTCGAGTGAGCGCTCCTATTCTGTAGCTACTATTAACTGTTATTCCTTTTGTCATTCTTAAATTTTTCATATTATCACACTCACTCCCAACTATATTTCCCTTTCTCTATTATAACATTTAAACATAAATATTAAGTTAAATTATAATTAATGTCTAAATATTCTCGCTTATAAATTTATCCATTGCATCTTGTTCCTTTTGTTTTTGAGCTTGCTCAGCTTTCTTTTCTTCAGCAGCTCTCTTTTTAGCTTCTTCTAATTTCAAATTTTCTTTACGTTCCTCTTCACTGGTATAACTACTTCCAAGATTTTTCTTATCCATAGACTTTTTCAAAGCTTCTTTTTTGGCTTCTCTTTCCACATTAGCTTTATCCTTTTTTATATAATTACTACCTGTGCTATCTTTCAAGCCTAAAGCTCCTCCGGTTTCTTCCTCTTCGCCGGTGTAATTACTACCCGTATTATCTTTCAAGCCTAAAGCTCCTCCGGTTCCTTCCTCTTCGCCGGTGTAGTGGCTGCCTTTATTTTGAGTCTCCCCTCCTAAAGGCTTGAACTCGTTTTCATAATCATCTAGCTGAAACATTTTCACTACGCTATTATAATTTGTCGGCATTCTCTTTACAGACCTTTGTTTTAAATCAGTCACCTTAAGGGTAATACTCTCCATAGCAGGTTCTCCGCTAGATGCGTCCAAACCATCAGGACTTCTATCTATTATTCCATAAGATATGAATGTCCACCAGTCTGACAATTCAAAAGTACGAGGATTATATACTTTTATATCTCCAAATGCAGGTCCATGCTCTAAAGTATATTGAGCGTCTGTCAATCCAACCGCCATAAGCGCTGTTCTTCTCAATAAATTATTCGGTATTTGCGAGGCTGCCATCAATGCAGCGGTCGTAGCAATGGGCCACTCCCTTATTAGAAAGCCTCTTGTAAGCGTTAATTCTGTATCAGCAGCATCCGGCATACCAACAAAAATTGATTGGTCATTTACCCCACCTTGTAAAATTGGATTGAGGTTCCTAGACACTTTCATACCCGTTATATTTTTAAATCCATAGGTAAAATTGTTTAGCGTTAATATAAATCTAAACCTAGCAGCGCCACCAGAGCGAAGCGATTCCTCAGACGATATTTGTGGAACCGGCATTCTGGGTCTACCATACTTATCTTTCAAAATCGACTTTCCTGTTATCCCCGCAAGTGCATTCGCTGCCCAGTTAGTTATGCCCAATTGCTGACCTTGTTTATTATTCTCTTCAGCCATATATAATCCTCCTTCCTTTTTGTTTAATCAAAGTTGTCGAGGTCAAAAATATTTTTATTTTCTTCCCCGTTTGCATTCATTTTCTTGTTTATTTTCGAAACTTCCTTACAGTATTTTGCTCTTTCCTTATGACTAAGGTTTCTAATCTCATCATGAGACCAATGTAAATAATAAGCCAAAAAAGCTATCTCTTCATAAAGAGCTTTTTGTGGATAACTTTTTAGGCTTCCCCGAAAAAAGGGACGTCCATCCTAAATTTGTGATTACACTTAGGGCATGTCACATCCATAAGCTGAGGTTCAACGGCATTGAATTTTTGATATAAGTCTTGTAAATATGCCATGTCTGCCGTAAATAAACTCTCGATTACTTGAGCATCCACTTTCTCTAACGTACCAAGTTGTGTTATTACTCTCTCTAACAAGAGAATGCTAAGGTATCCAGGATTCATTTTTACTCTTCTGTCATTCAAAGGTATAATTTCGTCGGCTGCATTAGCTAAACGCATTTTCCCCTTTTTATGAACTTCACCTTTCTCATCAACATATCCCTTAGGTAATACAAATTCTATTTCTGTTTCAAAAGCTGACATTCCAACATCACACTACTTTCCTACATTTTATTTTTATATTACATGTTATATCATCCCACAAAACAGGGATGATATAACAATATAAACTATTTTACTTTTTACGCTCTATCCATTCGCATTTCATTTTTAATTTTTCCATCCATTGGTCTGCACTTGTTGCATCAATGCTTCCGCCGTTGTCATAGCCAGTCGGGAAACATTTATGACAAACATATTCTGCCACTACTTCTTTTCCATAAGCATCATATATGTCTATGGTAACAGTTTGAATGTAACTTGTGTTTGTTCCGTCAAAATAGCTTTTAACGAAGTCAGGTATAGTGGTGTTGCCTAGGAACATACCTTTTTCAAATTCCAACTCAGTATTTCCCTGATTTGTTTTACCATTCGGGAAGAACATGCTCCACGGATAGGTAAACCCACCTTCACGATACTCTAATGGGTCTTGAGATATTTGTTCAAGACCTCCGGTAATCGTTTTCCATGATGAAGTTATAACATCTGTTCCATCAAATAATGCTAAAAATCTGTGTCCACGAAGAGGCATTTTAAAATCTGTTAAAGCCTCTGAGTCAAATACGCCAGTTGCATTTGGCAATGGGCTATACGCCATAATAAATCTCTCCTTTCATATACCTTATTGATTATTCACCGGTTTTCTGAGTAACACGGAATATTACAAACTCTGCCGGTTTAACAGGCGCCACACCTATTACACATACTAATCTACCATTGTTTATATCATCCTGCGACATAGTATTAGTTCCAATGTCAACAAAGAATGAATCGCCAGGTCCGCCTCCGGCAAGAGCTCCTGATTTCCATACTCCTTCAAGGAATATTTCAATCGTTCTTTGTACTCTAGCCCAAAGAGCCGGGTCGTTTGGCTCAAACACTACCCAATTTGTGTTTGCCTTTATTGACTCTTCTAAGTAGATAAACAAACGTCTTACGTTTATGTATTTCCATAGAGGTCTTGATGTTGCCGTTCTGGCACCCCATACTCTTATTCCTGCTCCAGGGAACCTTCTTATTAAGTTTACTCCTTTTGGATTAAGCATATCTTGCTCACCAACGTTGTAGTTTACAGAAAGTCCCGTACAATTTGCAACAACTTCATTTGCTGGTGCTTTGTGAACTCCTCTTGCATTGTCGCTTCTTGCATATATTCCAAGTATTGAACCTGAAGGCGGAATATATATGTCTCTCTTGTCTAGCGGGTCAAATACCTTTAACCACGGATGATACATTGCACAGTAATCACTGTCTACTATATCTCTGTGTTGTAATAAGTCGGTCGGTGTTTTTAAGTTCTGAGGCATGTCTAACACTGCAAACCTACTGCCTAGCTTCTCACAATGATTTACAAGTGCTAACTCAACATTCGGGCTAACTATTCCCGGTACTGCCATCAAACTTACAACAGAATTGTCTAAGAAAGCTTGAATACCTGTACGTTCGCCAGGTCCGCCATCCTTACCGATGAAGTCAGCGTCTGTTAAGCTTGCTGCAGCTCCGTTAGTTCCTCCTACCAATGGAACAACTATTTCTTCGTCTTTTCCGCCAAAAACTTCTCTTACTAAATCCATCGGATTCTTTGCTTCTGTTAACGGCTTAGCAGTTAAATCTACTATCTCTGATTTTGCCATTACTTTTTCTATAAATTCTGGAACATTTACATTTAATGTTGCTAATTCATATACTTCAGAAACATCGTCATTTTCTACCTTGACTTTAAGTTCACAGGTTTTTATTTTAATTTTTGGCACTACGTTTGTGTCCACAATCTTCGCCTTAAATGGCTTTTCGAATGTAACCTTGTTGCCCTTAGCTGCTTTTACAACATTGTATTCAGGCTTGTCTAAACCGTCTGTTGATACAACATCGCCAGGGTTAAATCCCACAGCATTTTTCAAACGATATTTGCCTTCTCCAAGGTCTTCAAGAACCTGAGATTTACTCTCACTTGCAGGTGCGAATGTTACAACTACTGAGTTTCCCCATGCACCCGGGTTCTTAGCTTTAATGTCGATAATGCCTTCTTTTCCTTCAACACATTTACTTGCTGCTGTTACTGCGTCTGATGGCGCAACTCTCATAACAAAAGCTCTTGAGCCTCCGTTTATGAAGAAATGGTTTACCGCATAAGCTAAGTATCTGTATTCTCCGAATTCACTTGCCGACAAATATCCTCCAAACTTCTTTGTGAAATCAGATGGACTTGTTACTAATACAGGACTTCCTATAACCGGACCTTTTTCTGCAACTCCAACAAATCCTACTGTACTTGTTCCAACTCCTGCCATAGGAACTGGTCCACTGTCAAATTCTTCTAGGTACACTCCTGGTGATAAATATTCTGCCATAATTCTTTCGGTTCTCTACTTTTTAAGTAAGAACCTTTCTCTCCTTTCGCTTAAAAAATTAGCTTAGATGTATAAAATTTATGTAACATATAAAAAAGGGAAATGAGCCCCAATTTATTGCTAACCGTATTTAGATGTGTTTTTTTACTGATTTTTAAGCTCATCAATAATTCTTTTTATATCTGCTTTTGAAATTCTGTTAACTTTATCTTTTATTAAACTATATATTTCTTGCTCGTTTAAATTCTTTACGTCCATTTTCTTCAGTATGTTCTTAATTCTCTCATACTCTATTATCCATACTGACATTTCCGTAATCCTTTTTCTTCTTGTGACTGCGTCTTCGGAATCTATAATTGTGTTTAATTTATCGTTTTCGAAATGCTTTATAAATTCCTCAATCTCGTGTAAAAAACTTTTATTTTTATCTTCTTTTTCTTTTATTATCTGCTTTGTTAGATTAATCTTTTTATCTATAACTTTTCTTTGATTTTTTGGTAAATCGTCTTTTTCATCTTTCAATTCATCCTCGTTTAGCTCCTCTTTAGATGTTTGATACAATAATTCTTCATCATCATTTTCACTGTTGTTATCGTCATCCATAAGTTTTTGTATGATTTCATTTTTAGGGTCATAAACGAAACTTGATGAATTCGTTTCAAAATACTTCTCATTGCCTTGATAATTTTTGCCGAAGTATGTGTTCATATCATACGGCTCGTTTTCAGGAATTTTATTTTCTTCTGTACTATCATCGCTAAGCAACGTAAAGCCCATGGGCGCTTTTCTTTTGTTGTATTTATCGTATCCAACTAAAACCGTACCTTCTTTGGTTTCAAAGTAGCCAAATTTCTTTGGTATAATCTCATCTTTTTTCTCATTGTTGGGTAGAACCTCTTCCATTTTCACGTCCTTTTGAAAAAAGCGTTTTTTATTTTCAAGAGCCATTGTTTCTTTATCGTGATAATCGTCGGTGTCAACTGCCCATCTTCGAGTTTCTTCATCTTGAGGATTTTCTATGTAAATGTCTGAGCCGAGGTTCCTTTTTACATTCTTTATAAACGGACGCTTAGTTTTGTTTTGAGATTTAGCTTTTTTATCTTTAAACAATTTTTTCGCCCCCATCCTCATTAATAAAAATTTACTTTATTTATATGTTCGACCACCTCATTTACTTATTTAATAAATTTTAATTCCCTTATAGAAGTTTTAATTTGTAGGAATTAAACCAAAAGGATTATTCACTTATAACATTCAATTATATTGATTAATTTTGTGAACTTTACCTTATGAAAGAATTATATCACTATTTTTCGACTTTGACCATTAATTCTGTATTAAAAAATAATAGATTTTTCGTTTTTTATTGGCATTATTGGTTGTTTTTTGTAATTTTTGAGTGTATTTACATAAACTTGTTAATTTTATTTTATTTCTCGCATTTAAAATAAGACACTTTTTAAAAAGTGTCTTATCAAGCATTTCTAGCGGCTATTAAATTTTTTATGTAGCTCTAACAGCCAAATCTTCTCGTTGTCCCAATCCGAAACTCACCGACAACGCATAATTTACCTGCTTCATTTCCACATTGTTTACTTCACCGGTTTTTTCTTTTAGTCTTCTTTTATCTATCGTTCTTATCTGCTCAAGCAACACCACAGAATCTTTTGATAGACCGCTCTCTTTAGCATTGATTTGTATGTGAGTTGGAAGACTCGCCTTTGAGTGCTGGCTTGTTATTGCCGCCGCTATCACTGTTGGACTAAATTTATTTCCAACGTCATTTTGAACTATAAGTACAGGTCTTATTCCTCCCTGCTCAGAGCCTACAACAGGGCTTAAGTCTGCATAATATATATCTCCTCTTTTGATATTCATAATTTCACTCTCCAGTATATTTTGCTTACGCAATTTAAATACCAACTTTTGATTTTTCTTAACAAAATTATTTTGAGCTAATTTTATGAATTTTAATCATAGAATTTCAAATTTATTTTTATTTCAAAATAAAATGCCCATATGGATTATCCATACAGGCACAATCTTATTTAATTAAATCACTCATGTCATATATTTTTGGCTTTTTATTTATTAAAAACTCAGCTGCCTTAACCGCTCCAACTGCAAAAACGTCTTTAGACTGCGCATGGTGCGACACTGTTATTACTTCTCCCGTTCCGGCAAATATAACCTCGTGGTCGCCAACTATATTTCCTCCACGTATGGTGTGTATTCCTATTTCCGACTTCTCCCTTGGTTTTCTGTAAGAATGCCTGTCATACACATACTGCGTTGCAACATCTCTTGTTTCCGCTAAGGCATCCGCTATCATTAAAGCCGTCCCGCTTGGTGCATCTATTTTTTGATTGTGGTGCTTTTCTACTATCTCTATATCAAAATCGCTCCCCAGTACTTCACACGCTTTTTTAGAAAGCTCTATCAATAGATTTATCCCCAAAGACATATTCCTAGATGAAAAAATGGGTATTACTTCAGAAGCTTGTTTAATTTCTTCCACTTGATTTTTGTCGTAGCCCGTGGTGCACAACACAACTGGAATTAAATGTTTTCTTGCATAATCCAATATAGGCGTCAATGCTGACGGGTGGGAAAAATCTATAATAACGTCCACATCCACGTCTATTTTCTCCATCGACCTATAAACAGGAAACTTTGAATCTGTGTTTTCACTCACATCTACTCCTGCTACTACTTCACAGCCATCCGTACGACCAACCACTTCTGCAACTACTCTACCCATTTTTCCGTTGCTTCCACATATTAATACTTTCGTCATTACTTCCTTGCGACATTTTTTATTTATCTTTATGTCGCTATTTCCCACCTTTTATTTTGTATTTTTAATTCCGTATTTTTCCATAACCTTCTTAAGATTTTCAAAACCGTCTTTACTCATATCATCAAGAGGTAATCTACATCTCCCACATTCAAACCCTTTAATATTCATTGCTGCTTTAACAGGTATCGGGTTTACATCCGAAAATAGTGCATTTATAAGCTCGAGGTAATATAACTGTAATTCCTTGCTTTTGTTTTTATCTCTGTTTAAAAATTCGTCTACTATTTCATGAGTCTCCTTCGGGAACACATTTGCCAAAACAGATATAACTCCAACGCCGCCTAAGGATAATATTGGAACAATCTGGTCATCGTTTCCGGAATATATGTCTAAACTATCCCCGCACTTCGCCGCTATTTCTGCTACTGCTGATATGTTGCCACTTGCCTCTTTAACCGCAACTATATTTTTGTGTTTTGCGAGCTCAACGTAAGTTTCTGCCTTTATATTACACCCCGTCCTTGACGGAACATTATATAATATAATTGGTATGTTAACCTCATCTGCGATAGCAAAATAGTGCTTAACAAGACCCGTTTGAGAGGTTTTATTATAATAAGGTGTCACCACGAGAAGAGCGTCTGCACCCAATTTTTCGGCTTGCTTTGACAATTCTATGGCATGGTTTGTGTTGTTGCTTCCCGTTCCTGCTATTACCGGAATTCTCTTGTTTACTCTCTCCACCGTAAATTTAATAAGATTACTGTGTTCCTCGCTTGTGAGTGTTGCAGACTCTCCTGTTGTTCCGCATACGATTATAGCGTCTGTGTTATTGCTCAAATGAAAATCAATTAATTTTCCCATCTCTTCAAAATTTATAGAGCCATCCTCATTCATAGGCGTTATAATAGCTACCCCTGAACCTTTAAAAATTGTTTTTTTCAAAATGAACATCTCTCTTTCTCGATATTATAAATTTTTCATAGACATTTCCCATTAAATATATCCCTTCTGACAAAGCAATTCCGCAAGAAGTATAGCTCCTCCGGCAGCACCTCTTATGGTATTATGCGACATACACACGAATTTCATATCATACTGAGTATCTTCCCGTAGTCTGCCAACTGATATAGCCATACCATTTTCCAAGTTTCTTTCAAGTTTTATTTGAGGACGGTCTTGCTCTTCAAAATAGTGGATAAACTGCTTAGGAGAACTTGGTAATTCTCTTAACTCCGAGTTTACCACATAATTTTTCCATCTGTCAATAATTTCGGCAACAGACGCTTTTCTCTCAAAATCTACAAACACTGCTGCTGTGTGTCCGTCGCTGATGGGAACCCTTATACATTGAGCCGTAATATTCGGAGTCTGAGACAGCTCAATTTTATCTTTATTAATATGACCCCAAATTTTTAGCGGTTCTTTCTCAGATTTTTCTTCTTCACCGCCTATGTATGGAATTATGTTATCGTTCATTTCTTCCCAATTTTGGAGAGTTCTTCCCGCTCCGGACACTGCTTGATACGTACACACCAAAACATTTTTAATTCCTAAGTCTTTTAACGGGTGGAGTGCCGGAACATAGCATTGAAGCGAACAATTAGATTTCACAGCTATAAATCCTTTTTTAACACCCAAACGTTTTCTCTGCTGATTTATTATTTCTATATGCTCTGGGTTTACCTCGGGAATTACCATCGGTACATCAGGAGTAAATCTGTGGGCACTGTTGTTTGAAACTACCGGACATTCCTTTTTAGCATACATCTCCTCAAGTTTTATTATGTCTTCTTTCTTCATGTCTACAGCACAGAAAACAAAATCTACCTTGCTAACAATTTCATTAATGTCTTCAACAGCGTCAAACATAACCTTGTTTTCAACATCTTTTGGAATTTCTCTATCCATTACCCACCTTTTTCCAACCGCTTCTTTATAAGTTTTTCCTGCCGACCTTTTGCTTGCTGCCAAAACTTCAATTTCGTACCACGGGTGGTTCTCAAGAAGCGTTATAAACCTTTGACCAACCATTCCAGTTGCTCCTATTATTCCAACTTTGTATGTCTTGCTCATATTATCATCATACCTTCCTTTTATATTATTTTAAGCTGTTGTAATTTTTTGATAAATACAATATAATTTTTACTATGCTTAATAATATCACTGTATTCAATAAGTTGTCAATTTGAGTACAATTGGAGGTATCCCTTTGAAAGAAATTTTTTCACAGCAAAGTCTTACTAAAAAAAGTCAGTTTAACTTCGACCTTCCTCCTGAGCTCATTGCACAGTCGCCAATAGAGCCTCGAGATGCTTCAAAATTGCTTGTTCTTGACAAAACCACAGGCACTTTAAAACACCAACATTTTAAAGATATAATAAATTTTATAAACAAGGGCGATTGCTTAATATTAAATAATTCAAAAGTTTTGCCTGCAAGAATTTTCGGTAATAAGCTTTCTTCAGAAAATAATTGCGAAAATTCAAAGCTCGTTGAGTTTCTCTTACTAAAACAGGTTTCAAACAATTCATGGGAAACGTTAGTAAAACCGGGGAAAAAAGCTAAATGTGGCACCTCGTTCTCATTCGGAGACGGCAAGCTTATCGGCAAAATTACAGACGTTAAAGATGACGGAAACAGAATTATCGAATTTAAATACGAAGGTAATTTTTTCAACATTTTAGATGAAATTGGTCAAATGCCGTTGCCGCCTTACATAAAAGAGTCCTTAAAAAATAAGTCAAGATATCAAACCGTATACGCAAAGGACCTCGGCTCTGCCGCTGCTCCAACTGCAGGTCTTCACTTTACTCCCGAACTCCTCGACAAATTAAAAGAAAAGGGCGTAAACATCGGTTTCGTTACGCTCCATGTTGGATTAGGTACATTTCGTCCGGTTCAAACGGAAAACATTAACGAACATAAAATGCACTCCGAACATTATTTTATGTCGGAAGAAACTGCTGAGATTATCAACAATACTAAACAAAATGGTGGAAAAGTGATTGCTGTTGGGACAACCAGTTGTAGAACTCTCGAAACAATCGCTTCAAAAAATAATTGTATTAAGTCGTCCGAAGGGTGGACAGACATATTCATTCATCCGGGATACGAATTTAAATGTATCGACGGATTGATAACTAATTTTCACCTTCCCGAAAGTACTCTGATAATGCTAGTTTCGGCTTTCGCAGGCTACGAAAACACCATGAATGCTTACAAAACTGCTGTTAATGAAAAGTACAGATTTTTTAGCTTTGGCGACGCTATGATGATAATATAAAACACAGGACAATAAACTATTAAGTTTATCATCCTGTAAAGCTCATTCATTTTAATTGTCAAACACGCTCAAAACAATCCGCATGGAAATAGCCTCTTATCCCTGCTAAGCCATAAATTACATTTCCTTGGTAGTCTTCGAATACCTCGCTTACAACGTAAGGCTGCTTTCTTGTAAGACCCCAATTTCCACTATAATCTCTGCTTAAACTTTTATCTAAATACGCTTTATTATTTTGCTCCCCTTTAAACATAACTTTAAAGCCTGCTCTTCTATTTTCATCTTTATTAAAATTTGTTCTGCTAATATCGGTTCTTCTAAATCCAAAATTTGCTCTGTTGTCATCTTCTTCATCAAAGTCAGGATTTACTCTGTTACTAGTATTTTCATCAAAACCAAAATTTGTTGTATTATATTCCATTTTACTCATCCTTTCAATGTTTTTTGTTTATTATAACAACTTAATTTATTTTTGTCAATATTGAATATTTTATTTCTAATTTTAAAGGAGTTATGTGTATGTATAAACTAATCAAAAAATGCGGACGTGCACGAAGAGGTGAATTCGTTACTCCAAACGGCACGGTTAAACTTCCCGGATTTATGAATGTTGCCACCTGTGGAGCCATAAAAGGAGGAGTTTCTGCTATAGACCTTAAGGCTCTTAAATGTCAGGTTCAGCTTTGCAACACCTATCATCTACATTTAAGACCGGGCGACAAAGTTGTTAACTCTATGGGTGGTATCCGTAAATTCACCGGTTGGGACGGTACTGTATTAACAGATAGCGGCGGATTTCAGGTATTTTCACTTGCAAAACTACGTAAAATTAATGAAGAAGGCGTTGAGTTTTCATCTCACATAGATGGTCACAAAATATTCATGGGTCCGGAACAAAGTATGCAAATTCAATCAAATCTAGCGTCAACCATCGCCATGGCTTTCGACGAATGTATTAAAAACCCCGCCGAATATAGCTATACGAAGCAATCTTGCGACAGAACTTTCAGGTGGCTCAAAAGATGTAAAGCAGAGATGAATAGATTAAACAGTCTTGACACCACTATAAATAAAAAACAAATGCTTTTCGGAATAAATCAAGGCAGCACATACAAAGACATAAGAATTGACCACATGAAACAAATCCGTGAGCTTGATTTAGACGGCTATGCTATAGGCGGTCTCGCTGTTGGAGAACCTGCTGAAGAAATGTATCGTGTTATAGAAGAGGTTGAGCCTTTTATGCCCGAGGATAAACCGAGATATCTTATGGGGGTTGGGACTCCTGTTAACATTATCGAAGCGGTTGCAAGGGGCGTGGATTTGTTTGACTGCGTAATGCCTAGCAGAAACGCTCGTCATGGACACATATTTACTTGGCAAGGAAGCATGAATATTTTAAATGCAAAATACGAGCTAGACAGCAAACCATTAGATGAAGAATGTGATTGTCCCACATGTAAGAACCACTCGAGGGCTTATATCAGACACCTTTTCAAAAGCGGAGAAATTTTAGGAATGAGGCTAGCTGTTATGCATAATTTGTATTTTTACAACACCCTTTTTGAAAGAATAAGGCAAGCTTTAGATGATGATACTTTTGATAAATTCTACGCTAAATATTCAACCATTTTAGGAAACAGAATTTAATGCTTTGTTGGCACTAATATAGATAAAAAATGTGTTGATAAAACTTTATTTAATTGATATACTTTATTTATTAAATTTTTGGAGGATTTTATTTATGAATTTTTTTGATGGTCTGGGAATTAATAGTCAGCTAATTTCAATGATATTAGTTTACGTAATCATTTTTGGAGGAATGTATCTTATAATGGTGCGCCCTCAACAGAAAAGAAGAAAACAAGAGGAAGAGCTAAAAAAGAGTCTACAACTTGGCGATGAAATTACTACCATTGGTGGAATCGTTGGTCGCATTATAAACATTAAAGATGACACAGATTCTTTAATTATAGAATCTGGAAGCAATAAAATTCGTATAAAAAAATGGGCTGTTTCCAGCGTTGACAATAAAAATGTTGAAAATAAGCAATAAGAATATTTTTCTTCTTATTTGAATATTATTTACCGCACGATATATTTGTTTTGTTGCAAGTATTTGTGCGGAATTTTTTTAAGGAGATGTAATAATCAGTGGCTAAAAAATCAACCAGAAATAAAAATAATACAGAGAATTTCGTAAAATCTATAATTATTGGTTCATTTTTAGGTATAATATTATGCATAGCACTATTATTTTTAAGCGCGTTTGTTTTAACAAAAAGCAGTAATATTCCACATTTAGCCGTTAGTCCATTAGTTATGATGATTGCAGGATGTGGAGCGTTTGCGGGCGGATATATCGGGGCAAGAATTTTAAAACAAAATGGTATGTTGTGCGGCATGGTTTGTGGATTCGTTATGTTTGTAATACTGTTTATTGCCGGACTTGTCACAGTTAGAGATTCCCTTTCATTAACAACACTTATTCGTCTTTTACTCATGCTTTTAACGGGTGCTGTAGGTGGAATTTTGGGTGTTAACAAGCGTAAAAAAATAAAATATTAATATAATTTCACTAAGTGTTGAAAATATATGGATTTTTATGGTATAATTCAAATTAATATGTAAAGGAGTGATTTTGTTTTGCAGTTAGAAACAATGTTGTCAAACATTAATAATTTTTTGTACAGTAACATACTCATTGCACTTTTGGTTTTGTGCGGACTCTATTTTACCTTCCGTACTAAATTTGTTCAGTTGCGATTCCTTCCCGAGTCCATAAAACTTATGACTGAAAAGTCTTCTGGAAATCGAGTGTCATCTTTCCAAGCACTTATGATTTCAACAGCTTCTAAGGTTGGAACCGGAAACATAGCGGGCATCACAACCGCTTTAGTTGCAGGAGGTCCCGGAGCTATATTTTGGATGTGGATAATGGCTTTTCTTGGATCTGCTTCGGCTTTCGTTGAAAGCACACTGGCTCAAATATACAAAGTTAATGATAAAGATGAAAATTCTTTTAGAGGTGGACCGTCATATTATATACAAATGGCTCTTGGCAAAAGAAGCATAGGTATTTTATTTTCGGTGTTACTAATATCTTGTTTCGCAATTGGATTCAACGCCCTTCAAGCGTATAATATTTCGTCTTCGTTCCAATATTATATTCCCGGATACGAACATTCCATTTGGCCGTTAGTCGTTGGGATAGTACTTGGTATTTTCACCGCATTCATCATTTTTGGTGGAGTTCACAGAATTGGATTTATTTCTTCAATAATTGTACCAATAATGGCTATTATTTATTTATCTTTGGGCGTCTTTATTACTTTGAGAAATATAGACAAGCTCCCCTCAATGTTCTCCGTCATCTTTAGCAAAGCTTTTGATTTCAAATCTATCTTCGGCGGATTCGCCGGAAGTGCCGTACTTATCGGAATAAAAAGAGGTTTGTTCTCAAATGAAGCTGGCATGGGAAGTGCTCCTAACGCCGCCGCAACCGCTGATGTTTCTCACCCGGTCAAACAGGGAATTGTTCAAGTTTTATCTGTGTTTATAGACACGTTTTTAATATGCACCACAACAGCTTTTATAATAATGTTGTCCGGTGTTGCTATAGACGGTCACGCCGATGGCATACCTTTAGTTCAAGAGGCTCTTAACGGTCAAATAGGAACTATAGGGATTCACTTTATGACTTTTTCAATATTTGCTTTCGCATTTAGCTCAATAATTGGTAACTATTGCTATGCTGAATCCAATTTGTTGTTTATTAAAGATAATCACTATGTTTTAAATATATTTAGGGCAATGTGCATAATCCCTGTTATTTTAGGCGCAATGGCGAGCGCTGAAGTAGTTTGGAATTTCGCTGATATTTGTATGGGACTCATGGCCATTGTTAATATCATAGCAATTCTTCTTCTTACCAAGCGTTCCACGCTTGCTTTGAATGATTATTCAAAACAAAAATCTCAAAACAAAGACCCCATTTTTAACGCTCCTGCTAACGGAATATACGATACTATGTTTTGGAAATAATATTTAAATAAAACAGGTTTACCCATAAAATTGTGGATAAACCTATTTTTTATTTATCTTTAATTATAAAATATTTATTTACACAAAATTTTTATCCTTTTAATCCTCTTTCTTGCCTGTCCATGTCCTCAATTATAATATCATAAATTTCTCCAATACTTGCACAATATTCTAGTACTTTCCATGGCTCATTTGTATGAAAATGAATCTTAACCAAATCATCATCACTGACCACCAAAAGACAATCTCCTTGAAATTTATTTACAAAATAATCATTTATTTTTTCTTCACTTAAATTTTTTCCTTCAATCAAAAGTTGCGTATCGTATTTAAATTCAGACATTATAAATTCCTCCAGATTGTATAAACATTAAAGTTAGGCATCTATAAATACCGAACTCTTCTTTGGCTCCCCAAGTTGGACTCGAACCAACGACCCTGCGGTTAACAGCCGCATGCTCTACCGAGCGTTATAGTTTCATACCGTAAAAAACACTTGTTGTAGCTTTCAATTTTATGATTGTTATAATCCCTCGCAAAACTGCTGGTAGTTCATATCAAACTCAATCTTTATGTTATATCCTGCGCTAACTAAAACTTGTCTTATAAGCTGACACGCTATCATTTTTCTTTGCTCGAGCGGTGAATTTTCAAATTCATTTGCCCAACTTAAAAAACTTTCATAATGGTAACCTAGTTTCCCCATAGCTTCTTTTTTGTTATCTAACTGTGATTTTACTTTTTCCATTTCTAAGTTTGCTTCACTTAATTTATTTTGCGTAACTTTGATTGCTTCGCTTAGTTGTTCCGCTGTAAATGTGCTTTCCCCTACTAGAGCCTTACCGATTTCAAGTTTTAATGTTCTTAGTTGATTGCCTAACTTTTCTACTTCGGCATTCGCTTTTTTATATCTCTCATTACATCCCGATACTTGCAATTTATACCGTCTTTCAAGTGCTTTTGATTGCGGTATTTCTTTTATTTTCTTAAATAAATCTTCAAGTACCGCTAAAACTGCGTTGTCTATTTTCTCGGCTCTGTATGAAGTCTGTCCGTCACAATCGCTTAATTTCCTTGTCTTATGGTAGCAAGTATATTTTAATTCATCTATTTTATACTCACTTCCGTCTTTCCTTATATATCTATCTTTCTCTTTAATTTTTGGATTGTGCTCTTTTGAAAAATAAATTGATATGTCACATCCATTTATTTTTTTATTGATAACGTGTTCATAGTCCAAATTCAATATAAAAACTCCTTATAAATAAATTTTTTTGACATCCTCAACCTGATACTGGTTAGGTATCAACACACGAATTGCACGTCCCTTCCTTGGGCTACACTCTGGGACTTAACCTCGACTATGTAGGAGTATCATTATCACCGCTGCTGTTGTTGAGAATCGCCCACCACAGACGATTTTATATATTGGTGGAATATCGCTCGCTAAATTTGTATATAATAGAAGTGTAAATTTTAATATATCATTTAGGTCTTGGCGCACCGTATAAAACGCTTGTTTCACTTGAAACACAGCGGACAACGTGGCTGAGAATGTATGTATTCAATTTTCAAAGTACATTGATTAGAATAAATTTCCTCTCACCCTTATAGACGGATTTTGGGGATGAATTTATAAACAAATATTGGTGAATAAAGTAAAATAGGTGGTAAATTAGCAAACAAAATAAAGAAAAGGGAGTGATTTTAGCTCACTCCTCATGTAGAATTTTATTTAATTTTTTTATCTATTTCGCCTTTTAAATTTCTTCAATCATTTTTAATAACTTTATACAGTCCTTGTAACCTTGTAAATAAAGCCATTCTTTTTCTATGCTGTCCGCTAAATATCCCTCGCTTTTGTAGTTCTCTAAAAATTGTCTGTCTTTTGAATTTAACGTATCTAAAAAGTCCTCAAATTTTTGAGAGGCTTTTATTCTCGCAGCGTTTATATCTTGATAATTTTTATCAATTTGTTTTAATTTTATAAAACAGTTATTCATTGATTCTGTTAAAAATAAATTTATATTTTCCTTGAAATTACCCATTATTGACACCCTCACTTCTTTGCTTAATAGATTTATAAATATCTCTAACAGGGATTCCCTCGTTGTCGTATAAATTTAAGATTTTAAGAGGATTTTTTATTATTTCTTCTATGGCAGATTTTATTTGCATTCCCAAAAGCAATGTATAGTCAAATTGTGTTGATTCTACTGCATTTTTTATTGATATTAGTGAATCTAAATCTTTTTTTTGCTCATAACTTAGTCCTTTCTCAAACTCTTTTTCAAATTCGTCATAATATTCTGAATTTTCTTTGTGTCTCTGTGATAAATATGTAGGCTAGCTAAATGTATTTATAATGCTTTCCAATATCTTGCATGCCAGCTCTTCAATTTCCGTCTTTTTGTTAAAATCTTTGCTCATAAATTAAATTCCTTTCAAATTATTTCCCCCAGCCAACTTGAAAGTTCATTAAGCACATGATATAATATTTATACTCTAGCTCTTTTGGGCTGTGGGTGTATACGGAGTAGGTGAATAAGTGTCTGACAACACGCCTACTCTCTTTTTATTTTTCTTTGAGACCTCTAATCGCTTCCCTGACACTTTCTGGTCGAGTCTTTCCCGTCCTTTTGCAATAATCATCAAGTATATTTATATCACGTTCACTTAATCTTACATCTATTTTGAAAGGTTTAGGGTCATCAGTAGGTCTGCCTATTTTAGGCTTTGTCAATTCTACCCTCCTTTTGTCTGACAAAATTATTCTATCCTTTTTGTCGACAAAAGTCAATGCTAAAAATAAAAAATATTTATTTCTTGTATTTATATAAAATAAAAAAGGCTGGCTAATCAAATTTAGCGAGCCTTTATAAACTTATTTTTCTTTGTAGAATTATGTTGTAATTGCTTGTTCTATAATTTATAATGATACATTAGTAGTAGGAGTTTAGCCTATGAATGGCGGTTAATCTGCCTCCCAGAGGAGGTAGATATTATGTTGGATTTTATCATTTTTATAAGTCCTCTTATAATGTATTTTATAGTGCTATTTAGTGCTGTTAATTATATAGATAAAAACACAAAAATATAAAAGCCGCCACTCACCACAGTATCGGCTTTTATTAGTAGATTCTTTTGGAGGCTGACCGCTTTTCAAACGGTTTTGCTCCTACTACTTTTATTATATACTTTGTGTTGTCTATTGTCAACACATTATTATAATATTCTTTCTGTGAATTTTTATTCATGGAAAGTTTTTATTTTATATTTGTGAAAGTTTTAAAAATATCATAGATATAGGTGCTCCCTCTTAAAATTAAAATACCTGTCAAAATGTTTCAAGCATATGAGATAGTCTACTTTAAATCCAGATGTTTGGGTAAATCTAGTTTTTAATATATACCTTTAAAATTTAACCTGTTCTTTTCCACATGTAACACGTTATATAAGGTTGTAAATTGCTTGATTCTGACGTATCGCCCCTAGACCATTTCCCGTTTGGATTTGCGGTTGTTGTAGAAGAATTGTTGTAAATTGCACTGTTTACGCGTAAAGATTGTCCATCTAATTCTCTCGCCCAACCGTCATATTGGTTATCGGAAAAGCGATACGCACCTGTTTCACTATATGAACCCTCTCCGCAAGCCCCGCCATACCACCAGTGCATACCAATTCTAAACTCATGCCGATGTGACAAACTACCTCCTGTTTTTTCGGCTGTATCAAAACTTGAATCAGAAACATTGACGCATACTGGTACACGTCCCGAGCCCCATTGTGACCAAGTTCCGCCAAATAAGTCTTTTGGATTTGTGCTATTTACGGACATATAGATAGAACCTACTGGATAAATTAAATCAAAAACTGTTTTATTATTTATTTTTAATGTTCCCTCGATTTCGGTATCAAGTTTAATTTGTAATTTTTTCTGGCTTGATGTTGCTGTTGATACTCTCCCAAAAGCTACGCTCCGACCGCTTGCGTTGTAGTCAACAAGCGTGAATGCTGTCCCTAAATTTAGTGATTTTTGTACTGTACTAAAATAATCTGTTACATTGAAAATGAACTCATATTCGCTATTTATATCGGCTACGATGATTTGTGTATTATCATAAGAATAACTGTTGTTTGACAAACTTATTGTAGTATAATTGCTATCAGTAAGCTTTTTATAAAATAATTGAAAATTTTTGTCATTCTTATTATTTACGCTTGAAATAGTGGATTTAAGGGTGCATTTTGCATATGCCCCCTCGTCACTTTCTGTGCCGTCTTGATTACATCTTACAACTGTAAAATTATTGATAGTCGGATTTGCATAACTCGTTACTGAGTACGAAAGACTTTGATTCGCTGTCCTGTTTCTTGAATCCGTTATCTTAACTGTACAAGTGCCACTCCCTGTTAGTGGATTTGTTGTGAAATTTGATTGACTAAAAGCCTGACCGTTAATCTTGATTTCATATTTTTTTATCGTGCTTGAATACGCCCCACTCGGTGAATCTATTTAAAACTGTTCCTAAAATTCCTCCGATTAGTTCTGGAAGTTTTGAAAGCCCATTAATTATCGCCGTTACAATCTGAGGCACGTTTTGTACTAAAATAACGATAATCTCGGGGATTGCCGATACTATCGCCATGAAAAGTGTTATTGCTCCGTCTAAAAGTAAAGGAACATTATTTACTAAAGCATTTACTATACTGTTTACTATCTCTGGAATTTTCGGTACTAAAACGGCTATAATCTGCGGGATTGATTGTACCAGTCCCATAAACAAATCAATTCCTGCTTGTATTATTAAGTCTATGTTGTCAATTAAAGACTGCGCAATTAATATCATGGCGGACACGATTGCAGGAATTAAAATAGGTAAAGACTGTGATATTCCGCTGACAAGTGTTGTGATGACTTCTACTCCCGCTTGAATAATTTGTGGCAAAGAATTAATTAGTGCGGTGGAAAGCGCCATAATTATAGTAATTGCTGCGTTTGTTAGCTGTGGTAAAACTGATGTTATCCCCGTGATTATTTCAGGAATTATTTGTCCCGCGGCTTCTAAAATATAAGGTAGAGCAGCGGTTAAACCCTCTAAAAGCACTGAAATAAGATTCTTCCCAACTTCGATTATCTGGGGGATAGCCCCAGATATATTCGTTACAGCTTCTCTAACTGTATCAGCAAAGTTCATCACCGCTGCTTCCATATCCCCTCCGTTGAAAGCTGAATCTATTAAAGAATTTAATTCGCCTGACATATCGTTAGCATTAGTTATGATATCTGTCATTGCAGGAGCTAGAAGTGTTCCGAGTAAATTTCCCGTTGCTTCTGTCGTGATTTTCCAAATTTGCATACTATCATCAAGTGCCCCTAAAGAGTTGAGGGCTTCTTCTGATAGAACCGTTCCAAATCTGGCATATTTTGATGTAAGTTCTTCTACTCCTGCACTTCCTTGCGCTATTAATGGGTTTAAATCTTGTGCGGATTTACCTAAAATTTGCATAGCTATGCTGTCGCGCTCAGTTTCATTTGGAATTTTCCCTAAAGCGTCTATTGTATCCCAATAAACTTGTTCGCTATCTTTTAAATTTCCGCTCGAATCCGTAACGGATACGCCCAGCTTTTTATATGCTTCCGCCGCCGTTCCCGTTCCGCTTGCAGCACTCGTCATGGATTTTATATTTTTCGCCATTGAACCTGTCATGGTATCAACACTTACGTCTACAAGTTCCGCTACTGCACCGTATTCTTGTAAAGTCTGCGTACTGATACCTGTTTGTGTAGACATAGTTAAAATATTGTCCGCATAGCTTGCTGCCGCTGTTACCGAATCCGTCAAATATTCTTTGACTTTCGTTATACCCTCGCCAAGCTTCTTTATCCCGCTTATTATCACTTCGCTTACTAAATTTGCCTTAACCAAGTCTCCGAACTTAAGGGCTTTTTGTCCTGCTTCGTCCTCACTTTTAGAAAATTCATCAAGAGATTTACTCCCGTCATCTAAATTTTCTCCGTTTTCGCCAAGCTGTTTGTTATTGCCGTCCAGTTCTTTTTCCATTTTGGTTAGCTCTGCTTCGGCTTTGTTTAAAGTCGTTTTCCAGTTATTTGTCTTTTTGTCATGTTCGCCATACTGCTCCGCCGAATCCTCGACCGCACCTTTTAAAGTCGCTATTTTTTCTTTTTGTTTTTCAATTTGTTCGGTTAAAACCTTGTTCCGCTCCGTTAAACCCTTTGTAGACGTATCATTTTTGCCAAACTCCGCCGTTAACTTTCCAATCTCTGAAGAAAACACTTTTAAATCTGAATTTATCTGCGAGATCGCCTGCCTATATTCACGCTCGCCCTCTAACTTTATTTTTCCTCCAAATGTTGTTACTCCCACGTTTTCACCGCCTTTTTGCACAACAAAAAAACGCCCACTCCTGAGCGCTTTTTCTAATTATTCATAATGTTTCCACATTCTAATAATTTTTATAATCTTTTCTTCGTTATCAACCTCATAAACCAATCTATGTTGAATATTTATTCTCCTTGAATACATACCGTCTAAATCACCAATTAACTTCTCATAAGGAGGGGGATTTTGATACGGGTTTTCTTTCATTATATCAACTAATTTTTTTGCTTTTTTAGAGAGATTTGCGGCTTTTAAGTATTCTAAATCTTTTACCGCTTGTTTTGTAAACTTTACTTTGAATCCTACCATTCAACCTCTTCCTCATCTACACAGTCTTCTAAGGGAGTATTTTTTCCATTAATTAAAGACTTTTTATACTCTGGGTCTGATGACAGATAAAGTGTCTCTATTAAAGAATTATAATCTTCTTCGCTAATGAGTACTGCATTTCCGTTTTTTGTATTAATATTAATTACTTCGTTATTGTCAATAGCCATATTTATTAAATTATATAAATTCGCCCTTGCATTAGTTACATTAGTGTTATACATATAAATCACCCCGTTTATATTATAACATACGTTTTTGCGTACGTCAATATATTATATGCTGCACACAATGGTTTTAACCACAACTAACCTTTAATCCACTCGTCATCTTGGATTACTTCCTTTTCCTCTTTGAAAAGCCCGCCTTTAGTCTTAAAATTGTGATATTTTTTAAAATGTTCAAATAACAAATTCCATTTTTTTAGTGTCATACGCCCGACTGCTTTTTCCGTAAAACCGAGCATTTTCACTCCTACAAATAAAAGCCATGAAAAATCCAAACATGACGCTTGACCCATTTCGCACTCATTCTCTAAACATAAATTTGTATTTTTACCGCCCACACTTCTATCTCCTGCGGGCGTTATTCGTTTTTTGAGGTTTTATCCGCTCGTACGCTTTCGGTTATTACACTTGCTACTGTATTTGTTGCTTGTTTTAATCCGATTTCAGTTAAAATTCTCCCCGCTTTTCTGGGTGTGATTAGTTCCCTCTTTTCCCCTGTTTTTTCTGATTCAATATCTAGTCCCTCGTTAATTGCCTCCGTGATGAAAAATTTTAATGCTTTTATATCTGGTTCGCCTTGCTTCTGTATGAGTTCACTCCAAGTCTCAATGCTGCCGTATTTTTCCTGTATTATTTCCATGACATTTAGCGTAAAAGCTAAGGGATATTTTTCACTTTCTGTTTCTAAATATTTTATTGTATCAAGCATTTAAAACTTCCTCCTAAGCTGTTTGAGGCTGCACAAAAAGTGCATTTAGTCCTGTTACCGCTTCATCTTCCGTATTAAAAATATTATGCTTTTCCCAGTTGCCATCGCTATCTTCAAAGATTGTCGCTTCTACTGATGGCGTGGTAAATTCTAAGCTGTCACCCTTTGTTTTTGCGTCCGTTATAAATGGTTTAAATTTGACTTTCGGGAACCATTCCACCTTATACTTCCTTTTTCCTCCTACCATTTTCGGAACAATATGTCCAAATCCCACATAAATTGGCGTATCGCTCGCATTAGACGTTACAAGTCCGCTTTCCTCGTCTATTGTCTGCCCTAAAAGTTCCGCAAAAATTTTATCGTTATCATCATCAATTCCTGCTGTTATTGTGCCGCTTTTGAATACCGATACTTGTTCTTTTACGCTATCGTCCGCATAAAGCGTTGCCTCCGCAAGCTCGATTGATACTTTACATTCAATCGCTCCCGCAAGCGTTTTTACTTCTCCGTACGTTTTGCCGTCATCGTTTAATTTTGCATATTTAAAACTTTTTAAACCTATTCCTGCCATTATTCAACATCTCCTAAATAATAAAAATTCACGGGCACATGATAATATCCCGTGTCGCTTTCGTATTGTTCGGGGGCTGTATCCTCCCATATAAAGCCACTTTGCTTCATAATCTTTTTTAGCTTTTTAACTATGTCCTTAAAATTTTTCTTTGAAAACACATCAACAGTCAAATATGAAATTTCGTTTTTATGCTCGTCATCTGAAAAATTATCGGGCTTTTCGTACCATGTATAATAGGTTAAATATGTCTCTGATTGCCCCGTAAACTGTAAAAAGCAAATAGGGATTTTTGTCCCGTCCACCTCAAAATTTTTTAAAATTTCCTCAACTATCGGATTGATATTAATTTAAAATCACCCCTTTGCTTTCTGATTAAAAATTTGCTCCATAGCCTGCAAAATTGCGCTCTCACTCGATTTTACCGCCGACCTTACAAATGCCGTCCCATTTATATGCTTTGTTCCATAATCCAGCCATAAAGCCTTTTGTGCGTTGTTCATTCCGTTTTTGTCTTTTCCCGTAAACGTCACACTCCCGACAACTCCTCCGCTTCTGGTTAATGTCGGGGCTTTTGCCTTTACTGAATTTGCCATTGAACCCGTTTTCTTATATTTTTGTGCATTATTTTTTATTGCGTTTTGTAAAACTTGTTGCCCTAATTTTACCATTTCTTTTGCCAAATTTTCATCTTGCAGGGCTTCTGGGATAATATCTTCTAAATTTACAGACGCGCTAAAATCTGCCATTATTTCACCACCAACTCCGCTATTATCTCGGTGTACTGGTCTTTAAAACAGTAATTGTTAACATAAGTTATATTATAAAAATTATTTCTAAACTTGATAAACATATCTTTTTTGATAATTTTTTTCGGTGTGCGAACTAAAAATCTCGTCTTTATCTGCGCAAAATCCGAATTACTTTTAATTAATTCCGTTCCGCTGATATTTGTAATCTGCGCCCATGTTTTTAATACCAAAACTTCGTTTTTTACAGGAAAACCGTCTTTATCTTTGGTTTCTTCTAACTTGATTATCTCTATTTTTTTATTAAAACTTCCTGCATTTACATACATTTTTTGCCTCACAATAAATTAATTCTGTGCATATTTAAAATTATTTCTACAACTTTATTTAAGGTGCTTTTATCAACGTAAAAGCACCGATTATCGTACATATCCTGCACCAAAACAAACACGCAAATAGAAAAATCCTCGTGGCTGTCGGCTTCATCGGGCGTTAGCCCTGTGTATGAATATATAAATTCTTTGGCGGTTTCTAAAAAAGTCTTTATTTCGGCTGCTTCTTTTTCGTCCATTTCTTCGGGGGATAACCTCAAATAATTTATGAGATTATCCGTTGTTATCTCACTAATTTTCATCCGCCCGCGTTCCTTTCAAATATTAATTTTTGTGTATTTCAACTTATTCGGATTTCATTTGTAAGACCGCGAGTTTTTGTTGGTCTGTAACTTTGCCGTCAATTTCAACCCAACCTACAACCCCTAAAGCGTGCTGTGCGGCGTATAATTCCTGCAAAACTTGAATTTCAACGTCTTTTGCTAATTTTACCGATAAGCCTGTCATATCGCCGTAAATTATTACTTTTTTATTTACTCCGATTTCTGGCATATTTTCGCTTGTATAAACTGGTTTCCCGAGTAATGAGTAACCCCACGCAGATGTAATATCGCGATTTAAAAGATAATTTCCATCTCCGTCCTTTAATTTTCTGATTGCTTTTCGAGTGCTTCTATTCATTATAAATACCGCGTTTTTCTGGTAGTTATCGATTACGCTTTCTTGTAAATCTATTAAATCATCTGCGCTTACTTTTCCGCTTGTCGAGCTTTCAACAATATTTGTCGCACCTGTTAAAACTCCTTGACACGCATTTGTACCTGTACCGCTTAAAAGCTCTTTTTCAATAAATTCTGCGATTGCTGCGCTCATTTTATTAATCACAAAATTTGTCAAATCAAAATCGCTCTTATTTATAAGGGATTTTGAAATTTTAGTTAGTGCTCCTGCTAAATAGCTCGATAAATTTATACTTGTAAATTTTCCTGCGGTACTTGTTAGGTCTGTAAATTCGGTAGCATATGCACAAGTTATATCTTCGCCTGCATTTTCACTGTAATAGGGAATTACTAAATCGCCTTTGACGTTGTAAATTTCTGAAAGGCTATAAATCGGGCATATTTCCTTAACTTTTTCAATAATTTTATTCGCTATTGTCTGCGGTACAATTGCTCCGTTGTTCCCTAAGTCAAGATTGTTTGCTCTTTTTTCAGCTTTAATTCCTCTTATAAAGTTTGCAAAAGCTCTTTGCTCCGTGATTTCTGCGCTTTCCGACTGTTTATCTGTTTCTTCTTTTTGGCTTTCATCAAGTTCCTCTTTTCTTGCGATTTCTTCAGCTTTTATTGTCTCGTCTATTTCGTCAATCATCTTTTTAAGTTCCTTAAATTTCTTAATTTCTTCCTCCGTCATGGCTCTTTTTTCATCCTTTGCTCCATTTAACATTTCTTGCATTTTGCTTTGATTCTCTGCTCTTTGCTCGGTTAAATACTTTAGTTTCATAAATTTCAATCTCCTTTAAATTCTTTTATTTTGTACTTGTTTTAAAATATTTTCATAAACTGAATAATCTATTTCTTGTGGCGTGTTTAAACTCTGATTGGTTATAAAAACGCACGGAGCTTCTCGCCCTCTAAACTCTGTTTTTATTAGTTTTTCGGCTCTTGTTTCAATGCTCGTTCCTACATAACACGGCACTTTTTTATCATCTATTATCGACACTTCGAGTAAATTCATTTCGTCAATAAACCTACGTTTTAAGTTATCGCTTATGGTTTCTTCGTGTTCTTTAATAGCCTCAAAACCAAAACTCCAACCTCTGAGCCGCTGCTCTTTTGCCTTTTCTATCACTTCGCTGTCCGTGATTTCGCATATCGCCCTAAGTCCGATATTATCCTCAAAAAGTTTTATATTTCCGTCCTTTGTGCTTCCTAATTTCCTATTTGGCTCGTGGTTTAATAGACATAAAATGTCCTCGTTTCTTCCGATTGCTCTCTCAAATGCTTTTGGCGTTATCTGCTCTATAAACTTTTCTCCGTTTTCGTCTAACATTGGCTTTGAATCGCGCGCTACTGCGTTTACATATCCGTCCAAAAGTACACTGTCATTTCTCACTTCTACTTGCATTATCCGTCGCCTCCTATATTTTCTTTAATTGTCGCGGTCTGTCCTGTGTTTGGCGTGTAGACTTCCTTTGTCTCGGGATTAAATAAAACATCTTGTAAACCAAGTTTTATGAAATTTAATCCTAACGGCTCTAAATCCTCCATATAGCGAATTTCATCTATCTGCATAATATTTGCGTCAAGTGCGGTCTTATATGCTTCAAAACGTGTCTTAATATCGCCTTTTGTAATTTCTTTCGTATCGAACGCAAAATAAAAAGACTTTTTCTCTTTTTCGAGAAGTAAGTCTTTGTTTAATGCGCATTCTATCGCCGTTATTACGGGCATTACTGCTGTTTTTATAAATGTTTCATAATTAAAATCTTGCGGCACCCCTAAAATATCTAGGATTGAGTTGTTTGTCGCTATTTTGCTTTCGTTTAGCTGCATTTCAACTGATGTACTGCTTGCTTCCTGAAATTCTAAACCGTTATTTAATATTACCACGTTATTTTCGCTTGGGTCTGAATACATCTTGTGCCATGCGTCTTTTAGAGCTTTAATTGCTTCTTTTGTGAGCGTGTTTTTTGACTTTACAAATCCTCGCTTATTACCGCCCGTTGTGACTAAATTCTGTTCAAATTTTAACGTCTGATACGCTATTTTTAATAATTCTTGATTTTCCTTGATTATTCCTGCTCCGTTTATTCCGTCTGTGCTTGCTCGTGTAATTTTTATAAATTCAAAAGGTTTGTACGTTTGCCCATGTACGATTAAGTCATAATCTTTAAATATTGGGTCAAAATTTTTATTTACCTGCACTTTCTGTGCTTCTATATAGTGTAGTGATTGCACGTTGTTTCTCTTTTTATTTATATACGCGTACGCTTTCCCGAAAAGCAAATAATCTCTGACTATCACCCGCTTAAACTGTACGCCGTTTAATGTGTCCTTTGTGTCATCATTTAACAAGTCGGGGCGGTTATCGCCTGCAACTTCGATTGTTTTTGACTTTCCGTCTACCATTTCCTCTTTATATAGCTTAATCGGTATCATGCTGACGGTTTCGGATATTAAATTTACACACTTTGCTACTGCTGGGACATTTAGTGCTTTTTCTCGGTCTATTTCTTCTCCGTAAAGCAAAGATTTTAATAAAACATCATCTACGGGCGGAGATACTGTTGGTTCTGCTCGCTTTCTCTTAAATATATTCACTTTTTCACTCCTCTAAAAAGAAAAAGCCATGCACATAATTGTACATAGCTAATCTTTAAATTTTTTAAAATAAATCTGAATGCGTCCCTGTTCTGGAAAGAGTTAATGTTAATTTATTATCTTCAATAAGATAAATAAGTAACCAATCGGGTTGTATGTGACACTCTCTAAATCCTTTGTAATTCCCCATTAGTTCGTGGTCTTTGTACTTTTCCTCCAAAGGAATATTATTTGCTAATTTATTGACTATTTCTTTTAAAAGATTAATATTCATACCACGCTTTTTTATTAATTTATAGTCTTTTTTAAATTTAGACGTAAATTTAATTTCCAGCATTATTTGTCAAGCTCCTCAAAAAGAGAATCTATATCATTAAACCCTTTTCCATTTTTACTGATTTTTCTTGCTTCTCTCATAGCCTCTTCGGTTTCTTCGTTATACTTTGGCAGTTTTACATCAAAGGGAAGTCCTCTGTTTAAAATAACCTGTCTTAAAAATATACTAACAGCTTCGGTTGTAGACATCCCCAATTGGTTTAAAAGATACTCTGCATTACTCTTTAAATCTGCGTCAATTCTCATGTGTAAGGTTTCTGTTTTTGCCATTTTAATTACCTCCTCAGTATTAGTATATTCATATTGTATCACATTATTTACACAAAATCAATACATATTTACACTATTTGTCTGCAATGTAAATTTTCACTTCCTTGTTTAGTTTTTTTGCATAATCTATCGTAAATTTCGTCCCTCTGGATTTTCCGTCCCAGAGGGCAATTATTATGTCTGCACTTTCAACGATTTTTTCATTTCTTTTTAACGGTGCGCCACGTTTATATTTCTCATACTCTGGCTTGATAATCGTTTTCGGTATACCGTTTTTATCCGCCCATTCTTCCGCTAAGGTGTCGATACCTTTCGCTCCACCAGAGATTACCTCCGTTGTATCTTTTGGGATGAATTTTGATATTTCTACGTTTGTTAAACTCCTTGAACCTATTATTGCTACTTTCATATTCTTCACCTCTTAAAATTTAGAACCTGTATAAGGTTCAATATGGGTTCTTGAGCACATTATATCATTTTTTATGGATAAAATGAACCTATATAAAGTTCTTTTTGGAGGTGTATTATGAATGATATTAGACATCTTTCTGTAAGAATAGAAGATGATTTACTTAAAAAATTTAGATATGCCTGCAAATATGAAGACAGGTCTGCTAATGGACAAATTCTTAATTTTATAAGAAATTTTGTAAATGAATTTGAAAAAGAGCATGGCAAAATTGAATTACCTGATGAAAATTAAATTACCTGAACAACCCACGAATTGTCGGAAAAAATAACGTCCTGCTGCAAGAGATAAACCGCGTTAATTAGCGCGATTACCATATCTACTTTGCCGCAGGATTTTTTCTTTGTGACGTATCTGTTCATATTTGTATCATAGGTACATCTTGCGTTTTCAAAGTTTATTTCCAGTAATGTGTTTTTCTCGTATTCAAACTCGTGATTGCTTATTTTTTCATAAAGTAGCTTCGTCGGTGGGTGTAGCGTGTCGCTATGTTGGCGGATTTCAATCGTATTATATTTTTTGTTCCACTTTTGCGCCGAAGATAGGGCGTTGTATCGGTCAAAACCTATCGCTTTAACTGTTACACCATATCTTTCTTCAATTTTAAATACAAAATCTTCAACCACGCCATAATCAATGGTTTTATTCCCACAAGATATACATTTCCCCGCATTTATAAACTGGCGGTAGTTTAACCGCTCCATTTTGTTCTTTTCGTTGATTCTTCCCTCTGGAATAAAACACATCACGTCGGCTAAAATTTTTCCGTCTTGCTCCGTGCAAATTGCAACGGCTGTATTATCGTTTGTCATAGATAAGTCAACGCCCACATAGACTTCACGACCTTTCCAATCAATATTATTTACTCTGCAATTCTGCAAATCTTTTATATCAATAAAACTCTCTGTTCCTGCGCCTTGATAAATAATATTACAATGCTTCGTCAGAAAATTTTCTCTCGCGCTTTCGACCGTTATTGCCCTTGCTCGCTTTTTTAATAAATCTTCCCATATTTCGGGTATCTCCAAAGCTACGGGGTTTGCATGTTTTAAAATTGTATCGTCATTTGTCCAGTCCTCCGTATTATCTGGCTCGTATAAAAGGGAAAATATGGTCTCGTCTTTTTGTACGCTGTCTAAAACTTTTTTCGCATAATTTACTTCATCTTCAAGAGGATTATTTGCTGTCGGGTACTTCGTGGAAATAATACAACCTAACTTATTTAAAATGTTAAGCTGCCCCGACCTCATGGCTTCGATTGCGTAAGAATTGGGAAGCGCGCCTACTTCGTCCGCTAAAAAGACGTTTGGTAATTTTCCGTCCATTCGGGAATTGCTGTAATTTAGTGGTATATATCTGCTCTCAGTTAAGTTAAATCCTATATAGTCCCTTAAAATCTTAAAACGAGGGAGGGAATTATAATAATAAATTGTAGGGCTTGATTTTAAAATTTCTTCGATTGCCGTCTTGACTTCCCTTGAAAGCGCTCCGTCTGGCGCAACACTATAAAATTTACTGAATTTTGGCTCTAATAAAAAAAGCAAGACGAAAATCGTGGCAACCGTAAAGGTTTTAAAGTTTTTTCGTCCTACTTCAAGTATTATTGTTTCATATCGGCGTTTGTCTGGATTTTCTCTGTAAACTACGCACAAAGCCGCATAAATTAACCATTGATACCCACATGAACAGTTATAAATATTTTCGCCCGTTTTAAGCCCTCGCGGCATAATTAGTAGCTTTAAAATGTTATCAATTTTACTTAATTTTTCCTCATCAATAAAATATTTCTTTGATTTTCCGTCGCAGATTTCTATAAAATCTCTGCACTGTTTTATAACATATTTTGGCGCTGAAACTTCGCCATTTACCACACCTTGTGCGTATTTATAACTTTTATGTTCCTTTATCATTTACACTTTTTTCACCTCCTTACTTTTATATTTTTCTGCCGCTCAGAATTTCAAGTAATGGGTCGGGTTCGTCGTTTTCTTTTCTGTCCCTTAAAACTGTGATTATCTTCATAAGCGTTACAACCGTTTTATTTGCGCTGTCGGTCGTGCGGTTATAATCTTGTATTGCTGGGTGAGAATATACATTTTTCCTGCCTTTGACATACTCCTTTGTAACTAAAATCCCCGCCTCTTTTATCGTCTGTTCTAAATCGTTCAAAATTCCGATTTGCACTTGGTATCGCTTAAAGGTGGTTAAAAAGAAAAAATTACTTTCTACTCCGTGCCTTTCGGCTATTCTCAAAATCTCTTTCGCCTGTTCGTTTAAATCTATCTTTGACATCTCGTTCCTCCTTTCTATAAGCACGGGCGCAATATTTCTTATTTATTATTTCTGTATTCGCAAATTATCGGCGAGGATTCCCCGCTGGAGCGAGCAAGTAGGAATTGCACCTCTTTTTGTACGCTGGAAGCGTGCCGTTTTACTCTTTAAACTATACTCGCACATCTAATTTTTTCCCCTTGTACATTCTCGCGTTTAACTTGTCTATTTCACTAAATGGCAGTATCGGTACAGTTAGTTTATCTTTGTATGACTTGTCTATAAAATAGATATATCTTAATTGATATCCGTCAAGTAGCTTTGCTCCTGAATATTCAAGATATTTTTTGAAACTGTACACTCCGCCCGTCACTTCATAAAAACTTTTTCCTCCGAGTTCCGCACGCTTTTTATTGGGTACTGTGTGTAAGGTCAATTTGTGTATCTTCTCACCGCTTGGGAGCTGGCAAATACCCCCATTTTTCCTTATTCCCGTAAGCACAAAATTACTTGCTCTGTAAATAGTTCCGTCCCCGCAGCTGCAACCGTCCGCAAAACTTATTATCCATTTAATATTGGGAGCGTTTCGCTTTATTAATTTTATCGCTTGTGATATGCACCTGCTTTCGCTGTTTCTTGGTAGATAATCATCAAAAGCCATGCGGTTTAATTCCATAAATTCATTCCATTTTGTATCTTCAACAAGTGTTATTAGTTTAGACTTATCCGTTGACGAGCCAAAGCTCATTACTCCGTGAAGTTTTCCGTCTAAAAATGCTCCAAAGTGAAGATTACTGTTAGTGACAACTTTCCCGCTGTAATGGTGTTTTTTTACGAACGGTACCGCTATTTGGCTCGGTATTACTTTTAACTTAATTTCTTTTGCTCTGCCCAACGTCTCACAACCTCATAAATTCTATTTCCGTTTTTATTTCTATTTCCAAACATATCAAAAGTTAATTCTTGTGTATCCTTAATTACTTTTTCAATTATTTTGTACTGCTCTATGTTAAACATAAAGCTCATTTGCTTGAAATCCTGTTCTGCCTCTGTTTCTTCGTTATCTTCTGATATTTCACTATCAAAATTAAAACAGCCTAAATCTATTGATTTTATTTTCTTTAATTCTTCGCTTAAAACATCAAGGTCAAAACTTGTATTCATAGTTAATTTGTTGTGAATTAATATATACGCTTGCTTTTGTTCCTCGCTTAAATGTTTAAGCCTTATAACCTCAGCTTCTTTGTATCCTAAGCCTTTTAATGCTTGGTAGCGCCCGTGTCCCTCGATTATTACGCCTCTTTCATCTATCGCTATCGGGTCGTTATTGCCAAACTCTTTTATTGATTTTTTTATCTGCTCCACCTGTTCGGTCGGGTGGAGCTTTGCGTTGTTTTCATAAGGTCTTATAACTTCAATTTTGATTTTCTGTATCTTCATAATTTCACCTTTTACCTTGCTTCTAAATACTGTTTTACTATTTCATATAGCAAATTGCCACTTTCACTTGCTCCGTCAAACTTCATTATTTTAGTGTCTTTTACTTGCTCTAAACATTCTTTTATGAAGTCAAATTGATTTTTATGCAACGATAATGTCATAAAGCGCGTATCTAAGTTTTCTCGTATTTCTAAATTAAAATTGGTTTCAAAATCTTCTTCGTTTATTTCTTCATCTTCAAAGCCAAAATCACTCATATTTATCTCGTTTATATAGGTTAGTTCCGCGCCTAAAATATTAAAATTAAAGCCTGTGTCCATGGTTAATTTATTATGAATTATTGCATACGCCCGCTTCTGTTCCTCCGTTAAATGATTGAGCCTTATAACTTCGATTTCCTTATATCCCAACTCTTTTAATGCCAAATAACGCCCGTGTCCTTCGATTATTACGTTGTTTTCATCTATCGCTATCGGGTCGTTGTTTCCAAACTCCAGTATTGATTTTTTTATCTGCTCCACTTGTTCGGCAGGGTGGAGCTTTGCGTTGTTTTCGTATGGCTTTATTTCTCCAATCTTAATTTTTTCTATTTTCATTTTCTTTCCTCCTTTCCAAAAAATCACGTTTTGCGCCCTCGCCGTAAATTGAGGTGGGACGTATGGTGTTTTTGTACCTTTTGCACAAACACTTTGCAAGTAGGGGGGCTTAATTCTTACGGATAAATCCTGTACACAATTCTTTTATTAAGTAAAACTACGTCTCCCTTTTTAAAGTCGGCGTTATTCTCCAAAAACTTAACCTCTAAAAATTCTTCAATGCATTTATATTCTCTTATGTCCAAATTTTTATATAATGTATTGTCTTTTAAAACTATGCTTTTAACTAACATATTTTCGTCTCCTTTTTATTTTCTTGTTCGTCAATAATTTTTTTAACCTCGTCATAGGGCATAGCCCCATGGTCGCACAAATAATGGTGATACTCGCACAAGGTTATTAAATTGCTATCATCTAGCTTTAGAGTTTTATTTGCGTTTAAGGGTATCGCGTGGTGCACTTGTAAATTCTCATAGTTATATTTCCTTTCCGTGTTATATAAATTTCTGATACATACTTGACACAAATAATTATCTCGTTCTCTTATTTTTTTCCGCTTATTCTGCCAGCTTTGGCTGTTTCTAAAGTACACGCTCTCGTCTATCCGCTTCTTTTGCACGGGTCTTTTACTGCATTTATAATTCTCTTCATGAATTCCGCCGCAGTATTTACATGATTTCTTTATAACCTCACTTCCTTTAAAATAAATAAGCACAACAAAAAGGGCGTTAAACAGCCCTTTTATTATGCCTTCATTTAAAAATAATTTTACGGGAGGACGTGGGTTCTATATCCCACAATATAATTATATCACTAAAACCTGGACATAGCGGGACATATTTTACTTTCTTGTCTTTGGAGTTCTGTTTAGCTTTTTGTATTGGTCTCTCATGTTTCTATTCATTTGCTTTTCTACAAATTCTCTTATAGTTTGCTTTCTGTCTCCTTCAAAAAATGGATATTCTTTAGTGTTATCCAGATCTTTTACCTTTACATATGACCCACTATTAGTAACCTTGTCCTGTATCCATTCGGGTAAATCAGCTTTATTAACCGCTATGTCCCCATCAATTTCCTTACATCTTAAAAGCTGACGTGTCTGCTTATGACCACCATCCCCCACTGCTTGTTCATCTGAATAATAAGTAAACTTTGTATTAATTTTAGCTTTGTCAAACCCAGAATCAGACTCTTTTGCATGAGCATTTATGTATTCTCCAGATTTATTCGCATAAACCACACTAAATGGATTATTAATTCCTTTTAAAGCAAGTTGTTTAACTCTTTTAATACTGCTTCTTTCAAATTTACCAAGTGTTGGATTTCTAAATTGATGTGATTCTGATAACATTAGTATTCCACAAAGAGTTGCGGCTGCCTCCTTTTGTTCGTCTGTCAAAAACCCTCGTTCATCTTTAACTGCTTTCATCGGTTTTATTTTGTCTAATAAAGCCTGATTCTTTAAATCCTCAGTCGGAACTGGTACAGTTTGCTTTAAATAATTGATTATTGGGTCTATAACTTTTTGAATAACCTCTTTATTATCTTTATTCTTAAAAATACTATCTAATTTAAGTGAAATTACATCATAAGTTGGTGCAACGCGCTTCGCCTTCGGATATATCATTATGTTGCTATTTCTGTCTACTTCTACTCTTACCTGTTTAAAAGGGGTTTTTAGCCAGTATATGCCCTTATCAAATGCTGAATTTGGGGTTGTCAGGTTAGACGTTTTTATTTTACCGGTGCCATTATCGGCGCTATTTATAACATCTCGTTGGGTTATTGATTCTCTAAACTTACTTATTCCAAGCTTTTCTGCTAAATCTTGCTTATCTTTTAATGAAGCAGTCATTTCTTCTTGTTCTATCTGTTTCAGTCTATTTGCTTTAGCAGCTCTCCATCTGTCCATAATAAATTCAGTTTTTATATAATTCAATTGATCGGAATAATTATTCATAAATTGTGTTACTCTCTCAAACCTCGCTTTTATCTTTTGAAGTTTTAATTTGTAGTAATCTAATGATTCCGCACTTAAATAGGGACTGTATCTAATATTTTTATAAAATAAGTCAATTTTAGTTAAATACAACTTATAATCAACCTTTTCACTATGTGCTATTTTATATCCAAAGCTCGCACTTGGATATGGATTAGTTTGTTTTTTTAAGTCATCCTTTTGTTGTTTTAAATTCAATATTTCATTATTTTTTTGTTTTATATTATCTGTGATTTTTTCATATCCATCTGTGATTATTTTCCAGTTACTATTATATTTTTTTGCAATTTCTTGCAAAGGCTTTAATCGTTTTTTTGCCTTTCCTACATCATTATTCGCATTACGTAATAAATCTCTAAAACCATAGTTTCTACCTCTATCAGTCCTACTATAATTAGGAATATCAGTTACCTGAGGGTTGGATTTCATAAAAAATTCACATAATTGTTGAAACCCTATTTTATCAAGAAAATACAAGTTTTCTATATCTTCTTTTTCAGCCTTATATTTCATTATTTCCTTTTCTACATTTTTTATGTTCTCTTTTAGTCTAGCATATTCCTGCTTTTTTTCTTTATCAAATTTTTTATCTCGTAATTCTTTATAGTCCTTAATAGTTTCATCAAATTTCTTTCTATCCTTTTCGAATTTTAAAACAGCTTCCTTGGCTTCTTCTACAGCTTTATTTAGTTCTTGTATTGTTGTCATATTCTTCACTCCTTATTTTAGTATTTACTTTTTAACCTTTTATATAGTATAATATTTATATAAATATTATTGGAGGTATATTTAATGCTTAATGTTAGAAAGTTATTTGCAATTTGTATTTGTACTTTGTTAGGAGGGTTTGCGTTGGGTAACAAAAATTGTTCTGCTCATAAACTGAATATTATCCTTAATGATAGTTGCTTCAGAATTATATTTGATGATGAAGCAATCTTAAATAAAGATTATTCATTAATTCCAAAAAACACTTTTGAATATATCAAAAACTTAGGGCCTATGGAAATTTACAGAACAATAGATAAAAATACCTTTGAAAATTTCAAAAAAGTATTTATCCCTCTGAATGAGGAATTACTTAATATAAGTAATCACAGCGATTATAATTCTGATGATTATATACCTTTTACTTCTGAGATTGAAGATAGTTTAAATGAAAAGTACATTAAACTTTTCAGATTTATTAAAGAACAAATACTATAATAATATAACAAGTATTTGTAAAATTTTCAAGAGATTTAGTAGTTTTTAATGATATTTTAAATATCTATACATCTTTTTTCTTAAACATTCAGCGTTGTTACCACCGCCTATAGTATGTGCAACTTTATTCCAGCTGAATCCATATATAAATCTGTATGTTATGATTTGCCTAATAAGTGAATCATTAATACTATTTATAAATTCATTTATTTTATTTAATTCATCAAAGCACTTTTCAATATTTTTATTGAGAAGTGTTTTTAAATCGGCTATCTGTGCGGCATATTTCCCGATTTTATCGTTTATTCCCGTTCCGTGTGGCATACCCGTTATTTTGGCTGTGCAAGATGTGGCTAAGGTTTCTAATTCTTCAAACCTTTTTTGCTGCTGCTTGATTTCTTTTTTCAAATAATAAAGTTGTGATAGTTCCTTTTTAGTCATAAAAATCCTCCTAAATAAAAAAATAACGGCTCTTAATCTCCGTTAGTCCTTAAATAATTTCTTTTATTTCAATTTTATAAACTTCTTTCCACGCTTCAGCTGGATAACTGTTGCCTTCTCCGTAATTTGAATCTTGCGCCTTTTTTATTTCAAGCCCGACTGTTATGCAATATTTTTTGAGGTCTTTCCAATCGTATTTCCTACCCGTTTTTATCTGTATTAATTTCGTGCTGGCGTAATCTTTCGATTTATCAAGTTCGATTTCAAGTTTCTTGACTTCTTTTGCTTTCTGGCTCGCCGTATTCATCGCCGTTGCCATCTTTTTATCACTTATCCACGCTTTTGTTCTTAATGCTTCGTTTCGTTGCCTTTCAATTAATTCTCGCTGTTCAACTTCGGCGGCAAGTCTGCGAAGTGCTTCTGGGTAAGACTGCGGCATATTATTTTTTATGATTTCTTCCATTTCATTAAATCTCTTGATATACGCCCGCTTAAAATCGTTGTATCCTGTATAGTTCATAACAAGCAAGATAAAAGCATTTTTATCAAGCATATATTCTGGTCTTATCTCGCCTTTTTCGTCAATATACGTAACGGGCGAAAATTCTCGCTCGTTCAAAACTTCCCTTATTTTTCTTAAAACATCTTTATGCTCTTTTTCAAGTCCTTTTGCTATATCTCGGCTTGATACTAATAATTTCCCATTTTCATTTTTGATATTTACATTAATTAATTCGTTCATTTTAAATTCCTCCAAAAATTAATTTTTAAAATAAAAAAAGAACTGATAACTTCAAAAAAATCATCAGCCCTAAACCTCATTAATATTTAAAACCTTTTCAAGTGGTACAATCAGAGTATTTCTGCCGTTTATCTCTTTAAGCTCGGCTTCATAATAGTAAAATCCTTTCTTATTTTTCCTCAAAATGCACGCTGTAAAAATAAAGTCTTTAATAGAACAGCCGTTTAAATCAATTTGCCCTGTGTCATAATAAACAATCCGATTAAGTCTTGACTTTACCTGTGATAACTCCATTTTATCGCCTCCAGTTCGTTTTATTTTCTTTTTGCTCTTCATCATAAACGCGGTCAAGCTCGGTAAACTTCATATAATTTCCGTTAAAGTTAAAAAGCGTTACTCCCGTATTCCCTCTGCGGTTTAATGCTACGTCTACACCTACGGTTTTGCTTTGCAAAACTCCTCCTTCGTCTAAATTTTTCTCCACACACCACATTAAAATTAATTTATTGCACGATTGCTCGATTTCCCCGCTGTCCCTTAAATCGGTAGGTGAAGGACGTTTGTTTTCATCTGATACTCGGTTTAATTGTGATAAACATAAAATCGGGACTTGTAGTTCGCCTGCTAAACATTTTAGGTCTCGGCAAATTCCGCCGACCTCCTGATTTCTGTTCTCACATTTTTTACTACCCCTCATTAACTGCAAATAGTCAATTACTATCAAGCCTAAATTCTGCACCATTCGGCATTCAAGCCTTATGTCGTTTACGGTCAAACTTGGTGTATCATTAATTTTTAGCGGTAAATTATAAATATCATCAATAGCCTTTGATATTGCTAAAAGTTCACTATTTCTTGCGCTTTCTGGACGGGTTTTATCCTTAAATTTTTGGTCTATAAGCGTATTCATAGGAATATTGGAATTTTTAGCAAGTATCCGCTCGTAAACCTCCGTGCTTTCCATTTCTTGGCTAAAAAAACAGACGGTTTTACCTGTTCTTGCTACATTTTCGGAGATTGTTGCAGCAAAAGCTGTCTTTCCTATTTTAGGGCGAGCCGCCAAAATGATTAAATTTCCCGCCGTCATGCCCTTTAATTTTTCATCTACCCGCTTAAAGCCTATATCGCACCTATTTTCTGGCGGTGGTTTGTCATTTAGATAAGTTTCAAAAAGTTTTAACCCGATTTCTCCTACTGGCTGTAGCTTCCGTGTTTTTTGAGACCTCACAACCTCATAAAGTTCTGTTATGACTTCGGTTGTGATTTCTTCAGCTGTTTCGGGTGTAGTTTCAAAAGCAATTTTTGCTCCTATTTCTTTTAGTTTTCTGGTTTTATATGAATTTATGATAATTTCAGAATATTGTTGGATATTGCCAACACTTGGTACGCCTTCAGCACAAGTCAATAAAAGCTTTTTTATGTCGGTTTCTATAAGATTTTCATGTACGGTAACCTCATTTAAAACTGTTACAAAATCAATCGGTTTTCCCTTGCTCGATAACCTTAAAATAGCTTCATAGCAAACCTTAAAGCTTTCAAAATAAAAATATTCGGGCAAGAGTGTGTCAATTACTTCCGCAAGACTTTTACTGTCAATAATTATCGCGCCGATTACCGACATTTCTGCAGTTTTTGCGGCTTCAAGTTCTATTTCCAATGTCTTATCACTTCCAAAATTAAAGTACGCTCTCAAATGTGCTTTAATTGCTTCATTTTGCGTTTTATGCCTTAGATTTCGGTATATATCAATTACTCTCTAAAATGCCATATACGCTAAATATGAGGCTAATATGAATATCTCCTCTTGGTTTTTCATTATTTACCTTTTGCAATTCATCTGGATTGAAAGCTGTAAATATTTTTCTCGGAGTTTCTTGCCTGATAATATGTTCGCTCGCCAAAATGTGCTGTTATGCGCCCACACGATAACATCTGCAATTTTATCTGGGTCTAAACCGTCTAGTCTAATCATTAAATCAATATCTTTCGCCCAACGTTGCCGTCTGGCTTCATTTGCTCCAAATTCTGGTGTATGTTTCTGGATTTGTTCCTCTAAAAACCTTGCTAACATATATGGCTCGCTTTTTTCGTGAAACCATCTATCTTTTGGCTTTTCTTTTTCTGTTTTGCGAAAATTGCAACTATTATTTTTTTTATATATTTCTTTTTTATCTTCTTGGCTGTTTTCATCGGGAGGGGAAAAGGTGCTTTCACATAGTCCCTCTATGAATTTTCGACTATTTACCTTTAAAACTCTTCTTTCTACTTCTTTTGCTGTTAATTTGTATATGATTTTAGAGTTTAAATAGCTTAATTTTATTAATTTATTTATCACTTTTGACACTCTATCTTTGCTTATTCCTATTAATTCAGAAAAATATGCGTTTGTAGCATAACACCCCTTGCCATTATCAAGCGTAAAAATTGAAGATATTAATAATTTTTCTGTTTGTCCTAAATTTTTATTGCACAAAACCTCTTTTGGTATCCAAATTCCCTTAAAATTATTGTTCATAGCTCACCGCCTCCAATTTAAAGCGCCCGCATTTTGTGCCTGCGAACGCTTTTCTTTGCATGTTAAAACATATAAGTTATTAGAAAATTTGTTGTTTTCTCTAGTCTTTACAACTTCCAAATATCCATAATATACAAGCTGGTCTATATATTTTTTAGTCGTTTCATAGTTCACATTTAGGTCGTATGCTATCTTTTTACGGCTTGGGTAACACATATTTTTATCAAGGCATAAGCCGTCTAAATATGAGTAAATCGCCTTTGATTTTATATTTAATCTTCTATCCGTCATCACTTGTTTTAATGCGTTATTCATTATAAATCCTCCCAAATTAACTTTTAAAATGGTAAATCATAATCATCTAATACTTTTTTTACTTCCTGTTCCGCATGGTTTAAATCCTCCTCTGTTATCACTTCACGGGCGATAAATCCGTGATAAAAATTTCCCTCAAATTTATTTGTATAATACTTTGCTGTGAGCCAGATTTCGTCATGTTCTTTATAATTTTTGAGTATCTTTTGCGCTAAATCTCCAAAAGCTACAATATTTGCATATGTTGGATTTCTCCATTGTCCCGTTTCTTTGTCTTTTCCTCCCGATAGCTGCACTGAGAATTTAACCGTGTCATTTCCGTATAATTTAGGGCTCTGCGGTATTCTTCCTCTAAAAATCACCGTATTAACATAACAATTGCCCGTGTATTTTTCTTTTTCGTCCTCAAAAATTTTAACTATTTTTCCCATGTCTTTATCTCCTTTATTTCAATAATTATTTGTGCTTTTTCGCCGTACCTTTTGAAAAAATTAATACCGCATACTTGGCTATCGTCAAAATACGCAGTATCGTTTAACGCGTCTAAAACAATTTTTATTACATTATCACCATCTGGCTTTTTTGTTGGTAGAAGTTCGCCGTTTATAGACTTTTCTCTTTGCTCCTTGTTAAACTTCTTCGGGATAGAAAAAAGGGCAGTTATTTTGATTTCGAGTGGTATCCCTTGTGGGAATTTTTCACTCATTAATCTTCTACAACTCGCCCTTATTTTTTGTTCATATTCTGTTGTCTGCTTCGGTGTGTAAACTATGCTGCGTCCTCGTATTTTACATAATCTTGGACGCTGCTTTCCCTTTGGTTCTCCCAATACTTTAAATTTTACCCTCATTTTTATACTTCCTTTCCATTTCACTTAGCACTTGCAATATTTCTGTTCTTTGTTTAACCGTCAAATCTTTAAAAGTTTTTACGTTATATTTTTGCAAAATCCCTTGATAAATCCTTTCTGGTTCGTTCATATCATAAACAATATTTTTTAAAATTTTGGCATCTCGCGGGGTTATCTTTTCGATTTCAATTTCGGGTAAATCTTCTCCTGCGTAAACATAAAGCCCTAAGCCATGTCTTGCTAAAGCTTTTGTTAAACTGCGTTGTATTGCCTTGTTTACGTCAAAACTTGTGATATTTTCAAGAAGTATCGACTTGTTTTTATAGTCCATTACGGGCAAATATTCTATATGCTCTAAATTTTCTATTGTTACACCCGTTTTTACCCAACAAGTCCGTCCGTCTGTGTGATATATACAATCGCTTTCCGTTTCATAAACTTTATACGTTGCACTCGGATATATCTTTTTTACTTCACTCCACGCGTAAGCCCACGATAAATAATTTAATCCGTTTTTCTTTTCTACTTGTTTATTTACATTGATTTCAAAAAGCGTTTGAAATACTGATTTTTTATTTTCCATTTTTCTACTCCTTTACCTCACTACATTCTAAGTCTGCCATTTCTGCTTCATAATCTATCGGCTCTAAATATTGCCTATCGTCCAAACTGCCTAACATTTTTTATTATCTCCCTTTTTAAACGCTCTTTCGCATACTTTTAAAAACGCTTGTATCGTTTGCCTCCTTAACTTTTTTATCTGTATCCCCTGATATATTGCTACTGCTACTAATACTCCTACTATTAAAATTAAAAACGTTTCCATGTTCACTTCTCCTCTTTATTTTGTTTTTGGGCACTAAAAAAACGCTGATATATAAATATCAACGCTTTTAAATAATATAGTCTTGTATTATATTTTATTTGAACGCACCTTTATATCTTTTGCGGTCACCATTTCACACGCTTGTTTTTTCTGAAATTCCTTTTTTTATATCGTTTTTCCTTGTTCCAACACGTTTTTATATATTAAAAAATCCCCACTAAGTGAGGATTTATCTGGCTCCCCGTGTTGGACTCGAACCAACGACCCTGCGGTTAACAGCCGCATGCTCTACCGACTGAGCTAACGAGGATTATATACAATTTTTAATATTATATGCTACTTTTTTGTTTGTTATTTCAAACTTTCCTTTATCTTTTACGGTATGTTACTATGCCATTCGCTCTACCAACTGAGCTAACGAGGATTATATACAATTTATAATATTATATGCTACTTTTTTGTTTATTATTCCAAACTTTCTTTTTTCTTTTACGGTATGTTACTATGCCATTCGCTCTACCAACTGAGCTAATGGTGTATAAAAACACCCTAAAAACTGAATAAAGAAAGAATCAGGAAGGAAAAACCAA
>CAKVEP010000006.1 GCA_934729465.1 uncultured Eubacteriales bacterium | reverse complement strand
TAGAGGCGGCTAGTAGTACAAGGGCTTCGCCCGTTAAAGAAATACCCCCAGCTAGGCTGGGGGATGCTTATTATTTAACTATTTATATCTCAAAGCACAGCAATGATTATTTACCGTGCTTTTGGTTTATATATTGATAGTTTTAGTAGACAAATTTTTAATAAATAATTCGTCATGTTCAACAAAAATGATAGTAGGCTTAAATTTTAATATTAAATTTTCAATTTGTATTCTAGATAAAATATCAATAAAGTTAAGTGGTTCGTCCCATAAATATAAATGTGCTTCTTCACTAAGGCTTTTAGCTAACAAAACTTTCTTTTTTTGTCCTTCACTGAATATTGAAATATCCTTTTCAAATTGTGTGCGAGAAAAATCTAATTTTCGTAAAATATTTTTAAGTAAACTTTCGTCAATATTTTGAGATTTAGCAAAATCTCTAAGATTTCCCTTTAATTGTGAAGTATCCTGAGAAACATAAGAAATTTTTAAATTATTTGCTTTTTCAAAATTCCCTTTAAAAATTATCTTTTTATCATCATTTATAAATTTTAAAATAGTAGATTTACCGCATCCATTTTTGCCGTAAATACAAATTCTATCATTTTGATTTACTTCAAAAGTAATATTTTTGCAAATTATTTTATTGTCGTAAAATAAGGAAATATTGTTTAAGTTTAATAATTTTTTAAAATTATTTTTTAAGAAATTTATATTTAATTCTTTTGCAAATTCTATGTTTTTAAGAAGACAAGATTTTTCTTCTATAGCAGACTGTTTTCTTTTTTCTGCGTTTTTAGAGCGTTTCATCATTTTAGCGGATTTGTGACCAATATAACCTGTATCAGGTCTTAGCCCGGAATTTTTAGTTCCATTTTTGGATTTTTCAATTTTATTAGCCCAATTTGCAATTTGTTTTGCTGATTTTTCAAGTTTTAAAATATCTTTTTTAACTTTTTGTCTTGTAATATTTCAAAATTATCTTGATTTTGTTTATTTTTAAACCAAGAAGAAAAATTACCTTTTTGAATTTCGATATTTGTTTTATTGATGACCATAATATGGTCTATACAATTGTCAAGAAATTGTCTGTCGTGTGAAACTAGAATAAAGCCTTTTTTAGATTTAAGATAATTACTCACTATTTTTCTAGAATCTATATCTAAGTGATTTGTTGGTTCATCTATCAATAAAAAGTTATTTTCCTTTAAAAATAGGCTAACAAGCAATATTTTAGCTTGCTGACCTCCACTAAGAAAATTAAAAGGTTTGAATAATGATTCTTCACTCATGTTTAAAAATGATAGTTCTTTTTGAACTTTCCAATAATTATAGTTATTTATATATGATTTTTCTTTGATTATATCTATAGCTGATTTAGTTTTATCATCAACTTTGAAAGGGAAATAATCAAATTTCACATTACTAGATATAGAGCCGTTATATTTGTATTTACGAGTTAAAAGGTTAAGAAATGTAGTTTTTCCTCGTCCATTTCGACCTATAAATCCGAGTTTCCAATCTGTGTCTAGTTGAAAAGTTACATTTTCAAAAATATTATCATAACTTCCATCGTATGCGAAAGTTAAATTTTGTACGTTTATAATAGACATAAAAATCACACCTTTTTATAAAAAAATACAGGCTGCAAGAAAAATCATTCTTACAGCTTAAAAAAGATACGATATCTATGAATTATAGCGTATAAGAAACACAATTTTCTTGCAAAAAGCATAAAAATTTATACATAAAAAAATAGTATGATAATTTTTATTACTTAAAGTTAGCAAGAAAAATTGCGCATCTTTTCACCCCTTAAAAAATTTCATATAAATTATACTATAAATAATTATAAAAGTCAAATTTGTTTTTATGATTTATTTCATAAATAAAAAAACTATGTTTAAATACAAACATAGTTTTAAATAAAATGGTCGAGGTGACAGGATTCGAACCTGCGGCATCTTGGTCCCAAACCAAGCGCTCTACCAAACTGAGCCACACCTCGATAAACAACATATACATTATATTAGATATTCGAGGCGTTGTCAATACGTAAATTCAAATTTATGTATATATACAAAAATATAATTAATTTTCACTATTTTTATTAGAATTTACATTAAGTAAATTTTCTCTTAGTTTAAACATTACTTTTGCAACCTTTTTTGATTTCTTTTTGGGAGCGTTTTCATAAATTGAGCAAAGCTGCATAAGACGATTTAACAAGTAATTTTTAGACATTTCATCAGGTTTGCTTTCTTCTAAATAAAAATCTATAGCGCTTAGTGCGTTTTCTGAGAAAGCTTCAAATGCACCTCTGTCGATACCTTTGGCGTCGTTTATATTTTGTTTAAATTGAATTAAATTTGGAGCTTTAAAAAAGGTTTCTGTAAAATCTATAGTATCTATTTTAAATTCTATCTTTTTTTCTTCGTCTTGCATGATGTCATCTCCTATATCAAATAAAATACAAAATTATAATATCATTTTTTGTTTCATATGTCAATAAAAACTAGACAATAATTAAATTGCCTAGTTTTTTTATTACATTTTTTCGGGAACTGATATTTTGAACATCTTTAAAACATTTCTAATTACGATTCTTACGCAATCACATAAATATAGTCTTGAGTTCATTAAATTTTCATCTTCGCAACGAACCCTGCAAGAATTGTAAAATTTATGGAATAAGTTTGCGGCAGAGATAACATAGCGAGTTATTCTGGTTGGGTCCAAATCTTTTGCCGCTTGGATTATTTCGTTTGTGTACAAAGACAAGTGATTTATTAAATCTATTTCTTCTGCTTTGTCCAGCAGTGACAAATCTGGAATAGAAGAGTTATATTTTTTTAACACTTCTTCAGGCAGCGATGTAAATATACTACAAATTCTAGCGTGTGCATATTGTACATAATATACAGGGTTTTGAGAATCTTGTTTAATAGCAAGGTCTAAATCGAAGTCCATAACAGAATTTGCTTCACGCATATTGAACAAAAATCTAGCGGCATCAGAATTAACTTCATCAAGAAGGTCAGCAAGCTGGATAGCCTTTCCGGTACGCTTACTCATACGCACGATTTCACCATTTTGTACAAGCCTTACAAATTGGAATAGAAGTATCTCAAGGCGATTGCTGTCTATACCAATAGCGTCCATAGCATCCTTCATTCTTGCGACATGACCATGATGGTCGGAGCCCCAAAGGTCAATACAAATGTCGAAATTACGCTTTATAAATTTATTTCTGTGATAAGCGATATCAGCAACAAAATAGGTTGGAACACCGTTTTTCCTTATTAAAACTTCGTCTTTTTCAGCTCCTCTGGCGGTAGCCTTATACCAAACTGCGCCGTCAGAATTGTAAGTTAAGCCTCTCTTTGAAAGCTCGTTTACAACCTCCATAATTTCGCCGTTTTCATGCAAAGATTTTTCGTGGAACCATTCGTCATATTTAATTTTGTAGCGTTCCATGTCGTATTTCATGCGTTCGATATTTTTAGGAAGTGCGAAATTTACTAAAGCATTTCTTCTTTCGGTTTCATCAACATCCATAAAAGATTTACCGTATTTATCTGAAAATTGTTTAGCTAAATCCTTTATGTCGTCACCGTGATAACTGTCTTCAGGTAGTTCAACAGCGTCTTCGCCGAGCCATATTTGCTTGTATCTCACGTCTAAGGATAAGCCGAATTTATCTATTTGATTACCGGCATCGTTTATATAGAATTCTCTCCAAACATCGTATCCGGCAGCTTGTAAAACAGAAGCTAAACAATCGCCTAAAGCGCCTCCTCTGGCGTTTCCGAGATGCATTGGACCGGTTGGGTTAGCAGACACAAATTCAACCATAACCTTTTTATTTTCGCCGTAATTACTTTTTCCGTAGTCTTCATCGAGGTCTTTAATTTCTTTTAAAACATTTGAGTAAAAATTTTTATTAACAAAGAAATTTATAAATCCAGGACCGGCAATTTCAACCTTTTCAATCATTTCATCGGGAAGGGAAATGTTAGATAAAATTAAGTCAGCGATTTTTCTTGGTGCGGTTCTGAACGCTTTTGCAGACACCATTGCTGCGTTCGTAGCAATATCGCCATGAGACCTGTCGGCAGGAATTTCGATAGAGAATGCTGGGACGCTTTCATTAGGTAAACTCCCGTTTTGAATTGCTTTGTTTATAGCTTCTGATACACATAATTTTAATTTGTCAAATAAATTTATTAACACCTTAGACATCTTTCTTATCATTCTCCTTTACATTAATATGTATTTCATTTATGCTTGTCAACGTGGAATTTATATCAAGTGAATACACAATATCGAGTTGTCCACCGCTGTCAGATAAATTACATGTGACTTTATTAGTGAATATTCCTATCATCAGTGAGCCAAAACCGGTGTCATAGTGACACATATGTCTTTTATTACATTCCAATATAAGCTTAGAATTTTGTGCTCCACTTTTTGTTAAAGTAACCTTATTGTCTTTTTCTATCTTGAGAATACAAGTTATAGGTTTAGAGCCATGAGAAGAGTCATATTCCTTATATACGATAAACCTGCTTTCACCTTTTTTAACGTATGAACCGAGGGTTGTGACTTTAACTTCACTTTCCTCATCGTCGATAACTTGTCGACCGATAATTGATATAATATAATTTTCATCCATATAAATGTCACCTCACTACACTGTATTGACTAACATCAATTTTTTTAACGTTTGAACTTATATTTTGACCTAAAAACAAACTTGCTGTGCGAGAGAAATTTTCAGTACAATCGCTCACAAAAAATTTACAATCACCTTTTGTATTTCGATTTGTCAGCAAATCTAATTTCTCTAAAGTATTTTTTAGATATCTTGCAGTTTCTTTCCCGGAGTCTATCAACGTCACATTTTCTCCCATAAAATTTTGAATAGCCTCAGAAATTATAGGATAATGAGTACACCCTAAAATAAGAGTGTCGATACCATGTTGTTTTAAGCCAGCAAGATGATTTTTAACAGTTTCTTTAACGAGATTATCTTGGGGAAGGATATAGCCGTTTTCAATCATTGGAACGAATAAAGGACAATCCTGTTGAAATACCTCGACGCTAGGATTTAAAAGCTGCAAATTTTTTTTATATGAATTACTATTTATAGTTGCGGTTGTTCCTATAACACCTATTTTATTGTTTTTAGTAGCGTTAGCAGCGGCAGCGCAGGTTGGAGCAAGTACGCCTGTAAAAGGAGTTGAAATCAGATTGCTTTTACACTGGATTACCGAACTAACAGTACCACACGCTATTACTATAAATTTTACATTCATAGAAGTTAAAAAAGAAATATCTTGTAAAGCGTAATTTAAAATGGTGTCCACACTCTTGTTCCCATAAGGCACACGTCCGGTATCGCCAAAATAAATCACGTCTTCATTAGGCATTATCTTTAAAATTTCCTTGACAGCCGTAAGACCTCCCAAACCGGAGTCGAACACTCCGATTGGACTATTTTGCATTTTAAAATCATCCTTCCGATAAATAATATAATCTATATTATATTATTTTTCCAAAGATAAGTCTATAAGTTTATCGATTAACGTTTTAAAATTTATGCCGAAATGTTCCATTAACTTAGGATACATACTAATAGAAGTAAAACCGGGGAAAGTGTTGATTTCATTTAAAAACACTTTATTTGTTCCTTTTTCAACAAAGAAGTCCACTCTGGAGAGACCTTTGCAGCCCATAATTTTAAATGCTTTTATTGCTGTTTTACGTATCTCCTCAGCAACATTTTCTGGGATATGAGCGGGAATATAAAGTTTAGAAGTACCGTTAATGTATTTATCTTCATAGTCGTAAAAATCAGCAGATGCGGCTATTTCTCCAACAAAAGAAGCTATAGGGTCACTGTTCCCTAAAATAGCACATTCAACTTCTTGACCAATAATACCCTGCTCGATAACGATTTTATTGTCTTCGTTAATTGCCAACTCAAAAGCCTTTTTAAGCTCTCCCTTGTTGTTTACTTTGCTTACTCCAACTGAAGAACCGGCATTAGCAGGCTTTACGAATAGAGGATATTTTCCTTCAAAGAAAGCGTCGGTGTCTTCTATACATTTGTCAGAATTATTTTTAAAGTCATATGAGAAAAACCAGTAAAATTTAGGTTTTTTGATATTGTTATAGCTTAAAATAGTGTTAGTGAACACCTTATCCATACATCCCGAAGCAGATGTTGTGTCGCATCCAACAAAAGGAATTCCTGCTAATTGGAACAAACCTTGAATAGTGCCGTCTTCACCATTTTTCCCGTGAAGTACAGGGATTATAACATCAATATTGATTTTTTCATACTTACCGTTATTGAGAACTAAAATTCCGCCGATGGAGGCGTCCGGAACGATAAAAGCACGTTTATTATTTTCGTGATTTTCCCAAGAACCGTCTTTTATATCTTCCAAGTCACCAGAATATAAAAACCATTCGCCGCTTTTGGTTATACCAATTAATATTAATTCGTATTTTGATTCGTCAATGTTAGCAATTATGGAGCTTGCAGATATTCTTGAAACTTCGTGTTCTGAGGATACTCCACCAAACAATATTGCTATTTTCTTTTTTGACATGTTAAAAACATCACCTTTAAATAAATTTACATATAATATATATTAGATACACATTAGTTAATATGTATAGGTGAATATAACACAGAAAATTGTGTAGATTAATAATATATATAAAACTAATGGTAGTATCTGTACATTATATTATCATAATAGGATAGTATGCGCAATAATAATTATGTAAAAAATTATCGATTTTAAGCAATATTACTATTGACATCATGGATATTACTAATGTATAATAGCATGTGTGCCGTGAATACGACATATTTTTAGTTTTGTTTGAAGGCGGATAGGAGGGAAATTAATGGCTGAAGTTATAGTTAAGCAAGGTGAGACTCTTGAAAAAGCTCTTTTAACTTTTAAGAGAAAATGCTCTAGAGATGGCGTTATTCAGGAAGTTAGAAAAAGAGAAGCGTATGAAAAGCCCTCCGTGAGGCGTAAAAAGAAATCTAAAGAAGCTCGAAGACGCAACCATATGTCGTCAAGAAGAATGGGCTAATATATTTATTAGATTTTAATTTAGAGAGGTAACTTAAGTTTAAGTTAGCCTCTTAATTTTATATATAAAAGGGGGGGAGGGAGTTGTTTATTCCCACAAAAGCGGTGGAAAAGGTTACAGACATATCAATAAAAATGATAAACGAAATGAATGTTAAGGGTATAATATTGGATGTGGACGAAACTTTAGCAAACCATGGTTCGCAAGAGCCTTTTGAAGGCGTGAATGCGTGGATAAGGAGATTAGAGGAAAGCGGTAAAAAAATAATAATAGTGTCGAATAATTTTAAAGATAGAGTTGAACCTTTTGCAAAGTATCTGAAAGTACCATATATAACAGTAGGCTTAAAGCCAATTCCGGTTGGTCTTATTAGAGCGGCTAGAAATATGAAGTGTAAGACAAATGAAGTGGTAGTGGTAGGAGACCAGATTTTTACAGACATTTTAGGAGCTAATTTGTGCGGTATGAAGTCGATACTTGTTGAGCCGACAGGAAGTGCTAAAGGTTTTATGATGAGAGTAAAAAGAAAGCTTGAAAAGTCAATAAGAAAAAAGATAAAATAAAGATATACGGATAATAAATATTGTGGGATTAGACGGTGATAATATAATGAAAAAGAAAAGACTTTTAGTTCTTTTAGGACCAAACTTGGACATGATAGGGATTCGAGAAAAAGGAATTTACGGAGATGAAACAGCAGAAAGCATAAAAATACAAATTATTGAGTGTGCGGAGAATAACGGATTTACATGCGAGGTGTACCAATCAAATTGGGAGGGTTCGCTGATAGATAAAATACATTCTGCAAAAAATGAGTTTGATGGAGTAATAATAAATGCGGGCGCACTAACCCACTATAGCTATGCAATAAGAGATGCGATTGCGTGTATCAGACTTCCTTTTGTAGAGGTGCATATGTCTAACATATACGCAAGGGAAGAGTTTAGGAAAAAATCGGTGATAGCAGATGTGTGCGTGGGACAGATAACAGGATTTGGTAAAAATGTGTATTTCTTAGCTATACAAGCAATTAAGGATTTAATACAAATAATTTTGTAAAATTATAATATTTTTACCTGTTGTAAAAATAGTCGAAATCATGTATAATAAAAACGAAACGGAGGGGTATATTTATGTTCGATAAAACAATGACGTTTTCTATAGGTTCAGATAAGGAAACGGATATTAAGGTAATGCTTACAACCGTATATGATTCTCTGGCAGAGAAGGGGTATAATCCAATAAATCAAATAGTGGGATATATACTTTCTGAAGACCCCACTTACATAACCACTCATAACAATGCAAGAAATCTTATTCGGAAAGTGGATAGGGACGAGCTTCTGCAAACCCTTATTAAATTTTATTTAAGCAATTAATTAATATTAACATAAAAAAGCCGAAATAAAAATCGGCTTTTTATTTTTGCAACAAATTATTACTAAAAATTTAATATTATGAATAATAAAATGGAATGTATGATAACCTAAAAGCAAGGAAAGAGATGAAAGTATGAAAAAGGCAGATAAGATAGCAACAAAAATATACATTCCCATATTCACAGCATTAATTTTGGTAATATTCTCGGTTATAGCGGTGTACACACAAATAGAGCAAAAGGATAAAAATTTTATAGATTCTTTTGAACTGGAAAATAAGCAAGTATATCAAACTGTGTATGGAAACAGCGCAGAGAAGATTATTGCTGATGCTAAGACACAAGCCATAAAATTTAACACGAAAATATCTAGTAGAGATAAAAATTCTCAAATCAAAAAAATAAACGAAGGCGAAAATAAAAAGTGGATAAGATGTGATGAACGAATAATAAATTTGGTAGATAAATGTATTGAAGTTAGTAGGATGAGTAAATCCACGTTTGACATAACTTCGGGAATTTTAATGGACTTATGGAAATTAGGAATTAAGAATGTTAAATTTAATGATGAAAACGTGAAAGAGGCTTTAAAAAATATAGATTACAATTATATAAAGATAAATCACGACGTTAACAGAATAAAACTAGATGATAAACATTCTAAAATAGACCTTGACTGTATCAAAGAAGGAGCGGTAAATGATTTAATTATGGATGTGTATAGGAAAAGCGACGCAGATGGTGCGATTGTGTCTGTGGGGAACACAACAAGTGTATATGGAGCGAAGCCTGATAATAAATGTTGGAAGCTATCTGTTAAGGACAGGCAACCGAATAAAAATGAGCAAGTTGAATTTGCTTTCCTTAAGACTACCGAAGGGAGCTTGTCCACGATAATGAACGAGGTTTCCGATAGCGGTAATTCATCGACTGTCAGAAACAAAATTATAGATTTAAGAACAGGATATCCAACGAACAATAACATATCATCGGTAACGATTTATCACAAGGATGCCGTAATTGCCAATTGTTTGGGGTATGTGTGTGGTGTGTTGGATAAATATGAAAGCAAAGAAATACTTGATTTTTATAATGCGGGGGCAATTTTTGTATATAAAGATAAAAAAGTGAGTGTAACTGATAATATAAAAGATAACTTTGTGATTATAAATAAGGATTACAATTTAATTAATTAAGCCTTAGTTTTTCTGAATTTTAGATAATCTTCAAGGATTATAGTTGCGGAAACAGAGTCAATAACCTGTTTCCGTTTTTTTCCGCATGTGTTGGTGATGTTAAGATAATTGTGAGCATTTACGGTTGTACATCTTTCGTCCCACATATCAACATTAATGTTACTTTTTTCTTTAAGCTCTTTTGCGAATTCACGAGCACGTATTGCACTTTCACCTTCTGAGCCGTCCATGTTTTTGGGAAGTCCGACCACGATTAACTCACAGCAATTTTCTTTTGCGTAATCGTTTATTTTTTGGATTAAGATTTCTTTTCGTCTTTCGCATATAACACAAAGAGGAGAAGAAAGCATTTCAAATTTATCACAAATAGCAAGTCCGGTGCGGGCTAAGCCTAAATCCACAGCCATTATTATCATAAAATATTCAGCCTTTCTTATTAAAGATAATTTATATTATAAAAATAATTATAAACTCAAATAAAATAGGAAACAATAATGGGGAAAGAAAAATGGAAAAATTTTTTAAAAAAAATTTTGAAAAAGGTCTTGACAAGTGATAAAAAAGGTGATAAATTATAACTGTTAGCACTCGAGGAGTAAGAGTGCTAACGAGGTCGGACAACGAGGTGAATAAGATGAAACTAGGAGAACGAAAATTAAAAATATTGTCCGCAATAGTAGAAATGTATATAAAAACCGGAGAGCCTGTGGGTTCAAAAACGGTGTGCAGCAATTTGGATATTACCGTATCTCCAGCAACCGTAAGAAACGAGATGGCTAATCTTGTTGAAATGAACCTTTTGAAACAGCCTCACACTTCTGCCGGAAGAATTCCTTCTAATGAAGGATATAGGGTGTATGTGAATAACATGGTTAGAGGCAAGCCCTTAACGCAGAAGGAAAAGGATTTTATAGATAATATATTTTCACTGTCGTCGGATGACCCAGAGCATCTTATTAAGGAAGCCTCTCAAGCCCTTGCTAATATGACTAAATTTACAGCTATTTTTACAACGCCTCCCGGGGATGACGCAAGAATACGTGATATACAGTTTGTGCAGACAGGGAAACGTAGTGTAATGGTTGTGTTGATGACGTCGACCGGTATGATAAAAAATAGATTGTTTAGATGTAATTATGATGTGACGCCTGAACTTTTAAAAATATTTAGGGGAGTACTTAAAGAAAAGCTTCATGGCAAACTATTAACAGATGTTAAATTTGAGCTTATGAACATGGTGGCAGATTATAAAAGTGAGATATCACTACTTATGGCACCGGTTATAAATGCGGTGATAGAAGCGTCGAATGAGGCTTACAACGCTAATATAAAGCTCGGAGGAAAAACAAATCTTCTCTCAATACCGGAGATGGGAACCGATAACATTATAAAGATATTTAGTTTTTTGGATAAAAGGGAAAGTATATTAGACCTCATGCTTTCTAAAGACAGAGGAATTAATATATTTATAGGAAATGAAATAAAATATCCGGAACTAAAAAATTCAAGTGTTATAGTCACTAGGTACAAAGTGGGCAATAGGTCCGGGGCAATAGGTCTGATAGGTCCAACAAGGATGGATTATTCAAGTCTGGTAACTAAGCTGGAATATTTCGCAACAAGTTTGGAAACAATGTTGGGGAAAATTCTGGATATAGAGTAAATACAAGAAGGGAGAGCGTGTAATTGGAGAAGAAGAAATTTAACGAAGCTTCAACCGAAGACACCAATGAAACAGTCGAAAATGAGGTGGAGGAAGTTAAGGAAGAAGACGAAAAAGATGAAAAGGAAGATGAAATAAATAAATTAAAAGAAGAGGTATCCAAATATAAGGATAAATTATTGAGGACGGCGGCAGAGTATGAAAATTTCAGAAAAAGAACAGAGAAGGAAAAAGCTGCTATATACTCAGACGCAACTATCTCAACACTTCAAAGTATTTTACCGGTTATAGACAGCTTGGAATTAGCAGTTAAGTCGCTTGACGGAGCCGGAGAGGAATACAAAAAAGGAATAGAACTTGTAAAAAATCAGCTAGACGGTACACTTAAAAAAATGGGAGTGGAAGCTTTTGGAGAGGTTGGAGAAGAATTTAATCCAAATATTCATAATGCTGTGTCTCATATAGACGATGAAAATGAGAAAGATAATTTAGTGTCGGGAGTGTTCCAGAAGGGGTACAAATTAAGAGATAGAGTTATACGTCATGCAATGGTTCAAGTAACAAATTAAGCTTAAAATTTTAATTAACATATATTATTTAGGAGGAATTTTATTATGGCAAAGACAATTGGTATAGATTTAGGAACAACAAATTCATGTGTGGCAGTAATAGAAGGTGGAGAACCTAAAGTAATTGCAAACGCTGAAGGAGCAAGAACAACGCCATCTGTTGTGGCATTTTCAAAGACGGGCGAAAGAATGGTAGGTCAAGTAGCAAAACGTCAGTCAATAACGAACCCTGACCGTACTGTAATTTCAATTAAGAGAGAAATGGGTACAGGATACAAAGTAAACATAGACGGAAAAGCTTATACTCCTCAAGAAATATCAGCTATGATACTTCAAAAATTAAAATCAGATGCAGAAGCTTATTTAGGAGATAAAGTAACAGAAGCTGTAATAACAGTACCGGCTTACTTTACAGACGCTCAACGTCAAGCAACAAAAGACGCAGGAAAAATAGCAGGATTAGAAGTAAAGAGAATAATCAATGAGCCAACAGCAGCAGCTCTTTCTTATGGTATAGACAAAGAAACAGACCAAAAGGTAATGGTGTATGACTTAGGTGGAGGAACGTTCGATGTGTCTATAATCGAAATGGGCGACGGAGTTCAAGAAGTATTGGCAACAGCAGGTAACAACCGTTTGGGCGGCGACGACTTCGATCAAAGAATAATAGACTGGATGGTAAACTCATTTAAGGCAGAAACAGGAGTAGACTTAAAGTCAGACAAAATGGCAATGCAAAGATTAAAGGAAGCTGCAGAAAAAGCAAAAATCGAACTTTCAGGTATGACCTCAGCATCAATTAATCTACCATTTATAACAGCAGATGCAACAGGACCTAAGCATTTAGATTTAACTCTTTCAAGAGCAAAGTTCAACGAATTAACAGCCGACTTGGTTGAAAATACAATGGGACCTGTTCGTCAAGCTCTTAAAGATTCAGGTTTGTCAATCTCTGAAATAGACAAAGTATTAATGGTTGGTGGTTCTTCAAGAATACCAGCAGTTCAAGAAGCTGTTAAATCATTTATAGGCAAAGAGCCGTTTAAGGGAATAAATCCTGATGAATGTGTTGCAATCGGAGCGGCATTACAAGCAGGTGTTCTCGGAGGAGAAGTTGAAGGATTACTATTATTAGACGTAACCCCTCTGTCACTTGGTATTGAAACGATGGGCGGCGTTATGACAAAAATAATTGAAAGAAACACAACAATCCCAACCAAAAAGAGTCAAATATTCTCAACAGCAGCAGACGGTCAAACTCAAGTAGAAGTAAATGTGCTTCAAGGTGAGCGTGAATTTGCTCGTGACAACAAGCAACTCGGACTATTCAAATTGGACGGTATAGCTCCTGCTCCACGTGGAATTCCACAAATCGAAGTAACTTTCGACATAGATGCAAATGGTATAGTAAATGTTCACGCCAAGGACTTAGGCACAGGCAAAGAACAAAATATTACTATCAGCTCAAGCACAAATATGTCTAAGGAAGACATAGAAAAAGCAGTTAAAAACGCAGAGCAATATGCTGAGGAAGACAAAAAACGCCGTGAAGAGGTTGAAACTAAAAACCAAGCAGAAAATCTATGTTACTCAGTAGAAAAATTGATAAAAGACGGTGGAGAGAAAATCGAAAGCGCAGACAAAGAAAACTTAGAACAAAAGGTTAAAGCGCTTAAAGATACAATCGCAACAAATAACGTTGAAAACATTAAAAAAGATATGGAAGAGTTACAAAAAGTAATGTATGAAGTATCAACAAAGATGTATCAAAAAGCAGCTCCTCAGCAAGATGCATCACAAGCAGGTCAGGGTGGTCAAGCACAAGGTCAGGCAAATGACGGACAAAATGTGTATGACGCTGATTACAAAGATGTTGACAATAACAAATAAATGCTATAAAGTTTGTTAAGACAGAGAATTTAGACCATAAATCCCTCCGTTGCCATGCGACAGAGGGATTTATACGGTAAACAAGAATTGTTTTGCGTATTTAAGGAGTGAGAACTTTTGGCAGAAAAACGAGATTTTTACGACGTTATAGGAGTTCAAAAAGGAGCGTCTGATGACGAAATAAAAAAAGCATACAGGAAGATGGCAAAAAAGTATCACCCGGATTTACACCCGGGCGATAAAGAGGCCGAAGCGAAATTTAAGGAAGTAAATGAAGCTTATGAGGTTTTGTCTGATAAGAACAAGCGTGCAAAATACGACCAATTTGGTCATGCGGGAGTTGACCCGAACTACGGAGCAGGAAGTGGCGGAGGAAGATACAGCTATGGAGGAAGTCCGTTTGGACAAGACATAGACCTTGGTGATATATTCAGTAGCTTTTTCGGAGGTTTTGGAGGGTCAAGACAGTCTAATTATAATGGTCCAAGAAAGGGCTCGGATATAGACATTGAGCTTGCTATAACGTTTGAAGAGGCAGCAAAAGGTTGTAAGAAAAAGGTGTCTTATCAGAAGGTAGACACTTGTCCGGACTGCGGAGGAACGGGAGCACAAAAAGGTAGCTCTCCAAAAACGTGCCCTGACTGCGGAGGAACAGGTCAAATAAGGGTTAGTCAAAGAACACCGTTTGGCGTAATGCAAACAGCCAGAACGTGTAATAAATGCGGAGGAACAGGTAAAGTAATAGATAATCCGTGTAAAAAATGTTCTGGTCAAGGCAGAGTGAAAAATCATAAAGAGGTTGAAATTAACATACCCGCAGGAATAAATAATGACCAAATACTTAACGTTAAGGGACATGGAAATTCAGGGGTTAAAGGTGGGCCGTCTGGGGATTTGCATGTTTATATAAATGTTAGAACACACCCGATATTTGAAAGAAAAGGCGATGATGTGTGGTGTGATATGCCTATAACGTTTATTCAGGCGGCATTGGGCAGCGAAGTTACCGTCCCAACTTTAGATGGTAAGGTACAATATCAAATTCACGAAGGCACTCAGCCCGGAGACATATTTAAATTAAAAGGAAAAGGTATAACGCATCTGAACGGAAGAGGAAAAGGTGACCAGTATGTGAGAGCCGTTATAGAAGTGCCGAGACATCTTACGGATAAGCAAAAAGAAATTCTTTATGAATTTGATAAGCAGTCTAGTGACAAAAATTATCAAAAAAGAAAAGGTTTTTTTGACAAAATAAAGGAAATATTCGGAAATTAATAATAATTGTTTTATTTTTACACACCAAAATTAAGTATGGTGTGTAATTTTTATATGTTTTATAAAAATACATGTATAAAAAAATCGAATAATATGTTACAATTAAATATATACAATGTATTATTAAGGTGGAGGTTTTTTTATGGATTGGACGGAAATAAAAGTAAAAATAAACGTTAAAGATTTAGATGTGGTAAACAATATAGCCTATATGGTTTCGCCATGCGGAATATATGTTGAGGATTACTCTAAATTGAGAGAAGAAGTTGAAGAAATAGCGAAAATAGATTTAATAGACGAAGAACTACTTGATAAAAATCCAAGCGAGAGTATAGTTCATATGTATATAAGTCCTGAGGAAAGTCCAAGTGAAGCGCTTGAGTTTCTTAATGAAAGACTAAAATCTCAAAACATAGATTATAAAATAGAGAACAGCGCTTGTAAGGACAGCGACTGGGCAAATAATTGGAAAAAATATTTTAAACCTACTCCGGTTGGAAACAAACTTTTAATAAGACCGATATGGATAGACGACTATGAGTCTGAAGGCAGAGCAGTGTTAAACATAGAACCGGGGATGGCTTTTGGGACTGGGACTCACGAAACCACAAGACTGTGTTTAGAATTATTAGAAAAGTATGTAAATAAAGGAGACGAGGTTTTAGACGTTGGTTGTGGAAGTGGAATATTGTCGGTTGCATCTCTGCTTTTGGGAGCTAAAAATGCGGTTGGCGTTGACATAGATGAAATTTCTGTGAAGGTGGCTGCGGATAATGCAAAATTAAATGGTGTTAGTGAACAATTCGAAGCGATTCAAGGTAGTTTAACAGAGAAAATTAATGGTAAATTTGATTTAATATTAGCAAATATAGTGGCAGATGTTATAATTAAATTAGTGGATGATGTTGAAAATTACATGAAAGAAAACTCGATATTTATTATGAGTGGGATAATAGATATGAGAGTAAATGACGTGAAAAACGCCTTAAAAGATAAGTTTGATATCATAGACGAAAAGGAAAGCAAAGGCTGGTTTGCCATTGCGGTAAAACAAAAATAAAGTAAAGGTGGCGAAAAAATGAATAGATTTAAGCGTTTGGCAAAATATTTATTGCCTTACAAATTTACAATTTTATTTTTAATATTATCAATGTTTTTGCAGCAAATATGTTCGTTGTTTATGCCAACATTTATGGCGGAAATCGTGGACGTTGGAATAAGACAAAGTGGGATAGAAATTGCAACACCAAATGCACTTTCGACACAGGCGTATGACTTAATAACCACATTTATGACAAAAGACCAAAAAAGATTAGTGTCTGGTAGCTATGAATTAATAGGGAAAAAGGAAATAGATGATGGTTACAGTGATTTTAATGTTGAAAGACAAACCTTAAAAAAACGAGAAATAAATGAAGTTTACCCTCTTATTAATGAAACTTCAATATATGTGTTAAAAAAATCTCAAAGTGAAAATGTTGAAAAATTAAACGATTGCTTTGAAAAGGCGTCATTGGCGGCGATTAATTATATAAAGCAAAATGGTAAAGAAAGTGCTGTGGCAGAGGGCAACGATAATAAATATTACAATATAAATTTAGACGTTGCATATTCAGTTGAAAGTGAAGCGAAAAAATTAACTGAAAGCAATATAAAGGAATTATCTGAGAATAACGAAAATAATATAGACCTAAAGCAAACTTCGGCTATGCTCAATAAGCAATTTTACAAAGAATTAAAATTTGATATGGTTAAAAATCAAAATGCTTACATATTAAAAATTGGAGCAATAATGCTTGTGATAACTATATTGTCAATGATAATAACGATATATGAAAGTTATTTGTCTTCTAAGATGTCGGCGGGAATATCTATGAAACTGCGCAGCGACGTGTTTAATAAAATAGAAAGTTTCTCTAATAAAGAGTTTGATGAGATGTCAACATCGTCGTTGATAACGAGGACAACTAATGATGTATCACAGGTTCAAGAGGTACTTTTAACATTCATCCAGCTTGTTTCGCCTCCACTAATGCTTGCAGGCGGATTGATTATGGCACTTAAAAAGAGCGTGTCGTTAAGTTGGACTATAGCATTAGGAGCGATAGTTTCAACTTTGATAGTTGCAGGAGCGTTTGCTTTAATAATACCAAAGGTTAAGATTATTCAAAAATTATTAGATAAGTTTAATTTGATTATAAGAGAACGTTTAATGGGAACGATGGTAATAAAATTGTTCGGGACAAGCTATTTTGAAGAAGAGCGTTTTAAGAAAGCCAATTTAAAGCTTACTGATATATCATTATTTGTGAATAGGGTAACTATGTTTATGTCGCCTATTTTGATGATATTTATGAATCTTATAAATGTGCTAATAATATGGCTTGGAGCATATGAGATAGAAAATTCAAGTATGCAGGTTGGCGATATGCTAGCATTTATGCAGTATGCGTCTATGGTGATAGGGTCGTTTTTGATGCTTATGACAATCTTTATGATGTTACCAAGAGAAATGGTTTCAATTAATAGAGTGTGTGAGATTTTAGAAAAGGAAACGTCAGTTAAAGACCCTGAAAATCCAAAACATTTTCCGAGTAAATTCATTGGAGATATAGAATTTAAAAATGTAAGTTTTAAATATACAGGAGCAAAAGAAAATGTTGTAAGCAATATAAGCTTTAAAGCAAACCACGGCGAAGTTACAGCTATAATAGGGTCGACAGGCTCTGGAAAATCAACCCTTGTTAATTTGATTCCAAGGTTCTACGATGTGACAGAAGGGGAAGTATTAGTCGGAGGAATAAATGTAAAAGACTTAAAACAGACTGAATTACGAGAAAAAATAGGATTTGTTTCGCAAAAAGGAGTGTTGTTTTCCGGAGATATAGAGTCTAATTTAAAGTACGGGAAGAATAAATGTAGCGATGAAAAAATGAAAGAGTGTATAGAAATAGCTCAAATGAAATCGTTTGTGAATAAGCAAGAAGACGGTATTAAAATGGAGATTTCGCAAGGCGGAAATAATGTTTCAGGAGGTCAGCGTCAAAGGCTTTCTATAGCGAGAGCACTCGTAAAAGATGCCGGAATTTACATATTTGATGATAGTTTTTCAGCTCTGGACTTTAAAACAGAAGCGGAATTAAGGAAGGCTCTTTTGAAATACACAAAAGATGCAACAGTATTGATTGTATCTCAAAGGATAGGAACGATAATGAAAGCTGATAAAATAGTAGTGCTTAACGATGGTAAAATAGCAGGAGTAGGCACTCATGAAGAGTTGATGGAAAGTTGTGGAGTTTATAGGGAGATAGCCTTATCTCAATTACCAGAGGAGGCGTTAGTATGAATGTTGTTGAAGAGAAAGTAAATAGCGAAAAAGAAGTTAAAAATGATATAGAGAATAATAATAAGTCAAGTAAAAAAGATATTCAAACAAAAGATACGTTAAAAAAATTATTAGGGTATGTTTCGGAGTATAAAGTACAATTATTTATAGTGTTTATTCTGGTTATTGTTAGTACGCTTATTTCGGTGTTCGGACCTAAAATTTCAGGAGAAGCCATAACTAAACTGTCTGAAGGGGCGGCGGCAAAGATTTCAGGTGTGGGAACGGGCATAGATTTTGACGCTGTTTTTGGGATATTGTCAAAACTTGTGATATTGTATTCCGTATCAGCGCTGGCAACGTGTGTTAGTAGTTATCTCATGACAGGAATGTCTGTTAAGGTTACGTATAGGCTTAGAGAGGAAATATCTCAAAAAATAAGCCGTTTGCCTTTAAAGTACTTCAATAAGTCAAGTTATGGAGAAGTGCTGTCGTGCGTAACGAATGACGTTGATATGATGAGTTCGACTTTAACTCAGAGCATAAATCAGATAATATCTTCAATAATTATGCTAGTTGGAACGCTTTATATGATGTTTAGTATAAGCTGGGAAATGACGCTTTTATCGTTTGCAATATTGCCGGTTTCTGTGATTTTTGTTGCGCTTATAGCAAAGAAAGCGCAAACTTACTTTAAAGATTATCAAGAGCATTTGGGGCATATTAACGGACATATAGAAGAAATGTATTCCGGACATAAAATAATGAAAGCCTTCAACGGCGAACAGGACTCAATAAATAAATTTGACAATTATAATAACGTTATGTACAATACTTCGTGGAAATCACAGTTTATATCCGGGCTAATAGCACCAATTATGAGCTTGTCTTCAAACTTGATGTATATATCAATGTGCGTGATGGGAGGATACTTAGCTATCAAAAAGGGCATGGATATAGGAAGTATATCAGCGTTTATTGCTTATACAGGACAATTTATGAGTCCGTTAGTGGAAATTTCTCAAGTGTCTAGTATATTGCAGCAAACATTAGCGGCATCAGACAGAGTGTTTAAATTTTTTGCAGAGGAAGAAGAAGTACAAGATAGCGAGAATTGTTTAGAAATAGGCGACCAAGTGGACGCTATGACCAGACAAAATACTGTTTGTATAAAGGGAGATGTGTCGTTTTCAGACGTTTGCTTTGGATATGATGACAAAAATAAAATAATAGATAATTTTTCGTTAAATGTTGAGTCAGGGCAAACTGTAGCAATAGTCGGAGAGACGGGCGCAGGAAAAACTACGATACTAAAATTACTTATGAGATTTTATGAACTCAACAGCGGAAGTATATCGATAGACGGACACGACATAAGAGAATATAAAAAATCCGAATTAAGAGCTTTGTTTGGAGCGGTGTTTCAGGATGCATGGCTTTACAACGACACCATAATGGAAAATATAAGATATGGAAAACTTGACGCATCAGATGAGGAAGTAATTGAAGCGGCAAGGCTTGCTGAGGTTGAACATTTTGTGTTAACGCTCCCAGATGGGTACAAAACCATGATAAATGAAGAAGTGGATAATCTTTCGCAAGGTCAGAAACAGTTAATAACAATAGCAAGGGCAATACTCTATAATCCAAAAATATTAATTTTGGATGAAGCAACAAGTTCAGTTGACACGCGAACTGAAATTAATATACAAAATGCTATGAAAAATCTAATAAAGGACAGAACCTCATTTATTGTTGCTCATAGGCTTAGTACTATACGTAACGCAGATGTTGTTATAGTGATGAAAGACGGAAAAATTGTTGAAAAGGGAACTCATGATTCTTTGATGAATAAAGAGGGAGTTTACTTTAATATGTATAACAGCCAGTTTTTAAATGTAGATTGACAAATTATTATAAAAAGGAGATATGTAAAGTATGAAATTATCATTTAAAATGTTACTAGGTGTTGTGGGGTTGTCGATGTTTACATTTACGTCAAATAATGCAAAAGCGGCAATTACAAAGAAAGTAAAGCCTAATTTGACTATTGAACAAGTGATTGAAAACGAAAGACGTTCTTCAAGGAAAAAGCGTGATACAAGGTGGGAAAACGTCAAAAAAACGCACGACAGCTTTAGAAAAAAATCTAAATCTGAACTCATGCTAAATAAAGTAAGATATATAATATAGAAAAAAACTTACGTCTTTAAAGACGTAAGTTTTTTAATTTAGGTTATCACAGTTATGCCAAACTTCTTGAACATCATCATCGTCATCAAGAATATCTAAAAGAGTCTGCATTTTGTTAAGACTTTCTTCTTCTGCGATGGATATGTAAGAATCCGGAACCATTTCAATTTGAGCTGATGCAAAAGAGTAACCTTTGCCTTCCAATTCATTATGAACATTGTCGTATTCTGATTTGTCGGTGGTGATTATAAAACAATCGTCTTCACACGCAAAGTCGGAAGCTCCGGCGTCGAGAGCGTCTTCCATAACAACGTCTTCTTGGTGACCGTCTTTTTCGATAATTAACACTCCCTTAGGCGAGAACATGAAAGATACACACCCGGTAGTTCCTAAATTTCCGCCGAATTTATCAAAATAGTGTCTCAAATTACCAGCAGTACGATTACGATTATCTGTTAAAGTTTCAACTATTATAGCCACTCCATTAGGACCGTAACCTTCATAGTTTATATTTTCATATTTGTTGGAGCTACCCTCTCCGGCTGCCTTTTTGATAATTCTCTCTATGTTGTCATTTGGCACATTATTTGCCTTAGCCTTAGCTATACAGTCTTTAAGCTTAGAGTTAACAGCAGGGTCAGGTCCGCCGCCATCGCGTACAGCAACTGCCAATTCTCTTCCTATCTTAGTAAATATTTTAGCACGTTGAGCATCGGTTTTTTCTTTTTTACGTTTAATTGTACTCCATTTTGAATGTCCAGACATTAAATCAACTCCTTAAATAAAAATAATAAGGCTAGATAAAATAAGAAAATAAATACTTTCAAATTTTAATAGCCTTAATATTATATTGCTTAACTAAATAAAAATCAACATTTATAAAATATATAGGTTAACATTTGTTATTTTTGCCGCAGAATTTAAAGCCGACGAAAATAAATCCAACTATTACAGATAAATAATAAGTTATAATTCTACACATAAGCATAGCCGGAACAATAAGTTCACTTGCGAAAAATTCACTAAACAGCAGTAAAAAAATAGTTTCGGTGGTTCCGGCGGCACCGGGCAGAGGAGTGTACGATGAAATAGTGTTTAAAAAAACCTGGGTGCAAAGAAGACTGATAAACGGAAATCCTGCTCCGTTAAAAGCTTTGTATATGATAAATGGTATAGAAAATAAAAAAGTTAGCTGCAAAAAAGAATAAAGATACAATTTCATAGACGATTGTTTGTTTATTCTCATTTTTGAGTTGTTTTCAACGAAAGAATTTAATTGGTCTTCCACGCTCTTAATAGACTGCTCTGGATTTTTTATAATTTTAAATTTAGACAAAACATAAAAAACAGCATGAATAATTTTGGTTGTAAAATTTTTATTAATGTAGAATAAAACTAAAAGCAGTAAAGTAAATGACTGAGAGATAATTCCTATAGCGACTAAAGGTATAAAAAGAGGTATATGAGAGCTGAAAAACGAAAATTTATATATAATCACGAGTAAAGAATAAATAGTCATAGTTGACTGGTAAATCAAAAATTTACGCACGAAAACAGAAACAGAAACTCCGGCAGAAACGCCTTTCTGAGTTAAAGCTAATATTTGCATGGGTTGTCCAGCCATTCCGAGTGGGGTTATAGCACTAAAATATTGACCAACCATAGTAATTCTGAAGGCTGATTTTCTACTGAATTTTTTTTGTGAAGCAGACATAATTATTAATCTTATAACTTTACTGTCGAAAAGCCAAGACAAAAATATTGCACACACCGCTAAAATAAGCCACATATAGTTTAAATTAGGTAAGAAATTAATCAAAGTTTCAAGGTTATTCCCGGACACACAAAAATATACTAAAATTCCAACCGAAACTAAAAATAATATGATATTTAAAATAAGTTTTCCTTTGTTATTTTTATCCATAAAATCACCTGTATGTAGATTATCCTACATTCTTTCAGATTTCTTTTTTTTAACTTTAATCCGCTTAGGAGGTTTTTTGATGAAGTAAGGCAGTTCAGGGACGTCTGAATCAAGACTTTTATATTTGTCGCTTGTAAAGTAGTCTATGGACTTGGTCGCAGACAAAATATTATCCATAAATCCTTTAAAATTCATGGCTTCCATGTGAAGTTGTAAAGTGTAGTAATAGCTAATAAGCTTTACCTTTTGAGAGTACAGCCAAATACGATTTTTATATTTTTTATAGTCGTTTTGTTTTTCAAAGAAATTACGCATTACGCCTAAAGAACGAATAAAATCGTTAACTTTTGCAACGTTTATTGTGTTTAAAATACTTGTTTCTCTGTTGGTGTAATTATATAAAGCTTTTCCGGATACCACGACTTTATTAGCGTGATAAAATAATCTAGGGGAAGTTGCTATATCTTCAAAATACATGTCATAAAATTTTATATTATTTTCAAAAAACAAAGAGCGTTTACATAATTTGTTCCATGAAAAATAATGGAGCCCCAAATCGAGAATAAGCTTTTTTAGAGCTTTAGATTTAGAGTATATTCCGGGCATACAAGTAAAAGGCATATAAACCCTCAAATTGCGGCTGGGGTAATACAAATTAAAATTACAACACGCAATATCGGCATTATTTTTGACGCAAGCTTCATATAAAACGCTGATAAAATCAGGATTAATGTAATCATCGCTGTCCATAAAGGCGATATACTCTCCTCTACTAGCGTTTAGACCGGTGTTTCTTGCTGCGGAGAGACCACTGTTTTTTTGACTTATCACATGAAAATTTGGATTTTTTTCCACAAATTCATTTATAATATTTAAACTTGCGTCAGTTGAGCCGTCGTTGACTATTATGGTTTCAAAATTTTTAAACGTTTGTTTTTCAACAGACTCTAAAGCTTTTCTTAAGTAACCTTCAACGTTGTAAACCGGGATAATTAAACTTACCAAAGGGGTTTCATTGTTGTTCATATATTACCCTCCTATAATTAACAAAATTTATTTAAAACATAATTATCTGTTTCGCCGTTTATTGGAATTAAAGAATTTTCTATGTTTTGAGTAGGAGTAAATTTACTGCTTATTATATAAGACACTTGCTTAAAAGAATTTTTAATATCTGAAAGTATATTAGAAAAATTTTTGTTTTTAATATGGATGTCTAGTAATGATTTCAAATTAATAATAAATATTTTGTATCCAAGAACGGTATAACTTAAACTGTATTTTTTATAATCTTGTCTGATTTCTAAAAAATTACGTATAGATGCGAAAGCTAGCATATAATCATCAAATTTTTTAGCTGATATAGAGTTTACTAAGCTGTCGCTATGCTGAGTGTAGAAATATAAGCAATCAGACTTTACGGCAATTTTTTTAGCGTTATAAAATAGCCTTGTAGCCACGACTATATCTTCAAAACACATATTAGGTAGTTTTATGTTATTGTCTGTAAAAAGAGACTTTTTCCACAATTTATTCCAAAGATAAAAATGAACTCTGATATCTTTTATCATAATATTTAGAATTTTATCCGCCCTACTAACCCTGTCGCTCAGAGCAAACGGATTGGGGATAGAAATATTATATTTTTCCCAGTGAATGTAATAATTACAGCAAGCAATGTCGGCATTATTTTCTTCAATAGAATTATAAAGCTCGTATAAAAAATTAGGAGCAATAAAATCATCGCTGTCAACGAAAGCTAAATATTTTCCCTTAGCAATGCTTATTCCGAGGTTTCTGGCTGCTGAAACACCGCTATTTTTAATGTTTACACATTTAAATTGAAAGTATTTTTCGCAAAATTCGTTTATTATATGTATAGACCCATCGGTTGAACCGTCATTTATAATTATAACCTCAAAGTTAGTGAAAATTTGATTGGCTATAGACTCCAGTGTTTTCGACAAATATTTTTCACTGTTATAAACGGGAACTATAACACTGATTTCAGGAATGTTGTACATTGCTTTTCACCTCTAAAGTTTTATTTTTTACTCTTGAAAAGGGGAATGACATCAATATAGTAAAGAAGTAAGTAATAACTCTCCATAAAAGTACAGCCGGTTTAATGGTTTGCTCGGAAAAGAATTGATTTAAAAATACGCAAAAGCTTCCTTCGGCAGCTCCGGACCCTCCCGGAAGTGGCATAAATGAAGAAATCATAGTAACGAAAGCTTGAGCGGCAATCATGTCGAAAACCTTTGCCCCTTGAATGTTGAAAGCTCTGTATATGCAGTACGGAACCACAAACATACATGTTATTTGAACGATTGTAAAAAAGTAAGTTTCCAAAACAAGCATAGGTTTTTTGTATAAATTTGAGTTGCTTATATAAAAGTACTCTATTTGAATTTCTAAATCTTTAATTTTCTGCTCGGGATTTTTGATTATTTTTAGTTTGCCTAACATTAAGAAAATGAATTTTATCATGCTAAAAGTGACTGATTTGTTAAACGAAAAAAGAATTAAAAGTAAAATCACAAATGCTTGAGAGCAAAACCCGAACACTGCCATACCTTTCATAAAATTACCTATATTTTCTCTGAACATAGAAAATTTCAATATTAAAGAAACAGCGCTATACATAGTTATAGAACTCTGATAAACAAGAAATTTTTGTACCAGTGAAGAAGTAGCATTGCCGGGGTCAATTCCTTGGTTAGCCATACAGTATAGCTGCATAGGCTGTCCGCCAGAGGCTCCCGGAGTAATGGCACTGAAGAATTGTCCCACCATACACACTTTAAAAGCTTCTTTAAAACTGTACTCAGAATTAGAGCTTTTAGTAAATCTGTAAGTTAAGTAAGCATCTATAAATATGTTAAGAACATGACAAAACAAAGCAGTGCTAAGCCATATTTTGTTAAAATCAGTGATGTTATGCATTAAGTCAACAAGCCCGTTTTCAGACACGCAAAAATATATCAAAAGACCTATGGAAAACGACATAACAGAAATATTAAAAATTTTTTTGCCATTTATTTTTATCATAACAAAGAGCCTCCAAAGAACTCTAAATTGATGTAATTTTTAGAATAAAATTGTAATTTGTAAAACATATAATATATGATACCTGCATTTTTTTGAAAGTCAAGATATATATGTTTGGACAGATAATAAGTAATTTATTGGCAGAGGTGAAAAAATATGATGGTATTAATTGACTATAAAATTAATAAATAGTAATATAATACTCAAAAATAAGAGTGTGTTAGTAAATTATATAACTTGGACGATACTAATATCTCTGAATTTTTTATTGAAATTGTGTGGAAAGGGAGTATGTTTAATGAATTGTTCTCCGGAGGTTGAAAAAATGTGCACAGTCATGAAAGGTGCAAAACACGGTCCGGCTCCGATACCTGAGGAAGGAAAGTGGGTAAAGCCTTGTCAAATAAAGGATATATGTGGTTTGTCTCACGGTGTAGGTTGGTGTGCTCCGCAGCAAGGGGCTTGTAAGCTCACCCTTAACGTTAAAGACGGAATAGTTGAGGAAGCTCTTGTTGAAACGATAGGCTGCTCGGGAATGACTCATTCTGCTGCGATGGCTTCTGAAATCTTGCCGGGAAAAACCCTTTTGGAATGCTTAAACACAGATTTGGTTTGTGATGCAATAAACGTTGCAATGAGAGAAATCTTTTTACAATTTGTTTACGGAAGAACACAAACAGCGTTTTCTGAAGGAGGGTTGCCGATAGGCGCCAGCTTAGAGGACTTAGGAAAGGGCATGAGGTCACAAGTTGGAACGATGTTTAGTACACGCCAAAAGGGAGTACGATACATGGAGATGACCGAAGGATACGTTCTTTCTTTAGGCTTAGACGAAAACGATGAGGTAATAGGGTATAAGTTCGTAAGGCTCGGAAAGATGATGGAAGACATTAGAAAAGGAAAGACGCCGAATGAGGCATATGAAAATAACATCGGGCAATACGGAAGATACGATGAAGCTAAAAAATATATAGACCCACGCTGCGAATAGAAAGGAGATAAGGTAGATATGTCTAATACTGTAAGTTTTGAAGGAATAGACAGAAGAATTGATAAAATCAACGAGTGTATGAAAAAATATGGTATAAAAGATTTTGAACACGCTAAAAAGATTTGCGAAGAAAAAGGGATAGAGGTAGATAAAATAGTTAAAGCTGTGCAGCCTATAGCATTTGACAACGCTTCGTGGGCATACACTCTAGGTTCAGCGATAGCAATAAAAAACGAAGTAAAAACAGCTTCTGAGGCGGCAGAAAATATAGGTATAGGACTAGAGGCATTTTGTATTCCAGGTTCTGTGGCGGAGCAAAGAAATGTTGGTCTTGGTCATGGAAACCTTGCTTCAATGTTGCTGCGTGAAGAAACAGAATGTTTTGCATTTCTTGCAGGTCACGAGTCTTTTGCGGCAGCCGAGGGGGCAATAGGGATAGCAAGGACGGCTAACAAAGCGAGGAAAAAACCGTTAAGGGTAATATTAAACGGTCTTGGCAAGGACGCAGCTTATATAATATCAAGGATAAACGGATTTACCTATGTTGAAACACAGTATGATTTTAAGAAAAACGAATTAAAAATATTGGGCGAAAAGAAGTTTTCAACAGGAGATAGAGCAGCTGTTAAATGTTTTGGAGCGGACGATGTTTTAGAGGGAGTCGCAATACTGAAACATGAAAAGGTTGATGTGTCTATAACCGGAAACTCAACAAATCCAACAAGATTCCAACATCTTGTTGCCGGAACGTATAAAAAATGGGCTGTGGAAAACGGGAAAAAATATTTCTCAGTTGCTTCCGGAGGGGGAACAGGAAGGACCCTTCATCCAGACAATGTTGCAGCAGGACCTGCTTCTTACGGTTTGACAGATTCGATGGGACGTATGCATGGAGATGCTCAATTTGCAGGTTCGTCATCTGTCCCGGCTCACGTTGAAATGATGGGATTGATAGGAATGGGCAACAATCCTATGGTAGGAGCGACGGTGGCATGTGCAGTGGCTGTGTGTGAGGCGCTAAAGTAGATTTAGAGAGCTATGATAAAACTTACTTTTGTGTTAGACGTTTTAAAATAGGTAAAGCTTAGCAAATGTTTTTAGGCTAACTTGGAAAATATTTTATCTTACATGGGGGACGTTTTTATGAAATATAAGATTGTTAAAAAAATTATATTAGCTGTGTTTGGTATAATGTTGTGTTCGAATTCAATTTTTGCTATTAAAAGCCCTTCGTGCGTGGGTTACGAAATGGTAAAAGAAGAATGTAATGAAATAAACCTCTATTCAGTTAACGATGACGGAAGTAAAGAAATATTGGCTAAGCGTATTATAACGGAAAACTATGAGCAAAAAGACGAAGTTGGAAAAAGAGAATTTAAACCCCTTGATGGGCAGCTAGACATATACGTTAAATATGTTAGCAATCATTACTTTGACCTTAAGAACATGGGAAGAAAAGAATTCAATTATCCCTATGAGCTTTACAAAGTTATGGAATATGAAAGACAATATGAAATATACATTAAAAATATTGACGGTTTAATAAGAAAGTTTGGATTTTCAAAACTGACTTGTATGTGTTCATAGTGGAGGAAAATATAAACTGTTTTAATAAAGTTAAGATAATTTATCATTTTTAATATAACTTATTAAGATGGATTTTATTTACATTTTTGTAATATTATAGTATTATAACGTAGGTTTTTCATATTTTATAGAGAATTTAGTAATAAAGAGGGGGAAATATACTGATGAAAAAATTCAAAGTATTATTTCGAGTAATGTGTGTATTATTGGTGTGTTGCGGTATAATTAGCGGTAAAAACGAACCTTGTTATGCTGCTGACGCCAATAAGACGAAATGTAAAACCATAGGTATACTCACTAGCGGAGGAGATTCTCCGGGAATGAATTCTGTAATTCATGCGGTTGTGATGGAAGCTATTTCAAGGGGCATTGAAGTTAAGGGAATAATGCATGGTTATGCAGGTCTTTTAAGGGAAGATATTTCTAATATGCAGGCTAAAGATGTTTACGGGATTGTAAACAAAGGTGGTACGGTACTTTATACTTCAAGAAGTGCAGAGTTCAGGACGCCTGAGGGAGTAAAAAAAGCAGTAGAGATATGTAAGAAAAATGGGATAGAAGGTTTGATAGTAGTTGGAGGAGACGGTTCATTTAAAGGAGCCAGAGATTTAAGTGACAGTGGCATACCTTGCGTGTGTATACCGGGAACTATAGATAATGATATATCTTCCAGCGATTATACTATAGGTGCTGACACTGCTATTAATACGGCTGTGGCGATGGTTGACAAAATAGCAGACACTAATCAATCTCATAACAGATGTAGTGTTGTTGAAGTAATGGGAAGGAACTGTGGATATATAGCCTTAGAGACAGGTATTTCAGTTGGGGCAACGTCTATTATTATCCCGGAGTTTAACTTTGACTTTGAAAAAGATGTTATAGAAAAAATAGAAAAAGATAAAGCTATGGGAAGAGATAACTTTATAATCATTGTTGCTGAAGGAACAGGTAAAAGTAAGGAAATAGCGGAGAAAATAGAAAAAAGAACGGGTATTGAAACTCGTTTAACAATTTTAGGCTATGCTCAGCGTGGGGGAGCACCTTCTCAAAGAGACAGAGTTATAGCTAGTAAAATGGGAGTATATGCTGTAAATTTACTTTCAAATAGAAAGAGTAACAGAGTAATTGTTGTAAAGGATGGAAAGATAGTAGATTTTGATATCACTGAAGCTTTACTGGTTAAAAAAGATTTTCAGTCAAATTTTTCTAATATGCTGTCAGAATAAAGTGCGGGGGCTTCCCGCATTTTTTTATTACAAATAAAAAGCCACACTTTTATTGGTGTGGCTTAACTTTATTTAAAGTTTTATATTTTTCTGATTGTTTAGTAACTCCTCTACTAGCTTATAAGCTTCTTTTGAAGTGATTTTCTTTTTTTCGCAAAAATTATTGTTTTCGTCAAAAAAGTTTATTCTGTAATATTCGTCATTTCTTAAGGCGTGTTTAGTATGAATAATGCCTAATTGGTCATAATAATCTTTCCACTTTTTTGACCAGTCTCTACCGTAAAATCCACCTGACACGTTTTCTAAATTATTATCTTCTAATTTTTCCGGTTCAACTTTTAAATTGTTGTCATCGATTTTTTCGGGTTCGACTTTTAAATTGTTGTCATCGGTTTTTTCTGGTCCGACTTTTAAATTATTTTCATCAGTTTTTTCTGATTTAATTTTTGAATTATTTTCATCTAGTTTTTTTAATTTATCGTTTTGTTTGCTCTCGCTCATAATATCACCTCGTTAAAAATATTTTCAGTCTAGACTATGAACATAATATCATTTATCACTAAAAATATCAATATAAATTTTTAAATTTAATAAAAATGGCTTTGTGAATTAAATTTACATAGTTATTTTTAATGTTAGTGTTGATTTTATGTAATATGCGGAGGTATTAAATAAACCAAAGACATCAATTTTAAAATTATAAAAGCGTTATTTTTAATAAATTTTATATTTTTAAATTTGTGAAAAACAGTTATTTATTTACGTATAATAATTACTTTAATTTTTTTAATTTATAGAGGGTAAAATAATATCGAACTTAAAAATATAAATTAGAAATATGATTATTATTATTGACTTTTACTTTTTAATGTATTACCATTTATTGTTGAAGGTGTAATTATAACCTTATATATTGTGTGAAATTTATATGAAATAATTTAATATATAAAAAGAAGAATTTTTTAAAAAAGGGAGTGCCATTATTTTGGAAAATATCGTAATATCCGGAGGAAAAAAACTGCAAGGTAAAGTGTGTATAAGCGGAGCTAAAAATGCTGCTGTTGCAATAATTCCGGCAGTTGTGTTATCAGATGGAGTATGCAGGATTGAAAATATACCAAATATAAGCGACATAACAATTATAGCTAAAATATTAAGAGAAATGGGAGCATCTATAAAGATGGTTAACAAAAGTACTTTAGAGATAGACCCACGAAAAATAATGTCGCCAATAGCGTCTTATGAATTGATGCGTCATATGAGAGCGTCTTATTATCTTTTGGGAGCTCTTTTAGGCAGATTTTCAAAAGCTGTGGTTTCATTACCGGGAGGTTGCGACTTCGGGGTAAGACCTATCGACCAACACTTGAAGGGATTTATGGCGCTTGGTGCAAAATATAAGATTGATGGCGGAATGGTTCATGTTGAGTGTGATAAATTAGTCGGAAACAACATTTACCTAGACGTTGTGTCGGTTGGAGCCACGATAAATATTATGTTAGCAGCCGTAAAAGCCGAAGGACTTACGGTTATAGAAAATGCTGCAAAAGAGCCTCATATAGTTGATTTAGCTAACTTTTTAAATTGTATGGGTGCAGATATAATAGGAGCAGGAACCGACGTAATAAAAATAAGAGGTGTTGATAAGCTAAACGGAGTAACGTATTCAATTATCCCAGACCAGATTGAAGCCGGGACTTACATGGTAGCCGCAGCAGCAACAAAGGGAGATGTGACGGTGACGAACGTTACACCTAAACATTTGGAGTCTATAACGGCTAAATTACAGGAAATGGGAATTGTTGTTGAGGAATTTGATGATGCGGTAAGAGTATACTACAATGGTAAACTAGAAAAATGTAATGTTAAAACAATGCCTCACCCAGGATTTCCAACAGATATGCAGCCTCAAATAACAGCATTGCTGTCTTTGGCAAACGGAACAAGCATAGTAAATGAATCTGTGTGGGACAATAGATTTAGGTATGTGTCTGAGCTTAAACGCATGGGTGCACAAATTTCTGTTGACGGGAAAATGGCTGTTGTGGAAGGCATAAAAGAGCTCAACGGAGCATGTGTTAAGGCGACTGATTTGAGAGCAGGAGCGGCATTGATAATAGCAGGTTTGGCAGCAAAGGGAGTTACTACTATAGAAGAAATCAGCCATATTGAACGTGGATATGAAAATATAGTTGAAAAATTCTCTGCATTGGGAGCAGACATAAAAAAAGTAACCGTTGAAGAGCCGGTGCCGGTAGCTGCTGCAGCGCTTTAATTAGGGGGATTTTTTATGATTTTAGTTCACGCTGTTAAAAAAAGAGACTGGGATGAATCTTTTAAAACATCTAATCTTTATTGGAACAAATCTTTAAACAGAGATGGGTTTATCCACTGCTCAACAATTGAAAGTGTTGTAAATGTTGCAAATAAAAGATTAACAAATGTAAACGATAAAATACTGTTGTTATGTATAGACACCACTTTGCTAAGAGCTCCTTTAAAATGGGAAAGAAACGGGAACTCCGGAACGAATTTTCCTCATATTTACGGAAAAATAAACAGAAATGCAATTATTGATGTTGTAGAGTTTAATAAAAATAAATACGGAAGATTTTACTTGCCTAATGCTATGTTAAAATATGTAAAATATGAAAAATCATGCGGAGCGATTGTTTTACATAAATTCAATGATGCGATGAAAATACTATTGATAAAAAATTTGAGCGGAAGTCATTGGTCTTTTCCGAAAGGACACATGGAACTTTACGAAAGCGAAGTTGACACGGCTATAAGAGAAATAAAAGAGGAAACTGGTCTTGACGTTACAATAGATGACAATTTCAGAAGTGAAGTCAGATATTCCCCGAGAAGAGGGATAGTTAAGGATGTAGTGTATTTTGTTGCCCATGTTAAGGACAAGCCTTTCGTAAAGCTACAAAAAGAGGAAATAAAGGATTATAAATGGTGTTCTGTTGACGAGGCAAGGAAAGTTATAACTCACATAAATAATGTAAAAATATTAAATGAGGCGTTCAGATATCTTAATAGTGGCAAGCAAGACTACTGGACATGGCTTGACAAAATGGTGAAACAAAACAACATTATAATAGACAGACCAAAAGGGTCAACTCATCCAAGATTTAATGATTTTATCTATGAGTTTGATTACGGCTATATTGATGGAACTCGTTCTATGGACGGAGATGGAATAGACGTTTTTGTTGGAGGTCAAAGGGAAAAGAGCGTTACTGGAGTAATCTGTAATTTAGACAGCGTGAAAAAAGATTCAGAGGTAAAAGTTTTAGTTGGGTGCAATAGAGAAGAGAAGAAAAAAATATTGGATTTTATGAATTCAAGTAATTGTATGAGAGCGATTTTAGTGGACCGCCCTTAAAATGTTAAACAAGGGGTACTCAGGCTTTTAAGCCAATATTGGAGGTAGAACTATTTGATAAAGGTTTGTCCGTTATTCAGTGGAAGTAGCGGCAATAGCACGTATATAGGCAACGAAAATGAAGGAATATTAATAGATGTAGGCAAAAATGCTAAGCAAATAGAATTGGCACTAAAGAAAAACGAAATAGACGTAAATAGTATAAAGGCAATCTTTGTGACGCATGAACACAACGACCATGTTAGTGGAATAAGAGTTTTTGCATCGAGATATGGATTAGACGTTTTTGGTTCAGATGGGACTGTTGAAGCACTTGAAAACATGGGGATAGTAAATGGGAAGTATAAATGCTCAAAATTGGGCTGGGACGGGACGAAAACTCAAGAAATGAGAGTAAAGCCGTTTAAAACATCTCATGATTCCAAGCAGAGCGTTGGATATACTGTAGAATTTAGAAACGGAGAAAAGGTAGCGGTTTGTACCGACCTTGGATTTGTGTCTGAAGAGGTAGAAAACTCTCTTAAAGGCTGCAGAGCGGTTGTCTTAGAGTCGAACCATGACGTTGAATTGCTTAAAAATGGCTGTTATCCTTACTTTTTAAAGAGAAGAATATTGTCGGATAAAGGACATTTGTCTAATGAATCTTGTGCAAAGTTTGCGCTTAAGTTGGTGGAAAGCGGAACTAAAAATTTTATATTGTCACATTTAAGCAGGGAAAATAATTTGCCTGAGATAGCTTATCAGACAGTACTTAATTCGTTTACCGACAATTTCCTGAAAGAAGATAAAGACTTCACTTTGAGCGTGGCACCTGTGTTTAACGAAGGCGATTGCTGCGTGTGTATATGAGGTATTAAAATGCTAAAAATTACTGTTTTATGTGTTGGAAATCTTAAAGAGAAGTATCTAAAGGATGCCTGCTGTGAATATTTAAAAAGACTAAGCAAGTATTGTAGCGTGGAGATTGTAGAAGTTGAAGAATACAAGATGACAAAGAATAATCCTTCAGATGCAGAAATAAACGTTTGTAAAGACAAAGAAGGCGAAAGAATTATTTCTAAAATTAATAAAAATTCTTACGTGATTTCTATGTGTATAGAGGGAAAAATGTTTTCCTCTGAAGATTTCAGCAAATTAATTTCAACAAAAATGGTTGAGGGCGTTGGAAATGTATGCTTTATTATTGGCGGCTCGTGGGGACTTTCCGATAAAGTTAAGAAAATGTGTGATTTAAAGATGTCTATGTCTAAAATGACTTTCCCTCATCAGCTTGCAAGGGTTATGCTTTGCGAACAGATATACAGAATATTTCAAATTATCAATTCAGGAAATTATCATAAATAAATGTCCACCAATTTAATGGGTGGATATTTGTTATATAAGGTGTTAAATTATTTTTGTTTATTGTATAATGTAAAGTAATATAAATCATATGTGGGAGATTAATATAATGCAAAAATATAGCAGTAATAGTAAGGAAACTGAAGAATTAGGGTTAAAACTTTCAGGCAAGCTCAAGGGAAATGAAATAATTGCTTTTTACGGCGGAATGGGTATGGGAAAGACAACTTTTATAAGAGGTCTGATGAAAGGCTTAAATGCAGAAGATGAAGTGTCGAGTCCAACGTTTGCGATAGTTAACGAGTATGATGGAAAGTATAAAGTGTATCATTTTGATATGTATAGAGTACAAAGCGAGGAGGATTTGGAATCCACGGGATTTTATGACTACATAGATAACGGTATACTTCTTATCGAGTGGAGCGAGAATGTGGAGGAGTTTATCCCTGAGTCTGCTATAAAAATAACAATAAAACAAGGCAGAGCGGAAAATGAGAGAATTATTTTAATAGACGGGGTGAATATGGATTGATAATTTTAGCGGTGGATACATCAGCAAAAACAGCGTCTGTGGGGCTTAGCCAAGACGGAATAATTTTAGGCGAATTTTTTATTAACGCCGGGCTTACGCATAGTCAAACATTTATGCCCATGATAGAATATTTACTTTCTAGTGTGGGAAAGAGTATAGGAGAAGTTGATGCTTTTGCGGTAACAACCGGTCCAGGGTCATTTACGGGGTTAAGGATAGGAATATCTTCTGTTAAAGGAATGGCTTTTGCACTTGATAAAAAATGTATTTCGGTTTCAAGTTTGGAAGCGCTAGCTTATAACATGGTAGACAAAGACTGTATAATAAGCTGCTGTATGGACGCAAGAAGAGGACAGGTTTATAATGCAATTTTTAAATCCGACGGCAACAAAATTGAAAGACTTGTTGATGATAGGCTCATTACAGCGGAAGATTTGTCAAAAGAAATAAGTAATTATAATAAAGAAGTAAATTTTGTTGGAGATGGAGCGGAAATGTGCTATAATATTACAAGGCAAAAATTTACAAACCTAAAACTTCATTTAGCAAGCGAACATATGCGTTATTCAAAGGCTTCGGGTGTTGCACTGGCGGCAGAAAAGGCTTGCGAAAAAAATGAATTTTTGAGTGCTTGTAAGCTTATGCCTGAATATTTACGCTTATCTCAAGCGGAGAGGGAGCTTAAAAAAAGAAACAACAAAAAGGACGGTGATGAGGTTTGTTGATAGCTATAGGCTCAGACCATGGTGGGTTTTTGATTAAAGAGCAAATAAAAAAATACTTAGAGCAAAACAAAATTAGTTATAATGATTTTGGAACTAACAGTGAGGAATCGGTGGATTATCCTGTTTTCGCAAGGGAAGTAGCGCAAAGTGTGGCGCGTGGCGAATGTGAGCTTGGAATTTTGTGTTGCGGGACGGGTATCGGAGTGTCGATTGCGGCAAACAAGATTAAAGGTATAAGAGCAGCGCTTTGTAATGATGAGTTTTGCGCAGAGATGGCAAGAAAACATAATAATGCAAATGTGATGTGTGTGGGAGGCAGGATAGTCGATACGGATAAGGTGTTACCTATAGTGAAGAAGTTTTTGAACACTCCTTTTGAAGGTGGGAGACATCAAAAAAGACTTGATGAAATAAGCGAAATTGAAAATATATAATTTGGAGGTAGAGCTAAATGCTTGAAAATAAAGAAAATGTTTTTATAATGGACCACCCTTTGATAAAACACAAATTAACCTTAATCAGAGATAAAAACACAGGTTCAAAAGAATTTAGAGAGCTGATAGGCGAGATAGCAATGCTAATGTGTTACGAAGCAACCAGAGATTTACCGCTTAAAGAAGTTGAAGTGGAAACTCCTGTGGCGGTCGCAAAAACAAAGGTTTTATACGGAAGAAAATTAGCATTTGTTCCAATCCTAAGAGCCGGGATAGGAATGGTTGACGGAGTTTTAAAAATGATACCTGCTGCAAGAGTGGGACACATTGGTTTATACCGTAATCCGGAAACATTAGAGCCGGTTGAATATTATAGTAAACTGCCTTGCGACATAGACGAAAGGGAAGTTATAGTGTTAGACCCGATGCTCGCAACGGGAGGTACGGCAATAGACGCTATCTCAACAATAAAGAAGAAAAATCCAAGAAGCATAAAATTTATGTGCATAATAGCTTCACCTGAAGGAATAGATGCTCTTTCTAAAGCGCACCCTGACGTAAAAATATATTGTGCGGCAAAAGACGAAAAGCTTAATGAGCATGGCTATATAATTCCGGGCTTGGGAGATGCAGGAGACAGAATATTCGGAACAAAATAGCTAAAAATATATTTTTGAGTTATGATTATTAAATTATACTGCGCAAATTTAAGTTTGTGCAGTATAAAGTTGCTTATAGTGGGAGAGAAAATATGATAGCTTTACTTGATAAGCTGAAGAAGTATCGTAAATATGTGCTGTTATTTTGCGATTTTATAATATGGAATATGTCGTTTTACATATCATACGCAATAGACAGAAGTAGCTTTTCTATTTTAGACGGAAAAGCAATGTTTATGAAACATTTGTTGATAGTGAACGTGTGTTTTGCGGTTGTTTTCGTGCTTTTTAAGCTTTACGACAAAATTTGGAGATACGCAGATATTGAAGACTTTTTTTATGCGGGAATTGCAATATTTTCAGCAAATTTTTTAATATTTATAGTGTCGCTGATGCTGGATATGAACATGGGAGTAAAAATGTATGTGTTGATGATGTTGGTGTCAACATTTCTCACGTTTATGTTTAGACTAGTTTATAGGGTTGACAAAATGTTTGATTCCAATGAAAAAAACACTGCTGGAAACAAAAAAAGGCTGCTGATAGTTGGAGCGGGAGAAGCGACTGTTTCTGTGCTTAGAGAAATAGCGAAACACTCTCAAAATGAATATTTGCCTATATGCATAGTGGACGACGACAGAGAAAAAATTGGAAGAAGAATCCTAGGAATAAAGGTTGAGGGGTCAACTTATGAAATTCCTGAAATATGTAAAAAAATGAACGTTGAGCTGATTCTTTTTTCTATTACAGCAATATCGCTTGAAGAGCGCAGGAGAATTCTTGACATATGTTCAAGGACGAATCTTGAGGTAAGAATAGTGCCTAATATATATGAAGTGGTAACAGCGAGCGTACCGATAACCTCGACGATAAGGAAAGTTGAGGTTGATGATTTGCTTGGCAGAGCCCCGATAATTTTTAACAAAGACCAATACGGCGGCTATATAAAGGGAAACACTGTTTTAATTACAGGCGGTGGCGGCTCTATAGGTTCTGAGTTATGCCGTCAAATAGCAACCCTGAGTCCTAAAAATCTTATAATATTAGACATATACGAAAATAATGCTTACGATATACAGCAAGAACTTAAAATGAATTATGGCGCAAGTCTTAACTTTGAAGTGGAGATAGCGTCTATACGCGACAAAGAAAAATTAGAAAAAATATTTAAAGAAAAAAATATAGATGTAGTGTTTCACGCAGCGGCTCATAAGCATGTTCCGCTTATGGAAACAAACCCTGAAGAGGCTGTAAAAAATAACGTGTTTGGAACATTAAACGTTGCGCTACTTGCGGATAAATATAAGGTGAAAAAATTCGTTCAAATTTCAACCGATAAAGCAGTAAACCCAACTAATATAATGGGTGCAACGAAACGTATATGCGAAATGATAGTTCAGTGTATGAACAAAAAGAGTAGCACAGAATTTGTTGCCGTACGTTTTGGTAATGTGTTAGGGTCAAACGGCTCTGTTATACCTCTTTTTAAGGAGCAGATAAGACACATGGGACCTGTAACAGTAACTCACCCTGATATAATAAGATATTTTATGACGATACCTGAAGCAGTGTCGCTTGTTTTGACAGCAGGGGGAATTGCGAAGGGTGGAGAAATTTTTGTTTTAGACATGGGTGAACCTGTAAAAATAAAGGATTTGGCTGAAAATTTAATAAAGCTTTCGGGATTTGTGCCAAATGTTGATATAAAAATTGAGTACACAGGTTTAAGACCCGGTGAAAAACTTTATGAGGAGCTCCTTTTAGATGAAGAAGGAATAAAAAAAACCGACAGTCAAAAAATTTATATAGGTAACCCTATAAATATTGATGTGGACAAGTTTAAAGCATCTCTTGAAAAGCTAAAGGTGGCATGTGAACACAATGATTCAGAGCTAATAGAAAAAAATATTTGTGATATGGTGCCAACATTTAATCATAAAAGGAATAAAAGCTAAAGATTTAATTTAAATCTTTAGCTTTTTTAATTGCGGTTACGGCTAATTCGTCGCACCTTTCATTTTCAGGGTGACCAGCATGTCCCTTTACCCAATTTAATTCTACGCTGTGTATTTCGAGGAGATTTAAAAGAGTTTCCCACAAATCAGCATTCAAGGCGGGTTCGTTTTTGCTGCGTTTCCAATTATTATTTTTCCATTTAACAGCCCAGCCGTTCTTTATGGCGTTACACACATATTGAGAATCGGTAAAAACAGTAACATTACAAGGTTCTTTGAGCAGGCTCAGAGCGTTTATCACAGCGGTAAGTTCCATGCGGTTGTTGGTGGTTTGTGCTTGAAATCCGGAAATTTCTTTTTGATGCTGTCCATATTTTAATATTGCCCCCCAGCCTCCGGGACCCGGATTACCGCTACAAGCTCCATCGGTAAAAATTTGAACGTTTTTCAATGTACTACCTCCTCGATGAAAAATCATGTTTCGATTATACAGCACAACAGTAAAAATATCAAATATTTCCACTTTTTATTATTATTCCACGTAAGATTTTAAATTGGTATGTATAACATATGAGGTTTGTATTGACAATAAATTTGTATAGTAGTAAAATTAAAAGTACATGGTTGTTCGGAATTAATGGTTATAATTTAATTTGAATTCGGTTTTTTGATTATTAATTTAGTAAAATTATAATATAAACAAAAAAATAAAATTTATGGAGGTTGTTTTGTGTCGAATAATTTAGAAGAAAATATAAAAAATGTTAATAATAATGTAACAAATGAGGGGAATGTAGTTCCAAAGGGCGAAAAGAGGACTAGAAGGACTAACAGACCTAGAAAAAATTATGGAGAAAGAAAAGATAATAACGTAAGAACCATGGTAAATAATGCGAGCGCTGATAAAATAGAGGCTCAAGCAGATTTTGATAACAATAAACCAGTGCCAAGAAGAAGGACTTCATATGGTAGACGTGGGAAAAATAATAATTCTGCACCATCAATGAAAATAGTATTTTTAGGTGGTCTAAACCAAATCGGGAAAAATATAACCGCATTTGAGTTCGGAGATGACATAATTATATTAGACTGCGGTATGGCATTTCCTGACGGAGAGATGTTAGGAGTAGATTTGGTTATTCCGGACTTTTCATATTTAGAAGCTAATAGAGAAAAAATACGTGGTTTAGTAATTACTCACGGTCATGAAGACCACATAGGAGCAGTTCCGTATTTGTTAAATAGGGTGAATGTACCAATTTACGGAACGGCGCTTACAATGGGGCTTATAAGCAGCAAATTGAAAGAACACAAACTTTATGGAAGTGCCAAATTAAACACGGTATCAGTGGGACAAACAATAAAACTTGGTTGTATGTCGATAGAGTTTATTCATGTAAACCATTCTATTCCAGATGCGGTTGCGGTTGCGATAAAATCTCCGGCAGGGACGATTGTGCATACAGGCGACTTTAAAATAGATTGTACTCCCGCAAGAGGTGAAATGATAGATTTAGCAAAGTTTGCTGAACTAGGCAAAAAAGGAGTATTGGCTCTTATGGCAGACTCCACTAATGCCGACAGACCCGGTTACACAATGACGGAAAGAAAAATAAATGAGTCGTTTGAGATGCTGTTCCAGAAGGCTGAAGACAAACGAATAATAATTGCTACATTTGCATCTAACGTTGGAAGAATCCAACAAATTATTAACTGTGCAATAAAACACGGAAGAAAAGTAGCATTTTCCGGTAGAAGCATGATAAATTACGTTACTATAGCAAAACAGCTCAATTATTTGGAGGCTCCTGACGAGGTCATAATAGATATTGATATGCTTAATAAATATTCAAAGGGAGAAGTTGTTTTGGTAACGACGGGAAGTCAAGGCGAACCTATGTCTGCGCTATACAGAATGGCTTTTTCGGAGCATAAGAAGGTTGAAGTGGGTCCTGAAGATTTCATAATCATATCCGCAAATCCAATACCGGGAAATGAAAAAACAGTTGGAACTGTAGTTAATGAATTGATGAAATTGGGATGCGAAGTAATATATGAATCTATGTATGAAATCCACGTTTCAGGTCACGCTTGTCAAGAAGAGCTAAAGATAATTCAAGGATTAGTTAAGCCTAAGTTTTTTATACCTGTCCACGGCGAAAGAAAACATCTCAAAAAACATGCTGATATAGCGATAAGCATGGGAATTGGCGAGGAAAATGTTTTTATTGGCGACACGGGTGATATGCTTGAAATAAGTAAAAACGGAATGAAAAAAGTTGGTCAAGTGCCATCAGAGCTTGTTTTGGTCGATGGAATAGGTGTTGGCGATGTTGGAAGTATCGTGTTGAAAGATAGGAAACACTTGGGTCAAGATGGCTTAATAGTTGCCGTTGCAACGCTTGATTCTATGGATAAACATGTTATAGCTGGTCCTGACATTGTGTCTAGAGGATTCGTCTATGTTAGGGAGTCTGAGAAGCTTATGGAAGAAGCAAGATATGTTGCTTTGAGAGCCTTGGAGCATTGTGCAGAACAGAATTTAAGAGATTGGAGTACATTAAAATCTAAGGTAAGGGACGATTTATATAAATTGTTCCACGACCGCACAAGAAGAAACCCCGTAATTTTACCGATAATTATGGAGGTTTAAGGCGAAATTATATAATTCCCATATATTACGAGATTAGCCCTTTCAGGAGAGTGATAAATTGTGAAAAAAAATATTTGGGTAGTTTATCCGCCTTTTTTCGTTCTGGTTGCTGTAATGTTTTTAATGACAGTAGCAAGTGCGTTTTATGATTTAAGGTTATTTCTGCTTTTCGTTGTGATATCTGTTTCAAGCTTTATATTTGTTAAATTAAAATTCGATAAATTTAAGGAATATTTATCTAAGGTACTGCTTAGCATTAATTCGTCTATTAATGTTGAAAGTATGGATATGCTGGAAAAAATACCTATTCCATGCGTAGCGCTCGGGGAATATGATGAAATAATTGAATGTAATGCCTTGTTCAGGAATACTGTTAGTATGGGGAAAGATTGTGTTGGAGAAACAATAATTCAATTTTTGTCGGGACACACAGCCAAGGAATTACTTGGGAGAAGTAGCCTAGACGTTGAAATTAACGAAAGTAAATATACTATATACGGAACTCAACTTGACGGAATTATTATATTGTATTTTTTGGAGAATACGAGATATAAAAATATAACAAAAGAATATTTTGAAAGCAGACCGGCAGTAGTTTTGGCGCTCTTTGACAATAGAGAGGAGCTGAAACATGACAGTACTGATGGTCAGGATGCTCAATTATTGTTAATGGTTGAGAATGTGTTGCAGGATTGGGTGTCTAAAACAACAGGCTTTATGAAAAAGCTCAATGACGGGAAATACATGATAATAATTGAAGAGCGTGATTTAAAGCTTGCGATTAACGACAATTTTAAGATACTTGATTATATTCATAATATAAAAATAGATGAGCATAGATGGGCAACGCTGTCTATGGGGATAGGCAGAGGAGCTAAAACGTTTTCTGAAAATGAGCAAATGGCAAAAAGTGCATTGGATATGGCGCTCGGAAGGGGCGGAGACCAAGTTGCTATAAAGAAAGGCGGTTTTTATAAGTTCTTTGGGGGAGTGTCTAAGGGCGTCGAAAAAAGAAGCAAGGTAAGAACCAGAGTCATAGCATCAACGTTGTCTGAACAGATTTCGTCGAGCGATGGAGTACTTATAATGGGTCATAAATTTTCCGATTTGGATAGTATAGGTTCAGCGGTTGGTTTATGGAATGTGTGCAATATAGTGAAAAATAAAGCTGCATATATTGTTGCTGATAGGGAACACACGATGGCTAAAAGTACAATATCGTATGTTGAGGATAAGCTTGGCAAGACGATTTTTATAAATCCTGATAGGGCAATGGGGTTAGTAAACGAAAAAACGTTGCTGATAATAGTTGACACGCATTCGGAAGAGTTTTTGGAGAGCAGTGAGCTGTACAAAAAATGTAGTAACATAGTGGTCATAGACCACCACAGAATGATGGTTAATCATATATCTAATGCGGTGATATTTTACCACGAGCCTTTTGCTTCGTCGACGGCTGAAATGGTAACTGAAATTGTTCAGTATATGGGCGACAAAGGAATTAAAAAATTAGAAGCGGAATGTCTTCTTGCGGGGATAATGTTGGATACTAAAAATTTTGTACTAAAAACCGGTGTGAGGACATTTGAAGCGGCGGCGTACTTAAAGCGTAAGGGCGCAGACCCGGTGAGGGTTAAAAAGATGTTTTCAAATTCTATAGAAACGTATAAATTGAAGTGTAAGTTAATATCTAATGCCGAGATTATAAATAATTGTGCTGTAACGTGTATAGAAAACATAAAGGATAACGAAAGGGTGTCTTGTTCTCAAGCGGCGGATGAATTGCTCGACGTTCAAAACGTTAAGGCTTCGTTTGTGTTATACTCATCAAATGGCGTGGTAAATATTTCGGCTAGGTCAATGGGAGATGTAAATGTTCAGGTATTAATGGAGCAAATGGGCGGTGGAGGACACCAAACTATGGCCGGAGCGCAGGTTGAAAATAGCGATATGGATAGCGTTAAAGGTCAGCTCGTTGATATAATAAATAAGGTGGCTATTCCTAAATAAATGAGGGTGAGGGGTAAATATGAAAGTAGTAATATTATCTGATGTGAACAAAAATATGAAAAAAGGTCAGATATTAGACATATCTGACGGATACGCAAAAAATTTTTTAATACCTAGAGGTCTTGCGAAGGAAGCTACGACACAAGCTTTGAATGAGGCTAAAGCAGCCGAAGAAGCTATTCAGTTTAAGAAACAAGAAGCGGAAAAAGAAGCTAAAAACGTATGCTTAAAGATAAATGACGGAAGAGTAAAAATTACGGCAAAATCCGGAGTTGAAGGCAAGCTTTTTGGTTCTATAACTTCTAAAGAGATTGCAGAAAAAATAAATGAGAAATATGATGTTAAAGTTAACAAAAGAAAGATTTCTTTAGAAAACGAAATAAGAACGCTTGGTTCTTATAGTATAAAAGTGGAAGTTTATCCAAATATTGTCGCAAATCTTACGGTTGATGTTGTGGAAGAGTAGCATATATTTTATAGAAGTATTTTCGGGTCATGCATAGTTATGCGTGACCTTATTTGCTTTTAAAAAGCACAAATTTAAATTGACATTCTAAATTTATAATGTTAGAATTCACTATATACAATTAAGACGTATAAAAAATAATTGTATTAAATATTTTTTTGTAACATAATTTGCTGCTAATGAATATTATGTTTTGACACAAACAATACACGGCTGTTATGTGATTTACACAAAAATAAATTGGGATGTGAGATAATTATGGCACAAAACTTTTTATATGAAATATTTGATGATAGTTTATTTCAAGGCAAGTTTGGCTTGGAAAGGGAGAATATTAGAACAAGAGAGAGCGGATTTATCAGCCAAAGCAGTCACCCGTTTGAAAAAGATGACAATATAGGAAAAGATTTTTGTGAAAGTCAAATTGAAATTGCGAGTCCGGTGTGTAGCACGATAGACGAGCTATATAACAAAGTAAATTTAATAGATAACAAAATAAGAACACGTCTAAAAAATATGGAAGAGAAAGAATATATATGGGCATTTAGTAATCCACCCTATATATCGAATGAGTATGAGATAAAAGTTAGTAGATGTAGCGAATATGACGAAGAAGGTAATGCAAAGGAAGACGTTTACAAAGAATATTTAGCTAAAAAATACGATAAAAGAAGGATGCTATACTGCGGAATACATTTTAATTATTCCTATTCTGAAAAGTTTGTAAGATTGTTATTTGATGCAAGTTCAGAAAGCGATTATACGAAATTTAAGAACGATTTGTACATAAATTTAGCTAAAAAAGTAGCCTTAAATAGTTGGTTACTTGTATATTTAACGGCGGCTAGTCCGATTTTTGATATATCGCTGAGAAGCTACGGGAGTTACGGAGAGACTTGTTTTAACGGAGAAAGTTCAATGCGTAATGGAGTGAAAGGCTATTGGAATAAATCCGTGTTGACAGTGGATTATTCTAGTATTGATAGCTACGTAAGCAGCTTGAAAAAATATGTTGAAGATGGCGTTATTTACGCTGAGAGTGAGTGGTATACGCCGGTTAGGATAAAACCTCCGGGGAAAAATTCGCTTGAAAATTTAAAGAAAAACGGAGCAGACCACATAGAGCTACGTATGTTTGACTTAAATCCTTTAACAAAATTAGGCATATACAAGCAAGACCTTAACTTTATTCACTGGTTTATTATTTACTTGACGCTTAAACAAGACGTCGATTTTACGGCAGATTTACAAGTTAAAGCTACGGAAAATCATAAAAAATCGGCAAGTTTTGATTGTGGGAACCTATATATAAACACAGAAGGGGAAAGCGTGCTACTGACCGAAAAAGCTTTGAGTATATTGCAAGACATGGAATTTTTATTTAAAAAGCTTAACAGAGAGGATATTTGTTCTACGATTTCTCAGGTTAAACAAAGGGTATTAAACCCTGAAATAAGGTATGCAAATCAGGTTTACGGCAAATTTAAAAATGATTATGTTAAAAAGGGCGTAATGCTTTCGAAATATTATTCAATGTAAAATAACACAGTACACTTAACGGTTTATAACGCTATGTGTACTGTGTTTAATATTTTAATATATATTACTGCTCTTTGTTTTGATTAGTAAAATCAGTCTGTATAATCTTGTTGCACCCTGATGGTGAATACGTGAACAAATCCATATGAGAGCCATCAAAAAAATATTTATGCTCGAGGGTAGAGCAATCATAATCGAAGGTATCTATAATAACAAGCTTAATTTTCATTTTATCGGGAATTATATTTTTTATGTAAACGCTTGCCTGCTGACCGGGTACAATTCCTTCTTTAAGTTCTGCGAGTCCTGCTAAATTGGGAGTGAGTTCAACGAATATTCCGTAATCCTCAACTGACCTTATAACACCCGCAACAGTTTCACCTATTGAAAATTTATCTGCATTTTCTTGCCAGGTTCCCAGTAGTTCCTTGTGAGTTAAATTAATTCTGCCATTCTCATTTGACTTTACAATTACTTTTATATCATCGCCAACCAAAAAACGTTCTTTTGGGTGGTTTATTCTTGATATAGATATAGCGTCTATCGGAAGGAATGAAATAATACCACATCCGATGTCGGCGAAAGCGCCAAAAGGTTCCATGTGAGTAACCTTTGCCGAAATTACGTCGCCTGGGGTTAATTTCGACACATATTCTTGCATACATATCTCTTGAGCTTTTCTTCTGGATAAATTAGCGATTGTTTTTCCGTTTTGGTCTTTCTCGAACCCCGTTATAGTAAAACATACGGGTTTATTCACTTTAGATATTACGGCAATATCTCTTATAGTCCCTTCACGAATACCGATTGCACCCTCTATTCTGGGGATTATTCCCTTCATACACCCCATATCAACTATAAGATTATGTTCGCTGTCGCACACTATAGCACGAGCCTCTAAAATTTTTTCACAGCGCTGAGCTTCTATAAGATTTGAAGGTGACGACAAAAAATTTTTATTTTCATCACTATTTATTAGCCATCCTTCAGGATAAAATTCTATCATTTTGATACCTCCAGTTATAATATACAAGGTATCTATATGCAAAAAAGAGTATTGAATATTCTTTAAAAAGACTGAAATTTATTTTTATAAAAACTTTTTAATTAATAAATATAAAAAAGCTAAACCGTTTTAATTAGGTTTAGCCTTTATATAGCTTTGTATTATTATTACTATATGCTGCGAGTTACTTTACCAGAACGTAAGCAACGGGTGCAAGCATATACACGTTTAGAAGCTCCGTTTACAACAGCTTTAACACGTTTAACGTTAGGTTTCCATGTTCTATTTGAACGCCTGTGAGAGTGAGAAACTTTTATACCAAATACTAAGCCTTTTCCGCATATATCACATTTTGCCATACTAATTACCTCCTATCACGTTTATTGCATGACAAATTAATTTTATCAAATAAATGTATTAATTGCAAGAGAATAATTACAAAGTTAAAAAAATAGTATATAATAAATGTGTTAAGAGGGGATTGAAGGTATAAAAATGATTAATAACACATTAAAAAATCAAGGAAATATTTCAAAATTTGAGATTGAAAAAAATTTGAAAACGTCATACATAGGTAAAAAAATCAATATAGCTTACGAAGTTGATTCAACGAATGACTGGACAAAAAGAGAGGTTAGAAATAATTTTATTAACGGAAGTGTTTTTTTGTCAGAAACCCAGAGTAACGGAAGAGGTAGACTGGGGAATAATTGGGAATGTCAAGAAGGAAAAGATATATTGATATCTGTTGCAGTAGATTTTGGAAATAAAACTATTAAAAGTTTTATGCCGTTGGTTGTTGGTCTTGCTGTGTCGAAAGCCATAAATTTACATTTCAAATGTAAGGCAACTCTTAAGTGGCCTAACGACATATTAATTGAAAATAGAAAAGTATGTGGAATTTTATGCGAATCAATTAAAGGTGAGAATAATAATGTGTTAATTATTGGAATAGGGATTAATTGTAATAGCGAAAATTTTTACGACAGTATTAAAAACACTGCAACATCACTTTATTTAGCGACAAAAAATAAAGTAAAGAGAGAAACACTAATATCAGAAATTTTAAATAATTTGGAGTTGTATTTAAGCGCCGAAACAGATGAAATTATAGGTGAATATAGAAAAAATTGTGTGTCGATAGGAAAAACTGCAGAGGTAAATTATGGCGGAAATCACATAGAGGGTATTATGGTAGATATAGCAAATAATGGAGAATTATTAATAAAATGTAAGGATAATACTGTTCTAAGATTAAATTCTCTTGATAAAATTCGACAAAAATTATAAATACAATTTTTTTAAAATTACGTTTGAAAAGGCATATTTTGCGATTTGTTTAATAATTATATGATAAATAAAGTAATTTTTTGTACTAAGTAAAATGTATTTAAATTAAAAAATTAAAAGTTAAAAAACAGGCTATTAGACATAAAAAAGAGTTGTAATAAATAGGATAAGCTGTTATAATATAAACGTAGTATGAACCTTTAGATATGGAATTTTTATGGATATAAATTATTTTTATATTAAGCAACCATAGAAAATCTTTATTTAAAGGCATGGGTGTACGTTGCGCAGATGTAATGGTGTGTGTTGAGAAGTGAGCGCTTAATGTGCATTTATTACACAGTTTTAATTGTATGCCGGGTAGACATACACATTAATAATTTAAAAAGGGGGTTGTTAAAGAATTTAAAATTTTTGGTGTGTTAACCAAATTAAAAAATAAAATTTGAAAAGGAGTTAAATTCATTATGAGCGACACAGTGGGAACTAACGCTACAACAAAACCGGAATTTAATAAATTCCAATCAATGTTTTGGCCAATTCACGGCTACGAAATGAAAAAATTCTTACCAATGAGTTTTCTAATGTTCTTCATTCTATTCGTTTACACAATGGTAAGAGACTTAAAGGACGTACTTGTTCAAAGTTACGCAGTTGGTGGAGGAACAGAAGTAATACCACAGCTTAAATTCTATTTTGTTTTACCTGCAGCATTTTTATTAACAATGCTATATTCTAAGTTAATCGGAAAGTTTGGTCTAACAAAAACTTTCTATATTATGGTTTCTTTATTCATGTCTTTCTACATAATATTTGTAGCATTTCTATTTCCTAATAGAGACATTATTCACCCAGGTGCAGAGACAGTTGCAGCTATGCGTGCAAGCTGGCCAGCAGCATTTTTCTGGACAATTCCATGTATAACAAACTGGTCATTTACTTTGTTCTACATTTTATCAGAACTTTGGGGAACAATGGCAATATCTTCACTTTTCTGGCAATTTGCAAATAAAGTAACAATGAAACATGAAATTAAGAGATTCTTTGGTCTTTATGCAATAGTTGGTAATATAGGCGTAATTCTTTCAGGTGGTGTATTAAAGACACTTGCAAAGATGGGCGGAACAAAATATGTAAATATTTCAATTATAGTATGTGTAATATTTGGCTTTGCAGCTATGGCATTATATTATTACATAAATAACGTAACCTTAAAAGATCCAAAACTTTATGACGCATCTTTAGTAAAAGAGAAAAAGAAAAAAGAAAAAGTTGGAGCTATGGATGGAATTAAAATACTTTTCAAATCTCCTTACTTATTGTTAATTGCAGCTATAGTATTAGCATATGGCGCAGGAATCGGATTCTTTGAATTGGCATGGAAGAAATATATGTCTATGACTTTCAAGGGAAGCGAATTGGGTAATATGTATGCAAACCTTTCAATGGTTACTGGTATATTAACAATTTTAGCATCATTTGTTGGTCAAAACATTTTGAGAAAAGCAAAATGGAGAACAGCAGCAATTATTACTCCTCTTATACTAGCTTCGCTTGGTGGAGTATTCTTCTTACTTGTATTATATGGAAAATTCTCATCGCCTACATTGTTTGGATTGAATGTAGTACAAATGGCAGTTTGGTTTGGATTAATCCAAGACGCACTTTCAAAGAGCGTAAAATATTGCTTGTTTGACTCAACAAAGAACATGGCATATGTTCCACTTGATGACGAAACCAAGACAAAGGGTCAAGCAGCAGTTGAAGTTATCGGCGGTCGTTTAGGTAAGGCTAGCTCATCTGCAGTTGGTATAGTATTAACCAGTGCAGTTAGTGCAGGTTCATCAATAACAGACCACTTAGTAACAATATTTGTATTCTTTGCAGCAATTGTTACAGGCTGGATTAGTTCTGTATTCGGACTAAGCAAAAAGTACGAAGCTAAAGTATCAGAAAAAGCTGAATAGTTTATAAAATTTCTCAGACTTTTTGGTCTGGGGAATTTTTATTTTGCTTGACATTTTTAAATAACGGTGTTAAAATATAAAAGCCGCATATTGTGGGCTTAAAAGTGAATTGTTAATTCCGCCTAATCAATAGCGAGATGATAAAAAGGTAGGTGTGTAACTGTCGTGTATGCAGTTATAGAAACTGGTGGCAAGCAATATAAAGTGCAAAAAGGTGACGAAATTTTTGTAGAAAAACTTGCTGCAGAAGATGGAAAAGAAGTAGAGTTTAAGGTAGTTGCAGTTCAAGGTAGTAATGGGTTAGTTGTAGGAAATCCATATGTTGACGTTGCTAAGGTATTCGGAAAGGTAGTAAAAACAGGTAAAAGCAAGAAAATTACTGTGTTTACTTACAAGCCTAAGAAGAGCAGCAAGCGTAAGATGGGTCACAGACAACCTTATACTAAGGTTCAAATCGAATCTATATTTGAAGATGTAAACAAAGAAAAATGATTCAAATTAAAATTTTGAATTCATGTGATGGAGAAATCCATGGTTTTACTATATCGGGGCATTCCGGATATGACGAAATCGGGAAGGATATTGTTTGTGCGGCGGTGTCGTCGGCGGCATATATGGTGGCTAATACGTTGACAGATGTTTTAAATGTTGATGCAAATGTATGTGTTGATGACGGAGGACGAATGGACGTCCGAGTTAGCGAGAAAAATCTTTCTGAGTGCAGGGCTATTTTTAATGGCTTTAAACTCCATGTCATATTATTGGAGGAGATGTATCCTGAAAATTTAAAAGTGAGTTATATGGAGGTGTAAGTGATGATTTTATTAAATATTCAGTTATTTGCACATAAAAAAGGTGTTGGCTCTACAAAAAACGGTAGAGATTCAGAGTCTAAGCGTTTAGGTGTTAAGCGTGCAGACGGTCAAATAGTTTTAGCGGGTAATATATTAGTTAAACAACGTGGAACTAAAATACATGCAGGTGTTAACGTTGGAAGAGGTTCAGACGATAGTTTGTTTGCTAAAATTAGTGGCAGAGTTAAGTTTGAAAGACTTGGTCGTAACCGTAAACGTGTTAGCGTTTATGCTGCGCAGTAGTGTGGAAATATAATTTTTATGGTAGCTGTCGTTTTTAAATATTAGAAAATATTTAAAGCGATGGTTGCTTTTTATTATAAAGAACAAGAATAGGGGAATTTTATTGTTTGTTGATATAGCTAATATAAAAGTTAAAGCCGGAGATGGTGGTAGCGGAGCAGTTTCGTTTCACAGAGATAAAATCACAGCATCGGGAGGTCCGGACGGAGGCAACGGCGGAAGAGGCGGAAACATTGTTTTTAAGGTAGACGATGGTTTGTCAACGCTGGCGGACTTTAGGTACAAAAAAAAGTATGTTGCTAAAAGCGGTAAAAATGGAGCCTCAGGTCGCTGCGCCGGGAAAAGCGGAGAAGACATGATAATAAAGGTTCCAAGGGGCACACTTGTGAAGGAAAGCGAAACAGGAAGGTTAATAGCCGATTTGTCAGATGATTGTCCTCAAATTATAGCCAAGGGTGGCAAAGGCGGTCTTGGAAACATGAATTTTTCAACACCAACAAGACAATCTCCCCGTTTTGCAAAAGCCGGTACTCTAGGCGAGGAAATGAATTTACAATTGGAACTAAAACTTTTAGCAGATGTTGGTCTTATTGGTTATCCTAACGTTGGAAAATCGACGTTATTATCGGTTGTGAGCGAGGCAAAACCACAGATTGCTAATTATCATTTTACAACTTTGTCTCCTATACTGGGCGTCGTAAGATACGAAGAAGGAGTTTCGTTTGTTATGGCAGATATTCCCGGTCTTATCGAAGGAGCCTGGAAGGGAATTGGTTTAGGACATCAGTTTCTGCGTCATGTTGAAAGGTGCAGATTATTAGTACATGTGGTTGATGTGTCGGGCAGCGAGGGGAGAGACCCAATTCAAGATTTCAACACCATAAACGAGGAACTGAAAAAGTTTAATAAGGAATTGTCTGAAAGAAAAATGTTAGTTGTTGGAAATAAATGTGATATGGCGACAGATTCTCAGATACAGGAATTTAAAAATTATGTTGAAAGTCGTGGCTATGAATTTTTCCCGATTATGGCTGCTATAAATTACGGAGTTAAACCTCTTATAAATAAAGTGGTTGAAGAATTGTCAAAATTACCGCCAATAATGGTTTACCAGCCAGATTACGTAAAAGAAGATTTGTCTGATGAGTTTGATAAAGATAAAATCAGTATAATTATTGATAACGGCGTTTATGTTGTTAATTCTTTGTGGGCTGAAAGATTGCTTAATTCCGTAAACTTTGAAGATTATGATTCTATGCAGTATTTCCAGAAAAGCTTGGTTGACTCCGGGATAATAGACAAACTTAGAGAAGCCGGAGCAGATGAAGGAAGTACGGTAAGAATAAGCGACACGGAATTTGATTTTATAGATTAGGGGTGTAGTGGTATTGAATAGATTGTGCGATTTAACATGTAATCCAAGAATGATGAGTGCTCAAACATTAGCGTTTGTGGGCGACGCTGTTTTTGATTTAATAATAAGAGAGAGACTGTCGTGTAAAAATGACAGTGCAGTTGGGGTGCTTAACAATAAAAAAGTAAGCGTGGTTTGCTGTAAGGCACAAGCTGAGCTGATAGATAATATATGGGACAACCTGTCGGATGAAGAAAAAAGTATTTATAAAAGAGGAAGAAATGCGCATGTTTCGCAAATTCCGAAAAATGCGAGCGGAGCCGATTATCACAAATCTACAGGTTTGGAAGCTCTTATAGGTTACTTATATTTAAGTGATAATTTAACAAGAATAAAAGAATTGCTTGAAAATATTTATTTTTAATTAACAAATTGTTTGAAACATATTGAAATTTAAATTAGTTTATGCTATAATAAAAATGTAGTAAAGTTAATGATTTAGTATGTCGCTTTGAAGAAAGGATGGGTGTTTCGATGACATTTTATGGTGTGACAGTTTGTGCTTGCATGTCTATAGTTTTCATAGATAAAGTGATTCAAGCCTTTTCAAAAATTAAAAAAAGTGTTAAAGAAGTTGTAAAATCTGAATCTAAGTAATTAAATAATAAAGTTTTAAAAGGATGAATTTGTAATATGTTAAAAAAGATATGGGATTTAACTGTTAACTTAGCTGGTTTGGTAGTGCTATTTTATGGTATACCCAAAGTAATTAGTGATATGATTACAGCACGTAATGCTACTCTTAAAGAAACAGCAAAAAAATCTATTGATAATTGTAAAGGATTAGTAAAGTAAAAAAATAATGCATTCTGGTTAACAGAATGCATGTTTTTATTTAGAGGGAATTTTCAAAATTTGTCCGGGATATATTAAATCATTCGATAAATTATTTAATTGCATGATTTCATTGTATCTCTGACCATCACCTAAAAGTCTGGTTGCTATACCAATTAAAGTGTCACCGGGCTTAACTGTGTATTCAATATACAAATCTTCAGAATTTAATGGGATTCTTAAAATTTGCCCCGGGTATATGGTTTCGGTTGTTAACCCGTTTAGCTCCATAATTAATTTATAGCTGTTTCCACCGTTTAGGAACCTTTCAGCAATTGACCACAATGTGTCACCCTTTTTTACGGTATATAAAATCTCTGTTTCGGAATTATTTTGTGGTATTTTTAAAACCTGTCCTGGATATATTCTATCAGATGTCAAACCATTCAAAACCATTATTTCTCTATATCTGTTTCCGTTTCCGAGTAAGCTTTCAGCAATGCCCCATAATGTGTCGCCCCTTTTTACGATATATTGAGTAACGCTGGAGGTGGGCTGAGGAGTCGGAGTCGGCTGTGGAGCGGGAGGCTCAGAAGTGTTATTGTTTAAGCCTGAATTTTTTATAATTGTGGGATAATCTTTAAACGATGTGTTTAAGTCTACAGCTCTGTTTATACCGGCAACCTCTCCGTCTTGGCTGTATTGCCACATTGTAACGTTGTTTGTGAAGGTCAAACTCGGACCCCATTCTGCGAGCCATATTTCAACGTCTGGAATTAATGAGGTATTTACGAATGTTTTTAACCAGTTTAGATTTGTGTATAGTATAGGATAGTATTTCTGATTTTTCAAAACGTCGAAGAAAGAATTTATTATGTCCGCAACGATATTTGCGCCAAGTTCCCCGATTGACACTTCTTCTAAGTCTAGTGCCACAGGATACGAAAATTTATATGATTTGATAGTATCAATAAAATGATTTGCCTCGTCGATGGCTTCTTGTGGATTTCTTGCATAGCAGTAATGATAAGCGCCGGGATTTATGTTTGTGGATTTTATGCCATCCATGTTTTTAACAAACATTTCGTCTATGCCGTTTATGCCGTAAGACGAGCGAATCATTGCAAAATTTATATCACTGTTTGCAACTTTTTGCCAGTCTATATCGCCTTGGAACACAGAAACATCAATACCTTTTGTCTCCATTAAAATCACTCCTAAAAAAAATAAAAAAAGTTGTTGACAAACTAAAATAGATGTGTTATTATAAAGAAGCAGTAGAGAAATGCTGATGTAGCTCAGTTGGTAGAGCAGTTGATTTGTAATCAACAGGTCGGGGGTTCAAGTCCGTCCATCAGCTCCATTTTGTGGGAGATTTCCCGAGCGGCCAAAGGGGGCAGACTGTAAATCTGTTGTCTCTGACTTCGGTGGTTCGAATCCACCATCTCCCACCATCACGGACCATTGACTTTAGTCAATGGTTTTTCTTTTGCAAATTTTTATCACATTCACATACTATGCTTATTTACACATTGTTGATATAAAAGGAAAGAGGTTAAACTTTTTATGGTTTAGCCTCTTTTAAAATTTTAAATATAAGTACTTCAATATAAAAAACGCTAGACCCTATTACATAAAAATTAGGTCTAGCGAATTATTTGGTGCCGGTGGTGGGACTTGAACCCACACGGTGTCACCACCAACGGATTTTGAGTCCGCCTCGTCTGCCATTCCAACACACCGGCTTACTTAAAGTAGTATATCATTTAAATTTACGCAAGTCAACTGTTTTTTTAAAAATATTAGAAATTAATCAAAATATTCTCAAAAATATTTTGTTTTACATCTTGACAAAAGAATTATTTAAAAATAATATATGTAAATGTAAGCAGTGAAATAATATTCAAGTAATCGGGAGGTGAATGAGTTGGTTTTAGATGAGTTAGTTTTAGAAAAGGTTAAACTTATTCTTAGCGAGCAATTTTGTTGTGACGAAAGTAAAATCAATCTTGACACTAGAATTATTGAAGATTTAGGAGCAGATTCACTAGATTTTGCTGAGCTTGTTCAAATGATAGAAGATGAGTTTGATTTTGAGGTTATGGAAGAAAATGTAGAAGATATGCACACCGTTGAAGATATTGTGAATTATATTGAAGGGAAAGTTAATAGCGAACAAAACAGTGAACAAGGCAGTAATTAATTTATTGTTTTTTAAAACTGTGGCTGGGAAGCAAAATAAAATTTTTGTTAAATTGCTTGACAATCATTTTACTAAGGTGTAGAATAATCCTTGCTACAGTTTTTAAGTTAGGGGCATAGCTCAGATGGTAGAGCAGCGGTCTCCAAAACCGCGTGCCGAGGGTTCGAATCCTTCTGCCCCTGCCATTTTTATTATATGAAATGTTTAAATTATATCGAGTTTTTAAACAGAGTAAAAAGTTGCTGATATAGCTCAGTAGGCAGAGCACATCCTTGGTAAGGATGAGGTCGTGCGTTCGAATCGCATTATCAGCTCCATGAATTTAAATATCTGATGTTGTTAACAACATTGGATATTTTTGTTTTATTAAAAGGAAGTGTACAGATAGTGAAAGAAGAATTGTTAAAACAAGCTCCGGAAATTTTGAGAGGTTTTTTAGGATATATGCAAACTATAAGAGGAAAATCTCCAAAAACAGTTGAGGAGTATTTCATAGATTTGAGGACCTTTTTTAGATATATGAAAAAGGTAAGAGGTCTTGTAAGCAAAGACTGTGAAATGGAAGATATACCTATCGACGATGTTGACATAACTCTTATTGAAGGAATACAGCTTGTTGATGTGTTTGAGTACATGAATTATCTAATATCCGAAAGGAAAAATAATGCAAGAACACGGTCGAGAAAAGCCAGTAGTTTAAGAGCTCTTTTTAATTATCTAACTACCAAAACAGGAGATTTAAAAGAAAATCCTTTAAAAGAGCTTGAAACCCCTAAGGCTAAGGAATCCTTACCAAAATTTTTAACGTTAGAACAAAGTAAGATGTTGTTGAAAGCGGTTGATAGCTACAATAGCGTATATAAGGAAAGAGACTATTGTATTTTAACGTTACTTTTGAATTGTGGATTAAGATTGTCTGAACTCGTGGGGATAAACTTGAGCGACATACGTGAAGACAACACTTTAAAAGTAACCGGTAAAGGCAACAAGGAGCGTATGATATATCTAAACAATGCTTGTAGAAAAGCCATAGATAGATATAAAAATGTAAGAAGTGTTGATAAAACAAAAGATAAGGATGCATTTTTTATAAGCAGAAATAATAGAAGGATAAGTCCTAAAACTGTTCAGCATTTAGTGAATATGTATTTAAGAGTGATAGGCTTGGGGGGACAAGGTTATTCTGTACATAAATTAAGGCATACTGCAGCAACTTTAATGTATCAATACGGCAATGTGGACGTTAGGATACTTAAAGACATACTCGGTCATGAAAATTTAGGAACGACTGAAATATATACGCATTTATCTAATAGTCAAGTGAAAAAAGCTTTTGACTTAAATCCTCTTTGCGACGAATAGTAGACAAAATAAAAAAAGTGTGTTAAAATGATATTAAAATAAATTTGAAAGCGAGGGGAACTCATGCTCGAGAGTGTCAAAAAGATTATGATTGGTGTCGTTGCTTCAATAGACGTAGTTGCTGCTTCTGGAGCTGTTGTGTTGATGATTAGAGACGTTAAAAAAGACTATGGAACTTCGATGCCAAGACTTATAAAACGTCAAAATGGAGCGTTATGGTGTGGTTATGCTGCACTGGAAGGATTACTGAATGCAAACAATATTTCTGTTTCTCAAGGTGGTTTGGTTAAACAATTAGCTGAAATTTCAAATGACTTTGAAAGTGCAGCTATAGGGTATATAAGCGATGGAAATATATGTGATTTAATCAATAAAAACGGAAAACATTCAAGGTGCGTCATAACCTCGGGCGAAAATTTTAAAAAACACTTTGAAACCGAATTAAAAATTCAAAAATTGTTTCTTTTCACTTGTAACAGTAGCACACAGGAAGGAGAGCAAAAAGATTTAGGACATTGGGTTTTGGTTCAATATGATGAAAACGGAAAAGGAGTGTTAGTTCATGATTCTTTGAAAACTTCGGATAAAGGCGGATTTTGTACCCCTACTAAATACTCAATAGATGAATTTTTGAAGAAGTATCAAGGTTATCAGCAGTATGAGATGATATCTTTGTGTGACGGAGAAAATCAGCAGAAATTTTATCTTTAATAATTTTTAAAATTAGCTCTGTAAATTCAGGGCTAGTTTTGTTTTTGAGAATGTTTTATATACTAGTAAAAAATTATTTTTTATAGTACAATATAAAATTGGAATATTTTTGATTGGGGTATGTTTATGAAACTGTATTTTTATTATGGTGTTATGGGGTCTAGTAAAACAGCGAATGCGCTGATGAAAAAATTTAATTTTGAAGAACACGGCAGGAAAGTTCTATTAATAAAGCCGAGCGTAGATACTAGATACGGAGAAAAATTAGTAAAGTCCAGAATGGGATTGGAGTGTGAGGCACTGCTAATTGGCAAGGAAGACACAGTTTTAGATGTTGTTAAAAATGAGGGGGACTTTGATACTATAATAGTAGATGAAGCTCAGTTTTTAACGGCAAGTCAGGTGGACGAACTAAGAAAAATGGCTGATAACGGAATAATGGTTATGTGCTACGGGCTGAAAACCGATTATATGGGTAATTTGTTTGAGGGTAGCAAAAGATTGATTGAAATATGTGACACTATTAGAGAAATACAATCTATGTGTAGCAAGTGCAGTAAAAAAGCGATAATAAACGCAAGGTACAACGGCGATAAAATAATTTATGACGGAAAACAAATTGACATAGGTGGCAATGATAAGTATATGGCGTTGTGTTATAATTGTTGGTCAAAGGGAAAGGCTTAGAAGATGTGGTTTTGGTTGTGTAATGTTTATGGGCGGTGATTTGAATGGACAATGTTAAAGTGACAACAGGATATGACGGTCTAAAGTTGCCTTATAGTTTAGATGCGGAACAATCGGTATTGGGGGCAATACTGCTAGATTCACAATGTCTTGACAGGGTAGCCGAGATATTGCCTAATCCTGAGTATTTTCATATATCAAATCACAAATTAATATATTCCGCTATGCTCGATATGTTCACCTTGGGGCAGGCTGTGGATTATGTTACAGTGCTTGAAAAACTGAAAACTGAAGGAAAAATTGAAGAAAACGTTTGTAAAACATACTTACTTCAATTAGCTCAGGTGGTTCCTTCGATTTCGAATGTTGAAACTTACGCAAAGATAGTAAGGGACAAATATGACGTCAGAACTTTAATAATAACAGCAAGAGAAATGATAGAAGATGCGTCTGGTAGTGATTTGGACGCTTCTGAATTATTAGACTCGGCTGAGCAAAGAATTTTTGATATTCGTCAAGGCAAGAGTGTGCAAGGACTTCAAAAAATTAATGAAATTGTTATTCAAACTTTTGACCGACTCGACGCTTTAAATTCTGATTTAAGCAATGAGTACAGCGGAATACCAACGGGAATAGGCGATTTAGATAGAGTAATAATGGGACTTAACAGGTCTGATTTAATACTTCTTGCGGCAAGACCGGGTATGGGAAAAACAAGTTTTGCGTTAAATATAGCTGAAAATGTTGCTATAAGAGAAGGAATGAAGGTTGCCTTTTTCTCGCTAGAAATGACAAAAGAACAATTAGTATCAAGAATGATGTCGACGCAGGGAATGGTTTCCGGTCAAAACCTTAGAACAGGAAAGTTAACTGAAGATGAGTGGGTTAGGCTTATAGAGGCAGGAGATGTTTTGTCTAAAACACAAATTTATTTAGACGACACTCCCGGAATAACGGTTCCTGAGATGAAAGCTAAATTAAGAAGACTTAAAAACGTTGACCTTGTTGTTATAGATTATCTTCAATTAATGGCTAGTGCAAAAAAAATAGATAACCGTGTTCAGGAAATTTCTGAAATTACAAGAAACTTGAAAATAATGGCAAAGGAGATAAATGCTCCGGTAATAACATTATCACAGTTGTCACGTGCCAGCGAGCAAAGAACAGACCACAGACCGTTACTTTCAGATTTAAGAGATTCCGGTTCTATTGAGCAAGACGCTGATATAGTATTATTTTTGTATAGAGAGGGATACTACACATCAGATAATGTTGAAGAAAGTGTTGATAAAAACAGTGGGGAATGTATAGTTGCGAAGAACCGTCATGGAGAAACAAGAACAGTATCGCTGCACTGGCAGGGAGAGTATATGCGTTTTACGGCTCAGGAGGTTAACAAAGTTGAATATTAGAGTGTGTCAAACAATAGAGAAATTTAATATGATTAACCACGGCGATAATATAATTGTTGGACTTTCCGGGGGAGCAGATTCTGTTTCACTTGCTCACTTTTTAGCTAATTATAATGAGCGTAATAATGTGAATGTAATCGCAGCACACGTTAATCATTGTATAAGAGGCGAAGAAGCCGATAGAGATGAAGAATTTGTAAAGAATTTTTGTGAAAAACTAGGAATAGATTTGTATGTAAAAAGAGTAGATATAAAAAGGCTTGCAAAAGATAGAGGCGTGGGTCTTGAGGAATGCGGAAGAACTGAGAGGTATAAATATTTTAACGAACTATGTGAAAAGTTTGGAGGCAAGATAGCAACGGCTCACACTTTGTCAGACAGCGAAGAAACCGTGATATTGAACATGACAAGAGGTTGTGGGCTAAAAGGTTTGTGTGGCATACCGCCAGTTAGAAAAAATATAATTCGTCCTTTAATATTTGTTTCGAGAGATGAAATAGAGAAGTATTGTCAAAAAAATAAATTAAGTTTCGTAACAGACAGCACCAATCTTACCGAAGATTACACTAGAAATAAAATAAGAATAAATGTGGTTTCTGTACTTAAAAATATTAATGAGATGTTTGACAACACCTTTAGAAGGATGATATTTCAAAATATAGAAGAAGAGAGCTATTTAGATGAATTGGCTCAAGAAAAATTTAATAAGGCTAAGCTTTTGGATGGGTATGATATAGAATGTATAAAGCCGTTGAAAAGTGTTATAAAAAATAGAGTGGTAAAAAAAATTTTAGAAGATTACTGTCCGGGTGAAATTGAAAGTAAGCATATAGAATATGCCCGAAGGATTATAGACGATGATCACGGAGCGGTAACGTTGCCGTGCGATGTGAATATTTATGTAAATGGAACGAAACTCAGTAAAAGAGAGAGTCGAAATGAAAAAGTTGAATGGGAGCATAAATTTTTCAATACAAATGTATTGACAGAATCGGGCAGAAGGTTCATAATTAAAATATTCCCAATTAATGAATATAAAGAATTGGTTAAAAATGGTAATTTAATTAATTATGTTTCGCTTGATAGTGATAAAATTCCTAAAAATTCTGTTTTTAGAAATAGAAGACAAGGTGATGTGTTTTGTCAGGCAGGGAGAGGGCTAACTAAGAAAGTTAAAAAATTATTTAACGAAATTAAAATCCCGGAAGAAAATCGAAACAAGATAGTGATGCTTGCAAGCGGAAGTAATGTTATATGGATTGACGGAATTGGAATATGCGAGGATTGTAAGGTTAGAGGGAATACAAAATTTGTTACTGTTATAAGGAGAGAGCATACTAATGATTAACTCTGTTGAGAAAGTTATGATAAGTGAAGAAAAAATTGCTGAGATAGTAAGCGATTTAGGGGCAAAAATAAGTGAAGACTACAAAGACAAAAATCTTTTAATGGTTAGCATTTTAAAAGGTTCAGTTATATTTATGTCTGATTTAATGAGAAAAATAACAATACCATGTAGAATAGATTTTATGGCAGTGTCGAGCTACAACGGAGGCACAAAAAGTAGCGGAGAGGTAAAAATAATAAAAGATTTAGACAAACCCATTGAAGGTTATGACCTTTTAGTTGTTGAAGATGTGTTAGACAGCGGATTAACGCTTGATTATATCCTGAAATTATTGAAGTCAAGAAATCCGAAAAGTATAAAAATATGTACATTGCTAGACAAACCTCAAAGAAGGAAAGTTAACATAACTGCCGATTATAGTGGCTTTGAAATACCAGATGAATTTATTGTTGGTTATGGTCTTGATTATGATGAAAAATATAGAAATTTACCTTTTATAGGTTGCCTTAAGAGCGAAATATACAGCTAAAGGTAAATTGATAAAGGAGTTGGTTGAACTTTGGATAACAAAAAAATGCTAAAAAATATGGCGATGGTTTTAGGATTGCCTATTATTATAATATTGATATTTTCGGCAATAAATAGTCTAACAGCGCAAAAATCATATAATTATTCAGAAATTGTTAATAAATTCAAACAGCATGAAGTGACCGAATATAGCATGAACTTGGGTTCGGGAGACATGGAACTTAAACTAAAAGATGGGGAAACAATCTATTATTCGGCTCCGAGTGTGAATTTAATGTATATGGATATAAAGGATTATGTTGATGAATATAACAAAGAAAATCCTGATTCTCCGATGGTTTACAATTTAATAAAGGCTGCTGAAACTTCTTGGATTATAAATGCGTTAACGTTTGTATTGTTCCCGCTTTTATTCTTAGGATTAATGTCTTGGCTGTTCATGAGAAGACTGTCCATAATGGGCGACGGCGGAAGACAAATGGGTTTCGGAAAGGCTAAGTTAAAAGACATAGCCAATGAAAAGCGCAAAGCCACATTTGCTGATGTTGCTGGTGCGGATGAAGAAAAAGAAGAGCTATCTGAAATAGTGGAGTTTTTGAAAAATCCTAAAAAATATAATGAATTAGGAGCAAGAATACCAAAGGGAGTACTTTTGGTTGGACCTCCGGGTACAGGAAAAACTCTTTTGGCAAGAGCTGTGGCAGGCGAAGCGGGAGTACCGTTTTTCTCAATATCAGGTTCAGATTTCGTTGAAATGTTTGTTGGTGTGGGCGCTTCAAGAGTTAGAGATTTGTTTGACCAAGCTAAGAAAAATTCTCCGTGCATAATATTTATAGATGAAATAGATGCAGTCGGCAGGCAGAGAGGAACCGGTTTGGGCGGAGGTCACGATGAGCGTGAACAGACGTTAAACCAACTCTTAGTTGAGATGGATGGTTTTGGAGCTAACGAAGGCGTAATAATGATAGCGGCAACCAATCGTCCGGATATTTTGGACCCTGCGTTGATGCGTCCAGGTAGGTTTGACAGGCAAGTTACGGTTGGCTATCCGGATGTTAAAGGAAGAGAAGAAATTTTAAGAGTACATGCTAAAGGCAAGCCGTTTGCAGCGGATGTAAAATTGAGAACGATAGCGAAAAGTACAGCCGGATTTACCGGGGCTGACTTGGAAAATTTAATAAATGAGTCGGCACTTTTGGCAGCACGTAAAAATCTAAATTTTATAACGATGAAAGAGATAGAAGAAGCAACCATAAAGGTTGTTGTGGGAACAGAGAAAAAATCTAAGGTTATAACTGAAGATGAGAAAAAGCTGACGGCTTATCACGAAGCAGGTCACGCAGTTGCAACTTATTTTTGCGAAACACAGGATGAAGTTCACCAAATATCCATTATCCCGAGAGGTATGGCGGGGGGATATACGATGTCTTTGCCGGAGAAGGACAAAAGCTATGTATCGAGAAAGAAAATGTGGGAAGATATTGTTGTACTGCTTGGAGGAAGGGTTTCCGAAGCTCTTAACTTGGAGGATATATCCACAGGTGCATCGAACGATATAGAAAGAGCAACAAATATAGCAAGAAAAATGGTGACGCAGTACGGCATGAGCGAGAGTATTGGACCGATAGTCTACAGTTCAAAAGACAATGAAGTGTTTATAGGGCGAGACATGGGTCACGTTAAGGATTATTCAGAAAAAATAGCCGCTGAAATAGACCAAGAAGTTCGCAGTATAATAATGAAGTGCTATAAGAAGACTGAGGAAATTTTGAAAAATAATGCAGCTGCTGTTGAAAAGGTAGCTAGCTTCTTAATTCAAAATGAGAAAATGTCTGGTGAAGAGTTTAAGGAATTAATGCAGGGCGCATAATTTGACAAATAATTTAAAAGAGGTGCTTTAGGGCATCTCTTTTTTATGTTAATTAACAAATATATTTTTACTAAAATTCAAAAAAAATTCATATTTATAATAAAAGTATGGTGTATAATTTAAATGTAAAAAAATATAGGAGGTGTGCAATGCGAGAAATATGAAGAAAATAATGGTAGTGGATGACGACTGCAATATACGCGAACTTTTAAAGCTTTACTTGGAAAAAGACGAGTTCGAGGTAGTTGAATGCGGTGACGGTAGAAATGCAGCCAAAATTTTTACTGAAAATTCTCCAGACTTAGTTTTATTAGATATAATGTTACCCTATAAAGATGGTTGGAAAGTGTGTAGAGAAATAAGAGAAAAATCATCATGTCCGATAATAATGATTACAGCCAAAGGAGAGCATGTTGACAGAATACTGGGTTTGGAACTCGGAGCCGATGACTACGTTACGAAACCTTTTAATGTTAAAGAAGTAGTTGCGAGAATAAAAGCTGTTTTGAGAAGAACGTATAAAGAGAAAAGCGAAAAAAATAAGTTGGAATACGAAAATTTTAATCTCGATTTGGAAAAATATGAATTATTAATAAATGGAAAAAAAGTTGAAACGCCGCCAAAAGAGATGGAATTATTGTATTTCTTGGCGAGCAACCCGAATATGGTGTTTACGAGAGACCAGCTTTTAGACAAAGTTTGGGGGTATGAATATTACGGAGATTGCAGGACGGTTGATGTTCACATAAAAAGACTAAGGGAAAAATTAGAAGGTGTGTCTGAAAAATGGAAGCTTAAAACTGTGTGGGGAGTGGGATACAAATTTGAGGTGATAGAATAGATGTATCATGGCAAAACAATTTTCAAAAAGTATTTTCAGACCAGTATGTTAATTATTTTAGCCAGCTTTTTAGTTCTGGGGGCGATGACTGTCACGTGTGTTATAAAATATTGGAAAGATGAAAAACATTCTTTGTTTTCAAATAATGCTTATGGTATATCCGACTTTATAGAAGGAAATAGCGCGGTAATAAACAATGGCTTTTATTTGTATAACGAGAATCTTTTAAAAACATTTATTTCAACTTTCGCTTCAAATTTAAATGCGGATATTATTATAACTGATTATTCCGGAAAAATTATAATGGATTCTTCAGATGAAAAGGATAAATACATTAATAGAAAAGTATCGGAAGAAATAATGAACACGGTTAAAAGCGGTCAGTATGAAGACACAAATACGCTTGGCGGTATTTTTGAAAACATGAATTATATAGTTGGAACTTCGATTAACAGTAAAATTAACGGTAAAATGATGGGTGCGGTGTTTATTTGTACGGACGCCGAAAATTTTTTAAGGTTTTATAAAGATATATTTTACATCTTTATATTGGCATCAATAATTTCGCTGTTGGCATCTTTTTGGATTGTGCGATGGCTGTCGTACGACCTTACAGAGCCGTTAAGACAAATTTCTGAAGTTGCGCAGAGCGTTGGAAGAGGAGATTTTTCCAAACGAGTAGACGTTAAAAGCGATGACGAAATAGGAAATTTAGCGAAAGTATTTAATGACATGACAGATTCATTATCTCGCTCTGAGCAGGTCAGACGTGATTTTATAGCGAACGTTTCTCATGAACTCAAAACTCCAATGACGACTATTTCAGGGTTTGTTGACGGGATTTTAGACGGGACTATTCCTGAAGATAAACAAAAGCATTATTTAAATATAGTGTCTACAGAGATTAAAAGGTTGTCTAGATTGGTAAAGGTTATGCTTAGCTTGTCGAGAATAGACAGCGACAGTATGAAATTAAATTTTAGAAACGTTGATATAACACAAATGATTTTGTCTGTATTGATGACGTTCGAAAATGATATAAACAGCAAAAATATAAATATTATAGGTTTTGAAAATTCAGGCAGTATAACTGCGGAATTAGACAAAGATATGATGTATCAGGTGATTTATAATCTTTTAGAAAATGCTGTGAAATTTACAGACAATGGAGGTTATATTAATATAAATATATCAGAAAATAATAATAATACACTTGAAATATCAATAAAAAATTCTGGAACGGGCATCTCAAATCAAGATATTCATTATGTTTTTGATAAATTTTATAAAACAGATAAATCTCGGAGTATAGATAAAAAAGGTTTAGGTTTAGGGCTTTATATAGTTAAAAAGATAGTAAAGCTTCATAACGGAGATATAAATGTTAAGAGTAAGATTGGGGAATACACACAGTTTAATTTGTATATTCCTAAAAAACAAAATAAAAATTTCAGATAGGAGCAAAGTAAAATGGAGAACGATTTAAATAATTTTAACAATAACAATGATAACGAAAGGTATAACTACAATAATCAGGATGAAGAAAAATCTCTTATTAATGTAGAACCGGATTATATTTATGCGGATAGAACAGACTATTCTAAAGACACAGATGATAATGATGAGCATAGTAAAAAGCCTCGCAGGGCTCAAACTATAGACAGAGGACTAAGAAATTTTTTAGTAATATCAGTAATAATAATGATAGTACTTTTAGCGCTTCTCGTTGGATATTTTATATATGCGTTAACAGGCAACAATTCAAAATCAAATATAGAGCTGCCATGGAGTACAAGCGATAATTCAAGCAAACAGGAAGATAGTAGTAGTGGCGTGGTAAATGGACCGTCAATTAGTATAGAAGAGCAGCCTCAAGACGGAAGTTTGTCTGCAGAGCAGGTTTACGATAAAGCAGCGCCATCGGTTGTGGGGGTAGTTGTTTACGATTACAATGCTGGAATTATATCAGACCCAACAAGTCAAGGTTCGGGTATAGTAATAAGCCAAGACGGATATATAGTAACAAACTCTCATGTTGTTGGAGACTCAAAACAAGCAAATATAAAAATTGTAACGAGCGACGAAAAGGAATTTTCAGGGAAAGTAATAGGCTACGACACACGAACAGATTTAGCTGTAATTAAGGCAGAGGCAACAGGCTTAACGCCGGCATCTTTTGCAGACTCAGATACTGTAAAAGTAGGTTCATGGGCGCTTGCAATAGGGAATCCTGGAGGCTTAAATTTTGCAAGTTCTCTAACAAGGGGAACAATATCTGCGGTTAATAGGTCTGTTGGTTCCTCTCAGAGTTTAGTTAAGTATATCCAAACTGATACGGCTATAAATCCGGGAAATTCAGGGGGAGCTTTACTTAATATGTACGGTCAGGTTATAGGAGTAAATTCTATAAAAATAGCATTGGCTGACTATGAAGGTATGGGATTTGCGATACCAAGTAATACGGTTAAAAGCGTTGTTGACGACATAATAGCAAAAGGATATGTTTCAGGAAGAGTAAGACTAGGAATAACAGGAAAAGCAGTAAGTAATTATCAAGCTCAAATGTATAATGTTCCGATAGGAATAATAGTATCTGAAATAGGCAGCGACAGTGATTTAAGTAATAAAGGAGTTCAAGTTGGAGATATCATCACAAAAATAAACGATACAAATGTTACTGGTTTTGACGTTTTCTACAGTGAGCTAACAAAATATAAGGCTAACGATACCGTGAAATTAACAATATTCAGACAAAGTACGAATAGATTAAATTCAAGTACATTTGAAGTAAGTGTAAAGCTTTTGGAAGACAAAGGAGAAACTCAACAACAAACGTCATACACCACAAACAGAAGATAATTTACAATAATATAAATGTCGGATATTTTAGGCTTAGCCTTATAATATTCGACATTATTTTTTAAAAATAAAAGGAAAAAGTGCTTGACATAGCTGTCTTGATTGTGATAAACTAGTCGTAAGATAAAAATAAAGAAGGGCAAATTTGTTCTCACCTGTGTGAATTTAATGTTTTTTATGGGTCAATATTTATTCTGTACTTTTTAGAGGTATGGGTTTAAGATATTGTGTGGGCAAATTTTTGCTCACGCAATTTTATTTTTATTAATATATTTTGGAGGTGCTGAAGATTATAAAGGAACATCAGACGAACGAAGATATCAGAGATAAGGAAATACGTGTAATTGATTCTGACGGCTCTCAATTGGGGATAATGCCAACAAGCAATGCGCTGTCGATGGCGATGGATAAAAGCTTAGACCTTGTAAAAATAGCTCCGAAGGCAATTCCTCCTGTTTGTAAAATTATGAACTATGGGAAATATTGTTTCGAACAATCTAAAAAGGAAAAAGAAGCAAAGAAGAATCAACGTATTGTTGATATTAAGGAAATTAGATTGTCGCTTAATATTGACGTTCATGATTTTAACACCAAGGTTAATCATGTTAAAAGGTTTATTGATGGTGGCAATAAAGTAAAGGTTTCAATACGCTTTAAAGGAAGAGAAATGGGACATTCAGAAATTGGTTATGATGTTATGAATAGATTTTCTGAAGCTTGTTCGGAATTTGCCATAGTTGAAAAATCAGCTAAGTTAGACGGTCATAATATGTTAATGTTCCTTGCGGCGAAACCGGTTCAAGAGAAAAAATCTAGTAAGCCTAAAAAACAGCAAGATAATAATGTTGTTGCGGAAACTGAAAAGCCGGTTCAAGAGGAAAAATCTAATGAACTTAAACAACAACAAGACAATAATGTTTTTTCAGAAACTCAGAAGCCGGTTCAAGGGGAAAAATCTGATAAGCCTAAACAGCAACAAGAAAACAATGCTGTTGCCGAAAACCAAGATAATAAAGTAAAATAGAAGGAGTGCAATAATAAATGCCTAAGATTAAAACACATAGCGGGGCTAAAAAACGTTTTAAAATTTCAAAGTGTGGTAAGATAATTAGAGGACACGCAAATAAGAGTCATATATTAAACAAGAAGACAAGAAAGAGAAAGAGAGCTTTAAGGCAAACTGTTTCGGCAGATAAAACAAATGTTGCTCAAATCAAACGTTTAATTCCTTATAAATAAAGATAAATTAATAACAAATTGAGATTACAAATATAAAAAATAATCGGAGGTTAATGAGATGGCACGTATAAAGGGTGCGTTAGCAACAAGAAAAAGAAGGAAAAAGGTATTAAAGCTTGCTAAAGGTTATTGGGGAGCAAAAAGCAAGCATTTTAAAATGGCTAAACAAGCCGTAATGAAATCAGGAAATTATGCTTATATTGGTCGTAGACACAGAAAACGTGATTTCCGTCGTTTATGGATTACGAGAATATCAGCAGCATGCCGTATGAACGGAATAAACTATTCAAGTTTTATGAATGGTCTAAAAAAGGCTAACATTATGTTAAACCGTAAGATGTTAGCAGAGATAGCAGTATCAGACGAAGCTGCTTTTAAAGCACTTGTTGAAAAAGTAAAGTAATTGTATTATTATTTATTGCGTCCGGAATTTTCCGGACGTGAATTTTTATTTAATTAAGTGAGTGATAGTGATAGATAGAATTACAAGTCGGGAAAATCCTAATGTTAAAGATGTAATAAAAATTGTAAAAGATAAGAAGTATAGAGATAAGTATGAAAGCTTTATTGTTGAAGGAATACGTTTGTGTAACGAAGTGATAGAGAACAATATTGGTGTTAAGAAGGTTTTTTATACGCAAAGGGCTTATGAAAAATTTGAAGATGAAATTGATAAGCTTATAAATATGAGCAGTGAAAAAAGTTACTGTGTTAGCGAAGAAATAATGTCATACATGTCTGATACAAATACTCCACAAGGAATAATATGTGTATGTAAATGTATTGACAAATTTCACAAAATAGATAAAATAGAAAAATATAGAAATATAATAGCTTTGGAAAATATACAAAATCCGTCGAATTTAGGCACAATCTTGAGAACTTGCGACGCAATGGGAGCAGACGCTGTTGTTATAACCGAAGAAACTTGTGATGTGTATAACCCTAAGGTGGTTAGAGGGAGCATGGGGAGTATATTCCATTTGCCAATAATAATTATGAAAAAGTCTGAAGATGCTCTCAAAATTTTAAACGAACATGGCTTTTCCACATACGCAATGGTTTTAGATAAAAGTGCCTCTTTGATATGTGATATTAATGCGTCGGATAACAAAAAAGCTTTGTTTATAGGCAACGAAGGAAACGGTCTGCTTGCGAGTACTATTGAAAATTGCTCAGGCAAAATTACTATACCAATGAAAGGTAAGTCAGAATCTTTAAATGCGGCTGTAGCGGCTAGTATAGCCATTTGGGAGATAACTGGTAGGGGAACGTAAATTGATAAATGATGAATACAAAATATATTGGATATGGCTTCAGAAAGTATTAAAATATGGCAGTAATAAGGTAAGTTACATTGCTCAAAATTACGAGAGTGCAAAACATTTTTATGACGTCGGCGAGAGAGACTGGCGTTTAAGTGGGATATTTACTTCTAAAGAGATACGTGATATGCTTAATGCTAAGATTAGTGATGCGAGAAAAATATATAACAGATGTAAAGAATTAGGGTATAAAATTGTGACGTATCAAGATGAGGAATATCCTGATAGATTAAAAAATATACAAAATCCTCCGTGTGTTTTGTATGTCAGCGGAAGTGCGGAAATTTTGAATGGTAACAACACGAGCGTGTCGATAGTTGGGACACGAAATGCAACTGTTTACGGAATGAACACTGCTTTTGAAATGGGATTAAATCTAGCTAAATTAGGCGTAACTATAGTTAGCGGAGGAGCCATAGGTATCGACACGGCGGCACATAACGGAGCGGTCAAAGGCGGAGGGAAAACGGTGGCTGTGTTAGCTTGCGGGATAAATTACGACTATCTTAAAACCAACGCTTCTTTAAGAAATGTTATAGCACAAAATGGAGCATTGGTATCTGAATATCCCCCTGATTATCCTGTGTATTCATCAAATTTTATCATAAGAAATAGAATAGTTGCAGGCATGTCGTTGTGTACTTTAGTGGTTGAGGCGGGAGAAAAAAGCGGTTCGTTAATCACTGCCAATCTTGCTCTTGACCAAAATAGAGATGTGTTTGTGACGGTGCCACACGACGTTGAGGTTGAAACATCAAAGGGCGTAATGAGTTTAATAAGAGATGGGGCAAAGGTAGTGACAGACGCAGAACAAATATTTAAGGAATACAACCAAGATTATAGCAAAAGCTTTGAGTCAAAATTTAAAGTGAAAAAAATCAGAGATGAATTAATAGAAAAAGCAGCGAAAAATATGCAATTTACAGAGTTTGCCGAAGAAATAAAAATAAGTAAGCCTGATTTGAAAAAGCAAAATGTGAAAAAATTTCCCGAGGGTTTGTCTGAGGAAGCGGAGAAGGTATATAATTCGCTGGGCGACAAAAAGTATCACATAGACGAGCTTAGTGTGATTTTAGATATGCCTATTAAAAATCTTCTTCAGATTATGACAGAGTTAGAAATTTTTAGTCTTGTAAAATCTTATTCAGGAAGAATGTATGAAAAAATTAAGTTCTAATATTTCAGATAATATTATTATTTAGGATGGTATTAATTATGTCGAATTTAGTTATAGTTGAGTCCCCGGCTAAAGCCAAAACAATAAAAAAATATCTTGGAAAAAATTATGAAGTAATCGCCTCAATGGGTCACGTTAGAGATTTACCCGAAAAACGATTAAGCGTTGATATAAAAAATAAATTTAAGCCTAAATATACGATAATAAAGGGCAAAGAAGATGTTGTGAAAAAGCTTTGCGATAAAGCGAAAAAAAGCGAAAAAATATATCTTGCAACCGACCCTGACCGTGAAGGAGAGGCAATATCATGGCATTTGGCGTACATATTAGGCTTAGATTTAGACGACGATAACAGAGTAACGTTTAATGAAATTACGAAAACCGGGGTATCAACGGGGATGTCTGAACCAAGAAAGATAGACATAGATTTGGTTAATGCTCAGCAAGCCAGAAGAATTTTAGACAGATTAGTTGGATATAAATTAAGTCCGTTTTTGTCTAAGAAGATACACAAAGGGTTGTCGGCAGGAAGAGTACAGTCGGTTGCCGTTAGGATAATAGTTGACAGGGAAGATGAGATAAGAAAATTTATACCAAAGGAATATTGGTCTATCGACGCTCAGTTTATACCTAAAGGCTTAAGAAAGGCTTTTAATGCCTCGTTTTACGGAGGAAAAGATGGAAAACTGGAAATAGACAATGAAGAAATGGCGCTTAAAATACTAGACGACCTTGGAATAAAGAAGGATGAAAATGATAAATTTGTTGCCACTAAAGATGTTGTGGATTTTGTTATATCTAAAGTGAAAAAAGGAAAACGTAGAAAATCGCCGTCGCCACCTTTTATTACGTCTACTCTCCAACAAGAGGCGTCAAGAAAATTAGGATTTCAGGCTAAAAGGACGATGAAAGTTGCACAGGAGCTTTATGAAGGCGTTGAAATTGCTGAAATGGGAGCAGTTGGTCTTATAACGTATATGAGAACAGACTCTTTGAGAGTGTCTGAAGATGCAATAAAAGAAGCAGGGGAGTATATTCTGCAAAAATGGGGGAATAAATATTTACCCTCTGAGCCAAGAAGGTTTAAAACGAAAAGTAATGCCCAAGACGGTCACGAGGCAATAAGACCCACCATGCCTAAGATAAGTCCTGAAGAAATCAAAAGCTCGTTAACAAGCGACCAATATAAACTTTATAAGCTTATTTGGGAAAGGTTTATAGCAAGTCAAATGTCGAATTGTATTCAGGGGACAACACAAATTGACATAACAGCCGGTGAGTATTTATTTAAAGCGTCGGGATATACTGTTGATTTTGATGGATTTACGGTGTTATACGTTGAAGGAAAAGACGTTGAGCAGGAAAAACAAAAAGCATTGCCCGCTTTGGAAGAAGGAATGATTTTAAAGCTAAAGGATATTATTCCAAATCAGCATTTTACTCAACCTCCTGCAAGATATACCGAGGCGTCTCTTATAAAAGCCTTAGAAGAATACGGAATAGGAAGACCGTCAACATATGCGTCAACGATATCCACTATAACTTCGAGAGGCTACGTTGCAAGAGAAGCAAAGTCTTTAAAGCCGACAGAGCTTGGCGAGGTTATAACCAAACTTATGAAAGATAAATTTACTAAAATAGTAAACTTGAAATTTACAGCTCAAATGGAAAGCGACCTAGATGCAGTAGAAGAAGGCAAAAACGATTGGGTAGACACCTTAGAAAAATTCTACGATGGTTTTTCAAAAACGCTTGAAAAAGTTAAAGAAGAAATGAAAGATGTAAAAATACAGCTCGAAGAAGATAAAACAGATTTAGTTTGTGAATTGTGCGGTAAGCCGATGGTTGTAAAATACGGTCGTTATGGTAAATTTATAGGCTGTTCGGGATATCCTGAATGTAAAAATATTAAAAAGATAGTTAATGAAACGGGAGCTAAGTGTCCAAAATGCGGAGGGAATGTTATATTTAGGAAATCCAAAAGAGGACGAATTTTTTATGGCTGTAGTAACTATCCGAATTGTGATTTTATATCGTGGGACGAACCTATAAATGATAAATGTCCGAGATGCGGAGAGCAGATGTTTAGAAAAAATACTAAAAAGCCTAAAGTGTATTGTAAAGCAGAAGGCTGTGGGTATGAAAAGGTTGATGAGAATGAAGGAAATTAATGTTATAGGGGCGGGACTTGCCGGATGTGAGGCAGCATGGCAGGTGGCTAAAAGGGGAGTAAAAGTAAATCTTTATGAAATGAAACCTAAAAATTTCAGTCCGGCTCACAAGAGCGAAAATTTTGCTGAATTGGTGTGCTCCAATTCGTTTAAGGCAGACAGACTTGAAAGTGCTGCCGGTCTTTTGAAGGAAGAAATGAGAATACTCGGTTCTTTGATTGTTGAGTGTGCAGATAAATCCAGAGTGCCTGCGGGAGGCGCTTTGGCTGTGGATAGAGATAAATTTTCAGCTATGGTAACAGAAAAAATTAAAAATAACAGTAATATTACGGTTATAAGCGAAGAAGTCGAAAAATTGCCAAGCGATGGAATAAATATTATTGCCACGGGACCTTTAACATCTGACAAACTGGCAGAAGACATTAAAAATTTTTGTGGAGGTTCATTGAGCTTTTTTGACGCAGCGGCTCCGATAATTACAGCCGAAAGCGTGGATATGAGTAAAGCTTTTTATGATGCGAGGTATGGCAGAGGGGATAAAACCGATTATTTGAATTGTCCGCTTAATGAGAATGAGTATAAAGAATTTTACAATGCTTTAATATCAGCGCAAAGAGCTCCGGTACATGATTTTGACGTGTTAAACCCGAAAGTGTATGAGGGATGTATGCCTGTTGAGGTGGCGGCTCAAAGGGGAGAAGATACTTTAAGATACGGTCCTATGAAGCCAGTTGGACTTCTTGACCCAAACACAGGTAAACGTCCTTATGCCGTTATACAGCTGCGTAAAGAGAATGTGTGCGGTACTCTTTACAATATGGTTGGTTTTCAGACTAACTTGAAATTTGGCGAGCAGTTAAGAGTATTTTCTCTGGTGCCGGCGCTTAAAAATTTGGAAATAGTAAGATATGGCGTAATGCATAGAAACACATTTATAAATTCGCCCAAACTACTAAATGTCGATTACAGCATGACAAATAATAAAAAAATGTTTTTTGCGGGTCAAATAACGGGCGTTGAAGGGTATATGGAATCAACGTCTTCTGGACTTGTTGCGGGAATAAACGCAGCAGAGCTTGCCTTAGAAACAAATAAGAGCATAGTATTTCCTGAGACAACGATGATTGGTTCTTTGGCTAAATACATAAGCGATGAAGAAGTTAAAGATTTTCAGCCTATGGGTGCAAACTTTGGAATATTGCCTGTGCTTTCCACTAAGATAAAAGACAAAAAATTAAGATATAAAAGCTTAGCAGATAGGGCAATAGAAGACTTGAGGAGTGTAAAATAAATATGAAAATAGTAGTAGACGCTTTTGGCGGAGATAATGCTCCACTAGAGATAATAAAAGGCTGTAGAATGGCAGTCGATGAATACAATTACGATATAATTTTAGTTGGTGATGAACTAAAGATAAAAAACGTTGCAAAAGAGAATAATATATCCCTCAGTGGAATTTCTATACATAACGCAAGCGATGTAATTACAATGGAGGACGAACCAACAGATATAATGAAATCTAAAAACGAAAGCTCCATGGCTGTTGGGTTAAAGCTTCTTAAAGACGGTCAAGGAGATGCTTTTGTGTCAGCCGGCAATAGCGGAGCGCTTGTTGTTGGCGCCACGCTTATTGTAAAACGTATAAGAGGAATAAAAAGATGTGCATTTGCTCCTGTAGTGCCAAAAGCTAGCGGATTTTTTATGCTTGTAGACAGCGGAGCCAATGCAGAGTGTAGACCCGAAATGTTGGAGCAATTCGGAGTAATGGGTTCTATATACATGCAAGAAGTAATGAATGTTAAAAATCCAAGAGTAGGACTTGTTAACGTTGGTGTTGAAGAGCACAAGGGCGATGAGTTAAGACACAACACATATAATCTCTTAAAACAAAGTAAATTAAATTTCATAGGCAACATAGAAGCCAGAGATATACCTATAGATGCTGCAGATGTTGTTGTTGCAGATGGATTTACTGGTAACGTTATACTTAAACTTTATGAAGGTATGGCGATGGCGTTAATGGGGAAATTTAAGGGAGTGTTTAAGAAAAACCTTAAAACAAAGTTAGCAGCTTCAATGATAATGCCTGAATTAAAAGAAATGAAAAGCGGAATTGACTACAATGAATACGGCGGAGCTCCGCTTATAGGAATATCTAAGCCGGTGTTTAAGGCGCATGGCAGTTCAAATGCCAAGACTATTAAAAATGCTATAAATTTAACAGCAAATTATGTTAAAGGCAATGTGGTTAAAAAAATATCTGATAGACTTTATGTGGAAAGGAATGAAACAGATTGTTAAGTAAACTCGAGAATAATATTGGATACACCTTTAAAGAAAAGAAATATTTATATATCGCTTTAACTCATTCATCTTATGCGAATGAGTCAAACGGAAAATTGAAAAGCTATGAAAGGCTTGAATTTTTAGGAGATTCAGTTTTAAGCATAATAGTGTCGGATTACATATTTAAAAATTGTCCAAAGCTCCCCGAGGGCGACCTAACAAAACTTAGAGCATCGCTTGTCTGTGAGAGAACGTTGTGTATGTTTTCAAAGGAACTTGAAGTTGGAAAATACATATTTTTCAGCAAAGGAGAAAAACGTTCGGGCGGCGACCAAAGACCATCTATATTAGCTGATGTGTTTGAGGCGATTCTTGCGGCTATATATTTAGACGGAGGAATAGAAGAAGCCAGAAAATTAGTTTTAAGGTTTGTAGTGCCTAAAATACAAAATCCTAGATTAGAAGTGTCATTTAGAGACTACAAGACAGATTTACAAGAAATTGTTCAAAAAAATCCCGAAGAAACAATAGAGTATGTGTTAGTGGACGAAAGCGGACCTGACCACAACAAACATTTTATTATGGAAGTAAGACTTAATAATAATGCGATTGGTCGCGGAGGCGGAAGAAGTAAAAAAGAAGCCGAGCAGCAGGCAGCTCGTGAAGCATTGGTGTTGATGGGATATTGAGTCATGCTAATATTTCAGTATTTGTGCCACATAACGGGTGCCCACATCAGTGTAGCTTTTGTAACCAAAGAGGTATAACAGGAATTTCTAAGCAGCCAAGCAAAGAAGATGTTGTTTCGGCTATAGAAATATCACTAAAAAATTCAGTAAAGAAAATAGACAGCAGAGAACTTGCCTTTTTTGGAGGAAGTTTTACAGCTATAAACAGAGATTATATGATTGAACTGTTAGAAGCTGCAAAGCCTTATGTTGATTGCGGTCAGTTACAGGGAATAAGGTTGTCGACGCGACCGGATGCAATAGACGAAGAAATTTTGGATTTACTTAAATTTTATGGCGTAACTTCAATAGAGCTTGGAGCTCAAAGTATGGTTGATGAAGTGCTGAGGCTTAATAATCGTGGACATAGCAGTAGAGATGTTGAAAATGCGTCAAGGCTTATAAAAAAGTATGGTTTTGAGCTAGGGCTACAAATGATGGTAGGGCTTTACGGAAGCGACTATAAAAAGGATTTATATACCGGTCAAAAATTTATTGAATTAAAACCTGACACAGTTAGAATTTATCCCACCGTGATTATGAAAAATACAGAGCTTGAAAATTTATATAAAAGCGGTAAATACGCTCCTATGCAGTTTGACGAAACAGTTGAATTGTGTTCAAAACTTCTTGATGAATTTGAAAAATCACATATTAAGGTTATTCGTTTGGGACTACATAGTTCGGAAAGCTTAAAAGAAGATATTGTTGCGGGAGTGTGGCATCCGGCTTTTAGAGAGATATGTGAAAGCAGGAGATTTTTTTGTAGGTTTGTTCATGAAAGCGAAAAGCTTTTTAAAGATGTAAAGAAATTAGCAGTACGCATAAATCCTAAGGATATATCTAAATTTGTTGGACAAAAAAGATGTAATCTTAAAGAGATAGGCAAGCTTGGATATGATATTAAGCTGATTGCGGATGATAAAGTTGATAAAGATAACATAAAGTTAGAGGAGTTGTTTTGATTAAATGAGATTGCGTTCCCTGGAAATACAAGGATTTAAAACGTTTCCAAATAGAACAAAGCTTGAATTTTTAGATGGTATTTCCGCAGTGGTAGGACCTAATGGTAGCGGCAAAAGCAATATAAGCGATGCGATACGTTGGGTTTTGGGAGAACAATCTGTGAAAATGTTGAGATGCTCTAAGATGGAAGATGTAATTTTTAGCGGCACTCAGGAAAAGAAATCTAAAGGTTTTGCTGAAGTGGTTTTAACTCTGGAAAAGAACGATAAAGAAAGTAATTTTGAGGAGAAAGACATAACTGTAACTCGAAGATATTATCGTTCCGGAGAAAGCGAATATTTAATAAACAATAAGCACGTCCGCTTAAAGGATATAAATGAGCTTTTTATGGACACCGGACTTGGTAAAGATGGTTATAGCGTTATAAGTCAGGGAAAGATAGATAGTATAGTGTCGGCGAAATCTGACGAAAGAAGGGAATTGTTCGAGGAAGCCACGGGTATATCTAAGTATAGACACAGACGTGCTGAAGCAAATAAAAAATTAACTCAATCTGAAGAAAATCTTGTTAGAATAAAGGATGTTTTATCTGAGCTTGAGTCGAGGGTTGGACCGCTTGAAAAACAATCTCAAAAGGCGCAAAAATATTTAGAGTATGCTAATGAAAGAAAGTCGCTTGAGGTAGGAGTATGGTTAAGAAATTTATCGGATTTAGTTGATTTTTTATCAGACCAAAAGGTAAAAATAGATGATTGCTTAAGCCAAAAAGATGAGGTAGAATTAAGCCTTGAAAACGTTAGTCGTGAAATAGACAGTGTTTTTTCAAACAGCAATAAAATTGCTATACAGTTAGATTGTAACAGGAAGAATATAGAAAGCTCTGAAAATGAAATCAATTCTATAAAAAATAAAATTATATTGCTAGAAAACGAAATAAAGCATAACACGGAAAATATACAAAGCTTTAATAACGAAATAGAAGAGATGACGTTATCCGGTAAAAAAATTAAGGAAATCCTTGAGCTTAAGAGGAGTAAAGTAGAGCTTAAAAAACAAATGATTGCTGAAACTAATTTAAAGTTAAGCGAAAAAAATCAAAACTTGGCTGAAGTTACTGAAGAATTTCAAAGGTGTATGATAAAATACAATCAAAAATTCAAGGCAGCCAGCGAACTCGAGCAGATGTTATCAAAAAATAACATTGATAAAATTTTGTGTAAATCACAAATCGAAAATTTGAATGAAAAAAAGTTGTCTTGTCAAAAATCCGTAAGCAACAAGCAAACAGAGCTCAAAGAATTATGTGATGAATTAAGCAGTAAATCAAACGATATTTCAATCACTAATAAAAAATTATCTGAAATATCAAATTGTGTGTCTTCCCAGAAATTACTGAATGAAAAGAGCAGTAATGAATATAAAAATATTTTACAACAATTAAATAAAGTAGAGTTCGATTTAAAAAATTCAACTCAAAAAATTGAAATGCTTGAGGAAATGGAAAAAAATCTTGAAGGTTTTTCTTTAAGCGTAAAAAATATTTTGAAAGCTTCAAAGTCAGGTAATTTAACTGGAATATGCGGAACAGTTTCCTCTATAATAAATGTTAAAGAGAGGTGTGCTGTTGCTATAGATGTGGCGCTTGGAGCGGCTGTACAAAACATAGTTGTCGATACAGAAAACAGTGCGAAGTCTGCAATACAGTTTTTAAAAAGTCAAAAAGTGGGAAGAGCAACGTTCCTCCCTTTAGACGTTATGAAAGGCAAAAAGATTGTTTTTGATAACATTAATAAATTGGAAGGATTTATAGGTCTTGGAAGTGATTTGTGTGAGTATGATAAAAAATACAGTTGTGTTATTGAGTATCTTCTAGGAAGGGTTATAGTTGTTGACAATCTAGATAATGCTGTTAATGTGTCTAGGAAAATGTCTTATAAATATAAGGTCGTTACACTAGACGGACAAGTCATAAACGCCGGAGGCTCACTAACAGGTGGTTCAGCACCTAGAAAATCGGGGACCTTAACAAGAGCGGCAGAAATAAAAAAACTTAAAAGCGATTGTGAATTTTACAGTAAGCAAAAGGCAAAGCTTGAAGGAACTTTAAATAATTTAAAAAACGAGCTTTGTTTAATTAACGACAGAATAAATAAACAAGTTGGTTTACAAACTGTAGAGAAAAATACTATTATTCGTCTGGAAACCGAAGAGAGAAATTTAAAATTAAAAAAAGCTGTCCTCGAAAAGGAGCTAAGTTTAAGCTCGGAACAGTTAAGACAGATAGGTTCCGACATTGAAAATCACAAAGATAAAATTAACGTCTTAGAATTAAAAGACAAAGAAATTAAAATAAATCTTGAAAATTTGAAGTTTGACACAAATTCATCTCAAGAGATAAACGACAAATTTTTAAGAGATAAAGATTTAATAAACGAAAGTATAAACGCGCTCAAAATAAATATTATGTCTATGCAAAAGGAAATAGAGGCTGTAAATTCGGAAATATTGTCTTATGAGCAGTCTATAGAATCAAAAGATAAGAAAATAAATGAGCTGTCTAATAAAAGAAATACAGCAATTGAGCAAAACGAAAATTATTCTAAACAGATAGCTGATTCTAATGACAAGATGAGTTCTCTTAAAGTCAAAATAGACGAATGTAAACTGCAAGACAGCAGCTTAAAAAACGATAGAACTAATCTTGAAAAAGCCTCTGTAGAGTTAAGGAAAAAGGAAAAAGAGTTAGTAAACAGTAAGGAATGTATAGTAAAAGACTTAACTCTTATGCAGGAAAGAAGAGAGAACTTCATAAAAAAGCAAGACGACATAATAAGTAAATTATGGGATGAGTACGGTTTTACAAAGAGTGAAGCAGAAGAATTTGTAAAGCCGGTTGAAGACCTTAAAGCGTCAGACAGGCGTCTTGTGGAGCTAAAGATGAAAATAAAGTCACTCGGCACAGTTAACCTAGAGGCTGTTGAAGAATTTAAAGAGGTTAATGAGAGATATAAATTTTTATCTGAGCAGGTTGCTGATATAGAGAAATCGAAAATTGAGCTGAAAAACATAATAAACAGCTTAACGCAAGACATGGAGAGCATATTCAAAGCTAAGTTTAAGGAGATAAACAATAATTTTACAGTTATCTTTAAAGAACTTTTCGGTGGCGGAGAGGCTGAACTTATTTTACTAAATCCAGAGGACATTTTGACAACAGGGATAGAAATATCCGTAAAGCCTCCCGGAAAATTAGTATTACATTTAGATTCGCTTTCCGGCGGAGAAAAAGCCCTTGTTGCAATTGCTCTTTATTTTGCTATAATGAAAGTTAATCCGGCGCCTTTCTGTGTGTTAGACGAAATAGAGGCGGCTTTAGATGACGTTAATGTTAGCAGGTTTGCCAATTACTTAAGAAAAATAAATAATAAAACTCAATTCGTTGTTATAACCCATAGGAGAGGTACGATGGAAGAAGCAGACGTTTTATATGGAGTTACAATGCAAGATGATGGAATATCTAAAGTGTTGGAGCTAAAGGCTAATAAATTTATTGATAAATAAGGATAGGGAGTGTTACAATGGGATTTTTTGAAAAAATAAAGAACGGTCTAAAAAAAACCAGAGATAATATCACAAGTAAATTTGACTCTATAATAAATTCCTTTAAAAAGGTTGATGAAGAGCTTTTTGAAGAAATAGAAGAGATGCTTATAATGGCAGACGTCGGAGTTTTAACATCACAGAAGATTTGTGACGAGCTTAGAAATAAAGTGAAATCTCAAAATATTCAGGAATCAAGCCAAGTAAAAGAAATTTTGAAAGAGATTATAATTGAATTGCTAAGCGATGAAAACAGCTTGAAAATTGAAACTAAACCATCTTTAATTCTAGTTATAGGAGTCAACGGGGTGGGTAAAACAACCACAATAGGCAAACTAGCAAATGATATGAAAAATAATGGTAAAAAGGTTTTAATTTCAGCAGCCGATACTTTCAGGGCAGCGGCGGTAGAACAATTAGAGGTATGGTGTAATCGTGTAAATTGTGATATAATAAAAAATAACGAAGGAACCGACCCTGCTGCTGTTGTGTTTGACTCAATATCAGCAGCTAAAGCCAGAGGTTCAGACGTTATTATATGTGACACAGCCGGAAGACTACAAAACAAAAAGAATTTGATGGATGAACTTTCTAAAATAGGAAGGGTAATTCAAAGAGAACTGCCGGATGAAGACAAAGAATATCTTTTAGTTTTAGATGCATCAACCGGTCAAAACGCTGTGCATCAGGCATTGGAGTTCAAAAAGGCAATAGGAATAACGGGAATAGTATTGACAAAGCTAGACGGAACCGCTAAAGGTGGAATAGTTATAGCGATAAAAGACCAACTGGGGATTCCTATTAAGTATGTTGGCGTTGGAGAGGGCATTGATGATTTACAAAAATTTGATGCTAAAAGTTTTGTGGACGCAATGTTTGCTGAGGAGGAACAGGTATGAAAATTGTATTAGCAACGAGCAATAAAGGTAAACTGTCTGATTTTAAAACCGTGTTGGAGCCTCTTGGCATACAGGTTTTGTTGCCGAGCGAGATAGGAATAAATATGGATATGCCCGAAGAGACTGGTAAAACATACGAAGAAAACGCAGAAATAAAGGCTAAAGCAATTTATGATATTTGTGGTCTGGCTTGCGTTGCCGATGATTCAGGGTTAGAAGTGGAAGCATTAGATGGAGCTCCGGGGATTTATTCGGCTAGGTATGCCGGAGAAGGAGCAAGTGATAAAGACAAAATTGATTTGATATTAAATGAATTAAAGGGTGTTGCAGCTGATAAACGTAAAGCAAAATTTGTGAGTTGTATGTGCTGTATTATGAGCGACGGTCAGAAGTTTTTTGTTAAGGCAGAGTGCGAAGGAAAGATAGCACTTGCGCCTAGGGGCAATAACGGCTTTGGGTATTGTCCAATTTTTGAAAGCGAGCTTGGAAAAACATTCGCTGAATTAACTGATTTGGAAAGAAGCAAAATTAACCACAGGGGAAAAGCTTTGAGAAAGCTGTATTTAGAACTTGAGAGTAGATTAAAGTTAGGAGATTATAAATGATAACGAGCAAACAAAGGGCATATCTTAGGTCTTTGGCGAGCAATGAAGACACAATTTTGATGGTGGGCAAAAACGGAATAAGTAATCAGGTTGTTAAGCAAGCAGACGACGCACTGTTTGCAAGGGAACTTATAAAAGGTAAAGTTCTGGAAACGTGCGAGTTAGGAGTAAAGGACGTTGCGATAGAGCTAGCAGAAAAGACTAACGGGGAATTGGTTCAGGTGATAGGCTATAAATTTGTGATATATCGCAAGAATAAGGAAAATCAAAAAATAATCCTTCCTAGGGGAAAGAAAAACACATGAGTAGAGTAGCAATATTTGGCGGCACTTTTAATCCAATACATAATGGTCATATGTTGTGTGCAAGAGAGTGCTTGAAACAGATAGGATGCGACAAAATAATTTTTGTACCGTCAAATATTCCTCCTCATAAAACAATAAAAACAAATAAAGTAACGGCGTTAGACAGATTCGAGATGTGTAAACTTGCCATACGAGAGAACGATAAATTTGAGTTGTCTGATTTTGAGTTGAAAAATGATTGTGTAAGCTACACGGTTAACACTCTTAAATATTTTTCACAAAAAATTAGTAATGTACAACTTTATCTTATTGTTGGTCAAGACATGTTTGATAGTTTAATGGAATGGAAAGAACCTGAAAGTATATTCAAAATGGCAGATGTTTGTGTTGCACAGAGATATAATGGTAATTCAGCCAAGGATTTAAACTACATAAAAAAGCTTGAACACGTTGGAGCAAGGATTAAATTTTTAGATTTAATTCCTTTTGAAGTTTCATCTACATTTATAAGAGAGCAAATAAAAAGCGGAAAAGACGTTTCACAATATTTGCCGCAATGCATAGAAGATTACATAATAAAAAATAATTTATACAATTGAAAGGAGAACTGATGATGGGCTATGAAAGCGTAATAAGACCGCTTATGAGCGACCGTAGATATAGACATTGTGTGAATGTGTCGAAAACGGCTCAAGAGCTTGCCATTAGGTATGGGGCAGACAGAAAAAAAGCAAGAATAGCCGGTATATTGCACGACATAACAAAAGAAAGGTCGTTTAAAGAGCAGCTGAAAATGATTGATAGATTCAACATTAACGTAACAGATTTAGAATTATCAGCTCGAGGTTTATTACATTCGATAACGGGAAGTGCTTATGTGCATAACGTTTTGGGAGTGAACGATGAGGAAATATTAAACGCAATTCGCTATCACACAACCGCAAGAGCTAATATGGGAATACTTGAAAAAATTGTTTTTATAGCAGACTTTATATCCGAAGAAAGAGACTATCCCGGGGTTGAACGACTAAGAATTTTGTCGAGAAGGGGACTTGATGATGTTATGCTCGGGGGAATAGCGTTTACTATAAATAGTTTGACAAAAACAAAGCTGTGTATCCATCCCGACACCTTTGCAGCGTATAATGAAGCTGTGTCAAAATATAGGGAAAACAAAGAAAAAGGAGGAGATAATAATGGAGCAACTAAATAATGCAAAAATGATTTACAGTATATTAGACAATAAAAAGGCAATAGATTTGAAACTTTTCGATACGAATAATGTATCGTTATTAGCTGATTATTTTATTGTTGCAACAGGTACTAGCAGTACTCATGTTAAAGCGCTTGCTGAAGAAGTGGAGTACGAAATGAAACAAAAGGGGATTCAAGCTAAAAGTATAGAGGGATACGGCTCAAATAGTTGGATACTTCTTGATTATGGTGAAATAATTGTGCATGTGTTTACTGAGGAGGCAAGAAATTTTTATAATATAGAAGCCCTGTGGAACGGTATGAAGAAAGTGGAGATGGACTAATATATTAATAAATTTTTTGGAGGCTGATTTATAATGGCATATGATTATAAAAGTGTGGAAAGTAAATGGCAAAAAATCTGGGAAGAACAAGGAACGTTTAATGCCGAAAGCTCGTTAGACAAACCAAAGTTTTATGCTTTGGTAGAGTTCCCCTATCCATCAGGACAAGGTCTTCATGTTGGACATCCACGCAGTTACACCGCTCTTGATATTATAGCGAGGAAACGCAGACTTCAAGGATATAATGTTTTGTATCCGATAGGCTGGGATGCGTTTGGTCTTCCAACCGAGAACTTCGCTATAAAAAATAAGATGCACCCCAAAATTGTAACAAAAAATAATATAGCGAGGTTTAAAAAACAATTAAAATCTTTAGGTTTGTCGTTTGACTGGAGCAGAGAAATCGACACCACAGACCCTAAATATTACAAATGGACTCAATGGATATTTTTACAGATGTTCAAAAAAGGGTTGGCATATAAAAATAAAGCATTGGTTAATTGGTGTACGTCTTGTAAATGTATTTTGGCAAATGAAGAGGTTGTCGACGGCAAATGCGAAAGGTGTTCAAGCGAGGTTGTTAGGAAGGTAAAGTCGCAGTGGACACTTAAAATTACAGAATATGCAGAGCGATTGGTTAAAGATTTAGACTTAGTAAATTACCCTGAAAGAGTTAAAACACAGCAAAAAAATTGGATAGGTCGTTCCGTTGGAGCGGAAATTAAATTTAACACGACGGTTAATAAAGAGTTGAAGGTGTTCACAACAAGACCAGACACTATTTTCGGAGTGACATATATGGTTATTTCGCCTGAACACCCCATGATATCTGAGTTTAAAGACGAAATATCAAACATTAATGAAATAGAAAAATATCAGTTTGAGGCTAGTAAAAAATCTGAACTTGAGAGGTCAGAATTATCCAAAGAAAAAACGGGTGTAAAAATAGAAGGTATTAAAGCCATAAACCCTGTAAACAATAAAGAAATTCCGATTTTTGTTGCAGACTATGTTTTGATGTCTTACGGAACGGGAGCTATTATGGCTGTGCCTGCGCACGACTCCAGAGACTGGGATTTTGCTAAAAAATATGGTATAAATATGATTCAAGTTATAGACGGAGGAGACATAAGCAAAGAGGCGTTTACAGATTGTTCATCCGGAACGTTAATTAACTCAGATTTTATAAACGGTTTGACTGTTGATAAGGCAAAAGAAAAAGTAGTTAATTGGTTGGAGAAAAACAAAATAGGCGAGCATAAAGTTAATTACAAGCTTCGTGATTGGGTATTTTCAAGGCAGCGCTATTGGGGCGAACCCATACCTATAGTTCACTGTGAGAAATGTGGGTATGTTCCGATTGACGAGAAAGATTTGCCTCTTGTTTTGCCGGAAGTTGAATCCTATGAGCCGACTGATAATGGTGAATCACCGTTAATAAACGTACCTGAATGGGTGAACACTAAATGTCCGAAATGCGGCGGCGATGCAAAGCGTGAAACAGATACAATGCCTCAATGGGCAGGGTCATCATGGTATTTCTTGAGATATACCGACCCTAATAATGATAAAGAATTGGCAAGTAAAGAAGCTTTAAACTACTGGACGCCGGTGGATTGGTACAACGGCGGAATGGAACACACCACCCTTCACTTGTTGTATAGTAGATTTTGGCATAAATTTTTATATGACATAGGCATAGTTCCAACAGTTGAACCGTATTCTAAAAGGACTAGCCATGGAATGATTTTAGGCGAAAACGGAGAAAAGATGAGTAAATCTCGCGGAAATGTTGTAAACCCAGACGAAATAGTAGAAAAATATGGCGCCGACACAATGAGATTGTATGAAATGTTTATAGGCGACTTTGAAAAAGCAGCTCCATGGAGTACGGCGGGGGTTAAAGGTTGTAAGAGATTTTTAGAAAGATATTGGTCGCTTCAAGAAATATTGGTTGATGATAATAAAATTAGAGAATCAATGGAGTCTAATTTTAATAAAACAATCAAAAAGGTTAGTGAAGATATAGAAAATTTAAAGTTTAACACAGCTATAGCAGCGCTAATGTCGCTAATAAATTCAATATATGAAAGCGGTAGCATAACTAAGGGAGAATTAGCTTTGTTCAGCATTTTGCTTAACCCGTTTGCACCTCACGTAACCGAAGAAGTGTGGGAAAGCAACAAGCTAGGGTTAGAGAGATTGTCTAAATGCAGCTGGCCGAGCTATGATGAATCTAAGTGTGTTGACGATAAAATTGAAATAGCCGTACAGATAAATGGAAAAGTTAGGGCGAGGCTTGAAATTTCGAAAAGCGAAAGCAAAGAAGAAGTACTAAAAATGGCAAAAAGCATTGATAGTATAGCAAAGGGCTTGAGCGAGGGGATTATATTGAAAGAGATTTATGTTCCGAATAGGCTAGTTAATTTTGTTATAAAGAAATAATTAAGTGAAAAATACAGGCATTAAATTGTCTGTATTTTTTATATTTAAATTAAATTACAATAAATTTCAAAAAAGTGCTTGACATTTTATATATAATAATGTAATATATCAGTAAGTACAAAAATAAATTTAATTTACATATTTTTGTATCAATATTATTTAATATTTTGGGAGGGACTATTATGAAAGCAAAAGTATTTGATGAAGTACTTAGTGTGAAAGGCAATGATAATTGGAGTGCTATTAGAAAAGACGGTTTTTCATGGCCTAATCTTGAAAAGGATAAAGTATTAATATCCGAAATGAGAACAGCACAAAAGGGCACTAAATTTTCTGTTAAAGGTAATAGAATAACAATTGTTGATTCTAATGCCACAAAAGAAGATTTAGCAACCTTTTTGGAAAAAGTGCAAAAATCTGATGCGTTTACTAAAATGCATCCAACGTCAAAATATGCAGGTAAAGCAAATTCTGATGCATTTAGTAAAATGATTGAAGCAATACGGAACATAGGAGAAAAAGAAGAACAAGGAGCAGGCATAGGAAAATCTCAGAAAGCATTAAATTCTATAAGTAATAATGTAAAAAAATGCAAATCAATTATAGCAAATGTTAAAAAAACATCTAAAAATTTCAGAACTGAAGTTAACAAATTGATAGATTCAACAAATGCTGAACTTGATGGGCTATTAAAAGAAGCTAGCCATTCATCTAATGATAATGATGGGTTTTATGATGCATTGGGAGAAATGGTAACATCAAGGAAGGCAAGAATAGAAGAAATTTCAAATAAACTTAATGAAAAGCACCTCAACGAAAAAGAAGAAAAAGCAGATAAAAAAGTAGACGGTTTATTGACAAGGTTATCTAAGAGAATAGCAAGCAAATTTAGACGTAATTCATCAGATGATGGTGAGTAAATTTAAAGGGAACTCATAATAGGTTTCCTTACTAGATTTTTATTACTAAAAAATAATTTGGTAAATTTTATAAAAATTATTGACAATATATATATAATGTATATGCAAGTACTTGTAAAATATATAATTTAAAAATTAAATTTAATGGAGGATGATTAATTATGGCAAATGAACAACAAGTAAAATTAGATAAAACAGCTGTGGCTATTTATAATAGGGTTTTGAAAGAAAAAAATAACACGAATTGGTATGACATTATAGACAATGGTCTATATTTAAAAAACTTAAGTAAAGACAAGAAAATGTTAAAACAAATTGAAAATGTAATAAAAAATAACCAAACCCAGTACGGAAATAAATTGAAATGTGTTGGCGATTATATATCTTTTACAGATGAAACTAAAAAAGGGCTAACGGAGAAGGAGAACTATGCACAAGTAGCTAAAAAATGTCAAGAATTATTAATAAAATTTCTAGAAGACTTAAGCAAGAGTGAGGCTTTTAATAGCTTCCAACGTGGAAGTGATTATGCGGGTAAAAGCTATAAAACTGCATTTGATGCTTTTATAAAAAAATTAAATAATGTAAAATTTAGGTGGAGAAAATCAGCAAATGGAAAAATGAATGCTGTAATGAAATCATTGTCGCTAAAAGGTGCGGTATCTGGAAAAAATTCGGATGAAATGATTAAGTTAGCTAAAACCATAAACGATTCTGTTTTCTCATTTCGTTCAGAAGTTAGCAAGATGATTGATGATCTAATTGAAGAAAATGAAAAATATCAAAAGTCAGCAGACGGTTATGGTAATCCCCAATTTAGTTCAGCGATTGGTGAAATAGTTAAGAAAAAAAATATTAAGCTTAAATCTATAAGATCTTATTTATTGAAGGAGGAAAAGGAAGAGGCTGCAGAAGACAAAAAGAGGTTTGATGATTTAATGAAATAAAGAGATGACGCTAAAAATTAAATTCAAAACTTAAAAGAACAATTAGAAACCGGAAAAATTAATTTGAAAGAAGCACAAGATGAGATTGCTAAATTGATGGAAAAGATTAGTGGATTTGAACTTGCAGCCAAGGGAGATGGACAACAAAATGTGGAAATGACAGATGGGAATGATTTGTTATAAAGTAAAGGCTTAATTTAATAAGGTGTGCAATTATAATTGCATGCCTTTTATTTTGCTTAATTTTAATTGTTTAAAATATTCGTCTTTATAAATAATTTGTTTCATGCTATTATTAATTTATAAATAGGAGGGGTAGCAATGCTAGAAGATATAAAAATAGCTCAAAATGCAGAATTAAAGCCTATTTCACAAGTGGCAAAAAATCTTGGCGTTAACGAGGATGAATTATATATGTATGGAAAGTATAAAGCCAAGCTTAGTAATGATTTATATTCTCGTCTATCTTGCAAAGAGGACGGAAAACTAATATTGGTTACAGCCGTAAATCCAACGCCTGCGGGCGAGGGAAAAACAACTATAACAGTAGGTTTGGGGCAGGCTTTGGCTAAGATAGGGGAGTCTGTTACGATTGCTCTGAGAGAACCTTCTCTTGGACCTGTGTTTGGTATTAAGGGCGGGGCGACAGGCGGAGGATATTCTCAGGTTGTGCCGATGGAGGACATAAATTTACATTTTACTGGTGACATGCATGCCATAACGGCAGCTAATAATTTGCTTTGTGCGGCTGTGGACAATCACATTCAACAAGGCAACAAGCTAAGCATAGACCAACGAAATATAAAAATTAAGAGATGTATAGACATGAACGACAGAGCCTTAAGAAACGTGGTTATAGGGCTTGGAGGAAAAATAAATGGTGTGCCGAGGGAAGAATCGTTTATTATTACAGTTGCAAGCGAAGTAATGGCAATACTATGTTTAGCCGAAAACATAAATGATTTAAAAGTAAAATTGGGCAATATAATAGTTGCATACAATTTAAATGGAGACCCCATATACGCAAAAGATATAGGAGTTCAAGGAGCAATGGCGGCTCTTTTGAAAGATGCGATAAATCCTAATTTAGTACAAACTTTAGAGGGTGTTCCTGCAATAATGCACGGCGGACCGTTCGCTAATATAGCTCATGGCTGTAATTCTGTGAGAGCCACGAAGTTAGCCCTCAAGCTTTCAGACTATTGTGTTACAGAGGCGGGATTTGGAGCTGACTTGGGTGCTGAAAAATTTTTAGACATAAAATGTAGACTAGCAAATCTTAATCCTTCGGTTATAGTAATAGTAGTAACAAGCAGGGCTCTTAAGTATAATGGAGGTTGTCCCAAAAATGAGCTTAAAGAAAAAAATTTACACTCTCTTGAAAAAGGAATATGCAATTTAGGCGTACACATAGAAAATATGAAAAAATACAATGTTCCGGTAATTGTTGCGATAAATAAATTTGAAAACGATGATGATGAAGAGATTGAATTTATAAAAGATTACTGTAAGTATAAAAATACGGCAGTTGAAGTTGCTGATGTGTTTTCAAAGGGCGGGGAAGGCGGAAAAGAACTGGCTTTAAAAGTTTGTGAGCTTTCAAAGTCAGAATCGAAATATTCTCCCATATATAGCTTAGAATTAGGTATAAAAGAAAAGATAAACATAATTGCCAAGGAGATATACAGAGCCGGGAATGTTGTTTACTCAAAGAAAGCAGAAAAAGCAATTTCGGAAATAGAAAAATTAGGAGTTACAAATTTACCGATATGTATTGCAAAAACACAGTATTCATTATCGGATGACCCGCTAAAATTGGGAGCACCGTCAGGATTTGCCATAGAAGTTAAAGACATAGCGATTTCAAACGGAGCTGGATTTATAGTTGTATACACAGGAGATATAATGGTTATGCCGGGTCTTCCGAAAGTTCCGGCGGCAGAGAAAATTGACGTCGATGAAAAAGGAAAAATCTCAGGGCTATTTTAAGAATTTTTGATTGTTTATATGGTCTAAAATTTGACAAATTATAAATTATGTAATAAAATTCTAAGATGTATTAATTAAGGAGTATACCTTATAAGCAGGGGGGATATATAGGCTTGAATAAAGTTTCTGTATCTATAGTTACGTATAATAACGAAAAAGAAATAGAAAATGTGCTCGAAAGCATATTAACGCATACTAAAGGATTAGACCTCAAAGTTTTTGTTGTAGATAATAATTCTAAGGATTCCACAGTGGAAATTGTAAAGGATAAATATAAAGACGTTAAGCTTTTACAAATGGATAAAAATAGTGGGTTTGGCTATGCTCATAATCAGGTTCTTGATATGATTGATTCTGATTATCATGTTATTGTAAATCCGGATATAAAGTTTAAAGACAACGTGATTAAAGACCTCGTTGAATATTTAGAAAACAACCGGGATGTTGTTATGGTTACGCCTAAAATTTTGAATGAAGACGGAACTGAACAATATCTTCCTAAGCTCAATCCGAAGATTAGATACTTATTCGGGGGAAGATTTGAAAAATTTGGCGGAGTGTTTAGTAAATGGCGTAGTGAATACACTATGAAGGATAAGACAATATCTGAGCCAACCGAGATAGAATTTTGTACAGGTTGTTTTATGGTGATAAGAACAGATGTGCTTAAAAAATTAAATGGTTTTGATGATAGATTTTTTATGTATTTTGAAGACGCAGACCTAACAAGAAGGGCTAGAAAATATGGTAAAGTAATGTTTTATCCCGGGATTTCTGTTACTCATGTTTGGGAAAGAGCTAGTATGAAAAGCATGAAATTTCTAAAAATACAAATTAATTCAATGATAAAATATTTCAATAAATGGAAATTTAAAGGAGAGGTTTAGTTTGAAGGGAATAATTTTAGCCGGTGGAGCAGGAACCAGACTATATCCATCAACGATAGCGGTTTCGAAACAATTGTTAACGGTATATGATAAGCCAATGATATATTATCCGTTATCAACGTTAATGCTTGCAGGAATAAGAGATGTGCTTATAATATCAACGCCTCGTGATTTACCGTTATATAAGCAGCTTTTTGAAGACGGAAAAAATATAGGTATGAATTTCGAGTATGCAGTACAGGAACAACCCAGAGGTCTTGCAGACGCTTTCATATTGGGAAGAGAATTTATAGGAAATGAAAATGTTTGTCTTGTTTTGGGGGACAATATATTTTATGGATATGGCTTTAGCGACAGATTAAAAAGAGCATCTGAAAGAAAAACCGGAGCCACTATTTTTGGCTATCATGTGAGCAATCCGTCAGATTTTGGGGTAGTTGAGTTTGATGATGAATGGAATGTTTTGTCTATAGAGGAGAAACCTAAAGAACCTAAGTCTAATTATGCTGTTCCAGGACTGTATTTTTATGACAATAATGTTGTAGAAATCGCCAAAAACGTTAAGCCCTCGGCTAGAGGCGAAATTGAGATAACTTCTATAAACAATGAATACTTAAGAAACAAACAACTAAAAGTGGAGCTTTTTGGAAGAGGTATGGCGTGGCTTGACACAGGAACTCACAGGTCAATGCTTGCGGCGGCAAACTTTGTTGAAGCTGTGCAAACAAGACAAGGACTTTATATATCATGTATAGAAGAGATAGCCTACAGAAGTGGATTTATAGATAAGGCACAGCTTGAAAAATTAGCACAAAAATTTGGTAAAACAGAGTATGGTCAATATTTATATAAAATAGCTAATAATGGCTAGAGTCAAATGAGGTTGAGTGTTATGAAAATTTTAGTTACCGGGGCTAAAGGGCAACTCGCAAACGAAATAATAAATATGCTAAAGAGTCTAAAAGGGGAAATCGGAAGTATATCCGAGGAATATAAAAATAATGAGTGTGTGGCAGTGGACATCGACACTTTAGATATAACCAATATATCAAATGTTGAAAATTTTATATTGAGCTGTAAGCCGGATATCGTAATAAACTGTGCAGCTATGACTAATGTGGACGCATGTCAGACAAACATAGAAACGGCAATGAAAGTAAATGCAATAGGAGCAAGAAATTTAGCTATTGCATGCGAAAAAGCAAATGCAAAGCTTGTGCATATATCAACCGATTATGTTTTTGCAGGAGATGCAAGCGTGGCATACTGTGAATGGGATAGATGCTGCCCAAAGAGTATTTATGGAAAATCTAAATTTTTAGGTGAACAATATGTTATGCATCATTGCAAAAAACATTTCATAGTAAGAACCGCTTGGCTATATGGATATAACGGAAACAATTTTGTTAAAACGATAATAAAGCTTGCAAGCGACAAACCTGAAATAAAGGTAGTAAACGACCAAAAAGGTAACCCCACAAATGCTAACGATTTAGCTTACCATATATTAAAGATAGCGCTAACAGACGAATACGGAATATATCATTGTACGGGTAACGGAGAATGTACATGGTATGAATTTGCAAGTAAAATAGTTGAGTATTACGGTTTGGATTGTAAGGTTTTGCCGTGTTCGACAGAAGAATTTCCAAGACCTGCAAAACGTCCGAGCTATTCGTCGCTCGACAACTTAATGCTTAGGTGTACGGTTGGCGACGAAATGAGACAATGGGAAGAAGCGCTAAAGATGTTTATAAACAATTTAAAGGGAGATGTAAAATAGTGAAAACTTATTTAGTAACCGGTGGAGCAGGTTTTATAGGGTCGAATTTTGTAAACTATATGCTCAAAAAATATAATGATATAAAAATTATTAATGTTGACAGCTTAACATATGCAGGAAATTTAGAGAATTTAAAGGGTGTTGAAAATAATCCAAATTATAAATTCGTTTGCGCTGATATATGTGACAAAGATAAAATAACAAAGATATTTAAAGAAAATGATGTAAATTATGTGGTGAATTTCGCAGCTGAAAGCCATGTTGACAGGAGTATAAAAATGCCTGAAATATTTGCAAAATCGAATGTTGAAGGTACTGTAAATTTACTAAATGTTGCTAAGGAATTTTGGAGCGAAAACGATGGTAGCTACAAACAAGGTTGTAAATATTTGCAGGTGTCAACGGATGAGGTTTACGGCTCTTTGGGAAGCACAGGGTATTTTACCGAAACCACTCCATTAAATCCGCATAGCCCATATTCAGCAAGTAAAGCGTCTGCGGATATGTTCGTAAAGGCTTATTTTGACACTTTTAAATTTCCTGTAAATATTACAAGATGTTCTAATAACTACGGACCTTATCAGTTCCCTGAAAAATTAATACCGCTTGTTATAAATAATGTGTTAAACCATAAGGAAGTACCGGTTTATGGAGATGGTTTAAACATAAGAGACTGGCTTTTTGTTGAAGACCACTGTAAAGCGATAGATATGGTTATAAGGGAAGGAAAATTAGGAGAGGTATATAACGTTGGAGGACACAACGAAAAAACTAATATTGATATAGTTAAGAGCATAATAGACTATGTTAAAGAAAATGTAGATTCATCTGTTGATTACAGCTTGATAAAACACGTTGAAGACAGAAAGGGTCACGACAGAAGATATGGTATAGACCCGCAAAAAATAACAAATGACTTAGGTTGGTATCCGGAAACAAAGTTTGAAGTTGGAATAAAAGCCACTATAAAATGGTATTTGGAAAATAAAGACTGGATGAATAATGTAACAAGCGGAGAATATCAAGAGTATTATAAAAAGATGTATGGTGATAAATAATGAATAAAATATCCATAGCAATTGCAACTTATAATGGAGAAAAATATGTTGAAAAACAAATGTTATCGTTAGTTGAGCAAAGCCGTCCGGCAGACGAAGTGATTATAGTGGACGACTGCTCAAAAGATAACACGAGTGAGATTGTTAAAAAATTCATAAAAGAGAGAAATTTATCTAATTGGAAGTTTGTAGTTGGCGAGGAAAACGTGGGGTATAAACGTAATTTTTATAATGCCGTGTCACTAACGACGGGCGACATAATTTTTCTCTGCGACCAAGACGATATTTGGTGTAAAGACAAGCTTGAGATTATGGAGAAAGTATTTGAAAAAGAGCCGAGCATCAAAGCATTAAACACTAGTTTTAACTTTATAGATGGTGACGACAAACCATTTAGTGTTAATCAAAAAAGAGGGAAGTCTAATAATAATCTAATCAAGAAAAAAATAAGAGATAACAGTTTAGAAAAAATTCCGTTAAATCTTATTTGTAGCTATAATATATCGCCGGGCTGTACTATGGCTTTTACTAAAGAGGTTAAAGACATATATCTTAATAGAACAAAGTGTAGTATTGTGCATGACTGGGAGATTAATTTTATAGCAGCGTGTCTTGATGGCTTGTATTTTCTCAATAAGCCGCTAATTAATTATCGCATACACACATCAAACGCTATAGGATTGAGTGAAATTACAGGAAACGGTAATGGTGAAAACAAATTAAGCTATTCTGTTAGGCTGAAAAAAGCGGAAAAAATGTGGGATTATATTAAATCGTTTGAAATATACAAAGATTTATCAAATGCCAAAGTGATGCAGGAGCAAAAAAGGTTCGTTAACAGAAGGCTAAGTGCACTGAAAAATAAAAACCTATTTGATGTTTTAGGACTTTATAGTCAATATGAAAATTATGTTAATTCAGTTACAACGAAGGGAAGAATTGCAGATATAGTATGTTTATTCACAAAATAAGGTTAGAGGGGTATGCAAATTGGGTAAGTTTAAGTTTAAAGAAATGAGCATAAAGGGAATGTATGAAATAGAACCCACTGTTTTCGGAGATGACAGAGGTTATTTCATGGAAACATATAATTACGAGGATTTTAAAAACGTAGGTCTTAATATGGAGTTTGTTCAGGATAATCAGTCAAAATCTAAAAAAGGTGTTTTAAGGGGACTCCATTTCCAAACAAAACATTCTCAAGGTAAGCTTGTAAGGGTGATAAAAGGGGAAGTTTTTGATGTTGGGGTAGACTTAAGACCAGGAAGCCCAACGTTTGGAAAGTGGGCTGGAGCTGTTTTAAGCTCTGAAAATAAAAAACAGTTGTATATCCCTGAAGAATTTGCTCATGGATTTTTAGTAATGTCGGAAGAAGCGGAGTTTGTTTATAAATGTACGAATTTTTATGACCCAAAAAGCGAAGCCGGAATAATATGGAATGATAAAGACATAGCAATAGATTGGCCAATAGAAGATGGGATGAACATACTTTTATCGGAAAAGGACAAAATCCAGCAATCATTTAAACAATATAAGGAGAGAATGGGGCTGAATTAATTTTGAATGTGTCTGTTGCAATGGCGGTTTATAATGGGGAAAAATATATAAGTGACCAAATAAAATCTATTATTGTTCAGTTGAGAGAGAACGATGAGTTAGTAATTTCTTATGATGATAGTAGCGACAAAACGCTCAACATAATAAAAAGTTTTGCAGATAGCGATAGTAGGATAAAGCTGCTTCCTGGACCAAATAAAGGGGTTATAGCTAACTTTGAAAACGCAATTAAAAGATGCATGAATGAATGTATATTTCTAAGTGACCAAGATGATATATGGACAGAAGATAAAGTTAAATGTGTTTTAAAAGAATTTGAGGATAATAAAGTAGATTTAGTTATACATGACGCTAGGATTGTGGACGAAAATTTAAATCAAGTAAATGAATCATTTTTCAATTTGAGAAAGTGTAAAAAAGGATTAATAAAAAATATTGTAAAAAATTCCTATATAGGGTGTTGTATGGCTTTTAAAAGTAGCTTGAAGAAGTATATATTGCCATTTCCCCACAATATACCCATGCATGACCAATGGATTGGATTGATATCGGAGCATAAAGGCAATGTAAAATTTTTAGATAAAAAGCTGATTTTATATAGAAGACACGGCAATAATTTAAGTTCGAGCAGTCATTCGGGGGTAAAGCAAATGATTGCTTGGAGGTATAATATTGTAAAGGAGTATATGAGAAGGTGTAAGGGAGGCTAGAATTTTGACTAAAATAACAAATAAATTGTTTTTAATATTTCCTATTATATTTATTTTTGAGATGGTTTTCGGCTATACAGGAACTTTAATGATGTTTGGAAAAGTGTCTGTAAGGGTAGTAATATTTTTAATGTCATTTTTGAGCTTGTATGCATATAGTTTGTTTTACGTTATAAAAAACAAAATTAAGATATTCGATTTAAAAGACAAAAACAGTGTTTTGGGAGGATTCAACATAATAGATTGGAGCTTCCTGGTTTTGTTTGTGTCGACGCTTTTTTCAATGATTGTGATTCCTTATTTTTATAGGAATATTCCTCTGGCTTTAGATGAAATAAGAGATTCTGTAGCGATGATGTCTTTGTTTTTTCCTGCTTCGTTTTTGATAAAGAAGAAGCAAATTGACTTTAATTTTCTGGAAAATTACATAAAAATTCTTATATTTGGTCTTGCTGTTTTGCATATAGCGCTCTATATAGGACAATCTTATAATAGTATGTTTTTAAGACATTACTTTGAAACTTTAATTAAATTTTTTGGTGGCAACGGAATACATCCTCCGATAATTTTAGGTCACGGGGGGTACGTTAGAATAATATATAGCACGTCCATATTTTTAATAATAGGAATTTACTTATTTTTGAAAAATATAGATAATGCCAAGCCGTATGATTATTTATTTTTCTATAGTGAGATTGTTGCGATATTAACTACTATGACGAAATCTATATGGCTAGGCATGGCAATAGGATTGCTGATTTATATTTTAGGATACAGTTATAATAAAGCAAAAATGGGTAAAAAAAAGGAAATAGTAAAATTAGGAGCAGTAATGCTTGGAGCACTCTTAATGACAGTGGCTTTAGATTTTACTATGTTTTCCGGAATGGTAAGCGTGAGGCTAGGAAATACTTTTATCCATTCAAGTTTGCATAATGACTCTCCGGAAGAAAAAGAGGAAATTAAGGAAAGTGATAAAGAAGGGGCAGTAATTTCAAACGACATAAAGATACATCAGATGAAATTACTATTCGAAAAATGGAAGAGTAAACCTATAATAGGCTACGGTTACGGAAGCTACGTTGAGGGATATTTAAGGTCTGAATCTTCACCGTTTTCTTATGAAATGACGCTTTTTGCAATGTTAATGAAAATCGGAATTTTAGGAATGCTTTGTTGGGGATTTTTTGTAATATCAATGATAGTATTTATGTGTAAAAATTGTAAAAGCAATGCGCAAGAGTTTTATTCATGGCTGTTTTTAATAGTTTCTTTCGGAGCTATCGTACAAACAAATCCATTCCTTCTTAATTTTTCCGGAATAGGTTTTTTGCTTGTAATAGGGTTAACATGTGTAAATAAATATGTTTTAAATTGTGAAGAAAAGACTATTAAAGAATAGTCTGTGTGGAAGGAAAATTTATGGGAAAGCTAACTGGATTTAAAAGGATAATTGGAGATAAAAATATAAAAGCAGGATTTTGGTACACAGCCTCAAACATTTTGAATAAGGCTATCGGATTTTTAACGATGCCCATATTTACAAGGCTATTACTTCCCGAAGAATACGGAATAGTAAACACTTATCTTGCGTGGGTTGGCATTATAGGAATAGTCATAGGGCTATTCCTATATTCTAGCGTGATGACAGCTGTTAAGGATTATGAAAACAATATAGATGAATATATGTCTTCAGTGCTGTTTTTGTCATTTATAAGCTTTGCGGTTATAGGCTCGGCTATATTTGGCGGAGCGGTTTTGATGAAGGTTGATATACCTCTAATAATAGTAAGTTTTGCGATAGTACAGGCGTATTCAGAGTTCATTTTAACGTTTTACTGTCAAAAATTAATTATGGATGGTAAATATAAGTTATATTCTGTGCTTAATTCTGCAATACCGTTGTTTAATGTAATACTATCGTTAATACTGATTTTTACGGTTATGAACAACGACAGAGCAACAGCAAGAATATTTTCTGCCTTTTTTGTTGAGGCAGTGGAAGCTGTAGTAATAGCGTGTATAATATTGTGCAAAAGTAGAAAGCTTGTTAATTTAGAGTATTGGAAATATGCATTGAAATATTCTTTACCGTTGATAGTACACGGAGGAGCACTTTATATTTTAGCTCAATCTGACAGGCTTATGATAACGCACTTTGCCGGAAGTGAACAAACCGGAATTTATAGTTTAGTTTATAATTTTGGAATGATAGCACAGATGGTTGCCACGTCATTGAATAATATTTGGATGCCGTTTTTTGCCACTAATGTGAGTGAAAACAACAATAAAGAAATAGATAAAAAAGCGAAGGTATTCACAAGTTTCTTTTCGATAATAACAATTATAATATTACTTGTTAGTCCGGAGGCAATAAAATTAATGGCGTCAAGTAAGTATTGGTCAGGAATTTCAATGCTTGTTCCAATAACACTTTCAGCATTTGTAATATTTGTGTATTCATTCTATGCAAATACGGAAAGGTATTATAAAAAAACAGCAATTGTTTCGATTTGTACGTTAATAGGTGCGGTTGTAAATATAGTGTTAAACTTTTATTTCATACCTATTTACGGTTCTGTGGCGGCGGCTTATTCAACTTTAATTGCATATTTTGTTTCAGCAGTAATACACTATTTTGTAGCAAGGAAATGTAATTCGCATTGCTTGAATATAAAAATTTTCACGAACTCAATATTAGTAGTTATTGCCGTGTCTGTAATAGCTTGCTTTGCACAGGAATACGTTTACTTAAGGTGGATAGTAGCGTTGGTTTGTTCTATAATTTATGGAGCTATTATAATAAAAAGTTGGAAAAAAATTTAAGTTATAACTTTGTCAAAAATTTGACATTAATGTAGTTTTGCTGTAAAATGAATTATAATATTTTAGTCTGGCTTATCATAAAATTTGATTAATAAAATTAAGCTGATGTTAGCTTGACAGGAGGCGATTGTCTAGAAATGGATAGATTTAGTGCTTGTGATGACAGTAACTTTAATTTTAATGGAAAATCTGAATATTTTAATGTATATCAACTGCCATATAAAACAAGAAGGTATCTTTACTTAAAAAGAGCGTTAGACATATTGATTTCAGGCATTTTATTAATTATATTGCTTCCGTTATTCCTTTTTATTTCATTGCTTATTAAAGTCACTTCTAAGGGACCTGTAATATTCAAACAAGTCAGGTTAACAAAAGGAATGAAAGAATTTAAAATATATAAGTTTAGAACGATGATGACAAAGGCTCCAAATGTTGCAACGGCTCAGCTTGAAAATCCGGAGGAGTACGTAACAAAAATCGGAAAAATTTTAAGAAAAACCAGCTTAGATGAATTGCCTCAGCTTTGGAACGTCCTAAAGGGAGACATGAGTATAGTTGGTCCAAGACCTCTCATTGTTGACGAGGGAGGGGATATACACAATATTAGGAATCAAAATGGAGTGTATAATTTAAGACCAGGAATAACTGGTTTAGCTCAGGTTAACGGAAGAGATTTGGTAACTGATGAAGAAAAGGCAAAATACGACACTGATTATTTATACAATGTTTCACTGATTATGGACATTAAATTATTGATTGATACGGTTGTTGTAGTTTTTAAGCGAGAAGGAATTTCAAAATAAAAATCGGACAAGCAAAAAGGTACTTACTTTAAAGTAAGTACCTTTTTGTTGTATGTAGAAAACCACGCGATAGTCGAGTGGTTCAGTGATAGCTTAAGCGATGTAAGAAGGACGTAAAA
>CAKVEP010000005.1 GCA_934729465.1 uncultured Eubacteriales bacterium | reverse complement strand
TCCTTTAGAGGCGGCTAGTAGTACAGGGCTTCGCCCGTTAAAGAAATACCCCCAGCTAGGCTGGGGGATGCTTATTTGTTGAATTTATTTATGATTTTATTTATGGTGTTTAAAATTATTTTAGAAGCTCTTCTTTAATTATTATACAGTTAATAATTGACTAAGAATACGAGCAGTTTCTTTTTTTAATTTATTGGTTCTAAATGAAAGGAAATTTGTGTGTTTTTCCTTTTCATATGTTCCTCCTAACTTTCTGCAATTGACAATAAAGGCATTTACTGCATCTTTATTTTTTTCAATGTCAACTTTCACGCCATTAATATCCTTTTTAATGGCATTGATTTCGGAGTATAGGATTTTAAAAGTACCGTTAACTTGTCTAGAGATATTATATTTTTCGTCTTCTACTTCGTCAAGAGATTCTCGTGCTTTTTCAGCCTTTTTAACTCCATAAGCCGTTGCTCCTAAGAAGCTAAGACCTTGAAGTATAGTGCCTGCAGTGGTACTATGTCTGTCGTTTATAGCTGTGTCGGTTGCACCAATGAACCCACATGTTGCTATATTGCATCCATGAGCTTCTTCATCTCTTAAATGTTGAATTTCTCGATTTAATTCACGAATTTGTTTTTTCATTTCAATACCCGCATTGCCTAATGTGAACCAGCCAGTTTGACCTATGGAATTTATTTTATCAAGCTGATTAAAATTTTCGTTTGCCTGTTTGATATGTGCTTGCAAATTTTTGGCTGAATCGTTCAAGCTTTTTAATTTAAGTGAAATGTATTGAGCGTGTAATGTTTTCGTCAGAATGTCAAATTTACTTATGTTTTTTGTGGTAACGAAAGCATTACTTAATAAATCCATGACACCGTTCTTGCCGAATAATACTTTTAACACAGTTGAGGTTACTTGAATATTTTTTGCACCATATAAATTGTATTTTTTAAGTAGTTCCTCAGCCTTACCTGCGTTTGTCCAAGAAGTGGTTTCGTTAATTTTTTGTTTTCCTTCATCTTTTGTGTTTGATCGATTTGTTGACATTTTAATCATCCTTTCTTTAACAAATAATTTACAACTTTAATTGTTGCTTATAAATATTTTATTCACCACCATTCAAATAAATTTATACATTTTATTGTATATGTTTATATATTATAATAATTGTGAAAAAATGTCAAGTCTTTTGCGAAAAATATATTATAATGACCGAATTAACGACAAAATAAATAAAGTATTTCCGATAGCAAACAAGAATTATGAAGTTTAATTCAAAGTGAACAATTTTTCGTTGACACAATAATATTTTTAAATGTGGTTGAATAAACATTTTTGTTATGATATCATTATTAACGTTATAAAAAAATTAAAGGATGTGATATTGTGAAATTACGTAAATTTGTTTTAAAATTATTATTGGGTTTAAATATGATTTTTATGACGGGTGGCAGTGTATATGCGTATGATTTAGATTGTCCTAAACTTCCGCCAATTAACCATAATTTTAAATTTGTTAATGTAGAATTAACTCCAATGCAAATAATGAGAACTTCTAGGCAAGCGATTAAAACTAATAAACAATCAATAAAGAAAACTCGTCCGATAGCGAAACCTAGTGTCTGCTTAACAGCGCCTGATAAACAAGTCACGTTAGGACATGTGGTAGGAAAACAAATATTTAGTTGTAAAAAACGTTGACAAATCAAAAATATTATACTATAGTTAATTATGTTATAAAGTAAAGGGGAATGTATTTTGAAATTGCGTAAATTTATTGGAGTGTTGGCATTTTGTTCAAGTATGGTTGCGCTAGGTGGTGGCAGTGTGTATGCAATGAAATGTAAAGGTAAAGCTTTGGGAAAAACTGATGTGTTGGCTATCCGATTGGACGACGAACAACTAACTAATGAGGAATGGATTAAAGTTAATTGTGAGTTTGATGAAAAGCGAGAGGAATGCATAATAAAGGAAGGTGTAATTAAAATTAAACAAGGCGTTTTTAGAAGTAATAAATCTTTAAAGAGTTTAAAAATTCCATCATCGGTAAGACATGGTTACAAAAATGAATTTGAACACTGCGAAAATTTAGAAAATTTAGAGTATGATGGTAGCTTAAAATGTATTTGTTTAGATTGGGTTAGTAATTGCACTAAGCTTAAAACTGTAATGATAAATGGTGATATAGGTACAATTGAAAAAGGTGCATTTGAAAATTGTAGAGAACTTAGTCAATTTGTAGTAAATGGAAATGTGATTTCGATTGATAAAGATGCATTTAAAGGATGTAGTAAACTTAGAAATTTTATTTCTCATAAAGATGTAAAAGAGATAAAAGACGGGGCATTTGGATTTAATAATCCAGATGACGTTAGGGTATTTATTCATTCTGATTTTAAAGACTCTCATCCTGGCAATAAAATTGGTCCTTATTCAATTGTGACAAAGGACTCTCGTAATATTAGTGAACTGAAATAATAAGGTTTAGCAAGTGATGCAAGACTATCTAAGTTAGTCTTGCGCTTTTTATTTAACTATAAAATTTGTCGTCTTTGAAATAATGAATAAATTAGCGTAATTTGGTAAATATATAATTTATAAATATTTCAGCGGAGGTAAAATTTATGATTAATGATGACACAATAAAACTTTTAAAAGAGTGTAATGCAGGGGTTAAAATGGGGGTTGGCTCTCTTGAAACAGTAATTGAGCATGTGAAAGATGAAAAGATGAAAAACATTTTATTGGAATGTAAAAATGAACATGAGAAATTAGGTAATGAAACACGAGAGATTCTTAATGACTACAATGATTCCGGAAAAGAGCCTAACAGTATGGCAAAAGGTATGTCGTGGATTAAAACCAACATACAGCTTGCGATAAATGATTCTGATAAAACCGTCGCTGATTTAATTACAGATGGTTGTAATATGGGAGTAAAATCATTGAATAGGTATTTAAATCAATATGAGGCAGCCGAAGAAAAGGTTAAGGACATTACAAAACGACTTATCAATCTTGAAGAAAAACTGGCAATAGATTTAAGAAAATATTTATAAAACGTTAAAAAATAAAAGCCCGTAAGACTAAGCACAAGCCTTACGAGTTTTTTATTTTATATTGTATTTAAAGCTTTCAAAACAATATTTGGGACGATTTCTGAATTTACTTTATCTTTTTTAAGTTTGTCATGCTCGGTTCTTCCGCTATATAGCGACTTGTTAGCGAAAGTATTATCAGAAACACTAAAAATTGCTGCAGCTTTAAGATTAGCGATAGAAGCGGCGTGAAAGAATGTGGAGGTTTCCATCTCTATGGAGTTACAACCCGTATTTAAAATTTCATCAAGGTGAACGTACTCAGCAAATACAGTATCCACACTAAAAGTTTTGCCTATATGTACATTAACATCTGTATTTTTAACAGTATCTCTAGCGATACTTAAAACTTGGTTACTCAAATCTTCATTAGGATAAAATTTTTCTCCAAAGGTGTCGTTATTGGTAAAAGGGTTTGAGGTTAAATACCTGTTTGCGCCAACCCCACAAATACAATATTCGGGAATTACAATGTCACCGATTTTCATATTTTTATCCAGTGCACCAACTGAGCCCATAAATATTACATTTTTACACGGAGTACATCCAAGTGTTAAAGTGGCATCTAAAACATTACAAGCCCCAATTCCTGTTGTTATGAACGTCACTTTTTTATCATTTAAACAAAGCTCGTTTATAGTGCCCCGACACGTTTTAGGTGCAACATTAGATATGCTGTCAACGTGTGAAAGAAAAACATCAGCTTCCCAAGTTGGAGCAATGATTACGTTTTCTTGAATTTGCTCTGGTTCACATTTAAGACTTGCCTTGCATATTTTTCTTTCATCTGAGCCGTATTTTTGATGTGCAGCTAACAAAAAATTATAGGTAATTTGCATTTAAGCCCCTTCTTTCACTTCGTTTACAAATATTATAGCATATAATGTCTAATTTTACAATTTTTGTAATTCTTTCATCATTTTAGTATATTGAGCAGAGTTTTTAGTACCAGTTTTAATTGAGATGGGTTCTATATTGGTTTTTATATAATTTTTAATCCAAGCATAGTCCTCAAGGTATGTAACAACATAAAGAATTTCATTTTCAATGTTGTTAATGTAATTGAGATCAACTTTATAATGAAAATTTTTTTGGTTCAACAATAAGAAACTCACAAACTCAGAAAAAGAATTTAAAAATCTTTCTTTTTTAATTTGTTTTTCACTTTCTTCGAAATAATCTGAGTTTTTTGCAATACTAAATGTGCATCCGGCATGTGCAGTAGCGGGAATCGCCAAAATACTTTCTATAGCCAAGCATATAGACAATAAATTTTTTACGTTATTTTTAATTTTCATTTTTAAATAACTCCTTAAAATTAATATTTGTTTTAATTGTATCTTAAAGACAATTTTGAGTCAAGAATTTTATTAAAATGGTATTATATGGATAAAAACAAAATAATAAAAAATCATTGTATATTGACATAAAATGTGAAAATATAGTATAATTGCGTTGGTAAAATTTTTATTAGTTAATTTTATAATAAGGTTAACTAAAATATGCTATATGGGAGAGAAATATGAAAAAGAAATTTAAAGATTTTATTTTTTTGCAGCTAGTTGTACCGATTTTATTAATAGCTTTTGGATTTAAAGTAAACGCTGCATACGATAATGTTAATACTATTCCAGTTTGTTATGCAACGGATAACAATTACGTTTACCCAACTCTTGTTTCGATTACGTCAATACTCGAAAACGCCAGAGAAAGTACTCACTATAATATATACATTCTTTCAGGGGGTGTTGACCAATATAACAGAGAGAAAATTTCTTCATTAAATGAACATTATAAAAATCATAATATTATTTTGGTTGACATGGCTAACAGCTATAGTGGAAGCGAAACTCGTAGCTGGTCAACTGCTATGTATTATAGACTAAAATTAGCAAGTATTTTGCCTGATGTGAAAAAATGTATTTATTTAGACGGAGATACCATTATAAATAAAGATTTGTCTGAGCTTTATAATTTAGATATGAGCAATTATTACATGGCAGGAAGTTCTGACAGTAGACGACAATGTCATTCTTATGCAGCTCAAATAGGTATACCAAGTATAGACCAATATATATGTAGTGGCGTATTGCTGATGAACTTGGAAAAAATAAGAAATGATAATTTGGAGCCGAAATTTGACCAATTTATAGATGTTAAGGTTAATAGGGAAAAAGTGGCGTGGTTCCCGGACCAAGATGCAATAAATGCAGTGTGCTATGGAAGAATTTTAGAATTATCTGTTAACCATGTTTTAATTCCGGACCTTGAAAATTCACCGTTTGGTAAAGCAGAGCCGTGGTCTACAAAAGAACAAGCTTATCGTGACCCTAATATTATTCATTATGCAGGACCAAAGCCGTGGAATTGTCGCAGCATGAGGTTTGCCGGTAATTGGGAAAGATATCGTAGAATTGCTGATGATATGTTATACAAAACAATTCCTGAAGGAGTTTATACTATACACAGTGCTTTGGACAACAACATGGTGATAGATATATGCGAAGGCGGAAAAAATAACAAAGACAATGTGTGGCTTTACCGCTTAAATTATAGTAAAGCCCAAATGTTTAGAATTAGTTACACAGGTAAAGGATATTATCAAATTGAAGCTTTGTGTTCGGGGAAGGTCTTGGATGTGGCAGAAGCAAGTAAAAAGCGAGGAGCCAACGTATGGCAGTATTCTAAAAATAATAGTGACGCTCAAAAGTGGCTTATAAGAAATGTTGGCAATGGTTGCTATACGATTGAATCGAAGTGTAACGGATTGTTGCTAGATGTTTTGGCAGCGAATGCTTCAAATGGAAATAATATACAAGTTTTTCATAGAAATGGTAGCGATGCTCAAAAATTCAGATTTATAGCAAGATAAAGTTAAATAAAAAAGACCGCTCTAATTTTAGAGTGGTCTTTTTGTATGCCGTTATTTTATTAATTTAAGCTGTAATTTAAAAATTTTTGGCTTAACTCTATGCGGCTAAATACTTCTCCCCATGCCAATTGATTGCCCTTCCATTGAGGGAATTTGACTGGGTCTTTAATGTGTGGTATATCAGAGAAAACAAATTGGACAATTTTTATATTATTTTCATCAAACAAGACACTTTCATGTACCTTTTCAGTATTTGGAATATGGACTATATTAATTAGTACAATTTTTTTATTAGGATAAATTTCACTGAATTTTCTTGCGAAATTTATTAAATTTTCTGTCGTTTCGTCTTTCCTGTTACAAATTAATCCAATTGAATCTGAGTCTTTCAAAATATTGTCAACTTTTTTAGCCCTGTTTAGCATTGCTTCTCTAAATTTTTTATGTTCTTCGTCTAGAGGCGCATATCTATTGAAATGGTGTATGGAAATTATACCATTTTTCTTATCTTTTACAAATTTACAATTTGCACAGAATTTATCCGGAATTTCTTCTATTTCTTCAAAAAAGTCAGAAAATTGAGTTTCAAATAAATGTATTACAATGTCTAAGGAGTAGTTCATCATCCAATCCAATGGTGCAGCTTGAAAGCGCATGTTATATTTTTGTATATAATTACAAGGTCTGCATTCTACACCTACCGAAAATAAACAATCAACCTTAATTTTTTCGGTAGACACAGTCTCGGCGGCTTTTGTGTTTACTGAAAAACTAAATAATAAAGAAAAAATAAAAAGAATTCTTAAACATATGTTTTTTTTAAATTTATCAATAGTCATATTGTTAATCCCTTCTTAAAAAAATAATTTATAATTTTGTGAGTACTTTAACTAAAAAAATAAATAAATTATAATAAATAAACGTTAAGCCTATTCCGCCAAGCAAGCCTGTAATTAATCTTCTGGTATTATTGGATTGAATCAAGTTAATATACTGTATAAACCAGTCAAATCCCATAATTAAAAGCAGAGATATAGATATAAAAATATTAATTTTTACTCCGAGTAATATTAAAATAATCGATATAAATTCACCTATAAGAACTCCACTACATCTTGCGCAAACAGGAAATTGATACCCATTAATAAAGAAGCTTCTTTGCCACATTTGATGACATCCGATTTTATGACCGAAATACATTAATTTTAGCCATATATTATGTTTATTTTTCATTATAATTTCCACTTTCGCCCACAATTATTACAAACCCAATAATTTGTATTATGAACCTTGCGCCCTTTACCGCACGCACCGCATAAAACCCCTATTGGACCTAAAAGTATAGCTCCGCAAATTCCTTTAGAAGCAGAAAAATCTTTGCCGGTTGTATGTACTTCATTAATTATTTCACAATCATCACTCTCGCATTTTGGACATTTCATACTTTACACCTCCACATATATTAAATTATATCAGAATTTTAGAAAAAACACAATAATCTCTTATTATTTGTTTTATAAAAGAACTATTTATATGTTAAAAAGTTTAATTTTAATTATTGAGGTAATTTCAAGAACAAGAAGTATACATAAATCTTAAATTTATTGATTTATGTATTTTTTTATTTAATAAATTTTTTGAATAAGGTCATTTTGAATTATTGTAATACTTTAATTGATATTTAAAAATTATTTGGGTAAATATTTGTATATTATTGAATTTGTTTGATTTGAATACTTTTTATTTTAATTTTTTAATATCTAAAAGCAAGTTGCTGAAGATTATTCTTTAGGTTAATTAATATTAGTAATTAGGTTTGTCAATCTGAAGAGATTTTAAGGTTAATTTGTAAGAATTAAAGTGTTAGATAGATTTTTTCAAATATTGAAGAGAATTTATCAAATAAAAAATATATTTTTAAGAAATCAGAAATAAAAATTGTAAAACGGAGTGAAAAATATGTGGTGAACAAAAATTACAGCAAAATCATATATTAAACATTTTAAAGTATGGAATGTAAATTAGTTGTAAAAGTGTTTATTAAGGAAAGGAATATATTTTAAAATGAGTGACAAAGCAAAGATAATTTATGAGGATATTTTAAAGCTCAATGAAGTGACAAAACAGTTTGTATTTAGCGATGGAAATATGTTGACAGCAGTATATCCTAAGAAAATAAATTATAAATGTGGTAATTCGTATCAAAAAATAGATAATACGATGGTTTTTGATAATAAAGGTTTTTTCAAAAATAAAAGAAATCCGTTAAAGGTAAAAATGTTTAGCAGTACATATTGTGACGGAATGGCTAGAATTGAAAAAGATAATTTTGCGGTTTCGTGGACATATTCAAGAAATATTTTGAGTATGTGTATTCCAAAAATAAAAAAAGCCAGTGGGTTGAAGAATAATACTACATTTCATGTTTGTCAAGATAAAATGGTTTCGGAAATTATGTATAAAGATATAGAAGAAAATATGGACATTGAATACAAAATTGATGGATTAAATTTGAAAGAAAGAATAATTTTAAAAAATAATAAGTGTAATAAACGGTTTAAATTTTTGATTAAAGTTGAAAATTTAAATGTGACGAAAAATAAAAATGGAGAAATAGAGTTTAAAGATATTAATGAAAATACAATATTTTTAATTCCGAAAGGTACAGCTACAGATGTATTAAAAGACACTAAATGTGAAGTAAGTTACGAGATTGAAAAAGAAGGAGAAGATATAATTATTTGGGTAATACCTGAAGAAAGGTGGGTATGGAGTGAAAAGCGTGTGTACCCACTGGCGGTAGATACGATTATAATTTCTGATATAGAAGGTTCTAAGATACAAAGTGCTTATTTTAATAGTGATAATTGAGATTTAAATTTTAAATTTAGATTCTATGTGAGGTATTTATAGCGAAAGCTATAAATACTTTTAGTTTAAGACAAAATATATTTTGAATATTTAAAATAAAGAGAAAAGCTATAATTTATAAAATTTGATATGAATTATAGCTTATTATATTGTAAATATTTAAAAATTAGCTTTTCTATAAATATTTATTAAAAAATATATTGATTTTTATAGAAGTAAGAGAAAATAACGATTTATTTAATATATGTATTGAACTTTTTGAACATTTAGTATAAACTAATTTTAATATATGTAAAGCTTTGGCAATTTAAAATTCACATTTGTGAATTTTTTCATCTATTATGTCAAAGTCACCTGTTTTATTTCCTAGCAAATTCATTTTAGAATAGTGCTATATCTAATCATTTAAATGTATTATTACAAGAAAAGGGGATGATAATGAAAATTATAAATTTTATGGACTATTTGTCAAATTTTTATAGGTATTAAAGAATTTAGTGGAGGATTTTAAAAATGATTAATAAAAACTTATTGAAAAAAATTGGTAAACTTTCAATTACTGCTATCGCTGTTATAGATACTATGGCATTTTCTTCAGCTTTTGCAATTGACACAGATGAAAAATCAAATTTCGACTTTCCGAGTATTTCTGAAATTATATCCGCAATGGACGGAAATGAAGATTGTGAACAGATTAGAAAAGAAATAAATTCGCTTCAAAAGAAAATCTTAGTTTTAAAAATAAAGGATTATGTGTCTTCAAGGAATTTAGACAAAACTCAAATTAAAGAACTTGAAGATTCTGTGATGGAATGCTTGAATTTTTATAAGAAAAATGAAGAGCTTAGAAAAAGTCACTTTGGATATCCTGCAAATATGGTTTTAAGGTCTCCAGTTGTTGATTTTTTCAGATATATTGAAGCAAGTGGATTTTTAGCGAACAATTGTGGAGATGTTTTTGAAGTCGGTAATTATCAAATGGATTCTAAGAAAATTGAGCAGGATATTCTAGCTAAATTTGCTGAAAAGTTTGGTATGGGGGATAAATATTGGGGATATGTGACATCAGGTGGTTCAGAAAGTAATTCTTGGGCAATTAACACAGCATTCAAGAAAAATCCAGATGGAATTTTATATTACTGTGAAGCAGCTCATTACAGTATTTCTAAAAACGCAGAAGGTCGTAGACAGCAGGTAATTCCACAAGTGTCTGATTCAAGCGAGGCTATTAATTGCGACATTTTGTTATCTGAAATAAAGAAAAATTACGAAGAAAGTAAAGCACCTGCTAATATTATTTTATCTTGGGGTACAACTCGTTTTGGTTCATGTGACGATGTGAAGAGAATAACCGATTTCTTAATTGCAGAAGGAATTCCTTATTATGTACATGTTGATGCTGCAATGTTTGGGGGAATTCCATCAAATCAGGAGGATGCTCCAATTATCACGAATGTTAATGACCTTCATATAGATTCTATTTGTGTAAGTTTACACAAATATATTGGTGTACCGGTTGTAAAAAGTGTCCTTTTAAGCACAGGTCCATCATATGGAAATATGGTTGAATATATAGGTCAAACCGACAGTACTACTTGTGGTTCTAGGGATATTATGCCATTCTCTATGAGACAGCAAGTAATTGATATGTTGGATAATTCTGACCCTAAAGATTATATAAGTAATATTAAGTTTTTTGAGGAGCTTCTTTCTGAAAGAAACATACCGTTTATAAGAGATGGTAAATCAAATACCTTTGTTATAAATGCTCCGAGTGAAGAAATATGTAAAAAATATCAGTTGTCTTGCTTTAGCGATAAAAGCGGAAATCCAAAAGCCCATATAATAATTTTTCCATATCAAAGCCGTGAAGCAATCACTAACTTAGCTAATGATTTAATTTAAAAGATGCGAAGTTAAAAATAACTTATGGGGGTTAATATGGACAAAAAATTTAATCTCTTAACAATGACAACTTTACTGTTAAATGGTTTAGTGGCGACTTCTGCAAGAGCAATAAATACAGATGAAACCGAAAATAAAACGAGCTTGTCTTCGTCTTCCTCGTCGTCTTCATTCACTGTTACCTCATGGAAAGTTTAAAGCTCTGTAGACTATAACCAAATTTGGGAACAATTTGAGTCAAACTATTAGCTTAGGAAAATTTATTTCTCCCCTTATTTTTAACAGATATGGAGAATCTCAAGAAAGAAATACAGAAAAAATGAGTTCAAGTGTATCTGCTGATTCCACGATTTTCTTAACCGATACACTCGCACAAGTAAGAAAAAAATAAATATGTTTTTTCTCGGGTTCTCGAGAAGACGGAACACTTGAAGACAACAGGAGAGTAGGAGGAAATGTTAATCTTGATATTCGATGTCAATATTTGAATTTCTTTGAAACAGATGATGATGAACTTCATAGAATATATCAAGGATTTACAAATGGAGAAATAACATGTGGTGAAACAAAAAGATTACTTTCTAATAAGCTTATCGAAATAGTTGTAGAACATCAAAAACGGTTGTCTTCGATTACTGATGACCAAGTAAGAATGTTTTATTCCAAGGAAAAATAATAAAAAATATTTGACAAAATAAAATTATGTGGTATAATAAAGAAAAATTCAGTAAAATTATAGGGGGATTTCTTTATGAAATTTATCGCTAAAAAACTGAATAATTGGCGTAGCTGCTGCAAATAGATATTTGTAGCGCTTAGTTCTTATGCCGCTTGCAGATATCTAAAAGTCTGTGGCGGCTTTTTTAAATGTTGTAAAAAAGCCGAACTTAAAAGTTTAGGCTTTTTTGTTTTTTAGGAGGGTTTTTATGTATTATAAAATGTTTAACCATCTCGGATTTCGATGGTGAAAAACTTAATTTCACGATTAAAAATATACATATGGAGGTAATTAGGGTGAAAAAATTCAAAAAATTTATTTATTTGTTGCCATTTTTAATGCTATTTTTTATTACGGGTTGTGGTCAGCAAGATTCAAAAATTAAGATTGGGGTTATCCAAATTGTAGAGCATGAATCTCTTGATAGTGCGAGAAACGGGTTTATCGATGAACTCAAAAATTTAGGATATGAGGATGGCAAAAATGTGGAATTTGACGTACAAATTGCCGGAGGAGATTTATCGAATTGTGCGTCTATTGCGGAAAAGTTTGTTAGCGACAAAAAAGATTTAATCTTGGCAATCTCAACGCCATGTGCTCAAGCCGCAGCGAATGCAACGAAGGATATTCCGATTTTAGCCACGGCAATTACAAATTTTGAAGGTACGGGTATGATAGAGTCAATTGAAAATCCCGGGACGAATGTGACAGGAACTTCGGATTTAGCTCCTATTGATAAAATTATTGAGTTAATCACAAAGCTTAAACCTGAAGCTAAAAAAATTGGGATTCTGTATTCAACCACTGACCCAAGTCCACAATATCAAGCTGAGTTAGCAGAAAAATATGTAAAGAAATTAGGGCTAGAGCCGCAAATGGCTACGGTTTCTCAAACTCATGAAATTCAACAAATTACTGAAAAATTAGCAAAAGAAGTTGACGCATTATACACTCCTATTGATAAAATTACGTTTTCATCCATGCCACAAATTTCAGAAATATTATTAAAAAACGGTAAATTTGTTGTTTCTGCCGAAGACACAATGATTTCAAAAGGTGCAATTGGTACGTATGGTGTGAATTATTATGAGCTCGGAAAGCTTACAGCACAACAGGCAGAAAAAATCTTAAAAGGGGAAAGTAACCCTAAAGATATGCCAGTTCAATATTTAAAAGATACAAAATTAAGTTTAAATCAAGAAATAATTCAAAAATTAGGAATAAAAGTTTCGCAAGATTTGGAGGAACTTTCAAAATGAATAATATAATTTTTTCAACATGTTCGCAAGGTCTGATATATGCTATCCTTGCTCTGGGGGTTTATATCACGTTTAGGATTTTAAATTTTGCCGACATGACTGCTGAAGGAAGCTTAACTCTTGGAGGTGGAGTTTGCGCAGTTTTGATTTCGCATGGAGTTAGTCCTGCTTTAAGTTTGCTTGTTGCAGGATTGGTTGGTTCTTTGGCGGGTTTAATTACAGGCTTTTTTAACACAAAGCTCAAAATTCAGGATATTCTTGCAGGAATTTTAACTATGATTGCGCTTTATTCAATAAACTTGAGAATTATGGGAAAAGCGAATATTTCATTGCTTGGAAAGATTACAGTTTTTAAAAATTCTAATATTTTCAACTTCAATGTTTGTCTGATAATTTGTGCAATTTTACTTATAATCATGAATTTATTTTTTAAGACCGAGATTGGTTTGGCAATCAGAGCAACAGGTGACAATCCTCAAATGGCGAAGGCTCAGGGAATAAACACGAATTTTAATAAAATTTTAGCACTTATGATAAGCAATTCGCTTTGTGCCGTTTCTGGAGCGCTACTTACGCAAAACAATGGATACGCAGACGTAAACATGGGGACGGGTGTAATTGTAATTGCCCTTTCTTCAATTGTAATTGGGGAAGCTTTTGTGAAAAAAAGTTCGTTTTTGTTTAAATTAATAGCTGTTATATTTGGCTCAATTTGTTATAAATTTATAATTTATTTTGTATTAAATATTGGTATGAATCCTAGCGATTTAAAACTTTTTACAGCGCTTGTCGCAGCAATTTTGCTTGGTGTTCCGAGTGTTAGAAATAACTTTAAATTTAAAGGAGCAAGAAAAAATGCTTAAACTTGAAAATATATCAAAAATTTTTCATAAATGTTCACCGGATGAAAAAATTATATTTAAAAATTTCAATTTAGAAATTAAAAAAGGTGAATTTGTAACAATAATCGGTGGAAATGGTGCAGGAAAATCAACACTAATGAATATAATTTCTGGAACCACATTCCCAGAAAGTGGAAAAATATTTATTGATGAAAACGATGTAACATCTCTGCCTGAGTTTAAAAGGGCAAAATTTATCGGAAGAGTTTTTCAGGACCCATTGAAAGGTTCAGCACCCAATTTAACAATTGAAGAAAATTTATCTTTGGCATGTCTGCGTGGACAAAAACGAGGTTTTAAATTTGGAGTTAGCAAGACTAACACAGAATTTTTCAAAACAAAACTTGCAGAATTGAACTTAGGATTGGAAGACAGGCTAACAACTAAAATGGGTTTACTTTCAGGCGGACAAAGACAAGCTGTTACGCTACTTATGGCAGTTTTAGCCAAGCCTAAAATTTTGCTTTTGGATGAACATACTGCTGCACTTGACCCTAAATCTTCAGAGAAAATTCTAGATTTAACTCAAAAAATTACACAAAATTCTGAAATTACGACTTTAATGATTACTCATAATATGCAAAATGCTTTAGATTTTGGCTCAAGACTTATTATGTTAAATCAGGGGAAAGTTGAAATGGATTTAAGCGGAAACGAGCGAAAAAACATAAAATTTTCTCAACTTCATGAAAAATTTATGTTTTAAAATTAGATATAAAAAATTAGTATAAGAAAACCCACTCAGGTTTAGAAGTCATCTTTTTCTGCGTGGGTTTTTTATTTAATTAAAATTTTTTGATATTTTCAATTATCTTTTTTAAAAAAGAAAACTTAATTTTATCCGTATTATTATATGACGGGTTATCTTTTCTATACTTATTCACTAAATATAGTAAAAATTCTCTCGGAGTAGGTGCGCCGTTCTTTTCTGAAATTGGTATGTGATAATTTTCTTCTATTTTTTTGAGCGTTTTAAAATCAGATGAGTTCCAGTGACTTTGTAGAGCATTACCTATATTTGAATCTATACTCTTAGGCAATCTATCCAAAATATTTGCAACACAAGGATATATTACACGACTTATATTTACATTTTCAGGAATTTCTTCGTGGTTTAGCAAGACTGCACAAAAACATATTTGTTTGGATTTTTTATCTTCAACGTCCATATGAATTGAAAGCAGTTCATTTTGGAAATATTCAAATTCAGAGTTTAATTTTTCTGACGTAAATTTAAGTCCGGCGTATCCTTTTCCTTTTTTCAATTTAGCTTCTTCTATGGCTGAATTTATTTTCTTTTTCTCGAAATTTTCAATAATGTCTAATAAAAATTTTGATGAAAATATAAATATGAGGAAAGATGCGATAAAAAATACAAATATAATTGATAAAATATTATGAAATTGATTTGAATGTGTATATTTAATGTAATATTTTAGATATATTACCATACACAAAACAAGAATTAGAAATACAGGAAAAATTGTATAGTTTGAAAATTTTGAAACAGATTTTATCTCTGTTTTGAAAACTTTGTAAATTAATAAGAGAGCTAAGGTGTATAAAACGAGAATAATTCCTCGACTTATCAACAATCTTTCAGGTTGATTAGCTGTGACTTCTGCAATTCCTAAAACTTCCCTAGAGATTGAACACAATTCAAAAATTATAAAATGAATGTATTCCATCAAACATGTAATAAAAAGAGAATAGGTTAACGAAATTTTCCATGTTTTTAATTTGTTTTTTAAAGCTAATAAACCAAAAATGGCTAAAGCAGAAACAACTGTAACTAATGGACTGTCAACCACAAAAAATTTGAAAATAGCTAAAGTAGCTGCATAAGTAAGCGAAGGAAGAAAAATTTTGGTAAATTTAGAATCATTAGAGTTGTTGAAAATAGAAAAAGCAAACCACCCGTTTATCAAATACCTTATTATACCAATTATTCCTATTAATGTAGTACTCAAAAAGCCACCACTACCTTTATTTGAAATTTTGTTAATAACATTATAAAGGTAAAAATTAGAAAAAGATACACAAATCGACAATTTCAGATTTATGTATCTTTTTTATTTTAATAAAAAATAAATTTTGTTACTAATTATCCCAACCTGCTCCATCGTGGGCGCAGCAAACGTAAGAGTCAGTTTCTGTCATATTTTTGTCTGAATTTGCTTGAGCTACTCCACAAAAAATTAAAGCTGCAACTGCAACTATTCCAAATGTTTTCTTTAGCATAATATTTACCCCTTTTAATAATAAATTTTGTTACTAATTAGACCACATATCACCGTTGTGGGCGCAGCAAACGTAAGAGTCAGTTTCTGTCATATTTTTGTCTGAATTTGCTTGAGCTACTCCACAAAAAATTAAAGCTGCAACTGCAACTATTCCAAATGTTTTCTTTAGCATAATATTTACCCCTTTTAATAATAAATTTTGTTACTAATTAGACCACATATCACCGTTGTGGGCGCAGCAAACGTAAGAGTCAGTTTCTGTCATATTTTTGTCTGAATTTGCTTGAGCTACTCCACAAAAAATTAAAGCTGCAACTGCAACTATTCCAAATGTTTTCTTTAGCATAATATTACCTCCTTTTTGATTTGTTACCAATATTTTACCATTTATTTCCAAAAGAAATTTAGCTAAATTTGTCGACGAATAATGTTTGGATAATTTTAATATTTTATGTTTTAATTTTTGGAATAACCAAGATAAAGTGCTTAAATTGACTGTTTATGTCACATAGATAAGTTTCTATTTTAAAATTCGCTTAACAAAAGACGCATAAATTATGCGTCTGTTATTTTTTATTAAAATATTGAATTTTTAATATTTTCCCAAATATTTTTTGTGATTTGAAAATCCTCAAAATCTTTTTCAACGTTATCGTGAAATTTCTGAAATTCAATTTCAACATCTTTAAATCTGTCGTCATTAAAGTACGCACACACTTTTGGTACGGAATCTTTAAGATTAGTTTTTACTTGTTGTGTAATTTCATTGTATTTATCTTTTCTTGTAATGTAGGTGTATAAAGGCTTGTACCTAATCCAGCCAACACAGGTTTTGTAGAACCTGTCTATGATAGACTTTGAATCTGCGGAATTTATTTTTTTAAGATTGATAGGCAAACTCCCTTTTAGTATGGAACCGTAAATTGAAAATCCGTCATGGAATGTGTAAGTTGGAATACTTTTTACAGTTGAATCTTTTAAACAAGTACTTAAGAAAGTGTCTTCGCCTCTTGCTCCTTTTGGATTATAAAAAGGATGTATTTTAGAAGGATTGGTGAGATTAATTCCTAAGTTACCGCCGGTTATAAATTTAGCGTTATTAATTTGAGGAACGAGGGAGGCTTTTTTATTGATTAATATATTCTTATCTGCATAAGTTATACCGCCTGCTTGAATCATGTCTTTCATTACGTCCCAATTTAGTACTTCGTTACTCAATGCCTCGATAAACATTTTAAAATCTTGTTCTTTTAAAACGTTATCAAATTCCATGTATGGTATAGGACATGTGTATCCACAATGATAACCGTTTGTAATATCTGAAAATTTTAGATATTTTATATGGTCTTCAATAACATGTTGTCCACTCCATAGGGCGTGATTGTCCGTTTTTGTGACCGCCATAGGATATTCGTCATCATCCATAAATAATAAGTAGTCAACGTTTTCTTGTAGAGCTCTGTAAAGTATGATATTTCTGTTTGCAGCATAGCCATAGCCAAAACATAATTCTTTTTCTTTTTCAGTTATAATTTTGTCTCGGATGAGTAATTTTGCTGATTCAGCGATGTCTTCCTTACTTATGAAATGAACTTGTTCAAATTTGTCTAATATGTATTTGGGTATGCTTGTGTAATCCTCACGTTTTGTAGAGGAGTATTCTAAATCGTACGCCACAAATAAACTAAGTTTAACATTATTTTTTTGCAAAAACTTAGATTCATCTAGGTGATATACATAAGCCTCTAACACGCTTTTAAAGCTTTTTCTTCCTGTTGCAAATCCTATGCCAACATGTACACTTTCGTTAATCAATTTAACTTCCCTCCGTTTTAATTATCTAAATTATAAATTACTATTTAAAAATAGCACAAATTACATGATTTGTCAAGAACTAAAATATTATTTACTACTAAAATATTTGTTAATACATACTTTGTATTAAACAAAGCAAAAATAGAAGTTTTTAATACGATAATGAAAGGGGAAATTTTAATGAGTAAAAAAATATATTTAAGCCCAAGTATGCAATCAAATAATATGTATGCTTATGGCGGGACTAATGAAATGATTGAGTGTAACAAAATAGCGCAGGCGGCAAAAAATGCTCTTGAGAGATGTGGATTTGATGTTAAGAAAGCGCCTCAGGGACAATCTACTTTACAAAGTGTTAAGGAGAGTAACGCATGGAATACAGATTTACATATTCCAATCCACACAAATGCTTTTAATGGTGAAACTCTTGGCGGTACTTTAGTTATGATTTATTCGATGGATACAGAAAACAAAAAAGCCGGACAATCTCTCCTTGATGCTGTATCTGCGGTTTCACCGGGTCCGGATTATGCTTTAAGAGAGAATTGTTCGCTTGTTGAACTAAACTCGACAAAAGCTGTCGCAGTTTATGTGGAGGTGGAATTTCACGACACGATAAGTGGAGCGACATGGATTATAGACAATACTGAGATTATTGGTGAAGCAATTGCAAAAGGTGTTTGTAGTTATTTTGGAGTGACTTATAAAGAAAATTCAAGTGTATCTTCAGGGAAAATTTATAGAGTACAAATAGGAGCGTTTTCTCAGAAGTCGAATGCGGAAAATTGTCTGGAAAAAGCAAAAAGCGCCGGGTTTACAGACACTTTTATAGTGGAGGCGTATTTATGACGGGGGATGTTTCTAAAATTATTATGATGGCAATACTAATTGAAGGAATTATAACATATATAAATGAATTTTTTGTAAGCGGAACAGCTCCGTGGCAGATGATGTTAAGTTTAATTTTAGGTATATTTGTGGCAATAGTTTACAACTTAGATTTACCACAATATTTAAATTTAAATTCATCTATACCATACATAGGAAATATTTTAACTGGTTTGTTTATTTCACGAGGGTCAAATTATTTATACGATTTAATTTCAAAAATAACGTATGTTAGTTAAACTAAAAATTTTAAGTGTTCCACGAATATTTATATTTTAAAGTAAAGCACAGCAAGGGGGTAAAATCCGCTTAGTTGTGCTTTTTGTTGAGAAATTATGATGTTAATAGCTTTTAATACTTTATTTGTTGACAATACATATTAATATTTGACAAAATCAAGTCAAAATGTTATAATTATATCAATAATCTTAGAAGGAAGGGAGAAATTTTGTTAAATAATAAAAGTGATAACACAACAAACCTTACTTCAAAATCGTTTAAATCGCACATTGAAAGGATTATATCCGATTGGGGAGCAGAAGAGTGTTCAATTTATTTAAAAGAATATTCAAAAGATGATTCTTTGGAATGGGTAACAGAAAAAGTCATAAAGCAAGCATTACAAATAGCTGCGAGCACAAGTGATGGAAATGAACGTAAAATTGCTTTAAAAAATGTGGATAAACCTTTAGAATATTTTTTAGAATATGCTCCTGAAAAAGCTAAAGATACTTTTGTTGAAGAAATCAAACCGAATGATGACGAAAAGAGAAAATTGAAGAAGCAATTTAGAAAGAACACGGGAATATATCTTTGGAAAAACGGTTATGACGTGAAAAAATTTATAGGCAAAGGCGGATATGGAGTTGTTTGGTGGTGCGGTGGAGATGTAGTTATGAAAGTTGTCATGAATAATGAGGCTTTTGAAGCAGAAAAAAAGATTGTTCAAGATTTAAAAAATGCCGTAAGACTTTCTGAAACTGGAAATGACAACCTTGAAAAAAAGTTTAGAAAATATTTTAATCTTGGAAGTTTACAAGAAAATGTAACAAACGTTATGTTTTTAAAGAAAGCGGAGTGTGGGTTAGATAAATTAATTAAAAACGAGGGTAAGGACATCAAAGATGAGAAATCATTTTCTTTCATACTTCGTAGTTGTAAACAAGCATTAAAAGCAGTAAATTTACTGCATGAACTTGGTTATTCTCATAATGATGTAAAACCTGAAAATTTTTTGAGAGTAAAAAATGATAAAGTAAATAAAAAACACAAATATAGAATACAACTTGCCGATATGGGACTGGTTAGTAAAATTGAAGGCGAAAACAGAGAAAGAGTTGGCACTAAGGGATATAAAGCTCCGGATGTAAAAAATTTAGATACGTCTGCGGTGGCAAAGCGAGATGTATACTCATTAGGGGCTACGTTTTTAAAAATTTGGGATTTGTATCAAACTGCTACGCTCATAAAATTTATATATATATATCAGGTTATAAAACTAAGAGACGGAGATACAATAGATAGTTATAAATTATCTCTTAATCCAGATAAGATAGGTAATTTTATACAAAGCATATATGAAGGTATAGAAATATTTGAAAGCTGGGATGAAAAACTACAAAAAAAAGTTAAGAAAGAATTACAGATGGAAAATCTTAAAAATAAAGACATCAAAAAAATGCGTAAATTTACGCTTCTTATTAAAGACATGCTAGTACAAGACTATGCGAGTAGGCTTTCGGTTTATGAGGCTTTAAAAAGGATTAAAGATATTTAATTCTTAGATTTTAGATTTATATACTAAAGTTTAGTGGCTTATAAAAATTAATTAATGATAAAAGCTTACGTTTAATGAGATATGTAGAAAAACAATAAAAATGTAACGATTATTCCTAAAGAGTAGGGGTAATCGTTACATAGAATATAAATTATTGCAATGGTATTACATAAGTTTTATCTTGATGATGCTCATCTTTTAAAATAATTTTTACTGAATTATCTTCCCAAATAACGTTGTAATTACACTTCGTCGAGACTCCATCGTCGTGTTCACTTGATTTGGAAACATCCATTTGAGTTGAAGTTTCAATAACAGCTAATTGTTTATCGGTTTCACGTTCTTCAACGGTAACCTTAAGTTGTTCTGTATAACTAGAACCAATCAAAGATTTTAAATCATCAAAAGAAGGGTCATCTTTTGGTGATGCTGTTGAGTTAAGCATAACTGCATATTTATTATCAGGTGAAACTTCAAACCCTCTATGCTGGAGTAAGAAATCATAGGACGCACTATCAGAATAAAGCCACAATAAATAACCTGCGGCAGCGTAAATTACAAAAACCAAAATACTTATTATAACACCAACTGTAATATTTTTCTTTTTCATAAAATCATCTTCTTTCTTCTTAGTGTGTAATTTAAAAGTAAATTTGCAAAAAAGAGTTAAATCGAAAGTTTCAGTTTAACTCTCTTTTTAAATAATTAATTTGAATTTTCATTGCCGTTCTCATACTCGGTTGCAGTTCCACAATTTTCACATATCGTCCATTTTTTATGTGATTCAGGAAAGTCAATTTCTAAATAAAGACAGCATTTACAGTTTTTTCAAGGACTGTTATAACATTGGGTGATTGTATATGTATTACCTGGCAGTTCACTTTCAATTTTGCCTCCAGCTACATTGTTTAAAGATTTATCATTAATCTTTTCTGATATTTTTATCACCTATTTTCATTATAATGATATATATTGTACAATATATATTTATATATGTCAATATATTTTTCTTATAAATTAAAAATTTGTGATATATGTCAAGAGCAGTTTTTTCTAATTCTTAATTTAATTTTAGACCTTTTACTTAAAGGAGTCGTAGTTAACTGGTTACTTTTAGAAGGTACTAGATAAAATTATGTTTTTGCAGTTATAAATAAAATGTCATTGTGAATACATCCCAGAGCCAATGAGCGAATATTGAAACAAGAATATTTTTGGATTTATAAAACATAATTCCAAAAGCACTTCCGGCAGCAAAAACCATAAGACCACTTAAAAGCATATGGAGTATAGAATAATTTAAGTAAAAAAATGTGGGTAAATGCATTATAACAAACAAAATGCTGCTTATGACTATTGACAGTATTGTTTTCCTTTTGCTGGGTGATTTTCCGAGAAAAGCGTTTAGTATCCATGCCCTGAAAACCATTTCTTCAGGGATAGCAGGAACCACTAGTACACCCCAGAAACTATTAAGCAATTCATGAAAAAATTCATTTGTGTTTGAGAAATTTCTTAGCTGTCCCCCTAATGTAAATCCTGTAAATTTTGTCACAAAGAGACCGCCAACTAAATATAAAATTATCGGTCCCCAACACCAAAGAAGAGTTTTTAATTTAACTTTATTAAAAAACATGTCTTTTAGACTTACGAATATATCTTTTTGAAATATTTTTATTAAAATCACACTCGGAACAACCCAAACCAGCCATCTCTCCGTGGGAAAGTCTAACCAGTTTTGATTAAGCGATGGAAATAAATCACGGTCAATTATAAACGGTATAGCATACATAGCCATAAAAATCGGAAAATATAATAATACAGTTGTTAATAATGTCTTTCTTTTTTGATGATATTGCATTTTTTTGCACCTCCATAAAATAATATGTTAAATTATACCATAGCAATTATCAGCTTACAAGTAATTATTTAAAAAATTTATTTTAGAAATTAAACCAAAATTCAAAATTAAGCTTTTAAACTTAACCGTAGATTGAGGTGGCAATACTTTGATAAAGACTTTTGATTAGTTTTTAAAGTGGTTTTATAAAAAATTACAAAAGAAAAACAGCCCTCATCGAAGGCTGTAAATTCAATGAGGGCGAAGTTTTACTGATATAGCATTGTGTTTAACTATACCGCGTATATTTATGCGTTTGTTGAGATAAACGGAAGATGACTGTTATTTGTACTATTTTTTATTTTCGCAATTTATTTTCCATGTGCGACTTATATTTATTTTTTCTTTTTCTTTCAAGCATTCAAACAGGTCGATGTTTAGAAGATTGGCTATTGAAATTAATACGATTAGTTACACACTATTTAATATAATCATAGCACTTATTCCCGGAAGACCAGCTACCGTAGCAAGACCTAAGCTAAAAAAACTTATCGGTAGGGTTAAGTCTGTGAATAAATTTAATAGGATTAATGTTAGGATACTAAATAAAGAGGATGATACTGTTGACAACACGGCATTTTTACAAAAAGAAATTTTACGTGCTGCGATGAGTAAAATAAAGGTTATTGATATTAATATTATAATAGTGCGGTTCATTAAACTATTTATTCTCCTTTTGTGGGGTTTATTAAATATGACGGGTTTATTTTAATGTTGTAACTTTTAGCTTGAGAAAGTAAATTTTGATATTTATTGATTAGTAAGTTACGCTGGTATACACATGATTTTATCAAATTCTCATTTTCTTCCATTTGGAACCATAAGTCAGTTTGAGCAAGTTTGCTTACTGTTTTATGGATTTCTTTTGTTAAACTTGCTTTATTCATCTGGAACGTACGTTTTTGTTTGATATTTTGGATAAAGTTTATTAACGAAAACATTAAAAAAGCCCTCCTATACGCATTTTATGCATATAGTATGGACTTATATTACATTAATATGTGGAAAAATTTAAAGAGTGTCGCATTCAGGCTCGAAAGTTATTTCTCCGCTTGCCACATTTGCAGAAACAACTTTTATAGAAATTTTATCGCCGATAGACAAAGTTTTTCCAGAAATCATGTCTTTGTGAGCGGTTATGCCATTGAATGAAAATTTACATTTAGTATAATAATTTAAATCTAAAAATCCCTCAACGCTATTTGGGAGTTCAACGAATATTCCCTTAGAATTTACTCCGCTGATTGTACCATCAAAGATTTCGCCGATATGTTGAGTCATAAATTCAGCCATATAGCATTTTTCAGCGTCCCGCTCGGCTTTCATTGCTCTGATTTCGCATAATGTGGACTGCCTAGAAGCCTCTTCAACGAAGTCAGAATATTTTTTAGATATTTTGTTTATGTCTTTTCCGTTAACGGCGTCGCTTAATATATGATGTATACAAGTGTCAGGATAACGTCTTATTGGCGACGTGAAGTGACAATAATCTTCTAAAGAAAGTCCGAAATGACCGATAGGTTTATTTGAGTAACGTGCTTTAGACATTGTCCGTAAAACTTGGTGCGACACAATTTTATAGCCTGGCTGATTTTTGGCTTGCTCTAAAAGTTCAGACAAATCAGTAGGCGACAACCCTTGTCTTACCCTGTGGCTTTTAAGACCAAGCGCATTAGCAAGCGTTGCTAAGGTTCTTATTTTTTCAGGAGCAGGCGGCTCGTGAATACGATATATAAACGGAATATTTAAGCTTTTAGCATATAATGCAGCAGCTTGATTTGCCGTTATCATTAGATTTTCTATAATTTTTTCCGAAATTCCTTGTTCTCTGGGCTTAACGTCAATACATATCCCATCTTTGTTTAGATAAAATTTAGATTCTCCGCTATCAAGGTCCATAGTACCTCTTTGCTTTGCGTTTTTATCAATTAATTCAGATAGCTTTAAAGCCTCTTTTATTGTTGGAATAACGTCTTTATACTTTAAATTAATACTATCATCGGAAGTTTTGTCGATTATTTTATTTACTTCAGAATATATACCCTTTACTCTGGACCTTATAATACTTTTCTTGAATTCATAAGATAGTATTTTAGCCTCATTATCCAGATTAATGATGGCAGAAAAGGTTAGTTTATCCTCGTTGGGATTTAACGAACAAATTCCGTTAGAAAGCTCTTTGGGATACATTGGAATTACTCTGTCTGCAAAATAAACAGACGTTCCTCGTTTAAAAGCTTGCTTATCAAGAGAGGTGTTTGAGCTGACATAATGTGAAACATCAGCAATGTGAACTCCAAGTTTCCACCCAAATTCACAACGTTTTACGGAAATTGCGTCGTCCAAATCCTTGGAATCTGCTCCGTCTATGGTGAAAATTATCTCATTTCTTAGGTCGAGCCTTTGTGAAATATCTTCGTTTGTAATTTTTAACTTTGAGATACTTTCGGCTTCTTTTTTTACGCTGTCCGGAAACATATTGGGAATACCGCTCGAATCTATAATTGAGTCGGCACATATCCTTGCTATGTTTGAACTACCATATATTTTTAAAATTTTAGCACCTAATTTGTGTCTTTTAGGGCTTGCTACTATTAAAGCTAAAACTTTATCGCTACTTTTTGCTCCCATAGTATAGCCTTTTAATACGGGTATATTAAATCTAAATCCGTTGTCTGGGATAATTTCAATGTTTTCATTATTTCTTTTTAATGTTCCAGTGACAAACCCATTTGATTTTTTAAGTATTCTCTCAACAATTCCGCTAAGACCCTTAGGAGAATTTCTTATTTTATAAAGTAAAACAGTGTCACCGGGAATGGCGTCTTTTAAATTTTTAGCGTGGATAAATATATCTGTTTTATCATCGTCGAGGGGTTCTGCAAAAGCAAAGTTTTCGCAAAGTGACACGATTTTAGCAGGGATTCTTCCATATGCTTTGGTTGACACAAATTTTCCATTTTTAACTTTTACTATTTTTCCTGATTTCGTTAGTTCTTCTATAGACTTTTTTAAATCTTGTTTACTCTGAATTTTGAGTTTATCACGCATTGTTTCAAGAGAAACTGCAACAGGACTTTTTTCAATTAATTGCAATATATTTTTGCTGTAATTATTTTTCATACGATTCGCTCCTTACATGTTTATTTTAACACAGAATAAGTAAAAAATATAAAAACCTGTGCTGAAACTGCACAGGCTTTAAACTTCTTAAAATAATTAAGCTCCAAATAGATTGAAAAACATAATTGCATTTACAGCTACTACGATAACAAAAAATCCTATAGCAATAAATTTGGTCCAGCGCTCAAGGAAAGCGTCGATTGAACGAGACCTATTTTTACTTAGAAAAGTATCATTATTAACCCCTGTGACAGATTCAAGATTTTGTTGATGACCCTCTTGGAATAAAACAACCGCAATAAGAGAAACGGAAAATAAAATTAAAATAACTCCAAAAACGATTTCAATAATACTCACGCATAACACCTCCATAAAACATTTAAATATAATACCATAAATCTATACTAATTTCAACAATATAATAAAATTTAATAAATATTTACACATTCAAAGAGCGTTCAAGCCAAACATTTGCGATGTCAACAGCGTCATAAAGAGAATTTTTTTCGCTTGATTTTACAATCTTTTTCTTACCGCTTAAATTAGGATTGGTGTCTAATAATTGAACGATAATTTTATTAGAAATATTTATATCTCCCTGCTGAGTTTTTTCTTTAATTTCAAATTTAACAACAAAAGGGTCGCTCATGTTGCCGTAATAAATAACATCTTTACACCTTATAAAAGGTTTACCTTTATATAGCGGAAATTCGCTCACAATTTTTTTCTCATTTTTCAAAAAAAGCACCTCACACAACGATATATTAATGAATAAAATAAATAAACACATAAAATTATAACATGTCTCAGATTTATATTCAAGGATTTTATAATTTTAATTATAATGTCAAAATAGGGCATATGTAAGCAAAACAGCGATAATTAAATAAAATTTATAAAAATCATTGACAAATAAAAATTAATGATATATACTTGATGTAACGTAAGGTTGAGCCCAAGTAGCTTAGTGTAGTAGAGCGTTGTAAGTTTTCAGAGGTGTCGGTGCGAACCCGTCCTAGGGCAAATTTTTTAATCCAAAGCGAGGTAAATTAAATGTACGAAGACAAGACTCTTATCTGTAAAGAATGTGGCAAAGAATTTGTGTTTACAGCCGGTGAACAAGAATTCTACGCAGAAAAAGGTTTTCAAAATGAACCACAAAGATGTAAAGAGTGCCGCGATGCTCGTAAGAGAGAAGTAAGTCGTGACCGTGAGATGTTTGAAGCAACATGTGCTGAATGTGGCGGAGTAGCAAAGGTTCCTTTTAAACCACGTGAAGATCGTCCTGTATTTTGCAGCGAATGCTTTGCAAAACAAAGAGAAGAAGTATCTAGAGACTAAGAGAAAATGCTCTTAACACCATGGTTATTGTGCTGTGGTGTTTTTTATTTTGAAATGTTTAATGTTGTAATAAATCAAGAGTTAGTGGGAAAATTAAAATAATGTAATTTAATAAAAAGGAGTGCAAAAATTGGATAAGGTTAATAAAAACAGCGTTATAGGCGATGTGCTCGATAATGACGAAGGAACAGCTCAATTTTTTCTTGAAATAGGAATGCACTGCTTAGGTTGTCCGGCTTCAAGAGGAGAAACAATCGAACAAGCTTGTGAGGTACATGGCACAGATGCAGACCAATTAGTGGAAAAAATTAATAAATATTTAGAAGATAAAACTAACAATAGTTAATCATTAGATACGGAGTTTTAATAATTCCGTATCTAAAGTATATATAAGTGTTTAGAGGATGTAAGATGTCAGAAAAACGTATTTTTAATTTGAGTGAAAGATTATATTGCTGTGGAAAAATGATAGAGGATAACAGTAGGATAGCAGATGTTGGGACAGACCATGCTTATTTACCAATTTGGCTTTCGAAACATGATAGGATATCTCATGCGATAGCTTGCGACGTTAACCCAATGCCGCTTGAAAGAGCCAGAAAAAATATTAAAATTTACAATGTGGTTAATGTTGAAACACGGCTTTCAAATGGTCTTGAGGAAATTAGGGAAAGCGAAGTAGACACTGTTGTAATAGCCGGCATGGGAGGAGAGCTGATTTACAGTATACTAAGCGGTGTACCGTGGACTAAAAATAAAATTTTGATTTTACAGCCTATGTCTTCTGAAAAGGATTTACGAATTGCTTTAGCTAAAGATAATTATAAAATTCAAAAGGAAGTGGCGGTAAAATCTAACGGGAAAGTATATACGGTTATGAAAGTGAAGCATAGCTTAGAAAATCAAAATTATAACGATTTATACCCTTTTATAGGCGGACTGCTAGATGATGAAAACAATGTAAACGAAGTAACTATGGAGTATATACATAAACAGATTAGAGATGCCGAAAAGCGGAAAACAGGTGAAAAAGCTAAAGGTAATCACGAAAGGGAACGCTATTACAGTGACGTTATTGAAAAGATGAATAATATTATTAAAAAATATAACTGTTTGGAGTGAAAACATTGACAACGGTAAAAAATGTGTATGATTTTATAAACAGTATAGCGCCGTTTAACACGGCAATGGATTTTGATAATTGTGGTTTACTAGTGGGTGACATAGGGGCAAAAGTAAATAAAATAATGGTAACATTAGACGTTACAAATGAGGTTATAAAAGAGGCTAAGCAAAACAATGTGGACCTCATATTAAGTCATCACCCGGTTATATTTAAGCCTATAAGAAATTTAATGAGTAATTCTATTCCTTATTTACTTGCTAAAAATGGAATTAATGTTTTATGTGCTCACACTAATTTGGATATGGCTAATTGTGGAGTAAACTATTGTTTGGCGAGCAGACTAAAATTAAAAAATTTAAGGAGCTTGAGTAGCTATAAAAAGAAATGTTTTAATAAAATAGTAGTTTTTGTACCGTGTGGATATGAAGAAAAAATAATTGAAGCAATGTCTAAAGAGGGAGCCGGGAAGCTTGGAGAATACTCTAAATGTAGTTTTAAAAGTAAGGGAGTAGGAAGTTTTCTTTGTGGCGAAGATTCAAGTCCTTTCATAGGGACTAAAGGGAAATACGAATCAGCAGACGAAATTAGGATTGAAATGATATGTCCTGAGGAAAAAACAAACGCAGCAGTTAAAGCGATGCTTAAAGTTCACCCTTACGAAGAACCCGCTTATGATATTTTTGAAGATAAGGCTGTGGAGAGTGTTTTATCGTTAGGATTAATCGGAGATTTAGATAAATTTATGAGCGATGAACAGTTTGCAGTTTTTGTTAAAGAACAATTGCAATGTAGCGGAGTAAGATATACGAAATGTAGCAGAAAAATTAAAACCGTTGGGTTATGTTCGGGTGCGGGCGGAGATTTAGTTCCGGATGCTATAAGATGTAAAGTCGATGCGTTTGTTACCGGTGAGATAAAGCATAACAGAATATTAGAGCTTAATTCTGAAGATATATCTTTGGTTGATGCTGGTCATTTTAAAACAGAAAATGTGTATGTTGATTACATGGTGAAAATGTTGAGCGAAAATTTTGAAGACGTGTACATTGAAAAATCATCGAGGTGCAGTGATAATATAATGTATGTATAGCGGACAGGGGGAAGTAAGATGGCGATAGACGGAGCTTTTTTGAGACATATAAAATATGACATTAAAGAAAAAGCAATAGGATGCAGGGTAGAAAAGGTTTATCAGCCCAGCAAATATGAAATAATCATAGGATTAAGAGGTTTAAAGGGTAATTATAAGTTGCTGATTTCATCTTCAGGCAACAGTGCCCGTGCTCATTTTACAAATCATGATATTCCTAATCCTCAAAATCCTCCAATGTTTTGTATGCTTCTTAGGAAGAAATTATATATGGCTAAATTTGTTGATGTGCGGCAAGACGAACTTGAAAGAGTGTTGCTTTTTGACTTTATAGCAAAAAACGAGCTTGGCGACGACACCAAAATTACTATTGCATCGGAGATAATGGGAAAATACAGCAATATAATAATAATAGAAAACGGAGTAATAGTAGATGCTATAAAGCGTGTAAATTCAGAGATGTCAACTAAAAGATTAATCTTGCCTAAAATTAGATATGAGGTTCCCCCGAAGCAAGATAAAATTTGTGTTTTAAATTGTAGTGAAAGCGATATATCGGAAGCACTAAACTGTAAAGAAGACACTCAAATATATAAAATAATAAATTCACGTTTTCAAGGACTTTCGTGTTCGCTTATAAAAAGGATGTTAAAAAATACGTGCGGTAATGAAAATATTAAAGCGTGTGATGTCACACAAGGCGATGTTTCGAAAATAAAAGACGGTCTTTTTGAGCTTTTTGATGTAATAAAGAACGTTAATGGTACACCGGTTGAAATTTTTGGCGGGTCGAAGAGCGAAGTTTCTTTCATTGCTTACGAGAGTGACAGCGTGAAGACATATCAAACATTTTCAGATTTAACGGATAAAGTTTACTTTGAACAAGATAAAAACGAGCGTATAAACTCTAAAACGGGAAATATAATAAAGCATTTAAAGAGGATTGTCATGAAACTCAAAAATAAAATTGAGGAACAAAAAAAAGAGCTTGAAATGTGCAGTGAAAAGGGTACATATAAGCTATATGGCGATTTGATAATGTCTAATTTACACTTGATAAATCGAGGAGAAAGCAGTATATGTCTTAAAAACTATTATGATGAAGACTTAAGCGAAGTTACTATAAAATTAGACACATATTTAACAGGTTCTAAAAATGCTCAGCTGTATTATAAAAAATATAAAAAAGCGTGCAATGCAGAAAAAATTTTACAAGACCAAATTGAAAAATCACATTCAGATATAGAGTATCTTGAGAGTACAATCGATTTTTTATCTCGAGCAGAAACCGAGCAGGAGTTATATGAAATAGAAAAAGAGCTTGAGGACAATAAATATATAAAGAAAGCAAAGAATAGAAGTAAAATAAAAATGAAACCTCTAAAGCCTTTGGAATATTACTCAAAAGATGGATTTAAAATTTTAGTGGGTAGAAATAGTACGCAAAATGATAAGCTTACAACGAAGATAGCGTCGAAAAAAGACATCTGGTTTCATGTTAAAGATATCCACGGAGCCCATGTTATATTGGTTACAGATGGTAAAAAGCCTTCTGAAGAGGCTATAAGATTAGCGGCTAACTTTAGTGTTTTGAATAGTAAAGCTTGTAATTCATCTAACGTTGCGGTGGATTATACAGAAATAAAAAATGTAAAAAAACCATCTGGCGCAAGACCGGGTATGGTAAATTACGTAAATAATAAAACAATTTATGTTACTCCAACAAAAAATATTGATTAAATGTATTATTAAGCGTTGACATTTACAAAAACATAGTGTATTATATCACATGTAATAAATTATGAATTTCTATCGGAGGATTTTTTATGAAAAAAGAGAAAGTGGCAAAGCTTTTTTCAGATAAAGAATTTTTAAAAAAGCTTTTTAAATTAAAAACAGAAAATGAAATTAACGAACTATTTTTAAGCCAAGGAGTTGAGCTGACGCCGGAAGAGCTTGAAGAAATATTTGATGTTGTTGAGGCTTGTTCGGGAGGATTTTTTGTTTTGCCGGATTCATCGTTAGACGATGTGGTTGGAGGAGTACAGCAGCAACCAACAGGTATGATGGACATATTCCAACAAAATTATGACGTTATAAATGAAGTTATAAAGGAAATTAATGGAGATAATTAACAAAAAAATATCGCTTTAAAAAAATAAAATGTAAGTATAAGGAAATTTAAAAATATGTATTGACATTCAATTACCGGTATAATATAATAAAATAGCAATGAGGTTGTTGAGTGCTTGGACCATTAGCTCAGTTGGTTAGAGCAACCGGCTCATAACCGGTTGGTCCGGGGTTCGAGTCCCTGATGGTCCACCATATTTTTTGCCTTTCTAATCTATTGCTTTAGAGGTTGATTCAATTATTTTGAATTGACCTCTATTTTTATTTTTAATAAAATATAAGAAGTCCCCTTAAAGATAATTTTAAGGGGAATATTTTTATAATTAACCATTATTAATCATGGTGTTTAATTTTAAAATTAGGGCTTGAGTTTTACCGTCTTTAATTTCGTTGTTTAAAATCATGTCGATAGCCTTTTGTATAGGGATTTTAATTATATCTATAAATTCGTCTTCGTCAAGCTTAGTTCCTTCAATTTTACTTAGCTTACATGCATACATATAGATTATTTCAGTGCAAAATCCCGGAGTGGAATAAAATTCACCTAAAAATTTGTAATCAGTGGCAATTATTCCGGTTTCCTCTTTTAGCTCTCTTATAGCGGCATTTAGTGGAGTTTCGTCAGAGTCTTCCATCTTACCTGCCGGCAGCTCTAGGACAACGTTATTAAACGGACAGCGAAATTGTTTTTCAAAGATTATCTGATTATCTTCTGTTAAAACAGCGATACAAACGGCGTTTTTACTTTTAACGATTTCTCTTGTGGAGGTTTTTCCGTTTGGAAGTAAAACCTCATTTTTATTAATTTTTATAATATCTCCTTCAAAAATCTGAGATGTGTTTACTATTTTTTCTGACAAATTCATATTTTACCTCTCCCGTCAAAGTTTTAAATTATTGTGGTATCATTATATCATGCGCAGAAATCGATGTCATTAATTATAAATGTTATCGATATTATGATGATAATATTGCTTAATTTTTAATTATGTAATATAATAACACTCGAAATATTATTAATCATTTAATTTAAGCAGGGGTGTGTTTTCTTTTGAAAAAAATATTATCGATTATAATGGCGCTTGGTTTAGCGTTTATTTTGCCGGGGTGTAAAAATAAACAAAGTGAAGAATGTGTGTTTGTAACATCGTTTTATCCTATTTATATTATCATGATGAACTTAACAGAGGGTGCAGAGGGTGTTGAACTTGTTAATATGGCTCAAAATCAAACCGGCTGTTTACACGACTTTCAGCTTCAATCTGATGATATGAAAAAAATAGAACAGTCAACAGCTTTTATTATAAACGGTGCGGGAATGGAGTCTTTTATGAATAAGGTAATAGAAGAGGCGCCTAATATAAATGTGATAGACTCGAGCGAAGGAATTGAGTTAATTGAAGATGACGACCATCATGACCACGACCACGACGATACTGACCACGAAGACCATGAAGACCACGAACATGGAGAGAAAAACGCTCATATTTGGGTATCGATAACAAATTATATAAAGCAAGTTGAAAACATAACTAAGGGAATAGAAGCTGCTGACCCGTCACACGCTGAGCTTTACAGGGCAAATTCAAAAAAATATATAGAAAAACTTAATTCTCTTAAAACTGAGATGCATGAAGAGTTAGATAACGTGAAAAATAAAGATATTATAACGTTCCATGAAGCTTTCCCGTATTTTGCTAAGGAGTTTGGTTTAAATATATTAGCTGTTATAAACAGAGAACCAAATAGTGAACCAAGCGTTAAGGAGCTTGCTGATACGGTTGAGCTTATTAGAAGTACAGGTACAAACTGTTTGTTCGTTGAGCCGCAATATCCTGATACGGCAGCTCAGACCATATCTAAAGAAACCGGTGCTAAAATATATACTTTAGACCCAGCTGTTTCCGGAAAAGCAGAAAAAGACTCTTATATAAACGTAATGAAAGAAAATATGAAAGTATTAAAAGAAGCGTTAAGCTAACTTATTAACCTTTATAGATGGGAGGTGCAGCCCTAACATTAAATTTAAAATGTGGGGCTGTTTTATTATGAAAAAATGTTGTTGCAGTGTGAAAATAAAAAATCTTGGTGTGAACCGAGGAAACCAAATGATTTTAAAAAATATCTCATTTACGGTTCATCATGGAGAAATATTGGCGTTAATAGGTAGAAACGGCGCAGGAAAAACAACGCTTTTAAAAGCTATAATTAAAAGCTTGAGCCATACGGGTCAAATAGAATTTTTTAATTCTAACGGTGAAAAGATATCAAATCCTAAGATAGGCTACGTTCCGCAGAGGCTAAGCTTTGACAGAAACACTCCATTGACAGTGCTTGATATGTTTTGTACTAATTCAAGCAACATGCCGATTTGGCTTGGACACAGCAAAAAAAGAGTTAGTAAATGTAAAGAAATTCTTGAGAAAGTCGGAGCGGAAAAGCATATGTATAAATCAATAGGGAATTTGTCCGGCGGGGAACTTCAGAGAGTATTGCTTGGCTTTGCGCTAGACCCTATGCCTGATATATTATTGCTTGACGAACCTGTGTCGGCTGTAGACAGAAAAGGAATAAGTGCATTTTATAGCTTGGTAACTTCTTTAAGAAGCGAGTATCATATGCCGATAATATTGGTTTCTCATGATTTAGGACATGTCCACAAATATGCAACGTCTTATGTACTTCTGGATGGTACGGTTGTAGAGTTTGGAAAGGTTAGCGACATGATGAAAAGTAAAAAAATATGCGAAACATTCGGATTTGAAATAGGCGGTGAAAATGAATGAAATTAATATACTCTTTTATGGAAATGGTATTGCCGTTTTCGTGGATTGAATTTACGTTTATGAAAAATGCATTTTTGGCAATATTAATGATTGCACCGTTGTTTGGCTTGATTGGTACAATGATAGTAAATAATAAAATGTCGTTTTTCTCAGACGCTTTAGGACATTCTGCATTAACCGGAATAGCAATCGGAGTGATGCTTGGGATGGACAATTATATAATTTCCATGATGGCTTTTGCAATACTTTTTGCAATTGGAATATCTATGATAATACAATCGGGAGTATCTTCGTCAGATACTATAATAGGAGTGTTTTCTTCATCAGGGGTAGCGCTTGGGATAGTAATACTGTCTATGAATGGGGGATTTTCCAGATATTCAAGTTATCTTGTGGGAGATGTGCTGTCGATAACCCAAAAGGAGATTGTTAGTTTAGCGCTGGTTTTGGTTATAGTATTGATTGTGTGGTTCTTGTCATTTAACAAGCTTATGCTTGCAAGCTTAAACTCCGATTTAGCTTTGAGTAAGCAAGTAAATGTGGTGTTTTATAAAAATATTTTCGTTTTATTAGTGGCGTTAATAGTAACGTTTTCTATAAAGTGGGTGGGAATGCTAATAATAAATTCATTACTGGTTCTTCCGGCGGCATCGGCTAAAAATGTGGTTAACAACATTAGAGATTATCATATAGTATCTGTGGTTTTTTCTCTGTTTTCCGGTATAACAGGGCTTATATTGTCTTATTATATAGGGACGTCGGCAGGCGCAACGATTGTTTTAATTTCATCCGTAATATTTTTCATTACGTTTTTTATAAATACGTATAAAAAAAATAAATTTAAAAATTGAATATAAATCAGCATCCTTGACCATAATGACACTGAAAATATAAAATTTATATTACGAAGGTGTGGGGTCAAGGATGTTAAATTTATGGAAGAAAGCAGTATTTTTAGGATTTTTATTTACATGTATTGTTTCGATGATAGATTTCTCTGGAAAGTGTGACGGTGTTAACGACAAAATTTTAAGATTACATGTGCTTGCAAATTCTGATTCGAAGGAAGACCAAGAATTAAAATTGAAGGTTAGAGATAGGGTACTATTATATTGTTCACAGTATATGGAAGACATGACGAAAAGAGATATTGTGAAAAAAATAATAAGCGACCATAAGGAAGACATAAAAAAAGAAGCAAGAGATGAAATTTTAAAAAACGGATATAATTATGATGTCGATATAGAGATTGCAGACGATGTATATTTTAATACGAGAAATTATAATACAGTAACAATTCCTGCAGGAAATTATGAAGCCGTGAGGGTTTTAATAGGGGAAGGAAAGGGAAAAAATTGGTGGTGTGTTATGTTTCCACCGATGTGTTTACCGGCTGCTGAGGAAAGAAGCGAACTCAAAGAGGTTCTTAATGAGGGACAAATGGATTTAGTTGAAAATGAACCACAGTATGAAATAAAGTTTAAGGTTTGGGAAGTATTCATAAATATTAAAAATTTTACTATAAATTTGTTTAACGAAATAAAGCTAAAATAGAGTATTGGAGTTTATAGAAGAGTAGACAAGAAGAATTGTGGCGCAGGTTGCCATTATAGAATAAGGCTCGTAGTTCTTCTTAACGTTTATTACAAATTCTTGAGGTTCTATACAAATATCGTTAACAGAAAAAATTTGTCTTTGAAGGGAAAGCGATATTTTCGGAAAATTTATGCTCGATAGACTGAACGTATCTCTCCCCGACATTCCACAACTTATTGCAGGTATGTTTTGTTCAGACAAAATATTAATAGCAAATTCATTTTCTGGATTTAATATACATATGGCTTTGTGTGGGATAAGACTGTTATTTAATTTCTGAGTAAAAGAATTTTTAAAAATTATTATTGGGTTAACTGTGTTAAAAGCGGGAATATTATCCGATTGATTTATTGAAACATAATTTAAACCACTAAAATTATTAATTATCAATTTATCTATTTGCGAATTTTTATTTTTTCCGCAAACAACAATATCTATCATAATATTCCACCGTTCCCTTTTATATTGAGTACTATTTATTATATTCTCTTAGAAATATGGGTTTATACTTGTAATATTAAAAGAATGTGATATAATGTAAAATGTTTTGACTCTTTATTTAAAAAGGATGTGAGTAACGATGATATCTTATTACAAAACAGTAAACGGGAGAATTTCAAAGATAGACCAATATGAAGAGGGTTGTTGGTTAAATTGTGTTTCTCCGGAGGAAAATGAAGTCGATTATCTGATTTCGGAATTTAATATTGAGCCTGATTTTTTAAGAGCAGCACTGGATAAGGAAGAATCTTCACACATTGATTACGAAGATGGCAACACTATTATTATACTTGACAGTCCGGTTGTTGAAAAATCTGGAAAAAACTTTACTTATTACACTGTGCCTATAAGCATAATGATAACCAAAAAAAATGTTATAACAGTGTCTTTAAGGGAAAATGCCGTGATAGACGAATTTGCTGAAGGTTTAGTTAGAAATGTTAGGACAGACTTTAAAACTCACTTTGTTTTACATATTATTTTGCGCATGGCAAGCAAATATTTGCAATACTTAAATCAGATTAACAGAATAAGCGACAGGGTAGAAACCGAATTAAAAAAATCAATGAAAAATCAAGAGTTAATTCAGCTTTTAGAAATAGAAAAATCATTGGTTTATTTTTCGTCGTCATTAAAGGCAATAAGTGCAACCCTTGAAAAAATAATGAGGGGAAGGTACATTAAACTTTACGAAGACGACCAAGAACTATTGGAAGACGTTATGATAGAAATAAAACAAGCTATGGAAATGTCTGAAATATGCCTTAATATTTTGACAAGTACAATGGATGCGTCGGCATCTATAATATCAAATAATCTTAATATAGTAATGAAAATTTTGGCGTCAATTACTCTTATAATGTCTATCCCAACGATAATATCGGGGCTTTACGGAATGAATGTAGATTTGCCGTTTACGGAGTATCCGTGGCTACCTTGGGTTGCTTCTGTCGTAAGTATGATTATTGCATGGGTTATTTTGAGAAGAAAAGACATGATTTAATTTTTATACTTATTACGAATATTCTCATTTAATATATGGAAAGATTTAAATATGATTTTATAAATGGGAAGTGTTGTAATGATAAAGGGAGTAAACCGTCAGATAATCGAAATAACAGACATTTCAAGTCAATATTACGAAAGAGCTTTACTCATTGTTAAACCTGAATTTTCGTATGTAAATAAGACTAAACTCGAAAAAGAAGCTAGAGACTTTTTGGGTAATGTGGGAATAAAATGTGGAAATAAAAAGAAAAAAATTAATAAAGTTGTAAAATTAGTAGTAGCTATGGCGTTTGCTGCTATTATTATGGTTGTGTTAATTTCTGTTATGAAAAATATCGGGGGTTAAGTTTGTTAATTGTTATAAAAATATTATGCGTGTTTAAAAATAAATGGAAGAAAAATAGAAAATGCGCATTTTTATTGACTTGAGAACATTAAAATGATATTATGTAAGTACAGTTGATGTTAAAAAGATTTTAAAAACACATTGAGTTTGAAAGGGGAATAATATGTTTGGTATATTAGGTAAAGGTATATGTGCGCTTCTCTCTTTAGTTTTACCTGCAGTAGGTCATGCGGTAGTTGGTCAAGTTATAAAGCTTGGATTTCAGGTCGCAGGTGCAAATGGATATTTAGATGTCGAGGGTTGGACTATAGACCAATACTTTGAAGATTTAACTAAAAAAGCAAAAGACGGGAAATTAAGACCTGCTATCGGAAGAGAATCGGATCTTAATGCATTGTTTACAGTTTTATCCAAACAAACTAAAAGTAATGTGTGTATTACGGGTGAAGCCGGAGTTGGTAAAACAGCTTTAATAGAAGGTTTTGCTTATGCGGTAGCTCATGGTGATGTTCCTGAAGAATTTAAAAATGTTAGAGTTTTAAAAGTAAACATGGTAGACTTGATGGTTGGAAGGTCATATACATCAGATAATAACTGTATGGCTCGTATGAGAGCTGTGTTTGATGCAGTTAAAAAGTATGATGAGAAAAACGGAGTTAAAACCATATTAATTATGGACGAGTTCCACCAAGTAGTAAAATATAAAATAGCTGAATTGTGTAAACAGAACTTTGATAGGGACGACTTTAAATGTGTTGCTGCAACAACAATTAATGAGTATAACCAATACATAAGACCTGATGCAGCACTTGAACGTAGATTCCCTGAACTAAGATTAAAAGAACCTAATGCTTTTCAAACACTTGACATACTCAAAGATAGAGTACCGTCGTTAGAAAAAGAAAACAATATTAAAATATCAGAACAAGCAGTTGTAGGTTCAATTAGCTTATCTCAAAGATATATGATTAACAGACGTTTTCCAGATAAAGCTATAGACATTCTTAACTCATCAGTAAAAAGAGCTAAATTAACAAATAAAAGTGAAGTAACTATAGATGAGGTTCTTCAAGAAATTAAAGAAGTAACGGGAATTCCTGTTACCAGACCGACTGACTCTGAACTTATACAATTATTTAGTATGGAGGAACGCTTAAATTCACAGGTTGTTGGTCAAGAACAAGCAATTAAAGTAGTGTCTGACTGCGTTAAAAACGGAAGAATGGATATAAGCAGTCCGAATAAACCTTTAGGGTCATTTGTTTTCGCTGGAAACACTGGTGTTGGAAAAACAATGTTGGCTGAAAAATTAGGTCAAGAAGTAGGTCACATTATACGTTTAGATATGGCTCAGTATGTTACTAAGGGTTCTTTGTACGATTTATTGCTTAAAGATGGCGAATTGCCAAGAGAGATAGTTAAACATCCAAGTAGCGTAATATTGTTTGATAACATGGATAAAGCAGGTGTTGATGCTAAAAATATAGTTGCCGAAATATTAGATAAGGGTATATTAGGAGTATACGGTGCCGATAGAAAGTTAGACTTTAGAAACTGCTACATAATTATGGCAACGACAGCTGACTCTGATGACCAAGATAGAAACGCTAAGTTAACGCAAACATTAGGCAGCAATTTACTATACAGAACAGATGAAGTTATTTGGTTCAATAATTTAGACTTTGATAATAGTGAAAAATTAGTTAGGGGTTATGTAGGAGGATTAAGCAGTAAGCTTAGCCGCCTCTGTGGACACAGTATCAAATTTAATGACAGTGTGTACAAATACTTCACAGAAAAAGGTATGGCAGTTAAAGAAGGCGCAAGAGGCTTAAGGAAAATTATTGATAAAGAGTTAACTAATAGTCTAATGTCATTCTTAATTAACTTGTCTAATCAAGAAATCCAAAAAGAAGATAATATTGTATGTAGCATAGGTGAAGAAGGTATAAAATTCGAAATTAAGAAACCGGATATCCCGCAAAATAATGGTTAATTCTTAAAGACAAGACGCAGAAAAATCTGCGTCTTTAATTTTTTTCTTTTGAACTTATTTTTAGGGTTATTACGACAATAAATATAGCACAGATTAAAAAAATATTTATTCCGCCATTTAAATTTGAAGAAATTGAAGGATCTAAAAGTCCTTGAGTATTAGAAAATACACTTTTAGGCTGTTCTGACAAAGATAAAATGTTATGGCATATTAGAGCTGAGATAATTGAATGGACTAATCGTTGTATTACGAATTTATGATAAGGCAGTTTGATTGACTTAAGTGAAGACAACACTTGAAAATGTACGCAAATTCCAGCCCAACTGACTCCAAAGGTCAGAAATTCTATGGGCAGTAAATTATTAACAGATTGTATGGCTCCCATGGTAACCTCTAATATTGCGGGGATGATACAATTACAATATTTTTGGGGTATATGAAAATTTTTGAAAAGATTATTTATTGTAAAAAATATATGTGTGTTATAAATTAAGCTGATTATAGAAGAGAAAATTATTACAAACACACACATATTCATCAAAGAATCTGCTGAATTTAAACACGATTTCACAAATGAATTACATATATTATCAGAGTTTAAATTTTGTGGCTTTCGTTCTTCAACTTTGTTGCCGTGAATTTTTGACCGCACTCCAAGAAATATTCCTATTAATATGGAAGCAAAAAGTTGAGAGATAAAAATTGTGTTACCAATTGATTTGTTTTTGAGCAAATTGTTGCCAACAACATTTATAATAAAAGCAGGACCGGCTCCAACACAAAATGCAATCATACGATTTGCTTGTTCTTTATTTATTATATTTTTTTGAACAAGACTTTCAATTCCGTTAGCTCCAACGGGGTATCCGCCGATAAAGCTAAGAATAATAGTTGCTCCGGCAGCTCCGGGGAGATTAAAAAATGTTTTTGTTATAGGAGAAATAATTTTTCCGATTTTTTCTGATAATCCGGACTGTATAATAAATGAAGATATTATCATGAACGGGAAAAGCGAAGGTATCAGCACATTTACACATGTTTTTATACCACTCAAAATTCCTGATGAAATAATATCTGAAAAAATTAAAATCGTACAGCATAAAGCAGTCACAGCACAAATTAACAATACATCATTTATTTTAGATAAAAATTTATGAGTTTTTGTATTTGTCATTTTAACACCTCAACTATACATATGAGTTGTTAGTGATTTTTAGAGCAACTTTAGCATAAATATTGTAATAAAGATTTATGATTTACTATTTAAGTGGGCAGGTGAACACTGGCTTTGGCTTATGATACAAACAAAAATAAAAAAAGAAGTAATCTAAAAAATAAAATAAATAAGCTTTGTAATCCTGAAAATTCTGCGTTATCTTCGATGGTCAATTGTACACATTTAGAAATAAACGGTAATAACGAAGTTATTGTTGAAGGGTGCAAAAGTATAGTTGAATATGACGAAAACATCATTAAGATAAGTACTAAAAAAATGTTTATTCAGTTTCTGGGGCGCAATCTCAGGATAAAATGTTTAAACACTGACTCTCTGGTTATACAAGGTTTTATTACGTCTATAGAGTTCATGACGTGAGGTGACAAAAAATTGTTATTAAAAATATTTAGATGGTTTTATGGATACACAAATTTTTCTGCAACAGGAAATAACATAGAAAAATTCATAAATACTACTGTGAGAAATGGAATAAATTTATGGGACGTAAAGAAAAACAAAGATAAACTTTTTGGGAGCTGTATATCAAGTGAGTGTAAATATATGCTTGGCGCTGCGAAAAAAACGAATACAGAAATAAATATAGTTGAAAGGCGAGGACTGCCGATTTATTTAGCCAAATACAAAAAAAGATTAGGCTTTGTGGTTGGAATTTTGCTTTTTATCAGTATTATTTATAGTATGTCCTTTTACGTTTGGGAAGTAAACGTTGAGGGCAATGAAACAATTTCGATAGAAGAAGTTAAGGCGGCTATGGAAGAGCTTGGAGTATCTCCAGGATGCTTAAAAAGCCGTGTAGATGTTCCGATTGTACAGCAAAGTGCAATGTTGAAATTACCAAATGTTTCGTGGTTATCACTAAATATAGAGGGGAGCAAAGCTGTTGTTTCGCTCAAAGAAAGGGTTATAGCTCCAGAAATAGTTCCTAAAGGGAACCCTTGTAATATAAAAGCGTCTGTTGATGGACAAATTGAACGTACGGAGACTTACAAAGGAACGATTGCGGTAAATGACGGAGATGGAGTTGTAAGGGGACAGCTTCTTATAAGCGGAGTGGTTGAAGACGGAAACGGAAATAATTCATTTGTACACGCTGAAGGAAAAATCTATGCCCACACCAAAAGAACACTTGTTGAAGAAGTACCATTGTCCAGAGTGACAAGCGCTGATACAGGCAAAATTAAAAAAAGACATAAAATAAAAATACTTGGCATTGAAGTTCCTTTGACAGTGTGGAATAATATAGATGAAAATTATAGGGTTGAATCATTTAAAAATGTGTTAAAAATAGGTAATGTTGAACTGCCGATTATAGTATATACAGATAAGTGTTACGAACAGATTTGCGATGAAAAAAGTATTACATACGAAGACGCACTTTGTGAAGCTAGGAAAAAAATTCAAGAAAGGGAAGAAAATGAATTTAACGATAAGCAAATATTAAATAAAAATGAAAAAACAGAAGAAAATAGTGATAAATGTAGATTGGAAGTAGAATACGATTGTGTGGAAGATATAGGACAAGAGGAAGAAATTATATTTGAATAAACTAATAATTTAATAATTATAAAATATATTTGACATAAATTATATAGTGTAGTATAATTAAAGTACGGGAAAAATGGGTAAAGATTTTTGTTGTAGAAATATAAAATGTGCAAGTGCATTGTTAGAGATATGTGGGAATTTACATATTTTGCACGGAGCGCTTATTTTGAAATTTGTGAATTTAAAATTTAAAATGAAAAATAATCGAAATGTAAAGTTTTTATTTTAGAAAAGTATTTAAAGCAAAAATATTTATCCATTAATTAAAAGTTATTAGGAAGGATGCAAATTTTATGGCAGTGGATAGAATTAGGGTAATAATAGTAGACAGGCAGAAAGAAATAAAAATACCAACCGGATTACGTATGCTTATACGCAGATGTTGTAATGCGGTTTTGAAATTAGAAGAATTTAAAGGCTCTGCAGAAGTTAGCGTTACCTTAGTTGACAATGAATACATCAAAGAGTTAAATAAACAATATCGCAAGATAGATGCTCCAACAGATGTTTTGTCGTTCCCGATGGGCAAGGACGGAAAATATGACATAAACCAAGAAACAGGAGCTCAGGTTCTTGGAGATATAGTAATATCAATGGAAAAAGTAATAGAACAAAGCAAGATTTACGGGCACACAATGCAAAGAGAAGTTGCATATTTAGTCGCTCACGGGATGCTTCATATATTAGGATATGACCATGAAAATGGCGGAATGGAAAAAGTACGTATGCGTGAAAAAGAAGAGAAGGTAATGGACCAATTAGGATTACCGTGCACGTCTTCATACGTTATAAGCGAAAAAGAATTTTAGCTTATGAGAATTTTTAAAAGTTTTAGCCATGCTATAAGAGGTATAATATATTGTATAAAAAATGAACGGAATATGAGATTTCATAGTGTGGTTTCAGTTTATGTGATTATTTTATCTTATATTTTTGAGCTTTCTTTTGAAAAATTAGCAGTCATTTTATTGACCATCTCAGCAGTGTTAGTCTCTGAGATGGTCAATACTGCGATTGAGGAACTTTCTGATATATGGGCTGACGATTATAATATGTGTATAAAAATAGTAAAGGACCTTGCTGCGGGAGCAGTTATGATAAGCGCATTTTTCTCAGTTTTAATAGGAATAATTATGTTTCATGATATTCAATATTATGTAAAAATATTTAACTTTCTCAGGTGTTACCCGTTGGCGGTTGTGGGAATAATATTTTTAATCATCGTAAGCTATTTATACGTCGAGTGGGGACCAAATAAAATAAAAGAAAAGCTAAAAAAAGTAAAATTATGGTTTAAAAAAATATAGGGGTGTCAATTTTGAAAAGTGATTTGACTACTAAATCTTTATTTATAACAATTGTTGGAAAGCCAAACGTTGGAAAATCGTCATTGCTGAACGCTATTATAGGTCAAAAGCTTGCGATAGTTTCGCATAAGCCGCAAACAACACGTAATAAAATTCTTGGTATATTTACAGATGAAAATATTCAATTGGTGTTTACAGACACACCAGGAATTCACGTTCCAAATACTCATCTTGGAAAATATATGGTTGAAGAGGCTGAAAAATCCATAACCGGAGTCGACGCCTGCATACACGTTATTGAAGCTGGAAAACCCATTTCGGATATAGACGAAAAATTGATAAATAAGTTTAAAAACAGTAAAATACCGGTTGTTCTCGTTATAAACAAAATAGATTTATTAAGCGATAAAACAATTATTGCAAATCAAATAGAAAAAATGATGAATTTATTCGATTATAATGCGATTATACCAATATCTGCTAAAACAAATAATGGTGTAGACAGGCTTGTTTCGGAAATAAAGAAATTATCGTTGCCATCTATTCATTTTTATCCTTCCGATGAATTTACAGACCAACCAGAAAGAGCATTAATTTCTGAAATTGTAAGAGAGAAAATATTAAGGGTAGTTGATAAAGAAATACCTCACGGTATAGCAGTGGTTACAGAAAAAGTAAAAGAAAGAAATAGTACTATCACCGATGTGAGTTGCGTCATATATTGTGAAAGGGAGAGTCACAAGGGGATAGTTATAGGGAAAAATGGCGATATGCTGAAAAGAATAGGCTCATATGCAAGACAAGACATAGAGAATTTACTAGATAAAAAAGTAAACTTAAAACTATGGGTAAAAGTAAAGGAAGGTTGGCGTAATCGAGACAATATTCTGAAAAATTTAGGATATCATAGTGAATAATTAGTCACATATGTGTAAATTGCACAAATTAAACTATGAAAATTCTACATTTTAAACCATATATCCTCTTTGATTTTGTGATATAATATATTACAAGAATTGTAATGTAAGGGGGGAGAAATATGGCTCGAAATGAAGCACTTAGAAATATCAATCAAAACGAAGCATGGAACAATTTTTTTAACACCGGCAAGATTGAAGACTATTTGTTGTATAGAAACTGCAAAAATGAGTGTGAAGAAGTAATTCGAAAGGGAATAGACGATGCAAATAAAAGTGACTGGATTGGTAGTAATGGAAACAAATTTAGGGGAACGTGACAAAATAATTACTATTCTTACATCTGAAAAAGGATTAATTCGTGCTATAACTAAGGGAGTAAAGAGTATAAGTAACAAAAATGTGGGGGCTACTCAACTATTTTCGTATTCACGGTTTATTTTATACAAAGGTAAGAGCGGATACATAGTTGATGATTCAGAAATACAAGAGGTATTTTTTAATTTAAGAAATAGTATAGAAAAAATAGCTTTATCGCAATATTTCTGTGATTTAGCCCTTGCATTATCTCCTGAAAACGGGGATGCAAGGGATTTTTTGCGTTTGATGCTAAATTCGTTTGATTATTTATGTAATGAAAAAAGAAATTTTGATATGATAAAAAGTATAGTGGAAATGAAAATGATTAGTCTGGCGGGATATATGCCGGATGTAGTGTGTTGCCAGAAATGCGGGAAATATGAAGATGATTTAGTGTATTTTTCTTTTGAATTAGGAAGTTTTTATTGCGGTTGTTGTAAAGATGGTTTAAAAAATAAGTGTATAGCTATAAGGAAAGGGACTCTAATAGCTTTAAGACATATAATATATGCGCCTTTTAACAAATTGTTTAATTTTAGGTTGTCAGACAATGCACAATCAGAACTTACTAATTTATGTGAAAATTATGTTATTTATCAACTGGATAGAAAGTTTAAAACGTTAGATTTTTATAAAAGTTTAACGAATTATAAATTTGTATAAGAATAAAAGAATTGATGTGAGATGTATGGATAGAAATTTTTTAGCATTAGAGTTAGACAAAGTATTAAAAAAATTGTCGCAAGAGGCTTGTAGCGAAAGGGCGAAAGAAAAAATAATTAATATATTGCCAGACAGTAATATAAAAAATGTGAATAGGTTACTAGATGAAACATTAGCTGCTTACACCCTTTCGTGTCGTTTTGGGGGGCCATCGTTTTATGGCTTAAAAAATGTTGTGGAGAGCGTAAAAAGAGCGTCTTATGGCGGGGTGCTTACTAATTTAGAACTTCTTGATATTGCCTCATGCTTGGCGGTTATGAGGGAAGTTAAAGATTGGAGAAAACAGTGTGAGGGAATTGAAACTTGTATTGACGTGTGGTTCAACTCAATAAACGTTAATAAGTATTTGGAAGAAAAAATAAACAATTGTATAATATCAGAGGATGAATTTTCAGACACTGCCTCTAAAGAACTATACAGCATAAGAAGAAAAATTAGGGGTATTAACGAGAAAATAAGAGAAAAACTTGATGACATGATAAAATCTTCAAAATTTAGAAAGTATCTTCAAGAACCTATAGTCACAGTCAGAAACGATAGGTTTGTTATACCCGTAAAAGCGGAGTATAGGTCTGAAATATCGGGTTTGGTTCATGATACATCAGCCAGTGGTTCTACTGTGTTTATAGAGCCTATGGGAGTTGTGAACGGTAACAACGAGGTTAAAGTTTTACGCTCTAAGGAAAAAGAAGAGATAGACAGAATTTTAAAAGAAATATCCGAGGAAGTGGGAAGGTTTTCTAACGACATAATTTTAGGATACAATTCTTTAGTTGAACTTGATATAATATTTGCTAAGGCGTCGCTTGGAATCAGAATGAAAGCGGTTATGCCTAAAATTAACGAGGAAGGAAAAATAAAATTAATAAAAGCCAGACATCCCATGATTAAAGATAGTGATGTTGTGCCGATGAACATAGAGCTTGGTGAAAATTTTAACACATTAATAATTACAGGTCCTAACACAGGAGGTAAAACAGTATCGCTGAAAACTATTGGTCTTTTTTCGACTATGGCGATGTGCGGAATGATGATACCGGCTGATGACGGGAGCGTTGTGTCGACGTTTGATAATATACTTGTTGATATAGGCGATGAACAAAGTATAGAACAGTCGTTGTCTACATTTTCGTCGCACATAAAAAATATAATTAAAATTTTGAGTAAATGTACAAATAAAAGCTTAGTGCTTCTTGACGAAATTGGCGCAGGTACAGACCCCGTTGAAGGAGCGGCGCTTGCTATATCTATAATAGAAACGCTCCGTGAAAAGGGAGCTAGAATAGCTGTGACGACTCACTATAAAGAGCTCAAAGAATATGCACTTAAAACCTCGGGGATAGAAAACGGTAGTTGCGAATTTGATATTAACACCATGAAACCTACTTATAAATTGATACTTGGAATTCCGGGAAAATCTAATGCTTTTTCAATTTCCGAGCGATTGGGCATGGACAAAAGTATAATAGACAAAGCCAAAAGTCTAACAAGCGAAGACGACAACAAACTTGAAGAGATAATATCAAGCTTGGAAGAAACAAGACAAAAAGTTGAGAAAGAATATAAATTAGCTCAACAAATGAAAATTGAGTCCGAGAAAACTTTGAGAGAAAATGAGCGTCTTCAAAAAGAAATAGAAAGTAAAAAAGATGAAATAATTAATAACTCCAGGGATAAAGCTAAAAAAATTTTAGAAGAAGTTGTGTGTAGGTCAGAAATGATTTTTGAAGAATTGGAAAATTTAAAAAATTCTAAAAATGTAGCTTCAGCAGATAAGCGTAGCTTGCTAAACTCGGAAATCAAAGCCATTGAAAATTTAGCCGACCCTGTTAAAGAAAACATTAATAAAGAGGTTAAAAAAGACTTAAAATTTAAGATAGGAGACATTGTTTTCGTGTCTGACTTTAATAAAGAAGGCGAAGTCTTAAAAGACGAAGATTCTTCAGGTAAGATTATGGTTCAAGTTGGTGCAATTAAAACAAGAGTTTTAAAATCTCATTTATCAAAATCTAGTAAAAAAATTAAGAGTGTGAGTGGTCACGTAACGAAAAACATAAAAAGTAAGTCTAATGTTAGCGTGTCAACAGAGATAGACTTGAGAGGACAAAATATTTTGGAAGCCACAATGGAGTTGGACGGTTTTATAGATACGTGTGTGATTGCTGGGTTAAAGCAAATTACTATTATTCATGGCAAGGGAACGGGACAATTAAGAAAGGGAATACAAGATTATCTTAAGACTAACAAGCAGGTAAAAAGGTTTAGAATTGGAAATTTTGGAGAAGGCGAGTCGGGTGTAACGATTGCTGAATTAAAATAGAAATGTAGTGGTGAAAAATATGTCTGTAGGGAGTAAAAAAATAGCTTTTGGAGGAGTGATAACGGCTTTAGGAACTGTAATAATAATTTTGTCGGGTATATTCCAAATGGCGATGTTTATACTTCCGGCTGTTTCCGGATTACTGGTTTTATTTTCGGCTTTTGAAGTGGATTATAGGTTTAGTATGAAAATATATTTTTCAATATCTATATTATCGCTGATATTGTCTCCTGATAAATCTTCAGCAATACTTTTTATCACATTTCTTGGTTATTATCCGATCGTAAAAGTGAAGATAGAAGAGCTTATGAAAAAATTTAAAATAACCAAAATTTTATTAAAGCTTCTGCTGTTTAATTTGGTTATGTTTATGTATTATTTTATTTTGGTGTATGTTCTGGCAACGCCTAGAGAAAGCTTTGAAATTTTTGGAGTATATTTATCAATGGCTTTTTTAATAGTTGGGAATATAACTTTCTTGATGTATGACAGATGTATAGTATACATTTTTTGGATTTTTGTGTATAAAGTAAGAAGCAAAATTCCGTTTAAAATAATTGAATAAATTTACGTAATTATTTGCTCCGTATAATATTTTAATTTTTACTCATAATAGAAATGTGTTGATATTTATTATAATTCAACACGATAATTAAGATATTATGAGGTGAGTGTAATGCCAAATGATTCAACTTTAAGCAAAGATAAAATGAAACAAATTTTAAGCGAAGACCCAACTGCTAACACAAACATTAGGTGTACGGTAGATGCATGTAAAAACCATTGTAACAATGTTGACTATTGTGCACTTGATACAATATCTGTAGAAACGCATGAAGCTGACCCAAAGACCTGTGAGTGTGTTGACTGCGGCTCTTTCGTTGCTAAAAGCGAATATTAATTGAAAAAGACATTCTCTTGTGATTAAATTAAGCAAGAGAATGTTTTAGTTTGTAATGAGGGGATGAAATTTACGATTGAAAAATAAAAAAAGACTGCCAATACAAAGCTTAAAGCTAAAAATAGCTTTAGATACAATAATTTTATTTTTACTTTTAGCTGTGATAAATGTTTTTATGAGTCTTAATGCCACATTTACTATTATACTTAACGTGATATTATATCTTACTTATTTTATATTAATATTTTGGTATGAAAGGAAGAGATATGATAATATTTATTACTATATAACAAAAGATTATCTTGTTATAGAAAAAGGAATAATATTTAAAGTTAAATTAATAACATCTCTGAATTACGTAAAAGGATTTAAGTACAGCCAAGGATTAATTCAAAAATTTTTAGACCTTTATACTATAAGCTTTTACACAGAAGGAAAAAATATATTTCTTATAAATGTGGGGAAATCGGACGTACTCTTAATTAAAGAAAATTTGAGTGATAAAATTGAAATATAATTATTTGCATCCCTATACTTTATTGATAATAATAAAAAAGTTTATAGGAATACTTATTATTCCTATAATTAGTCAGATAACGTGGATTATACTTAGTAAATATAGATTCATAAAAAATCCGGTGTATTACAATATCTTTATAGTATTTTGTTTTGGAGTATTAATTACATTAAAATATGTAAGAGAAAAAATATCAGTAAACTCTGATAAAGTAGAGATAAAAACAGGAATATTAAGAAGAGAAGTATACGCTAATTATATAAATAAAATTAACGTGATAAATGTAAAATATAGCTTGCTAAGTAAGCTTTTCGGAGCTTATAAGATTAAATTGATAACTCCGATTTTGTATAAAAAATTTAAAGATGGCATATATTTAAGCCGTAAAATGATAGATAGAATAGTAAAAATAAAATTTCCAAACCAAAATACAAAGTTAATTAAATGTAATTCATTATTTTTAAGTTTAGCGTTGTCTTTATTTTGGCTTAACCCCATTAATATATTATTTATTACAATTCCTTTTCTTAACAAAATAAATAATATACTTGATGATGCGACAAAACAAAAAATATTTTCAACCTTAGATATAAAAATATATATAGTAGCTTTGGGAGTATCACCTATTATAGCAACTCTTATAATATTACTTTTGGGGTTTATGATAATTTCCACCACGATGAATTTTTTAAATTACGGAAAGTTTTCATTATCGGAAAATTCTGATTTTTTTTACACACAATCCGGAATAATAACTAAATATAAAAATTATATAGATAAGCTGTCTATAAACGCTATAGTAATAAAACAATCGCTATCTATGAAAATATTTAAGTTTGAAAATATTTATTACAATATTAATAAATCCGAAGGAATAAAAAATGACAGTATTTTACTTCTTGGAGATAGATTTAAAAAAAGTAAAACTATTTTAAAATCGCTTGGATATAGTATGGAAGATGATTGTAAGAGTACAATTAAATCAAAGTCTATTATAGGCTTTATTTTGTTGCCTGTGTGTTGCTTTATAATCGTTTTGTATTTTATACTGATTTTGAAGATTAACTATAAAAGCGAGATAATCGGAATACTTCTTAATTTAGTGGAAATATACGTTGTATGGTGGATTATTGTAAGAATATTATCATATAAAAATACCTCCATATCGATTAATGATAATGGAGATATAGTAGTAAAAGGGTATAAAGGAATGCATTTAATTAGTGTTTATACTAAAAGTGAAAAGATTAAGAATATAAAAATAAGACAAAGTATTTTTCAAAAATATTCAAATTATTGTAATGTGTATATTTATACCTCTCATGACAACGACGGAAAATTTTTTGCAAAAAATTTGAAATATAATGATGTTTTTAAAGTCTTAAAACGTATTAACACGAACGTATAAAGCTGAGAAGAATATTTGCAGCTAAATCTGATGCATATTTCGTAAATTTTACGAAGTCTACATTAGCATTCTGGTCTGCGTTATCGGAAATAGCTCTTATAATGGCAAAATCCTTTTTGTTTATATGACAAACCTGACCAATGCTTCCGGCTTCCATTTCACATGCTATACCTGAAAAATCCTTGCTAAGACTTTTTAATTTTTCTTCGCTATGTATAAATTGGTCACCGGTCATTATAGTTCCAACATGATGTTTTACATCTGAAATATTATTGATACATGATATTATTTTGCTGTATATTTTTTCGCAACAAGGTATGTTTGTAATGTCGATTCCACTGATTTCACCCCTTTTGCGATAAGGCGAAACGTCAAAGTCGTGTTGCATAACAAAGTCTGCAATTACGATATCACCTATGTTGACATTTTTACCAATTCCTCCGGCGATTCCTGTATTTATTATAAAATCGGGATTGTATTTTAAAATCATGGTTTGAGTACACATCGCCGCATTTACTTTTCCCACTCCGCAAAGTGCCACAACGCAAGATTTGCCATCTATAACCCCAACGTTAAAAACCTGAGAACTTATCACATGTTTTTGAACGTCTTTCATAGAAAGTAAAATGTTTTCAATCTCTTCTTCCATTGCACATATAATTCCTATCATATATAAAACCTCCACATAAATTACACGATAGATATTATATAGGTTAATGTAAAAGGTTTCAATATATCAAGTTTTTGAAATTGCCGAAAGAGAATTACGGAGATATAACTAGAAAACGAGAGGAAATAAAAGAAAATGATTGCGTAAATTAAAATAAACGCAATTTATTGTTGACATGCTGCCAAATATGTAGTATCATTTAGAAGTCGAATTTTTGTTTTTAGTTTAGGAGGAATAAATTATGTCTACTTATATGCCAAAGGCGGGTAATATAGAGCGTAAGTGGTATGTCATAGATGCAGCAGGCAAACCATTAGGAAGAGTTGCTGCTAAAGCTGCAACATTATTGCGTGGAAAACACAAAACTATTTTTGCCCCTCATGTTGATTGCGGTGACCATGTTATCGTAATTAATTGCGGTAAGGCTGTTTTAACAGGCAAGAAATTATCTCAAAAGAGCCGTTATCACCACACAGGATACATAGGTCATTTGAAAACTATAAAGTATGATGCCCTTATGGAAAAACATCCTGAAAAGGCTATGGAATATGCAGTTAATGGTATGATTCCTGATAACACTATAGGTCGCAGCGCAAGAACAAGGCTATGTGCTTATGCAGGAGCAGAACACAAGCATCAAGCTCAAAAGCCACAATTGTTGGAATTTTAATGAGGGGGTATAAAGCATATGTATAATAAGACACCTTTTTTCTATGGAACAGGAAGAAGAAAAAGTTCTGTAGCTAGAGTAAGATTATATAAGGGTACCGGAAAAATTATAATTAACGACAGAAATATAGATGAATATTTCGGTTTGGAAACATTAAAATTAATAGTACGTCAACCTTTGGTTTTAACAGATACTGCAGAGCAATTTGACGTAGTTTGTAGAGTAGCAGGCGGAGGAGTAACAGGTCAAGCAGGAGCAATCAGACACGGAATTTCAAGAGCTCTTTTGCAATTTGATTCAGAAAATTTACGTTCAAAGCTTAAAAAAGCTGGCTTCTTAACACGTGACCCAAGAATGAAAGAACGTAAGAAATACGGTCTTAAAGCAGCAAGACGTGCTCCGCAATTTTCAAAGAGATAATAATAAGAAAATTTATATTACAAAAGTCCTTGAGCAATCAAGGGCTTTTCTTTTGTTAGTTTGTCGAAGTGTTTATTTTTGAAATAAAAGCTCGATTTTAGACGTATAATATATTAAAAACTTTTAAAATAGGATAATCAAATAATATTAAAAACTGTACGCCTTTAGTGCTTAGAGCGAATTGAGCGTACTTTTTGTTTGTAAAAATAAAATATTAGAAAATTGTATGTCTTGAAAAAACTTTTATCATAATATATATTGTTAAGTGAAATTAAGGTTATTGTTTTAATGAGGAGTTGTGACAATTTGAAAGATACTTGTTGTATAGTTTTGGCGGCCGGTGAAGGAAAAAGAATGAAATCCAATAAACCTAAAGTACTTACGGAGGTTGTGTTTAAGCCGATGCTTGGCTGGATTATGGATACAATCTTAGAGTGTGGAATAGAAAAAACTTGTGTTGTAACCGGCTTTAAAAATGAGATGGTAAATGAATATTTAAATTCAAACGGATACGAATGTGAAACGGTAATTCAAGCCGAGAGAAAGGGAACCGCTCACGCAGTTAGGATGGCTGAAAAATTTTTAGAAAATAATAAAGGAAAAAATGTGTTAATCCTAGCGGGGGACGCCCCTTTTATTAATGACAAAATAATAAAAAAGGCTTATGATGAGCATGTTTTAAGTAATAATTCTGCAACATTGATATCATCAATCTTAGACAACCCGTTTGGCTACGGTAGGGTAATAAGAGATAACGATGAGGTTGTTGGGATTGTTGAAGAAAAAGATGCAAGTGAAAGTCAGCGTAAAATAAAAGAGGTAAATTCAGGAGCTTACTGGTTTAGCATTGACTCATTGCTAAAAGTTTTGTATAATATTTCTAATGATACTTCTCAAGGCGAATACTATTTAACAGATGCTGTTAAACTGTTAATTCAAGGCAATAAAAAAGTTGGTGCGGTAAAGTCTGAAACGCAAGATGTTGTGTTGGGAGCTAATAACTGTGCTCAATTAAGTGAGATGAATAGTATAGCAAGGGAACGTATTATTAAAAATCTTATAGACAATGGAGTTAATATACCATATTGGGATGGTGTTGTTATAGGAAAAGATGTCGAATTTGATAATGAGTGTTCTGTTTTACCTGGGACTATTATATTAGGAAAGACTAAAATAGAAAAGGGTTGCTTGGTTGGACCTAATAGTCAAATTATTAATTGTCATGTTGGAAAAGAGTGTAAAATTAATTCAAGCTATTGTGAAAATAGCGATATTTTTAATGGAAGTACTGTTGGACCGTTTGAAAGTGTTGTTGGAAACAGGGAGAAAAACAAAGTTAGTTTATGATTAGTATTTGAATACTAGTTTAAATAAATTGTGATGTTTAAATATGGAGGATGTAAAATAATGAAATTTCAAGGAAAAGATTTAAAAATTTTTACTGCAAATTCTAATCCAAAGCTTGCAAAGAGCATAGCGGATTGTATGGGCTTAGAGCTTGGGAAGGCTGAAGTTAACACATTTAGCGATGGTGAAATAGCTGTATCGTTAAATGAATCGGTGAGAGGTTCGGATTGTTTTGTTATTCAATCAACATGCGACCCGGTTAACGACAACCTCATGGAACTCTTAATAATGATAGATGCATTAAAAAGAGCTTCAGCAGCAAGAATAACGGCTGTTATGCCTTATTTTGGCTACGCAAGACAAGATAGAAAGGCAAAGCCAAGAGACCCTATCTCAGCTAAGCTCGTTGCGGATTTAATAACTGTTTCAGGCGCAGACAGAGTTTTAACTATGGATTTACATGCTCCTCAAATACAAGGATTTTTCAACATTCCAGTAGACCATATAATTGGTTCGCCAATACTTGCAAAGTTTATAAAGCAAGTTGAAGGATTTAATCCTGATGAATTTACTGTTTTAGCTCCGGACCTTGGCTCTATAACAAGAGCAAGACAATTTGCAACAAAATTAGGTTGTCCGTTAGCGATGATAGATAAAAGACGTCAAAAAGCAAATGTTTGCGAGGTTATGAATATAATCGGCGATGTTAAAGACAAGAAAATAATACTTGTTGACGACATGATTGATACCGCAGGAACAATATGTAACGCAGCAACGGCAATAGTTGAAAAGGGAGGAGCTAAAGAGGTTTACGCTTACTCTACCCACGCTGTTTTATCAGGTCCTGCAATAGAAAGATTGAAAAATAGTCCGATAAAGAAGGTCATACTTTTAGATACTGTTCCGATACCGGAAGAAAAAATTCTTGATAATTTCCAAATTCTTACCGTTGCACCAATCTTCGCAGAAGCTATTAACCGTATTTATAAAGACGAACCTGTTTCAACTATATACGACTAACATTTATTTTTTACATATTAAATTAAAAATCGGCGAGGCAGTAAATTAGCTGTCTCGCCAAGGGTATGTGGAGGGAAAAATGAGTATTATAGATAAAATATTTTCTTTCGGGAAAAAAGAAATCAAACCAATAGATTATGTTTTAGTGGGGTTGGGAAATCCCGGCGCCAAATATATAAACACACGTCACAATGTGGGGTTTATGACTATAGATAAAATGTGCTCGAAATACGGAGTAGATTTAAATATAAACAAATTTGAAAGTAAGTGTGGGGAGGCTATAATTGCTGATAAAAAAGTTCTTTTAGTACAGCCCCAAACATATATGAATGAAAGCGGAATAGCGGTTCAGAAAATAATATCGTTTTATAAAATTCCTATTAGTAATGTTATTGTTGTGTTTGACGACATATCATTAAACACTGGGAACATTAGAATAAAAAGAAGCGGTTCTCACGGAGGACACAATGGAATAAAGAGTATAATAAATTGCTGCGCTTCAGAAAGTTTTCCGAGGATAAAAGTGGGAGTTGGCAATAAACCTAATCCTGAGTGGGATTTAGCTGATTGGGTGTTGTCAAAATTCAGCGGCGAAGATATGGAGAAAGTACAAAGCGCTATAGACAATGCTGTGAAATCCTTTGAAGTGATTTTAGAAAGCAATATAGAAACTGCTATGAATAAATTTAATTAGGTGCTTATTAAATTGAAAGGTGAGATATACCTAATATGAAAGTCTTTGAGCAAATATTAAAAGAAAATAATGAATGTAAAAAAATATTGTCTTGTATTAAATCGGGTATTAGCCCAATATCAATCACAGGAGTATCAACTATTCATAAGTCGAGTATTATCCACTCAGTGTGTAAAGAAAATCTGAAGAAAGGGTTGATTATAACGGCTGACGAGCTTGAAGCACAAACCATGTGTAAAGATTTATGCGAGATGGGGACGAAAGCTATATTTTTCCCGTATAGAGATTTTTGCTTTAGAAATGTGGAAGGTAAGTCAAAAGAATACGAACTTAAAAGAATAAGCGTGTTAAAATCTATAGTTGACGGTGACTTTGATGCTGTAATTACTTGCTGCGACGCAGCTTTACAGAGTGTTATTCCTAAATTTAAGCTTAAAGAAAGTATTTTTAAGCTTAAGTCTTCAATGGAAATATCAACATCGCAGTTAACAGAAAAATTATTAAGATGCGGATATGAACGCTCTGAGCAGGTTGAAGGAATAGGTCAGTTCTCTGTTAGAGGAGGAATATTTGATATTTTTCCACCTAAATCGCCAAGTCCGATTAGACTCGAATTTTTTGGCGATAAAATAGACACAATGTCATATTTCAACATTGAAACGCAAAGAAGAACGAATGTTATTTCAAGTTTTGAAGTAACTCCGGCATCAGAGGTATTGGTTAGCGATAAGGATAGGCTTATTAGGGACGTAAGATATTTAGCGGAAAAGCTCAAAAATAAAAATGAGAAGTTGTCATCTAACTTAATTTTAGACGCTGAAAAATTATCCTCAAATGTTAACATTAGTAATTTGGATAAATACATTAACCTTATATACGAGGATAATAGCTGTATATTTGACTATTTTTCAAGTGAGAATTTAATATTTGTTTCAGAGCAGGTTAAAATCAAAGAACATTTAAAATCATATTTTATACAATTTACAGAAGATATAAAAATATATTTGGAAGAAGGAATTATTTGTAAGGAGCTTGGCGATTATTCTAAAGATACTGAATATTTTAAAAACGAGTTGTTAAGTAGACAAGTTTTGTGTATGGACACATTCGCAAGTAACAATTATATCGTGGTTCCCAAGGATATTTTAAATATTAGCGCTTATGCAATCCCTGTGTGGAGAGGGGAACTATCCAATTTGTATGATGATGTAAGGTCGTTTTTGGATAGCGAAAAAGGCTGTTTAATATTAAGTGGTACTGAAAAGTTTGCTAAATCAGTTTGCTATAATTTACAAGACAAAGGGATTAATGCAAGGATTTCCTTAGACTGCGATAAAGTAATGCCTGGTGAGGTTGTTGTGAGCAGTGGAGGACTTTCTTCTGGGTTTAGGTTTGAAGATTCTAAAATAGTTGTTATCAGCCATGGCCAAGGCGTTAGCGGAAGTAAAAAGCGTAGTGTAAAAAAGGCTAGTAAGGGAATATCTAACCTTTCTGAGCTAAAAAAGGGAAGCTATGTTGTTCATGCTACTCACGGTATAGGAATGTTTATGGGGATACATAGACTTAGTATGAATGGTGTTACTAAAGACTATATAAAGCTTTCGTATGATAAGGGAGATACGTTGTATGTTCCGGTGACGCAGATGGATATGTTGTCTAAGTATGTGGGAACTAAAGACGATGTTAGAGTTAAGCTTAATAAACTCGGGGGAAGCGATTGGCAAAAAACTAAAAAACGTGTAAAAAGTGCCGTAAAGGATATAGCTAAAAATCTAATTAAACTCTATTCAGAAAGAATGAAAGCCGAAGGTTATGCTTTTTCAGAAGATAACGAGTGGCAAAAAGATTTTGAATCTAGTTTTGAGTATGTTGAAACAGAAGACCAAATTAGAAGTATAAATGAAATAAAATCCGATATGCAAAGAAAGGCTCCGATGGACAGATTACTTTGTGGAGATGTTGGCTTTGGAAAAACAGAAGTGGCGCTTAGGGCAGCGTTTAAATGCGTAACGGACGGGAAACAGTGCGCTATGCTTGTGCCTACAACGATACTTGCTTGGCAGCATTTCCAAACTGCGATAAAGAGATTTGAAAATTTTCCAATAAGGGTAGAGCTGCTTTCGAGGTTTAGAACAAGCAAACAGCAAGAGGAAATATTAAGAAGACTGTCTAAAGGGGAAATCGACTTTATAATCGGGACACACAGGCTTGTTCAAAAAGACGTAAAATTCAGAGATTTAGGGCTGGTAATAATAGACGAGGAACAACGCTTTGGAGTTGCGCATAAAGAAAAATTTAAAGAAATGTCTAAGAACGTTGATGTGTTAACTCTTTCAGCAACGCCTATTCCAAGGACTCTTAATATGGCAATGTCTGGGATAAGAGATATGTCTACTTTAGAGGAAGCCCCTCAAGACAGACAGCCTGTTCAGACATACGTTATGGAGTTCGATAAAGGTGTAATATTTGACTCCATAAGAAGAGAAATTCATCGTGGCGGTCAGATATACTATCTTCATAATAACATTGAAACTATTCAACAAACAGCAACGTCAATAGGTATGCAGATTCCCGAAGCAAACGTGGGGATTGCTCATGGGAGAATGTCTGAAAATGAGCTTTCAGAGGTTTGGAGAAAGATGCTTGAGCATGAAATAAATGTTTTGGTGTGTACCACTATAATAGAAACGGGTGTGGACATTCCAAATGCTAACACTCTTATAATAGAAAACGCCGATTGTATGGGCTTATCTCAGTTACACCAACTTCGTGGACGTGTTGGACGTTCTTCAAGAAGGGCGTATGCTTACTTTACTTTTAGACAAAACAAATCTTTAAGCGAAATATCTCAAAAAAGGCTTAGCGCAATTCGTGATTTTACTGAATTCGGTTCCGGCTTTAAAATAGCTATGAGAGATTTAGAGCTTCGTGGGGCAGGAAATATAATAGGAGCGGAGCAGCACGGTAATATGGCAGACGTTGGATATGATATGTATTTAAAGCTACTAGATGAAGCAGTTAAAGAAGAAAAGGGAGAAAGCGTGTCTGAACAAAACAGCGAGTGTTTAGTTGACATACAAGTTGATGCTAATATTCCCGAAAGCTATATTAAAAGTTTGGGTCAAAGGCTCGATGCTTACAGGAGAATATCAGATATAAAATGCGATGAAGACGCTTCAGACGTTATAGATGAATTTATAGATAGGTATGGAGATATTCCTAAGGCAGTTAGAGGTCTGATAAATATAGCGCTTATAAGAAACGTTGCAAGACTGTTTGGAATATATGAAATTAAGCAAAATAATAATTATATTTTACTTTATCAAAGTAAGCTTGACATAAATAAAGATTCAGAAATTATAAAAAGGATGAATGGTAAAATAACCGTAAATGCCGGGAATAAACCATATATGTCTATAAAATGCAATACAAACGATAAGCCACTTGAAATATTAATGAAAGCATTTAATTTGCGTAAAATTTAGGTATTTTATTGTGTGTAGACAAATTTAATATAAAAATGTATAATTTTAACAAACTCTGTAAATATAGAGAGGTCGTGATTCTTTGAAAAAATTTAAAACACTGTCTTTTGTGCTTCTTGCGGCGTTTACTTTAATGCTTAGCAATAAAACAGGTGGTTATACTTCTTTTGCTAAAAACAAGGCAAATAGTGAAAGTTCTTCTAAAGTCAGCTCAAATGGAAATTTAAAAATAAAAAACGATGAAAGCGAAAATTCTAAAGAGCTGGATTTTATAAAATCACAAAAACCTGAAGATGGTGAATCTTTTAATAATAATTTATTGCTTTACGGAGGAATTTTTTTAATTTCAGTGTCAGCTATAGGGGTAATATTCACGATTATTCCGAAATCCAAGAAATCAAAAAAGCATTCGGCTAAAGCTAGGGCATATCATAATGATAATGGCAATAGCAAAAGGAGGAAGTCTTGATAGTGTTTAATGAATCAGTTTCAGTTATTATACCGATTTTGAATGAAGAAAAATATATTGAAAAATGTATAATGTCTGTGTTAAATCAGGACTTTCCAATTGAAAATTTGGAGCTTATATTAGTTGATGGAATGTCTGATGACAAAACAGTTCAGATTATAAAAGAATACATGGAAAAATATAAATTTATAAAATTAATATTTAATCCTGAAAAAACAGTTCAATACGCATTAAATGCGGGAATAAAAGCGGCGTGCGGAGAAATTATTGTTAGGATGGATGCTCATAGTGAGTACGCAGAAGACTACGTTAGTAAGTGCGTGCAATATTTGAAAAATACAGATGCAATAAACGTTGGTGGTCCGATGATTGCGGTTGGTAAAGGAGGACTTCAAAATGTGATTGCGGCTGCTTACCATTCTAAGTTTGCTCTTGGCGGAGGGAAAAATCACGAAGAAGGATATGAGGGCTATGCCGATACGGTCTTTTTGGGAGCCTTTAAACGTGAGGACATATTAAAATTAGGAATGTATGACGAACGTCTTCCGAGAAGTGAAGATGACGACTTGAATTTTCGTATAATAGAAAGCGGAGAGAAAATATACATTACTCCTGAAATTAAAAGTAGATATTATCCAAGAGGGAGCTATAAATCTCTTTTTAAACAGTATTATGAATACGGTCTTTGGAAAGTGGCGGTTATAAAGAAACATAAAAAGCCTGCCAGAATATCTCATTTAGTTCCGATGATGTTTGTGGCGTTTTTATTATTATGTTTGATTGCTCCGCTTAAATTTACTTTCCCTGTGTTATTATTATATTTATTGTTAAACTTTTATTTTTCGTTTACTAACCCTCGTGTTTCAAAGCTTAGCGATAAATTAAGATTAATGTTAGTCCACAGTATCATACATATAGCTTATGGAGTTGGATTTTGGGTTGGAATATTCAAATTTTGGAAATATAAGTGGTAATCAAGTTAAGGAGATGTGCTTTTGAACGAGCTAAGAGATTTACAGCTAAAGGGGCTTGAAATACTTTTATACTTTAAAAAATTTTGCGAGGAAAATAATTTAAAATTTTATTTGTGTGGAGGTTGTTGTATAGGCGCAATAAGACACGAAGGATTTATCCCTTGGGACGATGACGTTGACGTTTTTATGCCTAGGAGCGATTACGAAAAATTACATGTTTTGTGGGACAGGTTAGCAGATACCAAGAGATACGAGTGTGTTTATATGAAAAAGGATAATTTGTGTAGGCAAATATTTACCACCATATCAGACGCCTCAACAACGATGATAAAGCCTGACCATGAAGATTTGGATATTCCTCACGGAGTCACAATTGATGTGTTTCCCTTGGACGGCTGCCCGGAAAGTAGGATAAAGAGATATTCTCAAATGTTTTGGGCTTTAATATATTCTTTGTATTTTGCTCAAGTCGTGCCTAAAAATCATGGTACGGGCATTGAGCTAATTGGCAAGTTTATGTTGAATATTGTACCAAGCGAAAAGTACAGGTATAAAATCGGGAAATTTGCAGAAAAAAATATGAGTAAATACAGTATAGCTGATTGCAAGTATATAACGGAGCTTTGCGCAGGACCTCATTATATGAAAAATGAGTATCCTAAGGAAATATTCAGCGGAGCGGTTTATAAAGAATTTGAGGGTTATAAGCTGCCACTCCCTAAAGGCTACGATGATTATTTACATATTGCTTTTGGAGACTACATGAAATTACCTCCAAAGGAAAAACAAATTCCTCATCATGATGCGATATTCTTAGATTTAACCACGGGGTATAAAAATTATAAAGGAAAATATTATTGTAAGGGTGATAGAAAATGATATTTGGTGCAATACTCGCAGGAGGAGTAGGCTCAAGACTTAATATTTCAAATATTCCAAAACAATTTTTTATTTTGGGAGATAAGCCTATTATTATACACACAATTGAAAAATTTTTGGTTTGTGAAAGAATAGATTGTATTTATGTTGGGATACATAAAGATTGGGTTTGCTATATGAACGATTTATTAAAGCAGTATAATATAGATACCAACAAGGTTAAACTAACAGAAGGCGGAAGCGATAGAAATTTAACGCTATTAAATGTAATAAACTCGATTGAAAGTGACTATGGAGAAAGCGATGAGCATATTATAGTTACTCACGATGCGGTTAGACCTTTTGTTACTTTACGTATGATAGAAGAAAACATAGATGCGGCAATAAAATACGGAGCTTGCGACACGGCTGTTGCTGCCATAGATACTATAGTAATGTCGAAGGACTCGGAATTTATATCCGAAATTCCTAACAGAAAGCTTATGTATCAGGGGCAAACGCCTCAAAGTTTTAATATGTCTATGATAAAAAAGCTTTACATAGACTTGAGCGAAGAAGAAAAAGCTGTTCTTACAGATGCTTGTAAGATATGTACGGTTAGAAATGTCGGAGTAAAAATAGTTGACGGAGATATGTCTAACATAAAGGTTACTACCGTAAGCGATTATAAAATGGCGCAAGCCATGCTTGGAGGGGTATCGGTTGACTAATAGAATATATCAACTGGTGAGTCCAAAAATGATATCGGTTAAGTGTTGTGATTTACCAGAAAATGATGTTATAATAAGACCAAGATATATGGCTGTGTGCCAGGCGGACCAAAGGTATTACTTAGGGAAGAGAGACCCTGCAATTCTTAAAAAGAAGCTTCCGATGGCTTTAATTCATGAGTGTTGCGGTGAGGTGCTGTATGACAAAACCGGGACGTATAAAATCGGACAAAAAGTTGTCTTGATACCGAACGTTCCCGGAAATGCTTTAGACACGGAAATTTACGAAAATTATCAAAAAGGTTCGTATTTTCTTTCAAGCGGTCATGACGGCTTTATGAGAGAGCTTGTTAGTATGCCGTTAGATAGAGTGGTGCCGTATGAAAATATAGATGAAAAAGTTGCGAGTATATGTGAATTTGTGAGCGTTGGAGTACATGCGGTAGAGAGGTTTTTAAAAATTTCACACTCAAGAAGAGATGTAATAGGAATATGGGGAGATGGAAGTTTAGCGTATGTTGTAGCGTGTGTGCTTTCTAAGAAATTGCCATCTTCTAAAATTATTGTGATGGGAAGAAGTACTGACAAATTATCAAGATTTTCATTTGTGTATAAAACTTATTTGTCAGACGATGTTCCTAAAGATTTCGAAATTGACCATGCTTTTGAATGTGCAGGTGGAGAAGGAAGCTATTTCGCTATAGATGATATTATAAAATATATAAATCCTCAAGGGACAGCATTATTAATGGGAGTTAGCGAAAATAAGGTTGCTGTTAACACAAGAGATGTCTTGGAAAAGGGAATATCTTTAATAGGGTCAAGCAGGTCCGGAAGAGCGAACTTTGAAGAAGCTGTGTCTATAATGAGCGATAGCGAAACTCAAAGAAGATTAAGCGCTATAATCTATGAAGATGATTGCGTTAGAAATGTTTCTGATATTCACCGTGTGTTTGAAAATGACCTACAAACGCAATTTAAGACTGCATTTAAATGGAATATTTAGTATAGGAAAGGGATTTGTATGCCAAAAATAAGCGTAATAGTGCCTGTGTATAATGTGGGTAGATATGTGGAAAAGACGATAAAATCTATACTCAGGCAAACCTTTGAGGATTTTGAATTAATTTTAGTTGATGATGGTTCAACTGACAACAGCGGAAAAATATGCGACGAATACTCTGAAAAAGATAATAGAATAAGAGTAATTCATAAGGAGAACGAAGGAGTAAGCAGCGCAAGAAACACCGGGCTTGATGAAGCTTTAGGAGAATATATCGGTTTTGTTGATGGAGACGATTGTATTGCAGGGGATATGTATGAAATGCTGTACAATGATATTGTGAAAAATAACGCTGATATAGCAATTTGTGGAATATGCAATTATTTTAAAGGCGGACGCAGGACAAGGCAATCAAATATAAATGGTTTTTGGAAATTTAATAATGTGGAGGCGCTTAAGGAGGTCTTGGAAGACAGATTATTTTCTGTTAATCCCGTTAATAAATTGTATAAAAAAGAGCTTTTTGACAATTTAAGATATCCTGCTGGAAGAATTGCAGAAGATGCGTTTTTAACTCCTTTGTTAATGATAAGAGCTAAAAAGGTTGTTTATAATTCAAAGCCTAAATATATTTATATACATAGAGGAGATAGTATAACAACGTCTTATTTTAAAAAGTCCGACTTTGATGTTGTTGATGCTTACGATAAACATTTAGAAATAGTGAGAAAATTTTACCCTGAGTTAGAATCACAGGCTATGTTTAGACATTTGTGGTCTTATATGTATGTGTTTGATAAAATTATTATGAGCAATGATTTAAGTCTTCAAGACGAATATAATAAGGTACTTTTGATAATTAGAAAAAATACTTTTAAAATTTTGTCGAACAAACATTTTTCATTAAAACGTAAATTAGCAACAATAGTGTTATTGTTTAGCCCCAAGGCTTACGAGAAACTGACTGTTAAAAATAAAGGTCGAAATTTCAGGCTTTTTGACGCTGTTAAAAAATAAGATAGAAGGATAATTTTAAATGAAAAATTTATGCTTTATTGATTTTAATATATCAAATGTTGGAGGAATAGAAAGAGTACTTGTTTCATTGTGTAACGAGCTAAGCGAAATGTATAATGTTCATATAGTGTCGATATGCGGAGATGTAAAGGATTGTCACTATAATATAAACAGTAATATTAAGTGCTATAGTTTGGGTAATCCAAGTGAAAGCAGAATAAGGGGTCTTATTGTAAAGTCTTCTAAGAAACTTATTGATTATGTTAGGGAAAACGATATAGATGTTGTGTTTATGGTTGGACATTTTACTCCGCCTATAGTTCTTCCTATAAAACCGTTTGTAAATAGTAAGTTTGTCTTTTGCGACCACGGAGCATTAATGAATCAATACGATGATAAAAAAGCCGTGATTTTCAGGAAGTTAGCTAGCAAGTTGTGTGATAAGACAGTAGTTCTTACAGAGAGGACTCTTAATGACTACATAGATAAATTCGGGGTTAAAAAAGACAAAATGGTTTGTATATACAATTGGCTTGACGGTGAGCTTATGAAATATACTTCAGAGTATGATAGTGAATCTAAGATGATGCTGTCTTGCGGACGTCTTAGCTCTGAGAAGGGCTATGATATGTTGCTAGATATTGCAAAAGGCGTTTTTTCAAAATATCCTGATTGGCAGTGGCATATATATGGCGATGGAGAACAACGACCAAATCTTGAAAAGTGGATAAGGGAAGAAAACCTTGAAAGAAACGTAATTTTAAAGGGCTCAACAGATAAAATGTATGAAAAATACAAACATTATGGAATGTATGTTATGACGTCTTACAGAGAAGGTCTTCCGCTTGTGCTCTTGGAGGCAAAAGCTAATCATTTGCCAATTATAAGTTTTGACTGTTTAACAGGACCTTCTGAGATTGTCCGAGATGGTTTTGACGGATATTTAATAGAGTGCTATAATAAGGAGTCTATGATTAAAAAAATTTGCGAGCTTATTCGGAATAAGGAAAAAAGGATACTTTTCTCCCAACGAAGTACGGGAAATTTGAATTTGTTTGATAAAACTGAAATTCTTGAAAAGTGGATAAGCTTAATAAATAATTTATTATAAGGAGAAGTTAAGTGAAAAAGATAATTAGATATTTGCTAGTGTTAGTCTCCTTAAGTCTGTTTTTTAGCGGAGCGGTGTATTATTCTTTTAATGTGATGCTGTGTGGAGTGTTAGCGTTTTGGGTAAATAACCTTATTTATAGCTTTGAAAATGTTAAAAACAGAATATTTTTTATGTTCTTTAATTTTATGATATTTGTATTTTTACTGAGCAGACCAACAATAAGTATGGTAAGAGGGAATGTTTGGTGGTACTTTGCTGAAAATGACGTTATATTTGCGCTTAACGCCTTAATGCTCACGCTGATATTTTTGTTTTTAGGTCAGTTGATTGGGGAAAGAGCTATAAATCGTAGAGAAGGTATTGCTAGTTCTAAACTATTGTCAAGCAGTGTTAGCGATGATTTTATAAAAGGACTCAGGATAATATCTTTAATGCTGTATTTTCTTAGTATATTTTGCTTTATCGTTACGGAATTTGAAAAGCTTGTTTACATGAGAGGCAAGGCTTATGAGGAATTATACACAAGTTTTAAAACATCACTGCCGTATGTAATAACCACGATTGGCAGCATGAATAAATATTTTCTTTGTATATTTTTGGCATCAATGCCTAAAAAGAAATTAGCATTTGTTCCACTTGTGTTGTATGTGGTTTCGGAGGTGCCTTCTTTAATTATAGGGCTTAGAAATCCTATTGTGTTAAATGCTATTTTCGCTTTTTTATACTATTTTATAAGAGATGCTTTGGAAAATCAAAGAAAGTGGCTTGGTATAGTTGAAAGGGTAGCGATAATAGCCTTTGCTCCGATTGCAATACTTTTACTTGGAGCTTATAATTATATAAGAGCAGGTCAAAAGGTCGTTCAGGGGGGAGCTTTTGAATTGTTTGTGGACTTTTTGTATAAGCAGGGAGTGTCTTTTGATGTACTGTGTATAGGTCATAACAGTATCCCTAAAATAAAATATACAGGGTTTGTAAATTATACTTTCGGCGGATTTATAGACTATTTCGCTCACAACAATCTGGCTCAGATATTGTTTGGGGCTCGCTCTCTTGGGACAGGAAATAACATTAATATGGCGCTTTACAGTAATAATTTTTCTCATAGAATGTCTTATGTTTCAAGGGGACAAGAATATTTAGATGGTAATGGATGGGGGTCTTCTTATCTACTTGAAACTTACGCTGATTTTGGATATGTTGGAATAATATTATTCAGCGTTTTGCTTGGGTTGCTTTTTGCTTATATGATGGTTATTATTAGTAGAGGGAATTTTTGTTTTTCGATTGTACTTATTATTCTTACGAGCATATATTTTTGTCCGAGGGATGAGGCGCTAGGTTGGATTAATTTTGTTATTTACATGCAATTTTTATTGCCTGTTGCGGTTTGCTTTCTGTTTGCGAAGCTGTGTGTGAAAAGATACAGCTGTAAAGACATGATTAAGAATTATCAATGAAATATAAAAGTAAATTTGGAGGAATTAAATTAATGTTTGAACATTTTGGGTTGTTTGACATTTGGTCAACAATAAAGAGATATAAGACAGCGGTGTGTTACATAATGCTTGCTTCGATATTGCTTTTTGGAACTCTTGGAATAATAAAAGTTTCATCTGTTTTAAAAAGTTTGGAAAGTTTTAATCAAGATAGGTGTATATCTTCAACGTCATATTATGTGGAACCCATAATTGACGAAAAGTTACTGGAAAATACGGACATGAGTTTTTACAAAACACTGCCTAACGACTATGTTGCAATATTGAATTCGGATTTTTGTAGACAGTATATTTATAACGAGATAACGAGTAAATATGAAAACGATTATATTGTAAAAAATAGTACCTTAGGCAGGGGTACAGACGCAATAAAACCTGATGAATTATCTATAATATCCATGAAAGAATTATACACAGTTTCACAATACGAAAACACTATGTTATTAAACGTTATTTGTGAAACCTACGATGAGGGTCTTTCAGATACTGTTTTAAAAGCCTGCGAAGACTGCTTAGCAAATGTTGCTCAACCTCAAATTAAAAATTCTAACATAACTAATGCGGGGAATGTCAAACAAATTTTATCGCCGTCACAAGCAGCGGTGGCTAGTAAAAATTTGAAGAGTGATAAAGTAAGCAGTAAAAAGCAAATGTCTAAATCTCAAATGGTCGCTGCTAGTATTTTAAAAGTCATGGTTTTGCCAATCTTTATCATTTTTGTGTTATGTTGCGCAGTGGCGTGTTTAATAGCGTTGTTTAACCCTACTTTAAATAGAAAATCTGATTTTTCAGAGTACGAAATACCTATATTAGCGGAGCTTAACAACGATGTTAAAATAAGGGAGAATAAATAAATGCTGAATTATAAACTTAATAAAAAACAAAAATTAGAACAATCTTATATTTACGTTGCCAATACGATTTACAATGCAATGAATGACAAGGGCAGTAAAATTGTTTGCTTTACGAGCAGTTTGAGCAATAAGCTTGATAAATACTTAATCTTAAAAAACGTTCACGGAAAAATGCTTAACAACGGCAAAAATGTTTTGTTTATAAACACAGACGAATGTGTTAAAGATAATAGTGATGTAAATTTTATGAATATAAATGATTGCTCCAAGAAAATTTTACAAGATGTTTTAAACGACAATAAAGATAAATATGACATGATAATGGTAAATGCGGCTCCGGTTAGACTGTTTGCAAATGCAGTTGAGTATGCTAAGCTGTGCGACAGTACCATTATTATGGAAAGATACCTTTATTCGAGGTACAGCGATTACGAAAGTACTATACTAAAGTTAAAGCAAAATAATGTGAAAATAAGCGGAGTAGTAACGTATAAGTGATAAGAGGAGAAGTATGAGAACAAAAAATTCAGTTATAAATATCAGTATAAGCTGCGTATCTTACGTTTTTATAATGTTGGGTTCTTTTATTACAAGAAGTCTGTTTTCAACAACGTTGGGGTTGGAGATAGTTGGAATAGAAGGAACGTATCAAAATATAGTTTCGGCGCTTGCTATAGTAGAGCTGGGGCTGGGTGTTGGGATAGTTTACAAGCTATATAGACCAATTGCTGAAAAAGATTGGGAAAAGGTATCTATAATACTGTGTTTCTTAAAAAGGGCATATTTGGTTATAGCTCTTATAGTGTTAGGATTAGGGATTGGAATATCTTTTTTCGTTGGAATACCAATAAAAGAAGATTTTTCTAAGGTGTGGTTGTCGGAAATATTTATGCTTTATGTGTTGGATGTAATATCTTCATATTTATTTTCGCATAAAAGAGCAATGTTTATTGCCGACCAAAAAAATTATATAAATAACATAATCCACACGGTTATACAGGTTTGTATGTTTATTGGTCAGATTTGTATATTGCTGTTTTTCAAATCATTTGAGCTGTATTTGGTGTGCAAAATATTTTTCAGACTTTTAGAAAACGTTATTATATCCTATTATTTCGACAAAAATTATCCATTTATAAACACTAAAATAAATAAATCTATGCCTAGAATCGAGAAAAAAGATTTATTTAGTAATATAAAGGCTATGCTTTTACATAAAATTGCAGGTTTTAGTTTAACCTCTACCTCAAGTTTAATGATAATGTATTTTGTAAACCTGAGGGAAAGCGGAATATACTCCAATTATATGATGATAGTCACAGCCTTAATAACTATATCAAACGAATTTTTTAACGGAATTATAGCAAGCTTTGGTAATTTATTAAATACTGAAAGCAAAGATAAAGTATATTCTAATTTTAATACGCTTTATTTCATAAATTTTTTGATTTACTCATTTTTTACAGTATCATTTTTTAACTTGGTTACCCCGTTTATAGGAATGCTTCCTATTTCTGACGCAACATTCCCTTTGTGGGTGACGGTGTTTATATCTGGGTATTTATATATGTATGGAATAAGACAGTCGCTTCTTATGGTTAAGGTTGGAGCGGGAATATATAATCCTGATAAATATTTTGCAATAGTTGAGGCTGTTATAACACTTCTTCTTTCGTTTATACTTGTAAGAAAGATGGGGGTTGCGGGAGTTATGCTTGCTAATATGCTTAGTATGTTGCTTGTCCCGTTTTGGACTCAGCCGTATCTTGTTTATAAAATTGTTTTTAATAAAAAGCTGAAGCCTTATTATTTAAAATATGTTGTTTACGCTGCTCTTACGGTTTTATATACGTTTATTTCATATGAAATTTGTAAAAAATTTGATTACTCCGGTATTTTAAAATTAGTGTGCAACGGTCTGGTCTGTTTGACGGTGCCAAATGTTATAAATATAATTCTTTTCTACAGAACAGATGAATTTAAAAGAATTTTGGATGCCGCAAAAACTGTGTTTAAAAGAAGAAGTAGGGTGTAGATTTTTAAAGGAGAGTAATGTGGATTGAAAGATATAATTGATATAATTCTTTATGGAATACAAATCATATTACCTTTAATAGCGTTATTAATTGTGTATAATTGTTTTAAGTCTGTGAAAAGAAGTGCGAGGGGGAACACTCCTTTAATAGCATTAGTAAATAAGGTTACTAAAGAGAAAATACCGGTTTTATATTGGGAAAATTCTATAGGGAGAAGTAAAAGCTGCGACATTACGATAGACAGTACAACTGTGTCGAGAGACCATGCGGTGCTGTTTCGCAGAGAAAAAGGATGGTTTATTTCCGACACAAACTCTAAGACCGGAGTTCTTGTAAATAAAAGAAGGATTTCTGAAAGCAAACAGGTTTATATTAACGACGTGATTGAAATAGGAGGAATAGAATTTTGGCTTAAAGAAGCTAAGGTTATTTCCGGGTATAAGGACTGGTTTTCATTTAAAGACAAAATATTTAAAAATGTTTTATCTCCGGGACTTTTGCTATTTTATGTGAGTTTATTTCATGTGTTAGTTGGAATAGAGCTTTGTTTTTCAAAGGGACAGTTTGAATATGAACCTTTGATGGTTGCAGGATTAATAGTTGTAATATCATGGATGTATTTTATTATCAATAAATATTTGTTTAGAAGAATAAGCTTTGAGATGGAAAGTCTTGGGATACTTTTAAGCGGAATAGGAATTATGACGATATACGGAAGTAATTTAAATGATACATATAATCAACTTATAGCCATGACAATTGGGTTAGCTGTGTTTGATATTATTATACTTTTTATAAGCAATCCCGACGTTGTTATGAAATGGAGAATTGTTATAGCGTGTGGCGCTATAGGACTATTTGCGTCAAACCTTGCGCTTGGAACAATTAAAAATGGTTCTCAAAACTGGATAATTTTAGGACCTGTTTCAATTCAACCTTCGGAGTTTGTTAAAGTGGCATTTGTGCTTGTTGGAACGTCGACGCTCGAAAGGCTACAAACTACTAAAAATTTAACTGAGTTTATTATATTTTCTGGACTTTGTATGGTGTCATTATTCATAATGGGCGACTTCGGAACAGCATGTATATTTTTCGTAACGTTCCTTATAGTAGCGTTTATGAGGTCGGGAAGCGTGAGAACCGTAATATTGATTTGCTCAGCGGCGGCACTTGGGGCTATGATGATAATAAAATTTAAACCTTACATAACAGATAGATTTTCCGTTTGGAGACATGTTTGGGAACATATGAATGATATGGGATACCAACAGACCAGAGTTATGACATATTCCGCAAGCGGAGGACTGTTTGGTTTAGGAGTTGGAAGAGGATATTTAAAGAATGTGTTTGCCTCAACGAGTGATTTGATTTTCGGAATGCTTTGCGAAGAGTGGGGACTTATCTTAGCGTTAATAGTTGTTTTTTCTATAGCGATGCTGTCTGTTTACTCTAAAAAAGTGAGCATAAACAGCAGGTCTACTTTTTATTCTATAGCAGCGTGTTCTTCTGCGGGACTGTTACTATTCCAAATGTGTTTGAATGTGTTTGGTGCCACAGATATTTTGCCTCTTACGGGCGTAACGTTACCATTCTTGAGTGCGGGGGGGTCGAGTATGGTGTCGACGTGGGGGCTTTTAGCGTTTATAAAGGCTGCTGATGAAAGAACTTATGCTGCAAGGAGATAAAGCCAATGAAAAATACGAAAGTTAGGTCTGTTATATTATATTTGCTATTGCTGGGATTTCTTTTCGGAATAGGATATTTTGTTTATAGTTATGTTACAAATGGTAAAACATGGGCAGTCCAACCGATTAATAAACATCTGAGTTCGGATAAGGATATTGGTGGGAAAATATTTGATAGAAATAATGTGGTGTTGTGCCAGACTGTTGACGGAAAAAGAGTTTATAGCGATGATGAGCTAAAAAGAAAAGCTTTGCTTCATACTGTTGGTGATGGACCGGTGTTAATTCCGACTTCTGTTCAAAGCAGGTATAACGCTGAGATATATGGATATAATCTGATTACAGGTTTTGGAGCGCCTAAGAGATTTAGCTCTTCAAACGACGTTAAGTTGACTCTTGACAGTGATTTGTGTGTTACCGCTCTTAAAGGGCTTGGAGAACAAAAAGGAGCTGTTGTGGTGTATAATTACTTAACAGGTGAAGTCGTTTGCTCTGTCAGTACGCCCACGTATGACCCTAACAATCGTCCGGACATTGAGCATGAAAGCTCCGATAAATATGATGGAGTGTATATAAACAGGGTTTTGTCTGGTTCATATACTCCGGGTTCTATATTTAAGATAATTACATGTGCTGCGGCTATAGATAACATAGATGATATTTATCAGAGAAAATTTTTATGTAACAAAGAAGAAGACGTTTCGGGCGATAAAATAACTTGTATGGAGCACCACGGAAGAATTGATTTAGTAAATGCTATGTCTAAATCGTGCAATATAGCGTTTGCCGATATTGCCATGGAAATAGGGAAAGATAAAATGCGACAAAAAGCTGAGGAATTTGGGTTTAATAAAAAATATACAATTGATGGTGTGGATATAGCTGAAAGTAGATACAATGCCGATAACGCAAAACAGGTGGACCTTGGTTGGTCGGGGATAGGACAGTATAATGATGTGGTAAATCCAATGCATATGCTTATGATAATGGGCGCTATTGCAAATGAGGGAGTACCCGTTGAGCCATATATGGTAAAAAGTGTTGGCATTGAAAAGCAAGATGGTATTATGAATAATCGACCCAAAAATATGGAACGAATGGTGTCTGCTGATACCGCTAATAAAATAAAAGATATTATGAGATACACGATTAAAAACAGATATGGAGATTCTATGTTTCCGGGCATGGAGATGTGCGCTAAAACAGGTACGGCAGAAGTCGGGGAGGGAAAGCAGCCTCACGGATGGATGGTAGGCTTTTCGCAAGATAAAAATTTTCCGTATGCTTTTGCTGTGATAGTCGAAAATAGCGGATTTGGAATAAAAACAGCGGGACCAATAGCATCTGATGTTATGAAAAGTCTTCACAGAAAGTGATTTTGCGACAAAAATTTTATGACATTAATTTTCGATAGTGGTACTATAAATAAAGTTAAGAAATTTAACAAAGTATAAAAATTATATAAAAAGTACTTGACAATAAATATATTTTGGTATAAACTACATTAGTACTAAGGTTATAAATTGAAATATTAAAAGGAGGATTTTTTATTATGGATTATGTACTTAAGACTACTGACCTTACTAAAATTTATGCACATAAACCTGTGGTTAATAAGGTTAATCTTAAATTACGCAAGGGTGACATATACGGGTTTATAGGTAAAAACGGAGCCGGTAAAACAACAACCATAAGAATGATAGTTGGTCTTGCTCGCTCTAACGGGGGAGAAATTGAACTTTTTGGGAGCAAAGATTTAGCGAAGGGACGCGCTAAAGTTGGAACAGTTATAGAATATCCTGCTTTGTATCCTTATATGACAGCAAGGCAAAATTTAGAAGTTCAAAGAAAGTTATTGGGCGTAAAGGAAAAAAATAAAACCGAAGAAATATTAGATATTATAGGTTTAAAAGACACCGGCAGAAAGAAAGCAAAAAATTTCTCATTGGGAATGAAACAAAGGCTTGCTATAGGCTTAGCGTTAATGGGTGACCCTGAATTCTTGTTTTTAGACGAGCCTACTAACGGTTTGGACCCCGAAGGAATAAAAAATATTAGGGATTTAATTCGTAAACTAAATAAAAAGCACAACATAACAATAATGATATCAAGTCATATATTAGGCGAGCTTTATAAAATCGCAACTTGCTATGGCGTTATAAATAACGGAGAATTAGTGGCTCAATTTGATGCTGATGAGCTTTCAAAAAGAGTAAAGCAAAGCATGAAGATAAAAGTTAACAATGTTGAAAAGGCTTGTAAGATATTATCTGAAAAAATGGGTATTTCAGATTATTCAATTGAAGGGGAAAACACAATTGTTTTAAGCAGTAATTTCGACAAGCAAGGCGAAATAAATTCAGCTCTTTCTAAAGAAGATATAATAGTCCACTCTATAAACACAGAGGGCGGAGATTATGAACAATATTTTATAGATTTAATGGGGGGAAGTAAGAATGCTTAATTTATTAAGATCAGATTTTTATAAACTTTTTAGATTAAAATCGTTTTACATATGTGGAATAATCGCTACCATTTTAGGAGCTTTTGATGTGTGGTTCCTTAATCACAATGTAAATTCTGAGTTAGGAATAGACGCAAGTGTTCTAGGTTACAATGGAATATATGCATCTGTTATGTGTTTAGGGGAAGTCGTTTTGCTTTTGAGTATATTTATTGCAATGTTTATCCCAAGTGAGTTTTCATATGGAACGATTAAAAATATTGCTTCAAGAGGAATAAGCAGATTTAATATATATGTGTCTAAGTTAATAGTGTGTGCGTTTGTTACGGTTGTTTACTCGCTAACAGTTGGCATAGTAGGATTTACTACTGGCTCAATTATGTGGGGAGTAGGCGATTTTTCAGGAGAAATAGCTTTTAATATGTTTAAATCAATAGGATTGTTTTTATTAGCTGTGTTTGCTATGGAATGTATAAACATTATGGTAGGTTTTTTATTAAGACACACCGGAGGAACTGTGGCAACTGTTTTAGCAATAAGCACTTTGGTTCCAACTTTAATTCTTATAGCTGAATTTTTCTTGAAATCAAAATTTGATAAAGAAATTGAACTTTCAAAGTATTGGGTAGGTCAGTATTATGGAATGGCTAAGCTAGACGTTGCGAATGATGTTTTGCAAACAGGAATAATAGTTTCATTGGTTTATATTGTTGTTTCTTCTGCTATAGGAATTTACTCATTCTATAAAAGAGATGTAAAATAATAAATATATTAAAAATAGCCGCTCTTATTAATAGAGTGGCTATAATTTTTTGTTTATTAATAGTATAAAAAATTTTTGATGACATTCATTTGTTTTTGTGCTAAAATGTGTTAAAAATATTATGGGTGTGAAAAAATGAAATATAGAGATTATAAGTTTTTATTATTTGAATTTTCGATGTTACTGTTTCTTATACTTTTTAATAATTGCTACGCTGAAGGCTTGACTCCGAATGTTATATCAGGTGAAAACTTTGGGAGTTTATGCGAAGTGTTTAAAAGTGGTGATAAGGAATACATATTAATAAGTAAAGACAGCGAAAATACTAGAATATCAAAATTAAATACTATTGATTCAAGCGTAAAGGAAGTAGGAAAAATCAAGATAAATTGTAAATATTGTTATTATCAAGGGAACAGAATATATATTTTATCTGACCAAGCAGATGGAAATGATTTTTCTTTAGGCAATTCTACAATCTGTCCGATGGTTTATGTTTATGATTTGCAAAATAAGGTAATAATGTCCAAAGCGGCTCTTAAGGATGAAATAATCAGTAAAGAAAGGTTCTGTGTGGACAACGATGGAAGAATGTATTACATTTACAAAAATAACAGTATAAAAACCTTATCTTACTCCTGCGATGACGAACAAACCATTGATTTTGAAGGTCCTATAAATTCCATATCATTTAACGAGAGCAAAGGCTTGATTTATGCAATTAGCAATTTGTATTCTAAAATTTTTATATATAATATTCAAGATAGAAGTATTAAAAATTTTGACGCTTTTGATGATTGTCCTAACGGCAGAATTACGTTTTTAGAAAATGATAAAGTGCTTGACAGCTTAAACTATGTGTATGAAATTACTCAAGAAGGTTTAAAGTTTAATAAGAAATTTCAATTTATTCCAAGAGAGAATTTTTATAATGCGTGTAAAGTGAAAGATAAAATATTGTCTTATAACGGGACCGACAAATTTTATGTGTTTGATAACGCTACTTACCAATTGCTGGGATACATAAAAATTAATAATAATGTTGCTTGTTTCTCTGATGAAGAAAAATTATTATGTATATGTCAAAATGATGGGGTGTATGTTTATTATATAGTAGACGTAGATTTATACAGTAATTTAGAAGAAAAGGTTTTCACTGAAAATGACAATGTATTTAAATTTAATCCCAAAAGCGGTATATACGATAATGTTGTTCTTGATGAGAATTACCACTGGGAGTTGATTTTACAAAATGATATTATTGTTGATAAGTACAATAGCTTAAATATAAGTGTTATAGACAAAAACACTGGAAAAAGCGAAAATCTTAGTTTGAACAACGGTACTTGTGTTGAAGGAAACTGTATAAAGATATTTCCTGGCAATATGAGTTATAATAATTTGTTTTCTTATGATTTAGAAATAAGAGGGTTGTGTAATAGCATAGGAGAACCGTGCGTTATAAAGCATAAATTTGAGATATATTATAAATTACCGCAAATGGAAGAGTGCTACATATCAAGTGACGTTTATAATATTGATTATCAAAATATGCGTATAACTGGAGTTCAACTTCAAACGTCTATAACAGCTTTTAAGAATAATTTTGACGTTAAAGGTTATAGCATGAAAATACTTGACAGATACGGAAGTATTAAAACAAGCGGTAAAGTCGGAACAGGAACTATCGTAAATTTTTTAAAAGACGACAAATTATATTATCAATTTAAAGTTATAATTTACGGCGATATAACAGGAAACGGAAATATAACCAGTAAAGATTTATATGTTTTGAGGAATTATCTATTGGGAAATTCTAAGATTTTAGGAGATTTCTTAATTGCGGCAGATATAAACCACGATAATAAGGTTGATACTTTAGACCTTTTATGTTTAAGTGAATACTTATTAGGTGAGTATGAAATAGTTCAAGAATGAAAAGAGGAATTTTAATGGAATGTCTTGTAAAAATATATAATAATGAACAGCTTAGTAATTTAATATCCGTTTTATCATTTAAACCTAAAAAAGTAATTTTTATTTACGATGATAATATAAATGATGTAAATGCGTTAAGTTCGATAGAGTATGCGTGTGTTGAAAAGGTGGAAGGGATTAATTTAGAATTTGTGAATGTGAATAGCCAAAGCTTAGATGACGTTAGTAAAAAATGTAAAAAAATTATTCACCGTAATCGAAGCTGCTATTTTGACATTACGGGAAGTGAAGAATTGGTGGCTATAGGGGCTTACTTGGCGTGTGCTAAAAATTTCGTTCCTATATTTAAGATGGACATTAAACGTCGAAAGCTTATAAATATATATGGTTGTAATTTTTTGTCTGAAAAATTTTCTATGCCAAAAATGTCTATAAACACTCTTTTGATGAGTCATGGGGCTAATATAGAGGGATATTTCCACCCAACTCCAAACGAAAATTTATTTGAGCCTATTTTAGAATTTAGTGATATTGTGTTTAATAATATTACTTCTTGGAAAGAGCTGTGTGTTTATATTCAAACCGGCGCTAAAGCACAATTTGTGGAGGCAAAGCCTTTGGACTTCAACTCCCCCCTAAATATCCCAAACACAAAAGCTCATCTTACTTATAATGCTCAGAAATTATTACATAGCGCTCAAAAACTAGGATTTATTTATAATTTAAAGATAGATTCAGAAAATTGTAGGTTTAAGTTTAAGGATTTGCCTATAAAAAAATATTTAACAGATTTCGGCTCATGGCTTGAGCTATACGTTTTTATAAAACTAAAGCAAAGTAATATTTTTGATGACGTAAGATTGAGTGTGAAATTAAATTGGGATAGAGTAAAAAAATCTACATCTGAAGTTGTAAATGAAATAGACGTCACATTTTTTAACGGAATACATCCTGTATTTGTATCGTGTAAGCTTTCTGACCCATCAACAGAAGCACTTCAAGAGTTGAGTATGTATCCAAACTATTTCGGAGGATGTTATTCCAAATGTATAATGGTAACACTGGGGAACTTTAAAGCTGAGCGTAACAGCGTGTATAATAGGGCGATACAAATGGGAATAGGCGTGATTGATGCAAGCGACATCAAAAAAGACAGATTTATAGAAACTATAAAAAGAATTTTAAAGATAAAAGAAAAATAAAATATCTCTCCCTTGAATATTAAAAACATGAAGAATAATTCATATGTATTTATCAAACATTATTTATATATAAACAGCCTGAAAAGGGAGTTTTGTGATAGATATGTATAAATTTAACGGTTTTACTGAAAAAGCAAATGATGCAATTAACATAGCAATTAAATGTGCGCAAGAATTTGGTCACACTTATGTTGGAAGTGAACATTTTTTTCTTGGACTAATAAAACAAAGCGATGGAATAGCTAGTTCTATATTGTCGGAATTAGGCGTTAGTCCCGACATGGTTGAGGACATAATAAAGAAAAATATAGGAGTTGGAAGTCAAACTGTGGTAAACACAAATGATTTTACTCCAAATGCTGAAAACATATTGAAAAATTCAGCTCAAAAGGCGTCCATGGTTGGGGATGTGCGTGTTAGTACCGAGCATATTCTCACAGCTCTTCTTGAGCAAAAAAATTCAAGTGCATTAAAGCTTATTGAAGAATTAGGTTTAGACAAAAGTAAAATAGAAAACAAAATAGATGATTCTTTAATGTTTAATAAAAGTGTTGACGACGATGAAGATTATCACGGTATAAGCTTTATAAGACTTAACAGAAATAAATCTAACAATTTCAGTGCGACAAAAACTCTTGACAAGTATAGCAGGGATTTAACAGATATTGCGTCTAAGGGCGGAATAGACCCTGTTATAGGAAGAAATAAAGAAATCGAACGTGTTATTCAGATACTTTCAAGAAGAACGAAAAACAATCCTTGTCTGATAGGGGAACCCGGAGTAGGAAAAACAGCCGTTGTTGAAGGGTTGGCGTTAAAAATTTATATGGGTGAAGTTCCGGAAATTCTAAAAAACAAGAAAATAATATCTCTTGATTTAACAGGAATGATAGCCGGGACGAAATACAGAGGGGATTTTGAAGACAGAATAAAAGCTATAATAGATGAGGTACAAAAAAGTGGAAACATAATATTATTTATAGACGAACTTCATACCATAGTTGGAACGGGGTCAGCTGAAGGTTCGGCAGATGCAGCAAATATTCTCAAACCGTGCTTAACGAGAGGAGATTTCCAAGTTATAGGCGCAACCACTATAGATGAATACAGGAAACAAATAGAAAAAGATGCAGCTTTAGCACGACGTTTTCAGTCGATATCTATAGGGGAGCCGTCGCAAGCTGAGGCAATACAAATCTTAAAAGGAATAAAAGAAAAATATGAAAAACATCATAAAGTTGTTATAACCAATGAGGCGATAGAGTCGTCAGTCAAGCTTTCCTCGAGGTATATAACAGAGCGCTTCCTTCCAGACAAAGCTATTGACCTAATTGATGAGGCCTGTTCAAGAGTCAGACTTAAAGATTATACTGTTCCCGATAAAATAAGTAAAATGGAGAAAAGAATACGCCAATTATGTAAGGACAAAGAATTTTCAATAAACACTCAAAATTTTGAGTCTGCAGCAAAAATAAGGGATGAAGAAAAAAAGTTAAAGGCGATTTTAAAGCAGGAAAAGGATTTATGGACAAACCAAAAAGATAAAGACAGCAGACAAGTTTTGAGTACGGACATTGCTCAGGTGGTTTCAAATTGGACGTCTATTCCGGTTTCGGAAATAACGGCCGAAGAAAGCAAAAGACTTTTAAACATGGAAAACATATTAAAACGAAGAGTAATGGGACAAGAAAATGCTATATCTGTTGTTTCCAAGGCTGTAAGAAGGGGAAGAGTTGGGATAAAAGACCCCAATAGACCGATAGGTTCATTCATATTTTTAGGACCTACGGGAGTAGGTAAAACGGAGGTATGTAAAGCGTTAGCGGAGGCTGTGTATGGAAGCGAAGACGCTCTGATAAGACTTGATATGTCTGAATTTATGGAGAAGTATAATTCCTCTAAATTGCTAGGGTCACCTCCGGGGTACGTTGGCTATGACGATGGTGGACAACTAACAGAAAAAGTTAGAAGAAAACCTTATTCTGTAATCTTATTTGACGAGATAGAAAAGGCACATACAGATTTGTTTAATATCTTACTGCAAGTTCTCGATGAAGGACAGCTTACTGATTCTCACGGAAGAAAAGTGGATTTTAGAAACACTATAATAATTATGACTTCTAATATAGGAGCAAATTTTATTGTTGAAAATGGCGTAAAGCTGGGGTTTAATGACTTATCTAAAGACAATGAGTACGATTACTTAAAAGATGTTATAATGAGTGAATTAAAAAAATCTTTTAAGCCTGAGTTATTAAATCGTATAGATGAGACGGTAATATTTGAAAGGCTTAAAATCAGCGATATAAATAATATATGTAAATGTATGCTTTTGAAGCTTTCTAAGAGAATTGAAAACCTTGGAATTAAAATTAATTTTTCTGATGAAGCTATAAAAAAGCTATCTGAGCTAGGTTTTAGCGACAAATATGGAGCAAGACCTTTAAGAAGGATTATTCAATCAAAGATAGAGGATAAGATATCCGAAGAGATATTAAAGGGTACGATAGAAGCGGGACAAAGCATAGAATGTGATTATGAAGACAAAGACTTTAAATTTATAATCTTATAATGATAAAAATAGTTTTAAAGGTAAACTTATTATAATAGTTATAATATATACTATCGTTATCATAACCCAAAAAGAGGAAAAAATATTTCTTTCCTCTTAAAATTACATAATTAATCTTTAATTAAATATTTGCTTGATTTTATAAGTGTAAGAATTTACAAAAAATTTAATAAAATTAAATGGTGATAGAGCCACTAAGTAAGCTAAAAAAGGTAAAAATATTCAGCAATAAAAATTTAATGTATTTTAACATTAATTACGGCGCTAATATAATTATTTGATTATCGTGTTAAAATAAAAATTATAATCACAACTATAATTTATTTTAAAAATAGTCCGATGAAATCTCACACAAAAACAAAAATACCCCCACCTTTAGTCAAGAGTGGGGGTATTTACTAAGCAAGTTGCTCGTATGAGGTTTTAATAGATTTAAGCTCGTCGATAGTAAGTTTTAAGCGTTCCAGGGTTTTGCTACACTTTTCAATAACGTTTTCGTTTTGCGACTTTACCATTTTATACTTTTCTATAGCATCAGAATATTGATTTAGATTGTGTTTAAGAATTTTTATTTCCTTTTTACATTTTTTAATTTTTTTCAAGTCACTTAAAGTTTTAACTTTTTTGCTTGAAAGCTCATTTATATTGCTTTCATTTTGGGTAATGGACAACTTGGTTTTTTCTATTTTTTCTTCGCACTTTTTTATATTATCGTTACAAATTTTTATATTTTTTTTTGTTTGCTTAATAGCGGATTCAATGTTTTGAATACATTTTTCTACTTTTTGAATATCATTTTCGTATTTTTCTATTACATCAGAATTTTCTGAAGAGCTGTAAATTTGTTCATTAGAGGTTACGATTGTGCTTTGAGCCATTTCCACATAATATACCGGTTGTTGCATTGCTAACATATAAATCTCTCCCTTAATAAATATAAATTTTAATATGTTTTTACGAATATAAAACATATTTATTCTGACGAGTTTTATATAATTATTTACAAAATGTCAGAATATAGTAAATTATACACTATATAACAGTTTAAGTCAACATATTTATATAAAATAAAATATTTTTTTATTTTTAAGCGTTTCTTATAATTGTTAATTAGTAACTTAAAAAAATTATGATGTGTGGTATAATAAAAGTAAGATTTAATATTTATGTGGAGGTATATTTTGAAACTTTTAGTTTTAGATGGAAATAGTATTTTAAACAGAGCGTTTTATGGTATAAAAATTTTAACCACTCAAAGTGGACAATTTACTAATGCAATTTACGGTTTTTTAACTACACTTAAAAAGGTGGAAGACGAATTAAATCCAGAACTTACTGCAATAACGTTTGATTTGAGAGAACCTACTTTTAGACACAAATTATCTGACGCTTACAAGGCAAACAGAAAAGGTATGCCAGATGAGCTTGCTCAGCAGATGCCTGTATTAAAAGAGCTTTTAAAATATTTAGGATATAAAATTATAACCTACGCAGGTTTTGAAGCCGACGATATAATCGGGACTTTAGCTAAAAAGTGTGACGAGCAAGGATATGAGTGTGTTATAGCAACCGGAGACAGAGATAGTTTACAGCTAGTTTCTAAAAATGTTACCGTAAGACTTGTTTCAACGAAATTCGGAAAATCTACATCAGTAATATTCGACGAAGCAAAAGTGTTTGAAGATTACGGAGTAAAACCAAAACAGCTTATTGAAATAAAAGCTCTTCAAGGGGATTCTTCCGACAATATTCCCGGGGTTAAGGGTATTGGAGAAAAAACAGCTAAAATGCTTATACAGCAATTTGGAGATATAGATAAAATATATAATGATATTGAAAATATTGAAATTAAGCAGAACTTGAAAGACAAGCTTATTAAAGGAAAAGACAGTGCATATCTTAGTAAAACCCTTGGAACGATAGTAACGAACGTTCCGATAGAAAGCGATATTAAAAGTTTCGTTAGAGGAAAAGTTGATGTTGATAATTCACTAAAGCTTTTGAAAGAGCTAGAATTTTTCTCTTTGATTAAAAAGTTAGGTTTAGAAGAAAAAAATTCAGATAGCAAAAGTACTTTTGAGGGCATTGAAATAAATGTTTGTCCAGACTTAAATTTACTTAAAGATGAAGTCGTAAAGTGCTCTGAATTTTATTTTTATATTGACTACTCAGATAAGGAAAAACAGTGTGTTGGGATATGCTTTAATAAAAAAGTATTTTTAATTGATAGTTTACAAAAAGATTTCGATGAATTTCTTAAGTTTATTTTTGAAAGTAACCAGATAAAAAAAGTAGTTTACGATTTGAAAAATTTAATCTCATATCTTAGCTCTAAAAATATAAAGATTGAAGGAGATAAAAAAGATATATTATTATGTGCATATTTAATTAATCCATCGTTGTCTGATTATAGCTTAGAAAATTTATGTAAACAGTATTGTGTAGAGTATTTTAGCTTCAATAAAGAAGGTTTTAGCGAGATTCAGGAAAGTCTTGTTTCCTGCGTGACACACATGGAAAGCTTAATAAAATTTCAAGTTGCTCAACTAGAAAAAAATAATCAGATTTCCCTTCTTAATGACATAGAACAACCATTATCTGAAGTACTTTCGAGTATGGAAAGATGTGGATTTGGAATAGACTTCGAAGGGATATCCGAATATGGCAAGCTTTTAGGAAAACAAATAGACGAGATAAAGAGTAAAATATACACTTTGTGTGGAATAGAATTTAACATAAATTCTCCTAAACAACTCGGGAAGATACTTTTTGAAGATTTGGGTCTTCCAAAGGGAAAGAAAGGGAAAAGCGGGTATTCAACCGGGGCTGACATATTAGAAAGTTTAGTAAATTATCATCCTGTGATAAGTCTTATCCTTGAGTATAGGGCGCTTTCGAAATTAAAATCAACTTATTGTGATGGATTATTAAAACTGGTAAGCAAGGATAATAGGATACATTCTAATTTTAACCAGACTGAAACACGTACAGGAAGAATTAGTTCAACTGAGCCTAATCTGCAGAATATTCCAATAAGAACAGAGGCTGGGAGACAATTAAGAAAGTATTTTTGCGCTAAAGAGAACTGTGTTTTAATAGATGCTGACTATTCTCAAATAGAGCTTCGTGTTTTAGCTCACATTTCTAATGACGCTGTCATGATAGATACTTTTAACAATGATAAGGATATTCACACTATAACAGCATCTCAAATATTTAATGTTCCACTTCAAATGGTAACTTCTGCTATGAGAACAAGAGCCAAAGCTGTTAATTTTGGGATAGTTTATGGAATTGGTGCATTTTCACTTTCTAAAGACCTTGGGATTAGTATAGCTGATGCAGATAAGTATATAAAAGCCTATTTACACCATTACAGCGGTGTTGACAAATATATGAAAGACATTGTCGAATTTGCAAAAGATAAAGGATATGTTGAAACTCTGTTTAACAGAAGGAGATATTTACCTGAAATAACGGCGTCTAATTTTAACTTAAGACTATTTGGAGAGCGTGTGGCAAGAAATATGCCAATTCAAGGGACGGCTGCTGATATTATAAAAATAGCTATGATAAGAGTTTATAATAGAATAAAAGAACTTAATTTAAAGTCAAGGCTCATACTTCAAGTTCATGATGAATTGATAGTTGAAGCAGACATAGTTGAAGCAGATATAATTGAAGAAATATTAAAAAGTGAAATGCAAAATGCGGTTAAACTTTCAGTTCCAATGGAAATCCATATATCAAAAGGGAAGACGTGGTATGATGCCAAGGATTAGCGAATTTAAAAAATCTTGCGTTAAATTTATGCCATTAAGTTTAAGCTTTATTAGTGATGTATCCAAAATAGAAAAAGAATGTTTTTCAGAGCCATGGTCTGAAAAAAGTATATTAGAAGCATTTAATAATCAAAATTCTTATTTTGTTGTTGCTGCTTTAGAGAATGACATTATAGGATATGCCGGAATGTATTGTGTTTGCGATGAGGGGTATATTTACAATATAGCTGTTAGAAAACAATACAGAGGATTAGGCGTCGGAAAAAGGTTATTAATATGTCTTGAAGATTATTCAAAGCAAAATAAATTGAAATTTCTCACTCTTGAAGTAAGAAACACAAATAATATAGCAATAAATCTTTATGAAAAATCTTTGTTTACTAAAATCGGAGTAAGAAAAGATTTTTACAGTAATCCTAAAGAAGACGCTATTATAATGACAAAATATTTTTAAAAGGAGAATTTATATCACATGAAAATACTTGCAATAGAAACTTCTTGCGACGATACAGCTGCTGCCGTTGTTGAAGACGGAAGAAAAGTTTTATCAACAGTAGTGTCATCTCAAATCGAGGAGCATGCTCTTTATGGAGGAGTAGTGCCCGAGATAGCATCAAGAAGACATGCTGAATATATTGTTGCCGTGACACAGCAGGCACTTTTAAAAGCTGACTTAAACATAGATAACGTAGACGCTGTGGCTGTAACGTATGCTCCGGGACTAATAGGTTCTTTGCTTGTTGGAGTTAATTTTGCTAAAGGACTTTCTTTTTCAAAAAATCTACCTTTAATTCCGGTTCATCATTTAAGGTCTCACATAGCTTCTAATTACATATCCTATGAAGATTTAAAACCTCCTTTTATATGTTTGGTGGTTTCAGGTGGACATAGCCATATAGTTGAGGTAACAGACTACACAAAAATGAAAATTATAGGTAAAACCAGAGATGATGCCGCAGGAGAAGCTTTTGATAAAGCAGCAAGATGTATGGGATTACCTTACCCCGGAGGAGTATACATGGACAAAGCGGCAGAGCTTGGCAATCCTGACAGTTTTAAATTACCGCATCCGAATGTTTCAGGGGGAGAGTATGACTTTAGCTTTTCAGGGCTTAAAACCGCTATAATAAATGAAGTACATAAATTAAATCAGAAAAATATTGAAATACCTGTAAATGATTTGTGTGCATCGTTTAGAAAAACCGTGGTCGATTGTTTGCTTGATAAAATTATTAAGGCTACTAAAAAATACGGATACAAAAAAATAGTATTAGCAGGAGGCGTTTCTGCTAATACGCTACTTAGAAAAAGTTTAGAAGATGAGTGTAAAAAATACAACTGGCAACTTTATAAACCGAATCTTGAGTATTGCGGAGATAATGCAGCTATGGTTGGTTCTCAGGCGTTTTATGAATATATCGCAGGAAGCAGGGCTTCTTTAAGCTTAAACGCTTATGCCACTAAATCTATTGAATTTTAATTAGCTGTATATAAATTGATGTATCCTGTCTGAGGCTTTGTTTAAATCATATCTCCAAACCCAAGCGCCTTCAAACATTCCACCTTGAGCATTTTCTTCATCTCCGGGAACGGTTGTTTCTTCTATCTCAAGTTCTTTGTTTGAAAGTATAGTCATATATTCCATTATATCGTTATATTGAAAGGAAGTTTCAACAGACGGCAAGATTGTTTTTATTATAGAAACGTAATTTGAATTGTTGCTCTTAAGTTTTTTAATAATCGCTTGGATAACATTCTTTTGACGGTCGGCGCGCATATTGTCAGAATCTATTTTCCTTATTCTTGAATATGCAAGAGTTTGTTCTCCGTTTAGATGTACCTCGCCATAATTTGTTAGTTTGTCTGCCGGCGATTGTACATTTATTTCGTTTAGCTCTTGCTCTGTTATATAAATATCAATTCCACCTATTGTGTCTATTACGGTTGTGAATTGACTAAAATTTAAGGATACATAATTTTTGATATTTAAATTAAAATTTTGGTTTATGGTTTTTATTGCAAGTACAGGACCTCCGTAAGCATATGCGTGATTTATCTTTTGATTCGGATATCCTTCTATTGCAACATAACTATCTCTAAGTATAGAAATTAACTTTAATTTTCCGGTTTCCTTATTTATAGAAGCAACCATCAATGAATCTGAACGACCTTCATCAACGTGTTCATTTCTTCCGTCAAGACCAAATAATGCTATATTTTCAATTTGCTTGTCCCTGTATTTGTCTTCAGCTTCTTCTGAAATTCCAAGGTCTTGAGAATTGTCGGTTATTTTGTTTATGCTTAAATCCCCAAAAATATATTTAAATCCTATAAAAAGACCAACACCAATAATAAAAATTATACTTAAAGTTATAATTAAAATTTTAGAAGATAAAGATATTTTTTGTGTCTTTCTTTCGTGTTTCATGGCTAATGTACCTCACATTTTTAGATTTTTAAAATAAATCTCCATAATTTATTTCTGTATTCTTCTGTTGCATAATCAATTCCAACCCTTTTAGCGGTTTGAAATTCAATTGGAGAGTCGGCGGGCTCAATCCACAATCTTTCTGAACTCATTAAATTTTCACCGTTAAATTCTTTATTGATATTTAAAGCTTTTGTGAGTTTTCCGGGACCGTTGAAATTTTCTAATCCTCGGATTAAAACTGCTTGAGGAAAGTCCTTTTGCCCTGATACAACATTTAGTAAGTAATGAATTCCGTAACATAAATACACATAAGCAATTCCTCCGGGATTGTAAAGAGTTTCTGTGCGCTTTGTTCTGCCCTTGTGTGCATGACAAGCCGTATCTTGTTCTCCGAAATATGCCTCGGTTTCAGTTATTTTTAATTTTATTATATTGTTATCGTCCATGCGTCTGCAAAGTTTCATGCCCAATAGTTTTGGTGCCAGTTCTGGGGCATTTAAACTGTATATTTCTTCGGATACTCTCAATTTTTTTACTCCTTTTATTATTTTAAAAATTATCATTTGCGTAATTAACAAATTTATTATAAAATAACATAAGAATATATAAATGTCAAATAAACGTAGAATAGGAGGTAACATAGTGCAAGAAAATATATCTATAAGAGGCTTTGTGGAAAAAATTATTTTTAGAAATAGCGAAAATGGATACACTGTATTAAACGTAAACGTTTCCGGAAACGAGGTCACTTTTGTTGGAGAATTTCCTTTTGTGTCTGAGGGGGAAACTATAGATGCTATCGGAACTTGGGTTCAGCATAGTAAATTCGGAACTCAATTTCAAGTAAAGTCTTATCAAACTTATTTTCCCTCAGATAGTAATGATATAATAAGGTATCTGTCGTCGGGGGCTATAAAAGGTTTGGGCTTGGTCACGACTGAAAAAATAGTTAAAAAGTTTGGAAATGAAACATTGGAAATTATAAAAAACAATCCTGAAAAAATTTATGAAGTAAAGGGAATTCCAAGGTCTAAGGCTAAAAAGATAATTGAAGAATTTGACAAAATTCTGGGAATTAAAACACTATCATCAGAGCTTGAAAAATATGACATGACAACAGATGAAATAATTAAAATATGGAAAAATCTAGGTAATAGTGCAGTAGAAATAATAAACGATAATCCTTATATTTTATGTGATGACTTAATAGGAGTGGACTTTGAAAAAGTTGACGCTATAGCGGAAAAATTGGGTAAAGATACAATCGATAAGTTTAGGATAAACACAGGTATAAATTATGTGTTAAAGCACAATTTAAATAATGGTCATACTTGTCTTCCAAAACATAAATTATTGCCAACCGTTGCAAAGTTTCTTAATGTTGATGAAGAGTATGTAAATGAGTGTATCGAAAAAATGCTTCAAAGGGAAGAGCTTAAACAATATAATTTAAACGAAAATTTATTTTTGTTTTTGCCTGATATATATGATTCCGAAGAATACTGCTTTCAAAGAATTATGATGATGGTTAATTTTTCAAGACCAATTAGTAGTAAAAATATAAGTGAAAAAATTGAGTATCAGGAAAATGTCAATAATATAAAATATGCTCCCTTACAAAAAGATGCCATATCGAAATCAATTTCCGGAAACATTTTAATATTAACAGGAGGTCCGGGAACGGGGAAAACCACAACTCTAAAAGCTATAATAAATACTCTTGAAAGTATGGATGAAAAAGTACTGTTGTCTGCTCCAACAGGTAGGGCGGCTCAAAGAATGTCTGAACTAACGGGAAAGGAAGCTAAAACCATTCACAGAATGCTTGAAGTGGGTTGGGAGAACAACAAAGCTAAATTTCACAGAAATGAATCTAATTTGCTCGATTGCGATGTTTTAATAATTGATGAATTTTCTATGGTAGACCTATTGATGCTCGAAGGCGTTTTAAGAGCGCTGCCGCTTAACAGCAGGCTTATAATAGTTGGCGACACTAATCAACTGCCGTCGGTTGGACCGGGCAATTTACTTGGCGATATGATAGACTCTAATTTAATTCCTGTTATAAGGCTCAAAGAAATATTTAGACAATCTAAAGAAAGCTTAATTATTACAAATTCACATAAGATTGTTAACGGAACTATGCCTGAACTACACCGTACAGACAGTGATTTTTTCTTTATAAAAAATTTCGGAGAAGATAAAATTTGCGAAACAATATTAGACCTGTGTAAAAGAAGACTGCCTAAGAGTTATGGCTACTCTCCACTTAGTGACATACAAATTATTTGTCCTAGTAAAGTAGGCAATCTTGGAGCTAATGTTCTTAATCAAAAGCTTCAGGAAACGCTGAATCCGAAGACAAAGTCGAAGTGTGACATTATAATAAACGGCAAAACATTCAGAGAGAATGATAAAGTTATGCAAAACAAAAACAATTACGATATATACTGGGAAAAGGCAAATGGAGAATGTGGTCAAGGGATATTTAACGGAGAAATCGGAGTTATTATTGAAATTGATAAAGTTCAGTGTTATATTGTGGTTAAATTCGATGATAGAATAGCGGTGTATGATTTCGCTTCTTCTTGCGATTTGGAGCTAGCTTATGCTATTACTGTTCATAAAAGCCAGGGGAGTGAATTTAAAGCGGTTATAGTACCAGTTTTCGGGAAAAGTCGTTTGCTTAACTACAGAAATCTTTTATATACGGCTGTAACGAGAGCACAAAAAATATTGATTTTAGTCGGAATAGAGCAAACTGTCAAGTTAATGGTGGACAATAACATCAGAATAAAAAGATATTCTGCGCTTAAGAATATGATGGAACAAGAAAGTTTGTAAACACAATAAAATATTAAATATAAAAATATCTCAAGTTATCTTATGTTGATACTTGAGATAAAATTGTTTATAAGCCTATCACATAATGGTAGAAAGCGATATAATAGCCACATTTATTATTAAAATAATAACGAGTAATTTCCAAATGTATTTTATCCATCTTTCGTAAGGAATTTTACCTATAGCTAAGCTTCCCATTACCACGGCACTTGTTGGTGTGATTAAATTAACAAGACCATTTGCCGACTGATAAGCTGTTACTATTAGACTTCTTGCAACGCCTGAAAAGTCCGCAAGCGGAGCGATTATAGGCATAGATAAAGTTGCAAGACCGGAAGAAGAAGGTATTAAAAACGATAAGGGAAGATAAATAATATAAGTTATGATAACAAAGAAGGTTGAACCTGCCATTGAAAGAGCGTCTTCGCCCCAATGAAGGATGGTTCCCGTAATGTTACCGGAATTCATAATAACAGTTATTCCCCTTGATATCCCTATTATAAACGATACTCCAAGAAGGTCAGCAGCTCCTGCTACGAAACTATTGATTATACCGTTTTCGTCTAGCTTACAAACGATTCCAAGAATTATAGCGCTCACAAAAAACAATGCAGATAATTGAGGGAACCACCAGCTTAAAGTGTATAGAGGAATCCCCATTTCAGAAAATGGAATAACCGAGTAAACCATTATTATAAATGTGATTGCAAAGATGGTAAGTGCTTTTTTATGGTTTGCTGTTAACTCAACGCTACTTCCTTCTTTTAAAGAAAAATGTTTTAAATTTGCTTCATGCATATCGTAGACAATAGACTTAGAAGGGTCGTTTTTCACCTTGTTTGCATAGGAGCTAACATACCATATGCATACTCCTAAAGTTACAACAAGAATTATCGTCCTAACAACAATACCATCTCCTAAGGATATACCCGCAAACCCTGAGGCGATACCCGTTGCAAAAGGGTTAACGGTTGAACCTAAAACGCCTGCTCCTGCTCCGAGGAAGATTATAGATACAGCGGTAATGGAGTCGTATCCTGCAGCGACTATTATCGGCAGCAAAAGAGGATAGAAAGCTATTGTCTCTTCAGACATACCAAATGTAGTTCCACCGAGAGCAAAAAGTATCATTAAAATAGGAATTAATATTTTTTCCTTTCCATTCAACTTTTTAACTATATTGGATATTCCGGCGTCTATAGCTCCTATCTTGGTCATGACTCCAAGAAAGCCTCCAACCATGAGTATAAATGCCGCAACGTCAATAGCTTCGTAAAAACCGTTTAACGGAGCCATTGCTATATCTCCGAAAGTTTGACCATTTTGTTCAACAAGGTGGTAGCTTCCTGATATAGGCTCGCCGTTTTCGAGATAATCATATTGACCGGCAGGGATAATCCAAGTAAAAATAGCAACTATGATTATTATCGAAAACAAGATAGTGTATGCAGTTGGCATTTTAATTTTGAATTTAGACATATGTCACCTCCTAACTCTAAGATAGTAGTAAAAAAATTAGATAGTGGCAACCATAACGGCTTTTATTGTGTGCATACGATTTTCCGCTTCATCAAACACAACAGAGCGTGGACTTTTAAATACTTCATCTGTGACTTCTCGAATATCCACACCTTTTTCTTTCCATTTTTTAGCAGTAGTAGTTTCGAAATCGTGGAAAGAAGGTAAGCAATGGAAAAACAAGACATCTGGATTGTGAACCTTTTCCATAAAGTTGTTGTCTATTCTATACGGCGACAATAGTTTTGCTCTTTCAGGGATTAAATCTTCTTCTCCCATAGAAGCCCAAATATCTGAGTAAATCACGTCTGAGCCTTTAATGTCTTCAATGTTATTTGAGAATTTTATGGATGCCCCGGATTGACTTGAAATTTCATGGCATGCCTTGATAACGTTTGAATCGACATTATCAATTAATTCTTGAGGACCATAAGCCACAAAACTCATACCCATTTTAGCACATCCATAAGCCCATGCATAGGCCATATTATTTCTAACGTCGCCAACGAACGTTACCTTACATTTGTTAAGTGGTTTAGCTATGTGTTCTTCCATGGTGAGCATGTCTGCTAAAATTTGAGTTGGGTGGTCAGCATCTGTTAGACCGTTAAAAACAGGAACTCCACTGTATTTTGCTAAATTTTCAACAACCTTCTGGTCAAAACCTCTGTATTCAATTCCGTCGTAAAATCTTCCGAGTACTTTTGCGGTGTCTTCAAGCGACTCCTTTTTGCCCATTTGAGAGCTTCCGGAATCCAGAAACGTGACGTTTCCGCCCTCTTCTTTTGCGGCAACTTCAAATGCACATCTTGTGCGGGTGGAAGTCTTTTCGAATAGTAAAACGATATTTTTGCCCTTTAAAGCTTCGCCGTGTATATTCATACGCTTTTTGGCTTTTAAATCTTTAGCTAGGTCTAAAAGATACCTTATTTCACAAGGGGTGAAATCCATAAGAGTTAAAAAAGATTTTCCTTTTAAGTTTAATGACATTTTTTATTCCTCCAATATTTTATTAAAATAATTATTCTCTTATTAACGGCATTGTCATACATCTTGGACCTCCACGTCCTCTTGATAATTCAGAACTTGGTATTGTTATTACTTCTATACCGTTTTCTTTCATAATTTCATTTGTAACGTAGTTTCTGTTGTAAGCGATAACTTTACCCGGAGCTATTGCAAAAGTATTTGAACCGTCGTTCCATTGCTCTCTGGAGGCATCTATAACGCTGTCTCCTCCACATTTTATGAGGGTTATTTTATCTAAATGTAATTGCTCTTTGAGCACATCTTGTAAACTTTTATTCTCTTCTTTGATTGAAAGTTTATCATCAATCAGCTGTATTATTAGTACCTTAAGGTCGTTTCTGATGTTTGGATGAATAGTAAATTTATCTTTGTCGACCATCGTAAACACGGTGTCTAAATGCATGAAGCTTCGGCTTTTTGGAATATCTATTGCGATAACCTTTTTAAAGCCCATTTCAGACTCTAAAACATTTTTAGCAAGTATTTCTATGGCTTCAGGCTCGGTTCTTTCTGATATTCCAACAGCAATAACCTCTTTTGAGAGGACAAGGATATCTCCACCCTCTATGGAACATTTTTCATCTCTTTCAAATAACACAGGAGTATCTTTATAAATAGGGTTATATTTAAAAATATATTTTGCAAAAAGAGTTTCTCTTCTTCTTGTCACGGTGTGCATGGCGTTTATAGAAACGCCGTTTCCTATACATGAAAATGGGTCTCTTGTGAAATAAAGGTTTGGAATTGGGTCTATTATAAAAGGATAACAGTTGTCAAGGTAGTCTGAAAGACTGTTTCTTTCTTGTGTGCCTATATCTGACTTTCTTAATCCTTCCATCATTTTTTCAACCATTTTTCTGTTTGGCATATTTTTAAAATATGACTTTATTATTTCAAATTGTTTTTTATCTTTTATTCCGGCTTCATGCAAATATTCTTTTATAAATTCTTCTTTGACAGTGTCATTTATTATTGACTCTGTAACCAAATCTGTTAGATATACGCATTCAATTCCATTTTGCTCTAAAACTGCTTTAAATTTATCATGTTCTTCCTGAACAATTTTTAAATAAGGAATATCGTCAAATAGCAATCTACTTAAATATTCGGGCATTAAGTTTTCAAGCTCTTTTCCCGGTTTTTTAATCATTACTTTTTTTAACGGGTTTATTTCAGAATATACTTGTATGGAAGACATAACATCACCTCTTAATAAAAATAGTGTAAATAACAACTTTATTATTAGATGAATTTTTAAAAATATTACTTAGTAAATAAAAATATTTATTTGTTTTTGTAAATCAAAACATCAAATATTCACATATAATAAAAATAAGCTTGTAAAGATTTTAAAGTTATTATATATTTTATAATGACTAGAATATCTTATAAAATGTTTAATATTATAGTATTTATATAGGAGGTAAGTTATGTTAAAAAAAATAATGAATGAGATAGTAACCAAAGCCAGGAAAGACAAGATAACCTTTTGTATTTATATGATTGTTAGGTTGTTTATTGTTTTTACGATTGTAACTTCTTTTATAAGAAAGGAATACGAGAATATATTTGTGTGTGTGCTATCTTTAGTACTTTTAATGATACCGGGATTTATAAGCGATAAATTTAGTATAGAGCTTCCGTCTGTGCTTGAAGTTATAATAATACTTTTTATATTTTGTTCTGAAATTTTAGGTGAGATTAATTGTTATTATATTAAATTTCAGTATTGGGACACTATGCTGCACACAATCAATGGTTTTATATGTGCAGCAATAGGATTTTCTTTAGTTGAAGTATTGAACCGGAAAAAGAAGGATAAATTTAATCTTTCGCCGTTGTTCTTATCAATGGTAGCTTTTTGCTTTTCGATGACTATAGGAATTTTGTGGGAATTTTTTGAATTTGGATGCGATTACACACTCCACACAGATATGCAAAAAGATACGATTGTCCACAGTATTTCAAGCGTGACGCTTGATGAAACTAATAAGAATGTTCCCGTACATATAGATAATATAAAAGAAGTAACTGTAAACGGGGAGAAGCTAAACATTGACGGATATCTTGATATAGGACTTTATGACACTATGAAAGATTTATTTGTTAACTTTATAGGAGCGTTAGTGTTTAGCGTGATAGGATATTTCTACGTCAAAAAAAGAGGAAAGGGAAATTTTGCAAAGCAGTTTATTCCTAAAGTGAAAAAAGATTAATAACAAAATTATTTATATATTTTAAGGCATACGGCTTTTTTGAGAGGCTTGTATGCCTTAAATTTTGCTGATTTTTAATAACGTATAAATTGAGGCTACAATTTAGGTGAATAATAAAAAATAAGTTTGAAATAATAAAGTTTGTATAAATATAAAAATGGAGGACTTTATATGTATAAAAAAGATTTGATTGATACAATAAATTTTGATAAAAAAGAAATTTTAGATATGGTAAAATTGGGGCTTACTATAAAAAAATGTATAAAAAACGGGTATTACCCTCAGTTATTAAAAAATAAAACATTGGGAATGATATTTCAGCAGAGCTCAACAAGAACCAGAGTATCGTTTGAAACGGCAATGCAGCAATTGGGGGGACATGCTCAATATCTAGCTCCGGGACAAATTCAACTTGGTGGTCACGAAACAATGGAAGACACAGCAAGAGTTCTTTCGAGTTTAACAGATATAATCATGGCAAGGGTAGACAGTCATGAAACAGTAGTGAATTTAGCTAAGTGTGCAAGTGTGCCGGTGATTAACGGAATGTCTGATTATAACCATCCAACGCAAGAGATAGGCGATATTACAACTATGATAGAATATTGTCCGAAAGATAAAAAAATAGAAGATTGTAAGGTTGTATTTGTCGGCGATGCAACGCAGGTATGCGCTTCGACTATGATGATTACAACTAAAATAGGTATGAATTTTGTTCATTTTGGTCCTAAGGGACATCAATTATCTGAAGAAATGCTTTCGATAGGAAGGAAAAATTGCGAAATATCCGGCGGGACATGCTCTGTTACGGACAACGAAGACGAAGCATTAAAAGACGCCGATTTTATTTATACAGATGTATGGTATGGACTTTATAATGCTGAACTCTCGAAGGAAGAGAGATTATCTATATTTATGCCAAAGTATCAAGTTACTCCTGAAATGGTTAAAAAAGCGTCGCCAAACGTTAAGTTTATGCATTGTTTACCAGCGAGTCGTGGGGAGGAAGTTGTGGACGAAGTTTTAGACGCTCCTTATTCAATAGCATTCGAGCAAGCCGAAAACAGGCTTACTTCTATACGTGCTATTTTAGTATATCTTTCAAGAGATAAGTTACCTTGTGATGTAAAGAAAGAAGCTGCAAAAACATCACTTAATAAGGTACTTTTCAAAATTTTATAAAGTAGGAAGGAATAGCTTATGAGTGAAAATACTAAAAAATTTAGACTTTTTGACGCAGTATTAGCGGCGGTTTGTATCATATTGGTTGTTGAGTCTGCTGCTCCGGCGGCGGCTATAGGTAATTCACAATTCTTTTGGTGGATATTTATATTAATAGGATTCTTTCTTCCGTATGGTTTGATATCAGCGGAACTTGGAACAACATATGAGGGTGAAGGCGGAATTTACGATTGGGTAAAAAGAGCTTACGGTGAAAAATGGGGAAGCAGGATAGCGTGGTATTATTATATAAACTTTGCGTTGTGGGTAGGTTCGCTAGCAGTGCTTTTTACTGACGTTATAACTCAGATTTCAGGCGTACAGTTTAACACTTTTACAGCTATTATTATCCAACTTGCGTTTATATGGACAGTGGTTGGAATAAGCTGTTTTAAAGTCAGCGACAGCAAGTGGATACTCAACATAGCAGCACTATTTAAAGCGATAATAATGCTAACAATCGGTGGACTTGGCATATACGTTGCCGTGACTAAGGGTACGGCTAACGAGTTTACGCCACAATCTTTAATGCCTTCTTTAAACGTTACGAGTTTATCGAATATATCCGTAATAATATTTAACTTTTTGGGGTTTGAAGTTGTGACGACGTTTGCTTCTGAGATGAAAAATCCCGGAAAAGAAATACCCCAAGCAATCATACTCGGTGGAATTTTTATAGCTGCGTTTTATCTTTTAGCTGCCTTTGGAATAGGAGTTGCGATACCTGTTGAAGAGTTAAGCTTATCAAGCGGACTTTTAGAAAGTTTAATGTTGCTTTCAGGGCAGACAAGCGGACCACTTATAGTTATTTTTGGGTTGATGTTTTTATATACCCTTATGTCTAATTTAATATCTTGGTCGTTGGGAGTAAACTTTGTTGTGAGATATGCTGCAAGACAAAACAGTTTACCAAGTCCGTTTGCAAAGTCAAGCAAGAAGAATGATATGCCGATAGGCGCTAATATTGCCAATGGTATCGTTGCCACCCTAATGGTTTTAGCCGCTCCGATAATCCCTAGTCCTGATATATTTTGGAGCTTTTTTGCCCTTAATATGGTAATGCTTCTTGTTTCGTATGTGGTAATGTTCCCAGCGTTTTTGAAACTTAGAGATATAGACCCTGATATTGAAAGACCTTTTAAGGTAAAGGGCGGAAGAACGAAATTATTATGGATGACATATTTACCTATGGTGCTACTTTTAATATCAATAATATTTAGTATCGTGCCACTTAATATGTCTCAGGAAGAGCTCTCCTCTAAGATACCTCTTTTAATAGGAACTATTTTAACAATAATTATAGGGGAAATTATAGCATACCAATCGGTTATGAAAAACAAAAGATTAAACAACATACAACAGGAGGAATAAAATTATGAAAACTTATACTACCACTCCAAAAGAAGACGGATTTAGAATGCCCGGTGAATTTGAGAAACACGCCGGAACGTATATAATATGGCCGCAAAGACCCGATAACTGGAGATTCGGAGGAAAACCTGCACAAAAAGTTTTTACGGAAGTTGCAAAAGCAATATCAGAGTTTGAACCTGTAACAGTATGTGTAAACTGTGACCAGTATGATAACGCAAGAAACATGCTTCCCGACAATATCAGAGTTATTGAAATATCTAATAATGACTCATGGGTAAGAGATTGTGGTCCGAGTTTCGTTACTAACGGGAAAGAAATCAGAGGAGTTGACTGGGTCTTTAATGCTTGGGGAGGACTTGTTGACGGTTTGTACTTCCCTTGGGACAAGGATGACAGAGTAGCTCAAAAGATATGCGAAATAGAAAAAAAGGACAGATACAGGACAGATGATTTTATTCTTGAAGGAGGCTCAATTCACGTTGATGGTGACGGAACTCTTGTTACCACTGAAGAGTGTTTGCTCAGCGAAGGAAGAAACAGTCATTTAACCAAGCAGCAAATAGAAGACACTTTAAAAAAATATCTTAATGTAGAAAAAATTATATGGCTAAAAAGGGGTATATATTTAGACGAAACCAATGGTCATGTTGACAATATATTTAGTTTTGTAAAGCCAGGAGAAGCAATTCTTGCCTGGACTGAAGACAAAAATGACCCTCAATATGAAATATGTCAAGAATGCATGAATATTTTAGAAAACGAAACAGATGCAAAGGGCAGAAAAATAAAAGTCCATAAATTAATGCTTCCTAAGCCGATATTAATAAGTGAGGAAGAAAGTAGCGGAGTAGACGCAGTTGACGGTACTCTGCCAAGGCAACCCGGTGACAGATTAGCAGCATCATATGCTAATTTTTATATAGTAAACGGAGCGGTTATATTCCCGATGTTTGGTGACCCAAATGACCACAAAGCACAGCAAACTTTAAAAGAAGCTTTCCCTGATAGAAAGATAGTTGGAATATACGCAAGAGAAATTCTTCTTGGTGGAGGAAATATTCACTGTATTACTCAGCAGGTTCCGAAAGCTTGTGAGAGCGGGGAGGGAGTTTAATTATGTCGAAGAAAGTGGTTGTTGCACTTGGTGGAAATGCCTTAGGAAACAATGCAAAACAGCAGCAAGAAAAATTAGCTTTAGCTGTTAAACCTATCGTCGATTTAATATCAAAAGGTCACAACGTTGTGGTTACTCATGGAAACGGACCTCAAGTTGGAGCTATAAATTTAGCTTTTTCTGAGGCTGCTAAAAATAATTCTAAAATTCCTGTTATGCCGCTTCCGGAGTGTATTGCTATGAGCCAGGGGTATATAGGGTATCACATTGAGAGTCAAATCAAAAGAGAGCTTTATAAAAGAAATATATCAAGAGAAGTAGTATCTGTTATAACCGAGGTTGTTGTCGACAAAAACGACGAAGCATTTTCTAATCCCGTTAAGCCTATAGGGGGATATTATAGCAAAGAAGAAATAGAAAAGCTTTGTAAAGAAAATGATAAAATTAAGTATTCAGAATATGAGGGAAGGGGCTACAGACAAGTTGTTGCATCTCCTATGCCGATTGATATAGTGGAAAAGGATAGTATCACAGATTTAATACAAAAACAAATTATAGTTATAACATGCGGAGGCGGAGGAATTCCGGTTGCGATGGAAAAAGAGGGAATTTACGAAGGTGTTGACGCTGTTATTGACAAAGATTTTGCAAGTGCTAGACTTGCCGACATAATAAACGCCGACTCTTTCTTTATTTTCACGGAAGCTGATAAAGTGTATCTAAACTTTGGAAAGCCAAATCAAAAGGGTATTGACGTTTTAACAGTTGAACAAGCTAAAAAATATCGTAGTGATGGGCATTTTGCTCCGGGAAGTATGAAGCCTAAAATAGACGCTGCGATAAAATTTGTAGAGTGCGGTAAAAATCGTCAAGCTATAATATGCTCGCTTGAAAATGCTTCTGAGGCGATTTCAGGCAATGGAGGAACAAAAATTTATATGTAGTTTAAATTTATAAATTCGGTTAATATTACTGTTTAATGTAATAGTAGCCGGATTTTATTTATTAATAAAAATTTATGTTTTTGGGGGTGTATAATTGTACTTGATATGTAAAATATATTTTACATATTGACTATTATATTTTACTTTAATATAATGTCAATAAGATAAAGGAGGTTGATATATGGCTAAGAATACAAAGCTTAAAATAGCTAGGGTATCGCTTGATATGTCTCAGGCTGATGTTGCCGATGCTCTAGGGATTAGTAGGCAAACAGTTAACGCTATCGAAGGGGGAAACTATAATCCAACAATTAAATTGTGTATTCAAATCTGCAAACTACTAGGCAAGACTTTAGATGAATTATTTTGGGAGGAAGATGACTATAAACATAACTAGCAAAACCATTTCAGCTTTTGACGAAATGCAAATAAGCAACAGGAACAAATATGGATTTCATTCTTTTTTGATTAGTGCGTTTTTAGTAATCGTAAATTTTGTGATTAAAACGACCTATGGCGTTTGGGCGACTCCAGTAACTGAAGGAGTGTGTATGTTTATCATTCCGTTTTTTTATTTTACTTCTAGGTGTATATTTAGCGATGCATTTTTATCTAATAACAAAAAAATTAAGGCTATGTATGTTTTGGACTTCTTTGTAACAGGTATTTTTTTAACATTTTATATAATATTTGCAAATAAAACTTCTGTTATGTCAGGGGGAGTTTTGTCTGACGATTTTTCAATTATATGCTTAGATTTATACACCGTTCTTACGGGCATAATCTGTGTTTTAAAGAACCGTTCAGAAGTAAGAAAATGTAAATAAAATATTGTAATTTTAAGTTAATAATGTTATAATAAAATTGTAAAATTTAATTAAGGAGATTGATTTATGAAAAGATTTAAAAAGGAAAAGCTATTATCTTGTGTTTTAGCATCTAGTATGCTTGTTTCCAGTTCTCCATCTATTTTCGTTTACGCTGAAAAAGCACCTAAAGCTCAGCAGCAAACTGAGTCTGCTCAGTCTAATTCTGGTGAAGAGGAAGCTTCTGTGGCTCAAAATGTTACTCCAAATTCTCAGCCTGTTGCTGTTAACGTTGGCGTTAATCAAAACAACAGTCAGCAGCCTAAATCAGGGTTTGATTGGAAGAGCTGTATACCTGGTGTGATTGCCGGGACGGTTACATCAGTTTTTGGGCATTTTTTTAATTATATAGCGTATTATACAATTAACGGAATTTATTCTGTTGGCGAAAGTATTTATAATAAAATCATGTTTTATAAATATTCTGGATTTAAAAAACCGCAAGAGGCTATAATTGAACTTCAAAAAATAATTGATAATAAGTCAAATATAAAAATTTATGGTCAGGAAAAAGCCAAAAAGCAGGCTTTTGATGCATTAAGCGGTATAGTCACAAGGATTGACAATTTGAAAAAACAAGGAAAAAATGCTAAAGAAGTTCGTGGAAATATAGTTTATTTGATAGGTCCTTCAGGAACAGGTAAGACTAAAATGTGTGAAGCTATTGCGCAAGCCTTTTTGAAACACCCTGAAAAAACAGCTATTTTCTGCCATAGCGAAAGTATTACAAGCGAAAGCGAACTAGGAACACAACTATTTAAAACGATTATGTCGAAGGATATTGGTGAAAAACACGTTAAAAACGCTTGGGGAATGGGTGGCGTAAAAACACAAGAAGAAGAATCTCCAATGCTTAAACATATTTTGAAATATTATGAAGGCGTTGTTATAATCGATGAATATGACAAGATGAAACAAAAAAGTGCTAAGCCTGGTTCAACAATGAATTTTGGTGGATTTTCCATGCCTACAGGTACCTCAATTGATGGGGAAGACAAAAGTGCAGACGAAATTTTCCGTTCTATTTCATCAACAGGCAAATATAAATTCATGAATAAAGAAGTAGATTGTAGTAAAATATTATTCTTAGTAACAACAAATGAAACCCGTGAACAACTTGAGAAAAACTTTGGAATCGGTGGAGCTCAAGGTGGTGGAGTTCAAAGGCTTAATATAGTTGAATTTGAACATTTGCCGTTAGATGCTTGTCGTGGAATAGCAAATGACGTTGTTGAGGAAGTAACTAAAGTCTTAACCAATTCAGAAGGTTTGTTTAGACTAAAGAAAGTTAACTTTAGTAAGGAAACTGTAGAAGCAATGGCTAAGTTTATTTTTGATGATAAGGTGATGCAAGGACGTGCTAAATATAAATTAGAAGATAAAATTTATAGCTTGCTTTCTAAAGATATCGGTAAAGATTATGATAAAGAAATTAACATTTCATTTACATACTCAGAAGAACAATCTGAATTTTCAAAAGAAACCCTGTAAAAATAAAATTTCACCATACCAAAAAATCACTTGATACTTGGTATGGTGTTTTTTGGCTAGTGATTTATCTTAAAAAATATAACGGATTTTAGGGGGTTGGAAGTATTAAAAATAATCTTAAATTTTAGCAATTATTTATGAAATTACAAAAATATGCTACAATATTCAAAATAAGAAAGGGTCGGTAAATTTGCCTACAAAAGAGTTAAAAATTTGATACAAAATTAAGTTAATAAATGGCGTTTAAATGACCTTGAAGCGTATTTAAAGAAACATAAAAATGACAGTTTTTTAAAAACTTCTGTTTCAGAAAGAAGAACAAAAATAACAGCAGAAACTTATGCCCGTAAAGTATCAATGGTGGCAAAAAAATAACTACACATGTTTAACATTTTTAACAGTAACTAAAAAACGCCTTATAAAAGAAATAAAAATCCTTCATAAGACGTCAATTGGCGCGCCGAGAGGGATTCGAACCCCCGACCTTTTGGTTCGTAGCCAAACACTCTATCCAGCTGAGCTATCGGCGCACTACTCTTGTATTTTAGCACAGCGGTTTTAAAAAAGCAATAATAAAAAGTAAAATTTTAAATGATTGTGAAATTTCGTTTTTATTTTCATACAAATAATTGATTTTTTGTAAATATTCTAGCCTAAAATTGAAATCAAAACACCAGCGGCAACAGCTGAACCTATTACCCCTGAAACATTTGGACCCATAGCATGCATTAAAAGAAAATTATTTGGATTTTCCTCTTGTCCTACCTTTTGAGCAACTCTTGCAGCCATTGGTACAGCCGAAACACCTGCCGCTCCGATAATAGGGTTTACTTTTCCTTTGGTCATTCTATACATAAGTTTTCCAAATAATATTCCTCCGATTGTCCCGAAGCAGAAGGACATTAACCCTAACACTATTATAGACAAAGTTTTTAAATTCAAAAAGTTATTTCCCGTTGCCGTTGCTCCAACCGATAAACCAAGTAATATCGTAATTATGTTTAATAGCTCATTTTGGGCTGTTTTAGAAAGTCTTGAGCAAACACCGCTTTCTTTTAGTAAATTTCCGAGCATTAGCATTCCAACAAGCGTTGATGCTTCTGGTACGAGTAGCGAAACGACTATAGTTGTTACTATAGGAAACAATATTTTTTCCGTTTTAGAAACAGGTCTTAGCTGAGTCATAACAACGCTTCGCTCTTCTTTTGTGGTGAGCCATTTCATTATCGGAGGCTGAATAATTGGAATTAACGCCATGTATGAATATGCTGCAATTGCGATTGGTCCTAATAATTCAGGAGATAATTTTGAAGTAACGAAAATTGCGGTTGGACCATCTGCACCTCCGATTATTGAAATTGCTCCGGATTCATTTGGCGTAAATCCAAGAAGTAACGCTCCAATAAACGTTATAAATATGCCAAGCTGAGCGGCAGCACCCATTAAAAGACTTTTAGGATTAGCTATTAAAGGACTAAAATCAGTCATAGCGCCAATTCCGAGGAATATAAGAGGGGGATATATCCCGAGTTTAACGCCTTGATAAAGATAGTATAAAAGTCCACCGTTTTTTTGAATTTGATAAAATTGTTGTCCGAGTATTTCTACAACAGGATAATTTCCAGGAAAGCCGTTTTCAATTATGTATTTTGAAACGGGTTTTAAAACAGTTTCAGGCATAGCCATTATAGGAGGATAGAGGTTTACTAAAAACATACCAAACGCTATTGGTAAAAGGAGCAATGGCTCAAATTTTTTTACTATTGCAAGATACAACAGTACGCAAGATATTATTAACATTATGTAATTTTCAAACGGCAAAGAAAAAATGCCGGATGATAATGCTATACTCAAAATTGATTCGATAATTTTATTGAATATTATCATTTAAATTCACCTCATATTTATTTAAAAAACGGAGTAGTGTTTTGGATAAGACCGGCGTTTTTCCAAGATAAATCAATGGAGGGATGTTTTTTAATTTCTGTGATTTTGTATTTTTTATTGCCGGTGTTAATAAAAGAGTAAACAGCAGCTGATATTACAGCTATAATTTCCGGATTTATTTTCTCATCGGGTACATTTGAATAGGAAACTGTTTTACAATTTTTTTGTAAATTATAGTTTTGTGTTTTTTTATCATATAAATTTGTTACCTTTGAAAACCCTTTTATTATCAAACTTAGCAATACAAGTACTAAAAAAACAACTATAATTCCTGTGAATAAAACAATTAATGCTAAGCTTACTTTGATCATATTAACTCACTCCTTTTATAATGAAATTAAATTATATATTTTAAAAATTTTCATTAAGTTAGAATTATACCATTTATAAGCTAATTATTCAATCGTAGTTTGATGTAGAATACGAAGAGTTTGTCTTGACATTTTTTTAATAAGAGTTTAAAATTAAAATAGTAAGTTTTGTGTTATAGTAACAATTTATTGTGTATGAGGTGGTGTTTTAATTGATACAGATTTTAGACATATCTAAAAAATATGAAAAATGTGAAGCACTAAAAAACGTATCCTTTGAAGTTAACGATGGTGAAATAGTCGGCTTGCTGGGGGAGAATGGTGCGGGAAAATCAACTCTTTTAAGAATTATAAGTACCATGCTTAAACCCACATCCGGAAATGCTAAAGTAAATGGGTTTGATTTAATTACTCAGCAAAAGGAAGTTCGAAAAAATATAGGAATACTATTCGGTAGTGAAGTGGGGTTATACGACAGGCTTACTGCAAGGGAAAATTTGGAGTATTTTGCAAAGCTTAATGGAATGTCTTCAAACGAAACCAACAAAAGAATATCAGAACTTATTGAACATTTTGGATTTAGTGATTATGTTGATAGGCAAGTTGGTACATTTTCAAAAGGTATGAAACAAAAAATAGCCATAGCCAGAGCCATTATTCATAATCCTGACGCTATTTTGTTTGACGAGCCGGAATCGGGTTTGGACTTTAAAGCCGCTAAAACGGTTTTTGACTTTATGGAACACTGTAAAAACCAAAATAAAAGTATAATATTTTCGAGCCACTCAATGGAAAGTATAAAAAATTATTCAGATAGAATGGTTGTTTTGAACAAAGGAAAGATAATGAAAATATTTGACGTTAACGAATGTAGGGAAAAGTTTACAGACAGAGAAATAAATAATATGCTTTTTGATTTAGTATGTGGAGGTGAAAACAATGTTTAAGCAGATGAGAGTAGTATTTTTAAAAGAGCTTAAATGTATTTTCAGGGATAAAAAAACCTTTATAATCGGTTTACTTGTACCGTTACTGCTGTTACCGGGTATTCTCTTTATAACTGATTTTGCAATGAAAAACTCTCAGAAGGTAGAAAATATTAGAATTGGAATAAGCAGCAAAGAAAACTGTTTTTATAGTTTCATGAATGCTCAAAAGGGAATTGAGATAGTGGATGTTGACGATGTTAATAAGGCTTTAAACACAGGACAAATCTTTTGTTATGTAGATATTTACGAAGACGCAGACCAGAGAATGTTAGATAGACAAGATTATTTAAAGGATTTTTACAAAAAGGAAGATAATTCTGTTAACTCTGTGATGACTTCAAATATATTTTTTACTTATGTGAATTTTTTTCAGGAAAACTTATCTTCAGAATTAACAGGAGAAAATGTTGCCTCTAATGCAGAAGAGCTCAATAAAAGACTTTCTAAGGATATAACAGATGAAGTTCAAAATTACATAGACGAACAAACAAAATCTATCGATTTAAGTTCAATATATTTTAATATGCTAGTTCCTCTAATGCTGATAATGTATAGTTGCGTTGGAACATTCGGAACAGCAGCAGAGCTTAGTGCAGGGGAAAAAGAACGTGGAACACTTGAAGCTTTACTATCGACGGGAGCAGACAGAACAGCAATAATAATGGGTAAATTATTAGCGACAACGGTTTTAGGTATGCTTACGGGAATATGTGCAACGTTTGGTCTGTGGGGATATTTGAAAATTTCATCAAATAAGGATGTTCAGATAAGCGCTGTGGAAATGCTAACCTTACTTGTTATAACTTTATTTACGGCGATGCTTTTTGCCGCTATTAACCTTACAATTGGTGTGTATTCAAAGTCATATAAAGAAGCTCAAACTTACTTTACGCCTGTTATAGTAATTAGCTTAGTTCCAACACTTTTTGCATACAATATGGATTTAGCAAATATAAGCTTACCTTATTTGAGTGTCCCGATATTAAACGTCGTGTGTATAATAAAAGAGGTATTTGGGTCAGCTGTAAATTTTGCTCATTTGGGAATAGTATTAGGCTGGATGATTGTTTATATTGCGATTGCTCTCTTTATGATGCAAAGATTATTTAAAAAAGAAGACGTCTTGTTTAGATTATAATATTGATGTATTATTTAATTGCCCGGTTTGAAAGGATTGGGCAGTTTTTATTTTATTTATATAGGTGATTAAAATGTATGATTTTTTATCAAGGACGAGTAATTTAATAGGCGAAGAAGCACTTGAGAAGCTATCGAAGTCTAAAATAATAATATTTGGAGTTGGAGGAGTAGGGTCATATGTGACGGAGGCTTTAGCAAGAGCCGGGGTTGGAAATTTAGTTTTGTTTGATGGAGACACAGTCAATGTAAGTAATATAAACCGTCAGCTTGTGGCAACTCACAAGACAATAGGTGAATACAAGGTTGATGTAATGAAAAGGCGTATTTTAGACATTAACCCTGAGGCGAATGTTATAGCTAATAGATGCTATTTTAATGAAACAAATTCCTCTGACTGGGATTTTTCAGAATATGACTATATTGTCGATGCCATTGATTCTGTGTCTTGTAAAGTACATATTGCAGTTAAAGCTAATAATGAAAACGCTAGAATAATAAGCAGTATGGGAACGGGAAACAAGCTTAATCCTATGAATTTTAAAGTTTGTGATATTTATAAAACACAGGTTTGTCCACTAGCCAGGGTCATGAGACGTGAACTTAAAAAAAGTGGAATAAAAAAATTAAAAGTCGTGTATTCCGATGAAAAACCTGTTGTAAGCGGAACGGAAGATGAGAATGTAACTAAAAAAATAGTTCCAACAAGTATATCGTTTGTCCCGTCGGTTGCAGGACTGATTATTGCTTCCGAGGTTATAAAAGACATAATTTATAATTAGAGTATTAGTTGAAACATATTTATAAAAATGATAAAATAATCTGGTAAAGGTGGTGAAAAGGGACAAAATGAAAAATTGGATTGTTTCGAGTGTTGACAAAGATTTTGCATTAAAAATTTCTCAGGATTTGGGAATAACCCCTTTTTTATCTGTACTGTTGAGTATAAGAGGATTTAATGATAAGGAAGACATATTAAAATTTTTAAATGAATATAACGATTTTTCAAGTCCACATGATTTTATAGACATGGATAAATTTGTGTTAAGACTTAGGTCGGCTATAGACAATTTTGAAAAAATATGTATTTACGGCGACTATGATGCAGATGGAATTACTGCTACTGTATTAATGTATTTGTACTTGAAAGACAAGGGAGCTAATGTTATATATTATATCCCTAAAAGAGAAGAAGACGGTTATGGTTTGAATGTGAACGCTATAGATTATCTTAAAGAATGCGATGTTGACATTATTTTAACGGTGGACAATGGTATATCTGCAGAAAAAGAAATAGAATATGCGCAAAAAATAGGTATTGACACTATAGTCACAGACCATCACAGACCGCCAACAAAAATTCCAAATGCTTTTGCTGTTGTTGACCCTTTTAGAGAAGATTGTAAAAGTAAATTTAAAAATTTTGCTGGAGTAGGGGTTGCGTTTAAAGCTATTGTTGCTATGGAAGAAGGAAACAAAAGTTTAGCCGAACTTATGGATTTATATGGCGATTTAGTTACGATAGGTACGATAGGAGATTCTATAGAGCTAAAAGGTGAAACGAGAGATTTTATAAAAAAAGGTCTTGCCTGCATAGAAAACTCTAATAGACCTGCTATTAAGGTTATTCTTGAAAAACTCGGTTTAAACGGAAAAGTTTTAGATTCTATGGATGTAGCATTTAATATCGTCCCGAAAATAAATGCTTGCGGAAGAATGGGAAGTGCAGATAAGTCTATAAAATTTTTACTTTCGGAATCCGTTGAAGAAGCCGAGGAAATATATAGCGAAATGTACAGCGACAATGATTTACGTAAGTCAACGGAAAGTAAAATAATGGCAAGCATAGAACAACAATTAAAACTTGAGCCTCAAAGATTGCTAAACAAAATTATAATTTGCGAAGGAAAAGGTTGGCATCCCGGTGTTTTGGGAATAGTTTCAGCAAGAGTAACCGAAAAATACGGAAAGCCAAGTATAATAATAAGCTATGACGATGAAGATGCCAAAGGCTCTGGGCGAAGTATTGAAGGATTTTGTCTGCACAGCGCTATATCTGAGTGTGAGCAATATTTAGACAGGTTTGGTGGACATCCTATGGCGGTAGGAATAAACTTAAAAACGTGTAATATAGGAAAGTTTAAGGAGTGCTTATTGAATTATGCCGACAAATTTGGAGAAATGCCGTTATCAAAATTATGTATAGATTTTAAGATAAGTCCCCTTTCGCTGTCAGACGATGTTTTAGATGAGCTTGATAAGTTAAAGCCTTTTGGAAGCGGCAACAAAGAGCCGGTTTTCGGACTTTATAATATGAAAATTAGTAATATATGCGAAGTTGGGGGAGGAAAGCATTTAAGGCTTACTCTTGAAAGAAACGGTAAAAAAGTTACGGCTATGTATTTTGGCAAGAACAAAAAAAGCTTTTTATATGATGTGGGAGATAATATAGATTTAGCAGTCACGATGCATAAAAACAGCTACGCAGGATATAGCTCACTGTCATTGTTTGTGAAAGACGTTAAAGTCGGCGGACTAGACACATATAAATGTTTAACGGAAAAACGAGTTTATGAAAAATTTAAGCTCAATGAAAAGCTTTCACAAGATGAAATAAAGCTTATTTACCCTGATAGGCAGGAATTTGCTCTGGTTTACAGATACATAAAATTAAATAAAAGAAAAATATATACTCCCGAGCTGTTATCCTACAAAATAAACAATGAATTGCTTAACAGCGCTAAAATAAGAATTATACTCGATGTTATGCAAGAGCTTGACATAATGAGCGTTTCTTCAAAGGAAGACGAATATTATATTGCTATTAACGATAATGGTAAAAAAGTTAACTTGAAAGACTCTCAAATATTAAGTAATATAAGTAAAAATGATATTACGGGGTGATGATAAGATGAGTGAAAATCGGTATAAAGATTATGATAGCTTAATTCAAATTGTAAGTGCGAGCGCTAACGCTTATGATAAAGACCTTATAGACAAAGCTTATAAATGTGCGTTTAAGGCTCATGACGGTCAAAAAAGAGTTTCAGGGGTTCCTTATATATTGCACCCTGTATCGGTGGCTTACATACTATGTGAACTGGGGATGGATACTCAGTCAATAGTTGCAGCGATTTTACATGATGTTGTTGAAGACACCAGCGTTACGATTGACGATATTAAGAAAGATTTTGGAGAGGAAATTGCTAATTTAGTTGACGGCGTAACAAAATTAGGTAAAATACCTTATTCGTCAAAAGAGGAGCAGCAGGCAGAAAACATAAGGAAGATGCTTATAGCAATGTCTAGAGACATTAGGGTAATAATAATAAAGCTTGCAGACAGACTCCAAAACATGAGAACAATAGGATGTATGACGCCTCAAAAAAGCAGAGATAAATCTCTTGAAAATATGGAAGTTTTTGCTCCAATAGCGCATCGCTTGGGTATACGTCAAATCAAGGAAGAACTTGAAGATTTGTCTTTAAAGCAGCTCGACCCAGTTGCCTATAAGGAAATTGAACGTTCTCTAGCGTTGAGAAAAGACGACAGAGAAAAATTTTTGGAAGTAATAAAAAAACGTATAAAAGACAGAATCCCTCAATATATTCCGAATGTTTACATAGAAGGAAGAGTAAAAAGCGCTAACGGAATATATAGAAAAATGTTTTTAAAGGGTAGGTCTATCGAAGAGATTTACGACATATACGCTGTTAGAATAATAGTTGACACCGTAAATGATTGCTATAATGTTTTAGGAATTATCCACGATATGTTCCAGCCAATCCCCAACAGGTTTAAAGATTATATATCGATTCCGAAACCTAATATGTATCAGTCGCTGCACACAACGGTTCTAAGTAGGGAAGGTATCCCTTTTGAAGCTCAAATAAGGACTTGGGATATGCACAGAACTGCTGAATACGGTATAGCGGCTCACTGGAAGTACAAGCTCGGAATATCCGGAAGCGAAAATTCTCTTGAAAAACGTCTAGCTTGGATACGTCAGATGATTGACAATCAAAAAGACACCGAAGACGCAACAGATATTATAAGAAATATAAAGCTGGATTTGGCGCCTGAAGAAGTTTTTGTTTTAACGCCGAAAGGAGGAGTGCTTAGCTTGCCGACTGGTGCAACGGTTATAGATTTCGCTTATGCAATCCATACGGAAGTCGGGAACAAAATGATTGGAGCTAAGGTAGACAAGAGGATTGTCCCTATAGACTACAAAGTCAAAACAGGCGAAATTGTTGAAATTATAACCACAAAAGATAAAACTAAAGGTCCAAACAGAGACTGGCTTAAAATCGTTAGAACGAGCGAAGCAAGAATAAAAATAAAACAGTGGTTTAAGCGTGAGAAAAGAGACGAAAATATATTAGAAGGTAAGGCTGAGGTTGAAAAAGAGTTAAGGAGAAATAATATATCTTTAACTCAAGAAGAGCTTACTAATATTTTAGAGCCAATATTCAGAAGAAATCAATTTAACACTTTAGATGATTTTTATGCTTCTATCGGTTACGGCGGACTTCAAATATGGAGGGTTATGCCTAAAATTAAGGATGGATACATAAAGCTTAAGGGAAATATTGAAACTAATAAGCCTAAATTGCCGTCGCCGGAGACTGGAAACAAAAAACAAGATAGTGTGTTTGTTGAGGGGATGGACAATTGCTTAATAAGAATATCTAAATGTTGTAATCCTGTTCCGGGGGATAAAATCATAGGTTTTATAACAAGAGGTTATGGAGTGTCTGTGCATAAGGTTGGGTGTAGTAATGTTCCTAGGAATATTTCCAAGTGTGACCAGCCTGAAAGATGGGTGAAAGTCCATTGGGTTGACAGCAAAAATCCACAATTTAAAGTAATGATAAAAATTCAAGCTCAAGATAATGAATCTGTTCTTTCGGATATTACAAAGCAACTATACAACATGAGGCTAAAGGTTATAGCTCTTAATTCTAAAATTATGAGTAACAAGACTGTTTCAATAGATGTTGTGGTTGTTGTTAGGGATGTTGAGCATCTTAATTCGGTGACTGCAAGTATATCAAGAATAAAAAATGTTTTGTCTGTGTGCAGGGCATGATATAAAAATACTATAAAATTAAGTTAAATAAGAGGGTATAAAATTATGCTTGAAATAACGACTTTTGTTTTGGGAGCATTGAGAACTAACTGTTATCTTATTAAAGACACAAAAACGGGTTTAGGAGCTATAATTGACCCGGGCGGAGCAAGCTTGAGATTAGATGAAAATATAAATACTATGGGTAAAAATAAAATAAAGTATATTATCCTTACTCACGGTCATTTCGACCATATATTAAAAGCTAAGAGATATAAAGACTATACCGGAGCTAAAATTGTAATAGGCGAAAACGAAGCTGAATTTACGGAAAATACCGAACTTAATTTAGGAAGAGGTTTAAAGCCGTTTAAGCCTGATATACTTCTAAAAGATAAAGAAGAGCTTTTACTAGGAGATTCAACTATTAAAGCTTTGCACACGCCGGGTCACACAAGGGGCGGAATGTGTTATATAATGGATAACGTTATGTTTTGCGGAGACACAATAATGAAGGGCTGTTTTGGACGTACAGACTTTGCAACGGGAAGTAGCGAGGATTTGGAAAATTCGATTGAAAAAATTAAAGATTTAAATAGTAATTATGAGCTGTATCCCGGTCACGGAGAGAGAACCACACTTTTTGATGAAATACAGTAAACTGTTAGAAAGGCAAATAGATGGATATTTATAATAAAAGCGGTAAATTTACGTATGAGATAGAAAATGTTTGTAGATTATTTTTCCCAAATGAAAAGTTTAATCATAAAATGAGTTATGTGGAACAAGATAATTTGCATGACTATGTTAGTACTCAGATTTTTGAAAGTGAAGATAACGAGGTAATTAAAGTTGTCGTTGGAGCAAAAATTGACGAAAAAGAGTTGTCAGAAAACTCTGAAATCAAAAAAAATACAGAAGATTTTAAAAATGAATTGGAATGCTTAATTGCAAGACTGTTATTTAAAGTTTTGAGCGAGGCTACTCTTTTAACTCCAAGTTGGGGAATTGTTACCGGGGTAAGACCTGTAAAGCTTTATCGAAGTCTTATTAATCAGGGCGGAGAGGACTATGCTTCTAAATATTTTTCGGATAAATTATTAGTTTCAAAAGAGAAATTGGAACTTGTTAAAACCACTAATAAATACGAAAATAATATATTAAGTTTGTCTAAGAAAAATTCTTTTAGCCTATATATCGCTATTCCGTTTTGTCCGAGTAGATGTTCGTATTGTTCGTTTGTGTCGCAGTCAATAGAAAAATGTGCAAAGCTTATCCCGGACTATCTACAGCTTCTTATAAAAGAGATAGAATACACAGCTACTATTGCTAAAAATTTAAAATTAAAGCTCGAAACTGTTTATATCGGTGGGGGAACTCCAACCACTTTAGATGATATTCAGCTTGCAAAATTGATAGAGGCAGTGAACCTTAATTTTGATATGAAAGATTGCAGAGAGTTTACGATTGAAGCCGGAAGACCCGATACTATCAATAAAGCAAAATTATATGCAATGAAAAACGGTAACGTGAATAGAATAAGTATTAACCCTCAAACATTAAATGATAGTGTGCTTGAAACTATAGGAAGAAAGCATACTGCACAGCAGGCTATAGAGGCTTTTAGCCTCGCAAGAGAAGTTGGAATTAATAGTATAAACATGGATTTAATAGCGGGCTTACCCGGCGATAATTATGAAAGTTTTTGTAACACGGTTGATAAAATATGTTCTTTGTCCCCGGAGGGAATTACTATACATACTTTATCTTTAAAACGTTCGTCTTATCTTAACATAAAAGAGAAATCCAAGATAAATAACAACAGTAATGATTTAAAATATACGTTAGGAAAAACGTATGAAAAATTAGCTCAAAAAGGTTATCATCCTTATTATCTTTACAGGCAAAGCAGAATGGTAGAAAACATGGAAAACATAGGTTGGGCTAAAATGAACCACGATGGACTATATAATATATATGTTATGGACGAAACCCATACTATACTTGCGTGTGGAGCGGGAGGTGTGACCAAACTTAAAGAATACAAAGATAATAAAATTGAAAGAATATTTAATTACAAATTTGCTTATGAGTATATTTCAGGATTTGATGAAATGCTTCAGAGGAAAAGAAAGGTGGAAGAATTTTATGAAAAATTTCAGTAATTCGTATCAGAAGTTTGTTTTTGGGTTAGAACAAATCAATCAAGCTGCTGCGGAATGTCCGATAGAGTTTATAAAAGACATTGAAAAAACGTATCATGAAGAAATATCTAATACTGTGGATTATATTTTAAGTAAAAAAGATAAATGTAAGGTAGTGATGCTGTCCGGACCGTCAGGGAGCGGAAAAACCACTACTGCATATAAAATAAGAGAAGAATTAATAAGAAGAGGCTCCGGTGCCGTTATAATATCTCTGGATGATTTTTACAGAGACAGGACTTTTGCTCCTCTTCAGGAAGACGGAACTCCCGATTATGAGTGCGTTGAGGCTTTGGATGTTAAAGAAATAAAAAGGTGCATAGCATCGCTTATGACGAACAGAAAATGTGACATTCCTAAATTTGACTTTATGACTCAAAAGCCATCTGATGATAAAGTGCATGTTGAGCTTCAAGAAAACGAGTTTGCAATAATCGAGGGAATTCACGGGCTTAATCCGATATTTACGAATGATCTTCCTGATGAAAATATAATTAGAGTATATATAAGCGTGAAACAGGGAATAACTGATTATAATGGATTAGTAATACCTAACCGTTCAATACGCCTTGTGAGAAGGATTGTTAGGGATTACTCAAAAAGAAAATCAGATGCACAAACAACTTTGTCGATGTGGGATAATGTGTGTAAAGGTCAAGCACTGTATATATATCCTTTTAAGCGCACGAGTGATATTACTATTAACTCAATCCATATGTATGAACTGTGCGTTTTAAGAAATGTCGCTATCCAGCATTTGCAGCAAATACAAGAAAATAATCCCTGTTTTAAAGAAGCTTTAAAACTTATATCGTCTTTGGAGAGGTTTTATCCGATAAATATAGAATATGTACCGAAAAATTCATTGCTTAGAGAATTTCTTGGTGGTGGAATTTATTAAATAATATTATTTTTTAGGAGTTGATTTTAATGGGTATATTTGAAGATATGATTGTAAAGGCAAAATCTGCGGTGGAAGTAGTTGGAGATAAAGCAAGTAATTTTGTTGATGTTTCTAAGCTTAATATAAATATTGCGGAAGAAAACAATGCATTGAAAAAGAAATATGAATGTTTGGGTAAATTTATTTATGAGTCTGAAAAGAACGGGAATAGCGATAAAATAAGTATTCAGCACTATATTGATGAAATAGATGGTATCAAAAGCAAAATAGATAAAATGAAAAAAGAAGTATCTGCGCTGAAAAAACAAACTATTTGCAGTAAATGTGGCAAGGAAAACAGTAGTGAAGCTAAGTTTTGCAGTAACTGCGGAGACGAATTAGCAATTAAGTGTGAAGTAATTAAAAAAGAAGGTTACGAAGACAAACAAAGTTTTGACAGCGAAATAGATTAATATTATAAAATATTTTAAAGGCTATAACCTAGTAAAAAAATTGAGTAATAAAATATTAGTTTTAAAATTATTTAATAGGAGGTCTTAACAAGACTTCCTATTTTCAAGTATTAATAAAGGATTGTATAAAATTATGCATGAAATATATTTAGATAACAGTGCAACAACTAAGATGTGTGAATCAGCAGTGAAGGTCATGGTTGACACTATAAATAATAATTACGGAAATCCTTCGTCTTTGCATACTAAAGGCTTTGAAGCTGAAAGGATATTGGAGACATCCAGAAAAAATATTTCAAAGTTTATTGTATGCGAAAAAGATGAAATTTATTTTACTTCCGGAGGAACTGAGGCTAATAACTTAGCGATTATGGGGACAATGTCTAAGGTAAGGGATAAAGACAAATACAACGTAGTGACAACATCAATGGAACACCCATCAGTTCTTAACACATTTAAGAAGCTCGAAAAAGATGGATTTGAAGTAAGATACATTTCACCTGATAGTAGTGGAGAAATATCTATTGAAAAATTCCAAGAAGCTATAGACGAAAATACTAAATTAGTAAGCTGCATGATGGTTAACAACGAGATAGGATGTGTGTATCCTGTTCAAAGCATAAAGAAAGTAATTAAACAGAAAAAGTCAGATGCATTACTTCACATTGACGCCGTACAAGCTTTTGGAAAAATCCCAATTAACGTAAAAAAGTGGCAAATAGATTTATTAAGTGCTAGTGCTCATAAAATACATGGTCCTAAAGGAATAGGTTTTTTATATGTTAATAAAAATGTAAAGATAAATCCCGTAGTGTTTGGCGGCGGACAAGAAAAAGGACTACGTTCAGGAACACAGGCTGTTCCTCTGATAGCAGCGTTTAGTGAGGCAGTTAACGAGCTTAGCAATTATAAAGACACTTACATAAAAATTAAAGAATTAAATGAATATTGCAGAAATTTACTAAGCAGTATAGATAGGGTTTACATAAATTCAAACAATAATTGTTTGCCATATGTTTTAAACTTTTCTGTTAAGGGGATACGTGCTGAAACTATACTTCATTACCTGTCTTCTAAGGGGATATATGTTTCAAGCGGTTCGGCGTGCTCTAAGGGTCATCAAAGCTATGTGTTAAAGGCTATGGGGCTAAGTGATGATTTAATAAATTCATCTATAAGAGTTAGTTTTTGCAGGAGCAACACAAAAGAAGATGTTGAAAAATTAGTCTTAGAAATCAATAACGCAATAGACAATTTAATAAAAGTATGATTGGAGTTTAAAAATGAAAGAAGTAATATTAGCAAAATTCGGAGAAATTGTTTTAAAGGGTTTAAATAAAAAGAGTTTTGAAAATATGTTGATAAAAGACATAAAACAAAGATTAGCAACTGTTGGAAAATACAAATTAAAATCTGCTCAATCCACCTTGATGATAGAGCCAACAGAAGATTCAGATTTAGATGAAGCTGTGTCGATTATAGAGAAAACTTTTGGTATAGCAACGTTCTCAAGGGCTTGTTTAACAGATAAAAGTATTGAAGAAATAAAATCTGCCACAGAAGAATATTTGTATTCTCAGCTAAGTAAATGTTCGACGTTTAAAGTTGAGTCAAAACGCTCAGATAAAAAATTTCCTCTGAAGTCTCCGCAAATTTCTGAAATAATAGGTGGACATATTCTTGAAAAATTTAAGAATTTGAAAGTTGACGTTCATAACCCTGATATAGTTGTTACGGTAGAAATAAGAGACTTCGGAGCATATATAAGAGGAAATTCCGAAAAAGGCGCAGGGGGGATACCAGTTGGAAGTGGCGGAAAAGCTGCTATAATGATTTCCGGGGGGATAGACAGTCCTGTTGCGGCGTGGCTCATGGCTAAAAGAGGAGTATCGCTCACGGCTATTCATTTTGCAAGTCCGCCTTATACGAGTGAACGTGCAGAACAAAAAGTTGTGGATTTGCTGCAAAAGGTTTCTGAGTATAGCGGAAAAATTAAAATGTTTACTGTTCCGTTCACTGAAATACAGGAAAAAATAAAGAGAGAGTGTCCCGAAGAACTTTTTACTATCATAATGAGAAGATTAATGATGCGTATTTCACAGATTATTGCGGAACAAGAAAATTGTGAGGCGATTATAACCGGAGAAAGCTTAGGTCAGGTTGCGAGCCAAACTATGCAAGCAATTAATTGTACGAACACCGTTGTGAGTTTGCCGGTTTTCAGACCTTTAATTGGGATGGATAAGGATGAAATAGTAAAAATTGCAAGAAAAATTGACACATTTGAATTATCTATTCAGCCATATGAGGATTGCTGTACAGTGTTCGTTCCGAAACACCCTAGAACAAAACCAAAACTTAAGTTTGTTGAGTCTGCCGAGGAAAAGATAGACTGGGATGAGCTTATAGACACAGCTGTAAAAAATTGTAAGATAATTAATGTTTCTGCATATTAACATAAAGCCATAAAATAGGCTTCTTAATAATAAAAGGGTCTAATTGGTAAATATCTTAATTTAAAGTAAAAATCAAGTTATTTTTATATAAATAATTTGATTTTTTATTTATTTTATGTAGAAATGTGTTGATATATGTCAACAAATGCTGTATAATTTATAGTAAATGTTAAGTATGAGGTGATGTTAATGGATATAACAGAACAATTTAAAAGAGTTAAAGGTCCTCGTAACTATAGAACCAGTGTTATGTATGATTTTGCGCCGGTTGTTAAAGCTAAATTTTATATCTATCCCATGGTAAATGACAAGGTGATGATGAATGAAATATTAGCCACACTACCAGTTCAGGTTAACCCTAATTTTATGGAAATGGAGGCTGCCAACACAGTTGAACGAATTCAAACTATTAGTGAAACGGCAGGAGCAAATCCAAAGGGAACTTTTAGAATAACCGGGAAAAAATCAGATAATTTTGAAGTAGAGTTAACTTTAGATGTGTATGATGAATACATGGCTCAAACAGCTAACGACTCAATTCCTTTAATTGGAACGTCTATTTTGGATGAGAGAGCTTTCATATTTCAAGACCTTAGATATTATGTGACAAGTCCTACAGAAACTAACCTGAGATATGTTGCGAGGTTTGTTTGGGGTAGCGGGATAGACGTGTTTGGAATTTTACAAGATGTTTCTATAAATATTTCGTGTTTTTCCAGATGGGGAACTCCCTTAAAAGGAACTGCTCGTGTAAAAATGTTTCTTATACCTGCACCAGATAATTCTCCGGTGTCAGCTCTTAAAACGGCTTGGGACCGTGCTGAAGAAATAGCGACGGTAACGGCACTTGTTGCGTCAGAGGCATTGAGATAAATTAATGGAGGTGAGATAGTTTATGAATATATGGAAAAGTATCAAAAAAAAATTCGGAAAAAATTTTTTAAAAGCAGATGACGAAGAGAATGAAAATGAAGAACCTGATTTAGAACCCTATGATTTTGATTCTTCCACAGACTTAGGCGAGGATGACGATGATCCAAACTCAGATTCAGATACTTATGATTCTGAAACAGATAATGGTAATTTCTTCGGCGACGAAGGTGAGAATAAAGAAGAAACAGAATCTGATTTTGAACCATTTGGTTCAAACGTTGCTAAAAATATCAACGGTTTAATTGGTGAATTTGGAGATATTGAAGCTACCCAAGAGGAGGAAGCTCGACAAAAAGCAGAATTTAGCGAAGATGATGAAGAACCAGACGATGAAGATGAAGAATGGGCTAGCCAAGAAAAATCAAATGGAACTCAGCTTGAGGACTCTGATGGTACAAAAAGCACAGTAAATCAAGAAAGTAACGAAACTCAACCTGATGAAACAGCTCAACAAGAAATTTTTGAATTAGCTAATCAAAAAGAATTCATTGAAGAATTTGAAAGACAATTTCCAATCGTAGATCCAGAAGCAGAAATAAACGAAGAAGCAGTAAATTTTAGCAAACTTGTTAGTGTATATAATTATGAGGGGCAGGAAATTAAAAAAAGGGAAGACGGTTCCTTGCTTGCAAGGCTAGGGCTAGAGGTGGATGATAAAAGAAGTTTTTTAAATGCCATTAACAAAGTTGAAAAAGTTAAACAATTATTAGATAATAAATTTAATGATACAGTAAAAGAATATAAAGATGCCGTCGATGAAAAGCAAAAAATTATTGACCAAAACCAAAAGAAACTTGATGATGCTAAAAAACTTGATTTAAGCAAGGCTACAATTAAATCTATAAAAGAAACAATAAAATCGACCAAAGGAGAGCATAAAGAAGCTGTGGAAGTCTATAATGCTGTAGTTAAGCAAGTTAAAAGTTATAAGAAGATTATTGAAAAACAATATAAAGAATATGTCAAACCTGCAAAAGATAGCAGTATTATAGATGATTTTAACTCCGTAGAAAAGAGGCTCGTTGATTTTTGCTTAGCCTTGGGGATATCTCCAACTATCATCTCGAAAATACAAGTTCCTTCACTTCCGGGTTCTTTTACTTGGTATAAATTTGAGGCAACCAATGCCGAGGAAAAGCTGAAACAAAGAAACTTAACTAAAGATACTAGTCTTTTAAACATAATTGACGCCTTAGAAAAATTAGACATTTCAGGGGATGATCAATTCAAAGAATTAATTAGAGAGGCTAGAATTGCGGCAGGCGATATAGGAATGTCGATTGCGATTATTAGACAAGCCGTTTCAGCAGATGAAAAAAAGATTGATGAATATTGTTTGAATCCTAAAAAACTTCAAGTTGAGATAAATAACCGCTTGGCGGAGGTTTGCGCAGGCGGAGATATAAAAAATCCGATTGTAGTTCCAGAGGTTTTAGAGCATATTAAGCTACAATTAGATTTTGAAAAGAGACTAGGAAAAAATGCTGAAGAAGGCTGGAGTACGAAAAAAAGCAAAAAGGAAGGGGATCAAGATCAAGAAGATAAAGAAAGATGGAAATTTCCTGCTGAGTTTTTATTTAAAATTGAGTTATGTCATTTTATTTTAAGTGAAGCGAAAGATGATAACAAAGTTGATAAAATTTATAAAGATTTGGCGAAAAAAGCTGATGAAAGAAATATTTTCGAACAACTTAAACAGTCTAAAAGTAACGACAAGGTAGGAGAAAACTATGAGTCAATGTTCGAACAACTTGAAGATCTATTTGAATCATTTAGAGGAAGTGATATAAAAAATTATCAAACAAAAATATCTAGAGACTTAGGGTCGAAAGGAGAAAAAGAATTTTGGACCAGACTTAATAAGACGGGTATAATTAAAAGTGAAGCTGATCATAAACTTAAAAGTGAATATATGTTTCCATCAGATGGTAAAGTTCAAGAAGAATTAGACGAAATCCAAGACTCTTTTAGAGCTTCTGCAACTCAAGCAGCTAAAAATACCCAACAAAAGGCTTCTTCAACCATAGACTCTGCGATAACAACACCCAAGGAAACTCAACCTTCTGAAACTAGTAAAGGTAAAAAACGAGACGAGGATGAAAAAAAGGCGGAGGAAAAACAAGAAAAATATAAAAATATGTATAGAAAAGAGCTTTTAGGAAAGCTTTATCCAACATATTTCGCAGAGAAAAGATATATTGATTTGGTGGATACATATTGTTTTAGATATTTAACCAAATATCGCAATCAACTGGAAAAAGAGCTTTCGAATAATCCTGATAACCAAACAAACGAAAGTTCTTTAAGCGACAGCGACAAGCTCAAAATAATGGGGTTAATTTGTTTAATGGCTAAGCCTAAAGAAACGCCTGGAGAAACAAAAATTATTGATTCGATTAGTGGTGAAACAGAGGACGAAGGTGAGGACCAAGAGGAAGAGGAAGAAGGTAACTCTGAGGCTTCAAAAAATGAAGCTCAACAAAACGGTGGTAATGATAATCCGCCGCCAATCGTTAGTGACTATAATCCGCCTGAGCTTAAGAGTGACCATGAACCGCCTGAGCTTAAGAGTGACCATGAACCACCTGAGCTTAAGAGTGACCATGAACCACCTGAGCTTAAGAGCGACCATGAACCACCTGAGCTTAAGAGCGACCACGAGCCACCTGAGCTTAAGAGCGACCATGAACCACCTGAACTTAAGAGTGACCACGAACCGCCTGAACTTAAGAGTGACCATGAACCGCCTGAACTTAAGAGTGATTATGAGTATCCTAAAATTATTAGTGATTATATGTCAAAAGCTATTCTTAACAGCTATAGAGATGGTACCTCAATTAAAGGTGAAGACCTTAAATTTATTTCTAGTTTTTTGAATGTGCCGCCTAAAGATTTAGCAACAAGTCCTGTTTATTTAAAATTCCTAATTTTATCGAAAACTTTCAATTTGACTCCTAAATTTTGGATACAGTTCATGAAAAACAAAAAAGTTGATTTGAATTTATTTATGGATGTTTTCAGTGAATATTTCACTGCCTATGAAGTATTTCCTAACCAAGAAGATAATCCTCACTCGAATGAGATAAAAGATTTGAAAAATACTTTAAGTGAAAATCAGAAAAATTTTCAGACTATGAAGTCAAATGAAAATCAAAGTAATGATAATCAGAATATCAGCAATGAAAACGTTAAATCTGATGTTGGTGATAAATATAATGTAGATAATATCGACGATATAAACTTTAATGATTTTAACGAAGTTCAAGAATGTTGGAGATATTTACGTGCAAAATACAGAATTATAATAATGTGTATCGCTAAGAATACTAAGGTTATGAGCGGTAAACAAGCAAACTTGGTTCAGCAAGCCCAAAAAAAGATAGAGGAAGGCGATGAAAGATTTTTAAGTAAGAATTTTAGAAACAGTAATGCTAAAGTTTTAATATCCAACGCAAAACTGTTCTTTAAAAATTTAACAAATTCATTGCATGGTCTGGAAGAAGATGGTGATATAAAGCAGTATCTTGGAACACGCTATTTAAACGCCATAAAAGATAGACAATCTATGATTAAAGAAAATTCGGGAAGCGATGCCATAATAACTGATGATAATTGGAAAATAAAATTATAAAAAATAAAGATATATGTAGTTTGTAATTACTGCATATATCTTTTATTATGTGAGAAACAAAAATTTTTTATTGTGTAATAAACAAAAGTACCCTTTAAGAAGGATTGTTCGTCTTCTTAAAGAGCGTTTTTTAAGCGTAGATTTTTAATTTCGGTTTTTGAGTATACGAATTATTTTGATAGATATTTGTATAGTGTGTCCTCCTTTAAAGTTATAAATCTGTATATTTTAAAACCTGTTCACTATCAAATGAAACGCATTTTTTAAGTAATTTACTTCCAATGTCATTTGGAGACAAATATATATCAACAGAAAGTTTTCCAACAAGGTTAGAAAGAAGCGGTTGAACGGAGTTTGAGGCGATTTTATAAAATTTTCTGGATTTAAAATTTTTGTCAGTGTACTTTGTCCCATTAGCAAATTCATAATTTGCCAAATCAACCTGATTATTTAATTTGCTAAGCAAGTTTCCTTCGCCTTTAAGGATGATGTATACTCTTAAGGTTGTACTCTCAGTATATGGAAGCCACGGGACATCCAATACAAAAGGTAAACATTTCATTTTTCTTTGTATACTAATTTTAGTTTCGCTAACCTTCATACCTTCAATTATATCTAATACTTCAGAGCTAAGTAGAGGGTCCATTTTTTCTTTTTTAAGAGCGTCGTTAATATAATTATTTAAGTTTTGACTTGCTACTATAAGGTAGTTTACTGCTTGTTGACGTTTTTTCTTATAAAATGGAGACCACTTTTTTTCATCCTGTAGGTACTTATTGGAGCGAGTAATTACATTATTTAGAAAAGTTTGAAAATCATTTAAGCTTATTTCGGACTTTTTTGTTGCCGTATTTTCTATCACCTCTTTAAACGTTTTAGTATATTCATCACGTATGTACCCTAAGAAGTAAGTATCATATAAGTCTTTTATTGCAACGCTTGATTGCTTTTTACAAGCCTTGTAAGCCTGTTTCCATTGATAATATTTCTCTTTTGGAATGTCTATTGTCAACTTTATCTCTCCTTTTTATTAAAAATACTTATAATAAATTATACAATATGTGAATAAAATTGTCAAGTAATCTATAGTTTTTTAAAAAGAGTTATAAAATTAAAATATTTAATATGTCAAATATTATTTATATAGTAAAATTAAATTATAATAAAATAAAGCACCATTTATATTTATGGTGCTTTGTAATTTGTTTTATTCAGCTACCTGACGAATAGCCAATTCGTAGAATATTCCCTTCTTAGACATAAGTTCTTCATAGTTGCCTTCCTCTGCTATTTTGCCATCGTCTAGCACTATAATTCTATCGCAGTGCTTGATAGTTGACAACCTATGAGCAATAACAAGCCTTGTACAATTAAGTGATGCTATACTGTTTGCAACGTGACTTTGAGTAATGTTGTCCAAAGCTGAGGTGGCCTCGTCGAAAAACAAAATTGATGGTCTGCCGATTATAGCTCTGGCAATCATGATTCTTTGTTTTTGACCTCCGGATATTCCTCCGGCACCTTCTGAAATTAAAGTACTCATATTCATAGGCATAGCTTTTATATCTTCGTCTATTCCGGCAAGTTTTGCAGCTTCCCAAGCGTCGTTGAGGGTTTTCCACGGAGCTGTAACAACTATATTTGAGAATATATCTCCGGGGAATAACGAACCGTTTTGCATTACAACTCCAATTTTTTGTCTAACACTTCTAAGGTCTAAAGTGTTAAGGTCTCGACCATTGTAGTATATACCGCCCTTTTCAGGAGTTTCAAATCCGAGTAAAAGTCTTAAAAGGGTAGATTTTCCGCACCCTGTTTTACCGACTATTGCAACATATTCGCCTTTTTTGATTTTAAGGCTTATGTCATTAAGGATAACAGGACCATCGCCATATCTAAAAGTAACGTTATTTACTTCAATATTACCTGATAAGGAAGTAACAATTTTTCTTCCGTCGTCAATTTCGGGCTCAGCCTCCATGATAGGTTTAATCATGTCTAAAATCGGACCAAGGTTAGCTATGTTTAAAGCCACATTACTAAGAGTTAAAAGAGCCGACGCTACAGAACCATAAGCTGAATAGAAACTGGTATAGTTTGCAATTGGAACTTTAGAAGTAGCTGCCACATAATAAATTGCAATCATTCCAAGTGAAGATATTACAGTACTTATTACACTGTAAGATTTTAAAAACATAGGGGGAGAATATGTAAGTTTTTCAACCTCAGAGTACTGTTCTGCCCACTTTGCAAAAGCTCTTTTTTCAGCTCCCGCCACTTTTATTTTTTGTATACCTCCAAATAATGAGTGGGTTAAAGCACTAAGTTTAGGCGTTAGCTCGATAGATTTTTTATTTATCTGCTGTTTCACTATTGTTCCTAATACTAAGAATAGTATAGTTACGGAAATTATAATCATACCCGGAACAACCAGCGTGGGAGCGTATTGATGCATCTGGAATATAAATCCTAACGAAAACACGGTTGAAAGACCAGTTGAAAGAATAGCATTCGCAAGCAACTGACAAAGCTGAGTAATATATCCCATTCTGTTGGCAAGTTCTGCGGAATTGTACTCCTTAAAGAAATTTACCGGAAGATTAAATATTCTTATCATCAAAGCGCTGTTAACAGACAAATTAAGTTTACTGCTAAACCTATTTAAAATTATACTTTGTGTGACTTTGATAAGAGAACTTCCTACGGCAATTCCCATTAATAATGAAGCTACCGGAGCGATAAGACTTTTAGAACCGGATGGAATTAATATATTCATTATAATTTGGTTTGTGTAAGGAGTTAACATTGCAAGAAGCTGTACTATAAGCGTTGCAGATAAAATGAAAACAATGTCCATTCTGGAAAGACTTTTAAACATAAACACAAGAAGGTCTTTTATTTTTAACTTTTTCATAGGGAACGACCTATAAAAACAAAACGCATCAACATTTAAATTTTTAGCTGTTTCTTTGTTTACTTTAACAATTTTTCCATTAGTGTCGCGGTATTCATACCCAGACCACTTACTTGGTATAATGGCAACAACATTACCATCTTTTGTGCTGCCTAAAAGACAACCTGTACAGTCTTTCCACCACTCTCCAAGCAATTCTACTCTTCTTTTCATTGTTCCTGAAGGCTTTAGCATATACTCAAGTTGAGCTTCCACTTCCGTAACATTTTCAGGAATTTCAGGTATCGGCAAATTCAGATATTTGAGAATTTGAGTTAAAGCGGTTTTGGCTTGAGTAACAGCCTTTGGTCCGTCTATTCCGAGTATAGATAGCAAATCAGAAAATGCGTCCTTAAACATCTCATCGTCGTATCTTCTACGTTTATTTATTTGATTTTCAAAAAAACTATAATCCATTAAATTTCACCTCCTAAATTATTCAGTAGTAACGAGTTCGGCATATTTTTTTCCGTTTTTCATCAATTCATCGTGAGTACCACGTTCAACCACTTGTCCCTTATCTAAAACTATGATTTCATCGCAGTCACGGATTGTAGACAGCCTATGAGCCACAACTATACATGTACATCCTAATTTACGTATGTTATTCATAACAGTACATTCTGTTTTAGCGTCCAAAGCAGAAGTTGCTTCGTCTAAGATTATTATTGTTGGCTCTTGGGCTAAAACTCTTGCTATTTCCATTCTTTGACATTGTCCACCTGAAAAGTCTTTGCCGCCTTCTCTTATAACGTGGTTATATCCGTCCGGGCGCTTAATTATAGCTTCATGAATATCAGCATCTCTTGCAGCTAAAATCATAGCAAAATCTTCTATGGATTCGTCCCACATTTTTATATTGTTTTTAATGGTGTCGTTAAATAATATTTTATCTTGGTCAACCATTGATATTGAACTGTGAAATTTGTAATTGTCAATTTCGTTTCTTTTTTTGCCATCAAATAAAATTTCACCATCCCAAACGTTGTATAGCCCCATTATGAGCTTAGCTATTGTTGACTTACCGCTACCACTACCGCCAACAAGTGCCACGGATGAACCGGGTTTTAAAGAAAGGGAAAAGTTTTCTATTAGCGGGGGAGCTAATTTACTATATCCGAATGTAATATTGTTTATTTGAAGGTTTCCTGTTAATTTGTCTTCTTCTTTGTTTGATTTAACGTCTTCATTTACGTCTGTTGGACATTCCATAACATCTTCGATTCTGTCGATGTCGTTTTTCATCTGAACGAAACTTTGGTAAACGTCCATAAGGTCTGATATAGGAGATAGAAATGATGACAAAAATCCGTTAAACGCAGTAAGCATACCAATTGTAAAGCTGCCGTCCATAATCATATATACACCCGACAAAAGTAACACAGTAGAAGCAATTTGATGTAAAAAGCTTGGTATCATACCAAAATAAAGCGAGAAATTAGCCATTTGAGTATTAGAGTTGTTTTGCTTTGCATAATATCCTGCCCAACGTTCGAAGTATCCGTTTTCAGCTCCGGTAGACTTAATTGTTTCTATCATCTGGATACCGGAAAACGTAACGTTTGCTAGCTTACTTTGGTTAGGTATACTTGTCCTTTGAAAGTTAAGTAACTTTTCAGATGTGTATTTTACTATAAACATATCAAATATAGTTGTAAATACGCCTATAAGGGTTAACTGCCAACTGTAGTTAATCATTATAAAGAGATAAAATATAAGAGATGCCACATTAACAAATATAGGAGCAATCTTATTTATTAAAGTTAAGGCTATGTCGGCGTTTGAGTTTTGACGTGCGGATATATCGTCTATGTATCTTTGGGAGAAGAAATCTATGGGAAGTCTTAGAGTGTGCCACATAAATTCCGCACTCGACGATACCGCAAATTTACCTTCTATTTTTAGCCAGTATATTGAGTTTATGATTCCTATTAAGACTTGTAAGAAAAGTACTATCAGCATTATTCCTAAAAACGGCATTAACCATTCCGGGTTTTTACCAGAAAGAATATTATCAATAAACACCTTGCTAGATATAGGTGAAATGATACTGGTTGCGGTGCCTACTATACTGATTATTACAGCGAGTAAAAAAGGAAGTATAGCCCCTTTCATACATTTCTTTGCAAAACTCCAAACACTTTTAGGCTTACCTTCGGGTTTAAAGTTTTCCCCCGGTACGAAAGACAAAACTATACCGGTAAAAGACCTGTCGAATTCATCCATATTTACTGTAACTCTTCCTCTTGCGGGGTCGTTAATAACGAATTTACCTTTTTTCAAATCCATTCCGCATAACACAACAAAGTGGTTAAAATCCCAGTGAAGTATAGCAGGGAGAGTTAAATTTTGTAAATCGGCAGGTTCCATTTTGTATCCTCCTGCCTCAAATCCATAAGCTCTTCCGGCGCACAATATATTTTTAGCAACGCTTCCGTTTCTTGAAACACCGCAATCGGAACGTACTTGAGTCAGAGGTATCCATTTTTTGTAGTAAGCCGCTATCATACACAGACATGCAGCTCCACATTCGAGAGCTTCCATTTGCATGATAACAGGTACCTTTTTAGCAAATTTATGCATAAAATCCTCCTCCTCTTAATTATTAAAAATAAGTTTGTAAGGTTTTTGTTCGCCTATAACAACAGAAACATTACATGTTGAACCATCGGTTATATCAATACTTTCCCCTTTTTCGTTAGACCATTTTCCTTGGTCAATAACTATCTCAACGAAATTTGAACCATCGGTTGGCAAAATAGGAGTTACTATACTTGGATTTGAAAAATTGTTTTCCAAGTCTTCATATGTAGATATTTCTTTGCCTACTTTTATTATTGTACCTTGCTTGTATCCGTATTCTTCTCTTGAAGCATAGTCAGGGGATATTTGAGCTTCCATGCCCTCAGCCATACGTTTAGCACTTGAAATTGGTACATAGCTGTATATGTATTGATTTCCGTCGCTTTTGGTAACAGCTACTCCTGTAATATCCATATACTTAGGAATATTGCCGGAAAATATCCAAGAGCAACAAGCTGCCAAAATAGCAAATATAGCAACCAGTATAGCTATAAGGCTCGGATTAGTTATTTTTATATACTCATTTAACTTTTCCGGAGAAGATATCCTTTCTAAAGAAGTTTTACGAAAAATTTCATTTTCTGCCATAATATCATTCCTTTCAAAATAAAAATATTAATAATTTCCGTTGATATGGCGTTAATCAACAAAAATATGAATACTTGAGCATAATTTTATATGATTATAAAATGAATGTCAAGTATAAATATTAAAATAACATAAGTTTTACAAAATTTTATCTAAATAGTAATATGTAAATTATAAATTTTAAAGAAAGGTCTCCTTTATATAAAATATTTTCTCTTATACCAATGTTTAGATTTGAGAATAGTATTTACCGGGAATGTGGAGATGTTGAGAATCACCCCGGAAAGGAACCAATATTAATGGATATGATACTTTGTGATATTTTTAATTTAAACACACAAAAATTCGAAAATGTTATGAATAAATACCGCAGTTCGACTCCAATTACACTCGAAGATATTAAAAATAACATCGCATAAAATTAGCCAAAGAACGGGACTGAGGGATTTTAGTCTGAAAGTGCTTTGGCGATTTTGGCTTTTGAAGACATTTAGAAGACATTTAAAGATATAAAATATACATAAAAATTTATTGGTGATTAAGATAAAAGTATTTCAATGTCTGAAGATAAAAAATAGTGTTGACAA